>NZ_JBVQPQ010000002.1:0-913766 GCF_055721145.1 Bacillus sp. VA15 | reverse complement strand
CACTTCAACCGGATAACTCACTCTTGTCCTCATAGAAAAAACACCTCCAAGTCTAATTTCGGATAACAATCATCCGTTTTCAAACTTGAAGGTGTTTTTATTTGTCTCATCTTATGGGGTCAGTCCCGGAGAACCTGCTTCTTTTTTTATTATTGTGCAGCTGCTTGTACGTTGATTAACCCTTTTCCATAGTAGAAAGAGCTACCAAGGTATGTTGCAGTGCTTTCTAAACGATCACGGACTTGCGCGTTTGTCCAAGTCGGGTGCTTAGAAAGAATTAACGCTGCTGCTCCAGCAACGTGCGGAGTCGCCATAGACGTTCCGTTGTAAGCGCCGTAAGTGCCTCCAGGAAGTGTGCTTTGAATGGAAACGCCAGGAGCCATCACATCAAGCTCGGGACCTGCGCTTGAGAATGAAGCCCTTTGGTTGCTGCTGTTTACCGCACCTACCGCAATGGTAGAAGGATATTTTGCAGGGTAGCCGACTGTGCTTGTGCTTCCGGACGAACCTTCGTTTCCGGCTGCAGCAGCAACGACGATACCGTTGGAAACGGCTTTATCAACTACTGCTTTCAGCGCTGTAGAACCAGAAGGTCCGCCAAGGCTCATGTTGATAACGTCCATATTGTTGGAAATGGCCCACTCAATGCCGTTAATAATCCAGCTGTATTGGCCGTTTCCTGTTGAATCAAGAACTTTTACTGCATATAACGATGCGTTTGGTGCTACGCCCAGAACACCGATTGAGTTATTAAGAGCGGCAATCGTACCGGCTACATGTGTGCCGTGAGAACTGCCGTCCTGGTATGGGTTTGTTTCAGAAGGTACGAAGCTTGCTCCGCCTCTGACATTTAAGTCAGGATGAGAAGAGTCAATTCCGCTGTCGATAACAGCTACTTTTACGTTAGAGCCTGTGTAGCCTTGAGAGTGAAGAGCCGGCGCTTTAATTTGAGAAATGCCGTAAGGAACAGATTGCGCATATTCATGTGCAATATGATCTTCTTCCACATATGCAACGCTCGGATCTTGTTTTAATTCTTTTACAGCTTTTTCATTCAATGTTGCTGTGGCTGCGTTAACATACTTAAACTGCTTTTGAATTTTTCCGCCTTTCTCAGAAATAACATCTTTTTTCTTAGCGGAACTCATTGCACTCATTGTCTGTTTAAATCCGACAATGTACTTCTTTTCTGTACTGCTTTTTCCGGCAGCCTGCGCAGACATGTTGCTGAACGCCATCGCAAAGATTAACGTTAACGCAAACAACAAGCTGATCCACAATTTTTTGTTTCTCACTCTTTACCCTCTCCTTTAAAAGAATTCAGAGTAGACTTACTTAAAAGACTATTCTGTAAATTTATTGTAATAGATGGAATAATATTTTAGTAGACCCATTTTTTCGCGATGATTTTATCTCTATTTAGGTATATCATCTCTCGCTATTTCTGTAGAGACTCGAAATAACTAATTTTATACAGAAAAGAACGAAAATAGACATGAGTAAATGTTCATTATGCTGAAATGTCATTCTTTTTCAGGTTAAATGCTCCTGAGTCCCGGCAAATTCCTGTCGAAAAAAATCCTTCAAATGACCTGCATGTGTTTCCATGAGATCAATGGATATTATTGTGATATTTTTTCTATGCATGCTGATAAAAGTATTCTAAAAAATAAACTTTACAGAAAATTCTATAAAAGTAAAAATAGAACGATTCTAAAGAGAGAGGAAGAAATGAGATGAACATTCGCCAAGCAAAGACATCAGATGCCGCAGCCATCGCGCCGCTGTTTAACCAGTATCGGGAATTTTATAAGCAGGCGTCCGATCTGAAAGGGGCAGAGGCTTTTTTGAGAGCCCGTTTGGAAAATGACGAGTCCATTATTTTGACAGCAGAAGAAAATGGAGAATTCATAGGTTTTACCCAGCTCTATCCAACGTTTTCTTCTGTGGCTATGAAAAGAATTTACATATTAAATGACTTATTCGTCGCTCCTCATGCGCGGACAAAGGGAGCCGGCGGGCAATTGCTATCTGCAGCAAAAGATTTTTCTGCGGAAAACGGGGCAAAATCTTTATTGCTCCAGACGGAACACCACAACCGGACGGCAAGAAGCTTATATGAACAAAACGGCTATGAAGAAGAAACTGCATTTGTCCATTATCGTCTCAATGTGCCAGCGAAGTAAAATTGAAGCTTGATGATTTGGTTTTTTGAACGTTCTTCGGTTACGATATAAACGAAAAGGAGTGTGCCGAATGTCAACGTTATTTCAAGCATTGCTGGCAGAAAAACATGCCGATGATGTTTCAGTTCATGTGAAAACCATGTCAACAGAGGATTTGCCGAAAGACGGTGTTCTGATTAAAATTGCTTATTCCGGCATCAATTATAAAGATGGCCTGGCCGGAAAAGCAGGCGGCAATATCGTCAGAGAGTATCCGCTTATTTTGGGCATTGACGCTGCGGGTACGGTTGTCTCTTCCAATGATCCGCGCTTTGCCGAGGGGGATGAGGTGATTGCGACAAGCTATGAGCTCGGTGTCTCCCGCGATGGCGGATTAAGTGAATATGCTTCGGTGCCTGGTGACTGGCTGGTGCCTCTGCCATCGAATCTTACACTAAAAGAAGCGATGGTGTACGGAACGGCGGGATTTACTGCGGCGTTATCGGTGCATCGGCTTGAACAGAACGGTCTGTCTCCGGAAAAAGGGAGCGTGCTAGTCACAGGAGCAACCGGCGGTGTCGGCGGAATTGCGGTATCGATGCTGAACAAGCGGGGCTATGATGTGGTGGCAAGCACAGGAAACCGGGATGCGGCCGATTATTTGAAGCAGCTCGGTGCAAGCGAAGTGCTCAGCAGGGAAGATGTCTATGACGGATCGCTTAAGGCGCTGTCCAAGCAGCAATGGCAGGGAGCGGTTGATCCTGTCGGCGGAAAACAGCTTGCCTCGCTTTTAAGCAAAATCCAATATGGCGGAGCTGTCGCGGTGAGCGGCTTAACGGGCGGGGGAGAAGTTCCTGCAACGGTTTATCCATTTATTCTTCGCGGGGTCAGCCTGCTCGGAATCGATTCAGTGTACTGTCCGATGGATGTCAGAGCCGCTGTTTGGGAGCGCATGTCTTATGATCTCAAGCCTGATCAGCTGCTGACCATCGTGGACAGGGAAGTGCCATTGGCAGAAGCGCCGGCTGCGTTAAAAGATATTTTGCAAAATCGCATTCAAGGTAGAGTCATTGTGAAGCTTTAACAGGATCAGCTTGCAGAGAAAGCTATGTTTTTCTGCAAGCTTTTTTGTGTACATGATGTTAAGCTGCTGTACCGCTGTGTCCTGTCACTTGAAAGCATGTCCGTTTTTAACCGTTCCTCCAGAAACCTAATTTGATTTTGATCCATACCCTTTCTTCCCTTTATAGTCCTACTTCGTTACAGAGAGAAACAAGATGTACCTGTAAGCTGAACTTTCTCTTCTCATTTTAAAAATAATTAGTGATAATGATTCTCATTCCGTGTTATACTATCTTTTGGACATCTTAATCTTAGAAACTACATACAGGAGAGACTGGAACGTATGAAAAAAACACTGATTATTCTTACAGTTTTACTTCTTTCTGTTCTAACGGCTGCCTGCTCGTCTTCAAGCGGCAATCAAAACAGCAAAGAACATAAAGTGGCGGTAACACATGATTTAGGGAAGACAAATGTGCCTAAGCATCCGAAGCGGGTTGTTGTTCTTGAGCTTGGTTTTATCGACACACTGCTCGATCTCGGCATTACGCCTGTCGGGGTTGCCGATGACAATAAAGCGAAGCAGCTGATCAACAAGGATGTGCTGAAGAAAATTGACGGCTACACATCTGTCGGCACTCGCTCACAGCCAAGCATGGAAAAAATCGCTTCATTAAAACCCGATTTAATTATTGCTGACACGACCCGGCATAAGAAAGTATACGATCAGCTGAAAAAAATCGCGCCGACCATTGGGCTTGATAATTTAAATGCTGATTATCAGGATACAATTGACGCTTCACTTACGATTGCAAAAGCAGTCGGCAAGGAGAAGGAAATGGAGAAAAAACTGACAGCGCATGAAGAAAAGCTTAGCGAGACAAAGCAGAAAATCAGCGCTAACAGCCAGTCCGTCCTTTTGATCGGAAATACAAATGATACGATTATGGCAAGAGATGAAAATTTCTTTACATCAAGACTTTTAACACAGGTCGGTTATCGATATGCGATCAGCACGTCAGAAAACAGCGGATCAAGCAATGGCGGCGACTCAGTGAACATGAAAATGACACTTGAGCAGCTGCTGAAAACAGATCCGGATGTGATCATCCTGATGACAGGAAAAACAGATGACATCGATGCGGACGGCAAACGCCCGATCGAAAAGAATGTACTTTGGAAGAAGCTGAAGGCAGTGAAAAACGGACATGTGTACCACGTGGACCGTGCGGTGTGGTCTCTGCGCCGCAGTGTGGACGGAGCGAATGCTATTTTGGATGAGCTTCAGAAAGAGATGCCGGCTGATAAGAAATAAAAGAAAAGACAGGCGTTCGCCTGTCTTTTTCTTATTTGGTAAAGCCGGATAAGTGGCTGTTAATATTATAGTCTTTAATCCGCCATTTCTCTTCTGCGAATTCAATGTTGCTGAGGCAGGCATTGACGAGGCGCGTGCTTTGTAGCTCTGGGTCACCCCCGGAAATTTCCGTCAACAGTGCGTGAATCGCTGCGCCGTGCGCGACGATCAGCACCTTTTTGTTTGGATACGCCTGATTCACTTTTACCAAACCGCCCATCAGCCTGTCAGTGAGTTCTTCCAGCGTTTCCATATTCGGATAGTTTTTATCCGGATAGCGCTTTGTCCGTTCTTCCAACTGCATGCCCTCCGCATCTCCGTAATCGCGTTCCTTAAAATCATCCATCTCGACAATCGGAAGATGCAGATATTCATTAATGATTTCCGCGGTTCTTTTCGCTCTTTTCAGCGGGCTCGTCACAATAATATCCCAAGAGAAATCCTTTACATATTCTCCGGTTTCTCTTGCTTGGCGTTCACCTGTCGCGTTCAGCGGGATATCGGTTTTGCCTTGGCATTTTTGCTGCAGGTTCCAATCGGTTTCTCCATGTCTTACTAAGCAAACGGCTGTCATAAAATCCCCTTCCTGACTTTGGTCATATCGCTATTATACTAAATCAAAAGCACGCATCCTATGAAAAAGCCTATGCAAGAACTTCAAATAATAAAGCCAGTCCGATTCCGCCGCCGCTTCCGATGGCCGCAACGGCATATTGACAGTCTGTCCGTCTTTGCGTTTCATAAAACAATCTGGTTACCAGAGCTGCACCCGATGCGCCGTACGGATGGCCGAGAGCTAATGCGCCGCCGCGCACATTGATTTTTGAAAAGGGGATGCCGAGTTCTTGCGAGCAGACACAAATTTTGACGGCAAAGGCTTCATTGATCTCATATAAATCGATATCATCAGGTGTTACATCGTGTGCAGTTAAAAGCTTCCGGATCGCATCAACCGGCGCCGCGGGCGGATAGTTCGGGTGAATCCCGCTGACAGCACTGCCGATAAACCGAAGCACTGGCTTAAGCCCTATGGCTGCCGCTTTTTCTTCTTCCATTACAAGGAGAGCGGCAGCTCCGTCTGATATGCCGCTGCTGTTGGCTGCTGTAACCGTTCCGGAGCTGGTGTCGAAAACCGGTTTTGCACGGGAAATAATCGCTTCTATCGGCCGCTTTTTCAGAAATGCTTCATCCATCTCCAATTCGCCGAGAGGAACAATTTCTTCACGGTAAAATCCTCCATCATGCGCGTTTCTGCTGCGTTGATGGCTGAGAAGCGCGTATTCATCCTGCATGCTTCTGCTGATGGAATAGCGTGCTGCCGTATATTCGGCTGCGATGCCCATGTCGGGATCACCGATCGCATTTGGAGAAAAGCGGGCCCGTTCTGAAAAAGGTGATTGGCTGCTGCTTTCTGAGCCGCCCGCGATATACATCGTGCCGACTCCGGCTTGAATGAGACTGCAGGCATAGCGCACAGCTTCAAGACCGGAGCCGCACTGTCTGTCAATCGTCATTCCGGGAACCGATAAAGGCAGTCCGGCTTGCAGAGCTGACAGCCTAGCGAGGTTGCCGCCTCTGCCGGTCGCGTTTCCAAGAATCACCTCATCAATTTGATCCCCTAGCTTTCGGCTGAGACAGCTTATGAGGGGAGCCGCCAAATCCTCCGGTAGAAAGGGCTTTAGCAGCCCATTTTGTTTTCCAAAGATCGTTCGTTTTGCATCAACAATAACCGCATTCAAGTTACACTGCACCTTCTTCTAGCCATTTCCTCACGCTGGAACGGGCAATTTTTCCGCTGCTCGTTTCTGGCAAGGAGTCAGTAAATACCCATTTTTTCGGGATTTTGTAGGCTGCCAGTTTCTGTTTGCACCAGGCTTTCAGCTTTCTGGCATCAGTGTTTCCGTGAACGACAGCTACAGCGATTTCTCCCCAATACTCGTCAGGGATTCCAACGACAGCCGCGTTTTCAACCTCTGCACAGGAGAGAAGCACACGTTCAACCTCTTCTGGGAAAATATTTAATCCTCCGTATACGATCATCCCGTTTTCTCTTCCTGATATGTATAGAAAGCCATCCTCATCGATACAGCCCATATCATCTACTGTCATCCACCCGGATTCATGTGGTGCGCTGCCGTTGACATAGCCGGAAAACCTCATTGGGCTTTTGACAAATATTTTTCCGATTTCCCCCGGCTGACAGCGTTCCCCGGCAGCATTGCGGATTTCAATCTGGACGTTGTGAAACGGGCGGCCGGCTGAATGCGGCTTCCGTTTGCTATCTTCCGGAGTGGAATATGTCACAAAGCTAAGCTCTGATGTGCCGTAAAAATCGTATAGCTTGAGATGAGGCCATGCAGCGGCGAGCTTCTTCTTAGATTCTTCCGGCCAGTCTGCACCCGATGAAATGATTTTGATGGAACTGTTGGGAAAGGCCTTAACACGGGTGAGGGCGTCTGTCATTGTCGGTACGGTATAGAGAACGCTGATGGATTCACGGCTCAGCCATTCCTTCGTTTGGACAGGCGAAAACTTTTTCAACAAACAAACGGTTCCTCCCAGAAACAAGGTGCTGACAGCCCCATATAGGAAGTGAGAGGACATTAACGTTCCGGGAATCAGAACCTTATCATCTGATGAAATCGAAAAATCTGTTTCCGTACAGGTAAAGCTCTCCATCCAAGAGCGGTGAGAACGCGTGAAGGCCTTCGGTTTTCCTGTCGAGCCTGACGTAAATCCCATATAAAAAGGGTGCTCGGGATTAATGGTAGGCAAGGGAGCGGCGGATGCTTCAGAAATATCTGTCATACAGTGATCCAGCAACACAACTGGTGTCTCGCTATCTATTAGTTTGTGTTTGAAAAAGGCTGTAGTAACCACAAGATCCGCATTGCTTATGGACAGCCGCTCCTTGCATTCAGCCGCGCTCCAGCGTGTGTCGATGGGAACAGCCGTGCATCCCGCCGCTGCAGCTCCGGCAAACAGCTGTAAAAACGCCAGGCTGTTCGGGAGCAGGATCGCCACACGCTTCGGCATGCTCGGCTGCGGCCGCGACCGCAGCCAATTTGCGGTTTGAGAGACGAGCTGAGCCCAATCCCGGTACGTGATTTGCTCCGATTCAGTTTGGATCGCCACACGGCCGGGCGATTTTTCCGCAATAGATGAATAGGTATGAGTTATTGTCATGAAATTAGCCTCCTTTCGTAAACTTCGTATCAGAAAGAGACAAGGCTTGGGTGATTTTTATCGCCAGAAACGCAGATACAGCCGCTTTTATCAAATCACCAGGCACATATGCAAGGCTCATGAAGGCGGCCTGTGACAAATCAATATCCATCATGACAGCTTGTACAGGTATACCGAGCAGGTAAATAAAGATGATGCCGAATACAATATGAGTGAAAAAGAGACGCAATGGAGTCACCTTTCGCAGTCTGCAAACAGCTAAACTGATCAGCCATGAGGCAAAGGGATAAGCGATCAAAAAGCCAGCGCTCGGTCCGAAAAAAACACCAAACCCACCTCGTCCGCCGGGCAAAAGCGGCGCTCCGAAGGCGACGAGCAGCAAAAAGACAAGCTGGCTTAAGAAAGCAGACTTAGGCTTGAGGATGCTGCCTGCCAGCATGACACCAAGCGTTTGTAATGTAATCGGAACGGGTGTAAAGGATAAGAAGAGAGGGGGCATAAAACCCAACACGGCCATCAACGCAGTGAAAATGGCAATATGCATCATGTCTATTAATCTCAGCATGTGAAATCCTCCAAACAGTAATAAAATATGGTTATACAATAAATGCAGACCATTATTATGTCAACTTGTTTTTTATTTTAGTTAACATAATAGACGTGAAAAAACCGGCTGCTTGGCAGACCGGTTTTCGATTTTTATTCTTCTGTCAGGATGACAAGCGAATCAACAGATGCGGCCACATGAGAAACAGCGCGGCTGACTTCCTGAAGCCCTCCAAGAAAGGCCTGCAAATCGACGTCGATTTTGCCTGATTGCTCTTTGCTGACTTTCATGCTGTGGACAATTTCATCGAATAAGCGGTTAATTTGCGTCATTTTTTCTTTGCTCTCGCTGACTAGCCCATTCACGTCTTTGATATGCTTTGATACGATGTTGATTTGTGTATTCGTATTGTTCACAAGCTCAGACACGGTAGAGACGGTTTTTTTCGTATCCTCAGAAAGCTTCCGCACTTCGTTTGCCACTACGGCGAAGCCTTTGCCGTGTTCGCCGGCGCGGGCTGATTCAATCGAAGCATTGAGCGAGAGAAGGTTTGTTTGTTCAGCAATGCCTGTGACGATGCCGAAGATTTTTTCAATTTGCTGTGCGATTTCATCCAGCTTGACCATTTCGTTTTCGATTTGGACAAGGCTTGTGTCAATTTTATTCATCTGTTTTTGCTGGATTTCAAGCTCTTTTTTCCCGCCGATCGATTTTTCTTCAACAGTGCTGGATGTCACTGTGCCGGCTTTGGATGCTTCGGAAATGCCTTCAGATTTGTCCACAAGCTCTTGAACAGATCTGCTCGTTTCTGAAAACAGATTTGCAATCGACCCAGAGGTTTCTTGAATTTTCTGATGAAGAAGGTTTTTCTTTTCCTCTTGTTCATCGCGGGTTTGGTTGTACTCGCTTTGAAACGCTTCAAGGACAAGCTGCTGTTCTAAGTTCAAAATTTTAGTTGTCGCTTTGATGGCTTTCAGCAGTTCTTGGTGATTTGTAATGGATGTTTCGTAAATGTTGATCATTGACAAAAGTAGTTCTTGAAACGCGCCCATGTACCATTTTGGCAGGAGGCCGATTCTTAAATGAATGGAGGCAATTCTGTTTCGCTTTTCAATGAATTCGTCATCGATAACGCCTGCAAACATTTCCTGAATATGCCGTTTTAACGTTTGTTTTAAGCGATCAACTGAGCTGTGATCATTAATGATATCCATCAATGAACTTTCGTGGTCAAGGTTTTTATAAAACGCATCGACGATGTATACGATGTTTTCTTGAATTAACGGTTGAAGCTGCTCTAAAACGTAAAGCTCGGCATCTCCTAGTCTGACCATTTTGAGCTGTTTTTTGACATCTGCATGTTTGTTTGTGAGCTGAATGCGGTTTTTTTGTTGTCCGTTTGACTCAGAAAAATAAGCTGTTTCTTGTTTTCTATCTTTTTTAAATAACAATACCATGATCCCCCTTGGGAAAAATATAATTTTCACTTTTTGGCTTTTTAAGCCTTTTTCTTTTTTATCGGCCAAGAGAAACATGAATGAAGATGCAGATGAAAAATATTTAAAAAACCGTTCATTAAAATGAACGGTTTAATCGAGATCTATTTGTTTTAATGGTTTGATGGCCGGTCCCTCCACAACTTCACCGGTTGGCTTAAAGCGTGATCCGTGGCACGGACAATCCCACGTATGCTCGCCGTCGTTCCACTCGACCTCACAGCCCAAATGGGTGCACGTCGTATCGACGAGATGGAGGCAGCCTGTTTCATCTCTGAATGCTCCCGCACGTCTGCCGTTAATGGTGACGGCTTTTCCTTCACCCGGCGCAATCTCTTCAAATTGGACGTCGGGCTTTTCAAGCTTTCCTTTAATAAAATGTTTGGCGACATCGGCATTGTATGAGATCACTTTCTGCAGTCCGGGATTCAGATGGAAACGGGACGGCGTAAATATGCTTTCGTATGGGTTATCTTTTCTCTCTACAAGGTCTGACAATAGAGTGGCCGCAACCCCTGATGACGTCATGCCCCATTTTTTGAACCCGGTCGCTACTAGAATATTGTCCTCATTTTCCGACATCGGCCCGATAAATGGGATTTTGTCAATTGTCACGAGATCCTGAGTGGACCAGTAATATGGGATGCTTTCGATGCCGATGGTGCTTTCGGCCAGCTGTCTCAGTGTTTCATAATGTGTAGACATGTCTTTTCCCTGGCCTGTTTTATGGCTTACCCCGCTGAAGAGAATCAGCTTTTCACCGTTTACAACCGTATAGCGGAGCGCCACTGACGGCTGATCGATACTTAAATACATGCCCTCGGGATATTCGATCTTCGGCTTGATGGCGAGGACATAAGATCTGTCAGAGTACATTCTCGTAGCATATAATCCGCCTCCGTCGTAAAAAGGGAAGTGGGAACAGCATATGATAAAGCGGCTCTTAATGGCGTGCCGGCTTTTTGTTACCACTTCTGGCCTTTCTCCTTTTTTGATATCAAGCGCAACGGTCTCTTCATAAATCCGTCCGCCTTTTTGAACAATCTGATCCAGAAGCGCCTTTAAGTATTGCAGCGGATGAAATTGGGCTTGATTTTTCATGACAAGCGCCAGCTTAGAACCTAAGGGAATCGGAAGATCCTTGATAAGGTCTCTTTCAATTCCGAGCTTTGTGTATGCCTCATGCTCAGTGCGGATTTTTTGTACAGCATTTTCTTTTGCTGTGTAAAGATAAGCGTCTTGTTCGATCCATTCGCAATCAATTTGATGTTCATCCACAATGCCTTTTATGTAATCAATTGCGTTTTGATTTGCTTCATAATAAAGCCTCGCGTGGTTCAATCCGAAATTGCGGATAAATTCATCGTATATCATGTCATGCTGGGCGGTTATTTTAGCGGTTGTATGGGCAGTGGTGCCGTTGAGAACCTGATTTGCTTCAATCAAGACGACACGGAAGCCTCTCTTCGTGAGTTCGTACGCCGTTGTGATTCCCGTAATCCCGCCTCCGATAATGGTGACGTCACATTCAGTATCCTCTTGAAGCGCCGGAAAAGAAGGCAGGTCAGTTGATGTTTTCCAGTATGTTTCAGGTGCTTCCTTTGCAAAATATGGATTAGCCAAGCCATGATACCTCCCATCAGATTTATTCTTAATTTTTCCATATTCTATCTTTTCATACATAGCAGGCAGGGATTGTTCATAACATAATAGGGTTGAAAAGGAGTGATTTCATTGGCGAATCAAAAAAAGAAAACATTGCCGCCTCAGCACCAGAACCAGCAGCCGGGTTTTGAATATCTCATGGATCCCCGTCCGGTTTTTGATAAGCCGAAGAAAGCGAAAAAATTAGAGGGCAAAACCGCTATCATTACTGGAGGAGACAGCGGGATCGGACGCGCTGTATCGGTGTTATTCGCAAAAGAAGGGGCTAATGTGGTCATTGTGTATTTGAATGAGCATCAGGACGCCGAGGAGACAAAGCAGTATGTAGAAAAGGAAGGGGTAAAATGCCTGCTGATTGCAGGAGATATCGGAGATGAAGCGTTTTGCAATGATGTGGTCATGCAGGCAAGCCAAGCGTTTCCGTCGATTGATATATTGGTCAACAATGCAGCTGAGCAGCATGTCCAGCCCAGTATTGAAAAAATCACAAGCCACCAGCTGGTCAGAACCTTCCAAACGAACATTTTCTCCATGTTTTACTTAACAAAGGCGGTGCTTCCTCATTTAAAAAAGGGAAGCTCTATCATTAATACTGCATCAATTACCGCCTATAAAGGGAATAAAACGCTGATCGATTATTCAGCGACAAAAGGTGCGATCGTTACGTTTACAAGGTCACTTTCCCAGTCGCTTGTTCAGCAGGGCATCCGGGTTAATGCAGTAGCGCCGGGCCCCATTTGGACACCGCTTATCCCGGCCAGCTTTGCGGCAAAGGATGTGGAAGTGTTTGGTTCAGACGTGCCGATGGAACGCCCGGGACAGCCGGTGGAAGTGGCGCCAAGCTATTTATACCTTGCCAGCGACGATTCCACCTATGTCACAGGACAGACGATTCACGTCAATGGCGGAACAATTGTGAATGGGTAATAAAAAGCCAATCCTTGAGGATTGGCTTATTCGCTCTGCTTGAGCGTTGCATATTCTTTAGAGAGCGTAAGAAACGCATCTTTATCTTTTTCGTCCAAGGCTTTGTTGATTTGGTCCGTCAGCATGGCCAGCCGACGCTTATACAAGGATTCATCGAGCACCATTTGAATGTAGACATCCGTCATTGTGACATCAAATTCTTTTGTTTTTTGCGTGTTGCGGGACTTCATGAGCTCAGTGTACGATTTTTTCTCTTTCATAAAGAATCCCCCCAATGCCTTTTTTATAGTATATGGATAACGGTCGAAAAAATCAATTAATTTTTATAATTTTTAGACAACTAATACTTGGCAATCTATCGACATATCCTGCAAAATGCCGTAAACCGGAAGATCTTATGAATGTAAAACCGGGTTATTACTAGTAATTTAGTACCAAAAAATATCATTAAAAGATGATTTTAGCTCATTTGTTAAAAAAACCTGTCGTTTTATAAAAACAGATGATAGATTATTAGTATAAATTTTGCAGAAAAAGGATGGAGGTCATAATATGAGTCAGAAAACAGACGCACCTTTAGAATCGTATGAAGTGAGCGGCGCAACAATTGCCGTGCTGCCAGAAGAAATCGACGGCAAAATTTGTTCCAAAATTATTGAAAAAGACTGCGTGTTTTACGTCAGCATGAAGCCGCTGCAAATTGTCGACAGAAGCTGCCGGTTTTTCGGATCAAGCTATGCGGGAAGAAAAGCAGGAACTTATGAAGTGACAAAAATTTCACACAAACCGCCGATCATGGTGGACCCTTCGAATCAAATCTTTTTATTCCCTACACTTTCTTCGACAAGACCCCAATGCGGCTGGATTTCCCATGTGCATGTGAAAGAATTCAAACCGACTGAATTCGACGATACGGAAGTGACGTTTTCGAATGGGAAAACGATGGAGCTGCCGATCTCCTGTAATTCGTTCGAGAACCAGGTATACCGGACAGCATGGCTAAGAACCAAATTCCAAGACAGAATCGAACACCGTGTGCCAAAACGGCAGGAATTTATGCTGTATCCGAAGGAAGAGCGGACGAAGATGATTTATGATTTTATTTTGCGTGAGCTCGGGGAGCGGTATTAGAAAAAAAGAAAGGAGCTGACCAAACAGGGCAGCTCCTTCTCCTGCTTTAGGCTGTCGGAATTCCGCCGGTGATGCCATATACCTGAGATGTCACATAGCTTGAATTCTCTGAAGCTAAGAATACATAAACATCTGCCAATTCTACTGGCTGCCCAGCGCGGTTTAATGGAGCGGGCGGGGTACCTTGGCCGAATTTTGGGATATTTTCCGTCGGCTGTCCACCGGAAATTTGCAGCGGTGTCCAGATTGGCCCAGGCGCAACAGAGTTTACTCTGATGCCTTTGGAAGCCAGTTGTTTTCCTAGTCCGACGGTAAAGCCGATAATGGCGTTTTTCGTTGCTGCGTAATCTAACAGCATCGGGCTTGGATTGTAGCCTTCAACTGAGGTGGTCGTAATAATTGATGCGCCCTCCGGCAACAACGGAAGTGCCGCTTTTACAACCCAGTAAAGGGAAAAGACGTTCACTTCAAATGTTTTATAGATTTGTTCAGTAGGCAGGTCTTCGATGTTTTCGACTGCTTGCTGTTTGCCGGCAACCAGTGCTAGCACATCCAGCCCGCCGAGCTCCTCCTGCGCCTGTTTGACTAAATTCTGGCAAAAGGATTCGTCACTCAAGTCTCCGGGAATCAGCACTGCTTTTCGCCCTTCTGCTTCTATCAGTTCTTTCACCTCTTCAGCATCAGGCTGTTCCACAGGCAGGTAGTTAATGGCTACATCGGCACCTTCCCGGGCATAAGCAATCGCGGCAGCGCGGCCGATACCGGAATCGCCGCCGGTGACAAGCGCTTTTCGTCCAGTCAGCTTGCCAGATCCTTTGTAGCTTTTCTCTCCGCAATCCGGCACAGGCTTCATGTTCTGCTGCAGGCCAGGCGGTTCTTGGTATTGTTCAGGAAATTCATCATGAAAAAATGCTGTTAAAGGATTGCTAAGATTTGAATCAGACATCATCAACGCTCCTTTTCTGTTTGGTTTACATTCGTATGTGTACCCCTGAGCATATAGAGAAAAACATGTTTTGGCAGATTGAACACTGAAAGACAAAGAAAACAAGAAAAAACAAACCCTTCTTCCATATTTATCTTGTCAAATAAGACTATATGAATTATGATAAATTCGGGCTATAAATCAACTAAATATTGGATATAAGGGGGAGTGTAACGTCATGAAAAAAGCGGCTGCGGTTTTGCTGTCACTCGGTCTCGTTTTCGGTTTTTCATATGGATCTGACCATGTGGCGGAAGCCAAAACAAAGGTGAAGGTCTATAAGAATTGCAAGGAGTTAAACAAAGTATACAAAGGCGGGGTGGCCCGCACGTCGAAGGTGAAAAACAAAGGCGGAAAAACAAAGTACAAGCCTTATGTCTCTAAGGCGCTTTATGATGCCAATAAAAAGAAAGACCGCGACAAAGATTATATCGCCTGCGAACGTTAAACAAGAAAAAGCAATCTGATGTCCAGATTGCTTTTTTATGATTTATGCCGCCTGATCAGCCGCAGCACTTTTCGTTTTTCTTGTCGCAAAGCTTACAGCTACCATGACGGTAATATTCAAAAGCAGGGCGACTATGCCGACATTTAAGTCTTTTGCTGCTTGAGGCAGCGCGGGAAATAAAGTGCTGATCGTCGTTTCCGTCAATGTAATATAAGAAACCGCTCCGACACCTGTAATGATGCCGGCAAAGGCTCCCTGCTTCGTCACCATATTATGCTTGAACAGGCTGAACAGCAGGGCCGGAAATAATTGTGTGACAAGGCTGTAGCCCATCAATAACAGCGTAACGATGGTATTCCCGCCCTTGAAGGTAAAGTACACCGAAACCAGCGCGATCACCGGCACTAAAAACTTAGCAAGCACCGATACTTGCTGTTCTGTCGTGCGGGGCGCGAACACTTTGTACACATTTTTTGCAAACAGCGTGGAGGCAGACATTAAGATCATAGACCCCGGCACAAGCGCTGTCAGCAGTCCGGCGGCACCGATAATCCCGACAAACCAAGGGTCAAATGTTTGCAGTGACAGTCTCAAAAGCGATAGATCCCCGTCTGCGCCTTTCAGACCAGGAACTTGCAGGATAGCCGCAAAGCCGACGAAAAGGACGAAGAGCAGGACCAGCTGGTATAAAGGCATGATGATGGCGTTTTTGCGAAAGACTTTTGGGTTTTCGGCTGAATACGAAGCGGAAAACGTATGAGGCCACATGTAAAACCCAAGTGCTGTCAAGAGCACGGTTGAACTGAACCAGGCCGCACTTTGCCCCGTTTCGGGAAGCGTAAGAAAGCCCGGATTTGCCGTTTCAATCTGCTGAAACATGTCTTGAAAGCCGCCGTAGTAATGAATTGGCAAATACACACCTAAAAACAGAACGACAACCAAAATCATGATGTCTTTCACAACCGATATCCAGGCAGACCCGTGAATGCCGGATACCATAACGTAAACCGTGATCGAAATGGCGCCGATCCAGATGGCGGCGGTCGGAGAGATTTTGCCGTACGATGTTTCCGATACAATCAGCCCGAGGCCTTTCAGCTGCAGCACAAGATACGGAATGAGCGCGGCGATGCCGACCAGTGAAACGAGCACGCCAAGCAGCGGACTGTTATATTTTTTGGTGAAAAAATCAGACTGTGACATCAGCTTATGCTGTTTCGCGTACGTCCAAACCGCCGGCAGAAGCCAATAAGAAAGGATGTAAGCCAGGCATCCGTAGGCGATGATGTAAAAGGCCGGTCCGCCTTTGCCGTAGGCCCAGCCGCTTCCGCCGAGAAACGTAAATGTGGTATAAATTTCGCCTGCCATCAATAAGAACACGAATACGGTTCCGAAGCCGCGGCCTCCGACCGTCCACTGCTCAAGGTTCATATCTTTTCCTTTTTGGGCGCGTATGCCGAGAAAAATACTCAAAAGCAGGACGCCGAAAATGATGATGAGAGCTGCGTTCATTCTGCTTCCTCCTTTTTATTTTCGTTATCGAGGACATACACAATCGCCATCAACGCAGAGGTCAAAAGAGCCCACATCACGATATAGGCAAGAATAAACGGCATGCGGAACACATAGGGAGTCACTTTATTTGCAAAAGGGATGCCGAGTAAAATTCCGATAAAGGGCAAAGCGGCGAGAACGTGAATCAGTTTCATAGAATCCTCCTTCTCTTTTAGGATTGGGGTGTGCAAGCCCAAGCGTACTGAAAATGATGTCGCAGATATGGCGGCACATGTCATTTTTTGGGGTGAAAGGTTGTGGTTCGAATTATAAATAAATTTATTTTGTTTGTATAGTGGGAATTGTCTGAAATTTATTGTTGGAATTGCCCGAAGAGGGAGCGGGCAATCTTGGGAGAGTACATAATGATTCAAAAGACTCATGGCCTGTCCGGGGCAAATAAATAGAATGTTAATAATTCGCTGACCTGCTCCCGAATTCGCGGATTAAAATAGCGGTGCTTTTCTTCATAACCATCGATCACAAATACATAAAGCGTAAAGGCCTCATCGCGTTCCGCCTCGTGTATCGCAATTTTTCTTTTCCTCAGCTCTTTTCTGACCTCCATCAAATCCTTTTGTGCTATTTTTAATGATTCGCTGATAAGCTGTTTATAAGGATGCTTCAATTTTAATGTGCTTTGCTCAATTCCGGCGAGATCACGATTAAAAATCGTAATGGCCATGGGCAAAAAGAGAGCCCGTTCAATTAATTCGTATATTTCCTCCTGCAGATTCGGCATTGCTGACTCCTTCTTTCTAATGGGAACGTTTGTTCTATTTGTATTCTATATCGGCTGGTGAAATGTTTCAAGACAGAAAAAATCGCCAAAACTTTTTAGTTTTCTGCTGATAATGTGTAGAATAAGGATAGACAAACCCGGTAAGGAGTATAAATGTTGGAGCATTTTTTATCCTATTTCACACAAGAACATTTAACTGAATTATTTCAAAGCTATAGGGCTTTCGGTCCGCTTATTGCTGTGCTGCTGCCTTTAATTGAAGCATTTCTCCCGTTTTTGCCGCTGATCGTGTTTGTGGTGGCAAATACAAACTCGTTTGGTCTGTGGGAAGGATTCATCCTGTCTTGGGCGGGATCAACTGCTGGATCTATTCTCGTATTTTTGATTGTCCGTCAATACGGACAGAGAAGATTGCTTGGTTTTATCCGCAGTCATCCTTCGGTCAGAAAGCTGATGTTATGGGTGGAGAGGCACGGCTTCGGTCCCATGTTTCTTCTGCTTTGTTTTCCGTTTACACCGTCAGCCGCGGTGAATGTTGTTGCCGGTTTGTCGAGGATCGGAACGCGGCCGTTTATTTTGGCGGCAGCTTCGGGGAAGCTTGTCATGATTTTTATGATCAGCTTCATCGGATATGATCTGCACGCACTGATTACACAGCCGATTCGAACGGTCATTGCTGTATTGGTGATCACTATCTTATGGTATGTCGGCAAAAAGGTAGAGCGGTACCTGCATGTGAGAGCCAGTCAGCGTGAGCATGATGGAGGGAGACAGTAACATGAAAAAACGGTTTTGGTTTCTTGCCGGTGTAGTGTCCGTTGTTCTCGCCATTCAGGTTAAAAATGCCGTCTTTATTGATTACAAGGTAGAAGGCGTCAGTATGAACCCGACCTTTCAGGAAGGAAACGAACTGTTGGTCAATAAATTCTCACATCGATTTAAAACCATCCATCGTTTTGATATTGTCCTTTTTAAAGGCCCTGATCAAAAAGTGCTGATTAAGCGGGTAATCGGCTTGCCTGGTGAATCGATCAAATATAAAGATGATCAGCTGTATGTGAACGGAAAGCAGGTTGCTGAACCATTTTTGAAGCATTTGAAATCAGTTTCTGCCGGAAGCCATGTAACGGGTGATTTTACCTTGAAAGATGTGACAGGAACAAGCAAAGTGCCGAAAGGACAATATTTTGTTGTTGGAGATAATCGCATATACAGCTTCGACAGCCGGCACTTTGGTCCGATAAGAGAAAAAAATATTGTCGGTGTTATCTCTGATGCTGAATAAAAAGACGCCAATTGAAGAGGCGTCTTTTTTGTGCTGGTTTGGAAAAATGTGTTGAAGAAAAATTTGTAAGAGGATATAATTTAAATTGTTACGTGTGTAACAAAAAATGAAAATGGTTTTAGTTTTTCGTTTATTTTATTGGTTTTTGTTCGTTTTGTATGAAACAAAAGGAGTGATTAAGATGAATGTAGAAGCAGTGATTATAGGGGGAGGGCCGGTCGGATTCATGCTGGCTTCCGAGCTTGCGATGGCCGGGGTGAAAACATGTGTGATTGAGCGCCTTGAAAAGCCTGTTCCGCATTCCAAGGCGTTGACCCTCCATCCCCGGACGTTGGAGCTCCTTGAGATGAGAGGGCTGTTGGAACGTTTCGTATCCAAAGGAAGCAAGATACCTTCCGGGCACTTTTCGATGCTGGATACCCGTCTTGATTTTTCAGGCTTGGATACGAGCTGTCCTTACACGCTTTTGCTTCCGCAGGCCAAAACAGAGCAGCTGCTTGAGGAACATGCGCGAAGCCTGGGAGCAGAGGTGTTTCGAGGGGCAGAGGCATTGTCGGTTACGCAAAACGGGACAGAGACGCAAACGATTTTTAAGGATCGGGGCGGCAGTCTGCGGACGATCACGAGCATGTTTGTCGTTGGTGCCGATGGAGCAGGAAGTACCGTCCGGAAACAGGCTGGAATTGAGTTTCCAGGAACAGACAGCACTGTCACCGCTGCGCTTGGAGATGTGGCGCTCCTTTCTCCGCCGCCGTCAGGAGTGCTGTCCCTTTGCACAAAAGAGGGCGGTGTCATGATTGTTCCACTCTCTCCGGACCAATACCGTATCGTCGTGATCAGCCCTTATCGCACGCAGACGCCGAAAGATGTGCCTGTCACTGAGGAGGAGCTGAAAGCTGATCTCGCACGAATTTGCGGAACTGACTTCGGTTTAACCGAGCCTTCTTGGATGTCGCGGTTCGGGAACGCCGCGCGCCAAGCGAAGTGGTATCGGGACGACAGAATCTTTCTCGCTGGGGATGCGGCGCATATTCATTTTCCAGCGGGCGGCCAAGGGCTGAATGTTGGCCTACAGGATGCAATGAACCTTGGATGGAAGCTGGCGGCGGCCGTCAAGGGCGTTGCACCTTCATGGCTTTTGGACAGCTACCATAAGGAACGGCACCCAGCTGCTGAAGGGCTCCTGAGGAACACAGAGGCACAAACAAAGCTGTTTGATTTCAATCAAGCAGGCCTCCATTTGCGAAGTATGATGTCGGAACTGCTCGCCTTCCCTGAAGTGAATCGATATGTAGCGGGACAAATTTCTGCGCTCGATGTCAGGTATGAAGCTGATCCTAACATGCCGCCGCATCGTTTGAACGGGTCAAGGCTTCCTGATATGGAGCTGATTCTTTCAGACGGCAGTTCGGAACGGCTGTACAGCTGTCTCCATAACGGGACATTTGTTTTGTTATCGCTGACACAGGAGGCTTGTGATCATAGTCGATTAAAAGGCTTACGTACGGTAAACGCCTCGCTTGCAGAACCGAATGAAAAGTTGCGGGACGTGCATACGATTTTGATTCGCCCTGATGGACATGTTGCCTGGGCAGTGGGGGCATCGGAGCCCGATTGTGCCGAAGTGATTCAAGCAGGGGTCAGCCGCTGGATTTCCGTTGCCAGCCGGGTGTAGCTCAATTCGATTGTTTCATCTGTAACAAAACGGTATGATAGAAGAAACAATCGAATGAAAAAGGATGGAAAACCCGATGAATACAGATCATACGAAACGCAATATTTTTGAATTATATGCGGAGCTCATTCATCAGCAGGAGAAGTGGGAGGGGCTCATTAAAGCCTTTTTGTCTGACGAATTGAAGAAGTTGGATGCCGAGCACGGGAGTAAATCTCAATTGTCGATGACAGAAATTCATGTTCTTTCTTGTGTTGGGGACAATGAACCAATCAATGTCACGTCTATTGCAGAAAAAATGAATACGACAAAAGCGACTGTATCGCGCATCAGCACAAAATTGCTCGGCGCAGGCTTCCTTCACAGAACACAGCTCAGCGATAACAAAAAGGAGGTCTACTTCCGATTGACGCCGGCCGGAAAAAAACTGCACAGTTTGCACAAATATTATCACCAGAAGGTCGAACAGCGTTTTCTGTCATTTTTTGACCGATATACAGAGGAAGAGATTCTTTTTGCGGAACGGCTGTTTCGGGATCTGGTGACAAAGTGGTATCCGTCATCAGAAGAAATGGAAGAGGGTCTTCACAACGTTTTTAAATAAAAAACACGCACTGAGGTGCGTGTTTTTCACGTTTCTTCTTTCTTTTTCAAGATTGTAACGTAAATCAGATTTCCTCCGGCTAAAATCATAAGCGGCAGTCCAGGGGAGCCGGATGTCACCAAATTATAAATCAGCCAGATTCCTAAACATATTCCATAATATAAGTGCATTGCCTTCTCGGGATTGTCGCGCAGCAAACTTCCTTTAATAATCTTTTTCATCATATCGCCCCTATTAATTTTAGGATTTCCCTTTAGTTTACATGCATCTTCGGTTCATCTCAAAATTTGCTCTTTGGCTTTTGATGCTCTCAAAATATTTCGAGGGAATTTTAGAATTGTTTTTTTACAGATACGTTTTCAGATAACTCTGCCCACTTCTATCATCTACTATCTCCCTTGCTAAAACACTGTTTTTCCATATAAACAAGGAAAGACCGTCTGTAGCAAGCCACCCATTTAGTCCTTTTATTTCCTCTTGGGGGGGGAATGTCTCACTTTCTATTTCGGCTAATACTCCCATAGAATCAACAAATGTAATACTTGTTTCATTTTCACGCATAAATTTTCGTACCCTCACTTAATAGACCCTGTCATTTCTCAGCTAAGTCTGTTGTTAACTTGCCAATATCTTCTGCAGAGATGCCGTACCATCCAACAATACGTTATGAATCAACCTATTCTGAAATTGGTCAGAGATCTCTAGAATACCCAAGTAACTTGTAATTTGACTTTCTCATAATCGGAACCACTGATCTTTTTCACTCAATGTATCTTCTATATATATAAATTTGTACATGTATTTACCTCAATTCATTCATTTGTTTTATTTTTATTTGAAAAGTAAAAAGAGGACATTAAGTCCTCTTCTTACTTACGATATGTCTATTAGTATCTTTCATTTACATGTGTTTTTGAAGCTGTGCTTTCAAGTGAAATGGGGTCTTCTGTTTTAGTTCTCCTAATCTTTACAGAAATACCTACTAGAATGACTGCCATAGTTGTAAATATTCCCATGGTTAATAAGATCGTATCATGATTTAAACTCCATCCAATTAAGAAAGAGATGATTGCTCCTCCGAAACTTGCCGAAGCTATAAATAAACTTGTAACTTCGTCAACGTACTTCTGAATAATGATAGATGCTAGTGTTAAAGCAATGGGAAATATGCCCGCTATACTTAGACCAATTAAAAATGTGCCACCCAATTGAAGTATTGGGTTACTTATATAAGAGAAGGCGATCAATAAAACAATTAAACAACTGCAACTAAATAGGAGGTACTTAGAAAAATCAAGCCTTCTGCTTACTAAACCAATCAGTATTCTTCCTATGATGATCCCTACCCAGAAAAAGGAGACACTGATAAGACTGATTTGTTCATTGTCTTGGTTTATCATGATTGAAGGCAAAAAGTTGGCGAAATTTGTTTCAATACCAGCATATAGGAAAGCGAAAAATACAAAAAAACCTAATTGCTTTGATTTTTTTCTATCTCCTATAAAGTATTGGAATGCTCCTACATTTGGCAAGGTCACTTGCTGGTTAGCCTTCTTAGCGTACTTTCGGTTCTTGGATAAGAAAATTAACCATCCTCCTAATAGGACAAACAAAAAGGTGAATATGCAGTAATACGGTAAAAACCAGTTATTGATATTGATGAAGGAATTAATTAATAATGGGAAAGTTAAAGCGCCTAATCCAAAGAGGACTTCCAACTTACTCATTTTTTCTGCATTACTTTCGAAATTAGCAATAACAAAGGAACCAACTGTCGTTTCTAATGTACCTGCTCCATATCCTAAGAGAAAAGCCATTACAACAATATAATACCAATCCTTAGTTAGAAAAAAGATACTTAACGCTACAAGCATTATTGTCAAAGCTAAAGTAAGTGTCCTAAAGTGACTGTATTTCTTAATCATTAACGGTGCGATTAATACTCCGCTTAGGAATCCGGTAAATTGAAAGAAAATGATGACCGAAATATCATCTGTTGTCTTGTTAAAAGACTCTAATAGAAATGGTGTCAAACTCCCTGTTGATATATGGATTATACCTACTGTAAAAAAGAAAGCATATCCAAATAAATATGTTCCTCTTAACATTCATTACACCCCTATATGAAAAAGCAGGAAAATAAATTCCTGCTTTTTCAGTAACTTATCTCTTCGAAATACTAGTTGACTGCTAAAACAGACATTGTTTGAGAGTTGCTATCTTTCTCAAAGAACATTTCTAATACTTCCTGAGATCTAAAACCATCGTTAAAAGAAGGGATTTCAACCCAATCTTTCTGAGTTGATGCAATCCAATTGATTAACTCGCTTCTAAAAGAATCAGCCCAACCATAAAATTCGTTTGGCGGATCGCTTAATAGGCTTTGCGGCACTGGGCAGTCTACCACGTTCAAGCCATCTATGAGCTTGTAAACGTGAGGATTGCCTGTATGGTATTTAAACTCTTTTTTGTGTCCTACTACCTCAATGCTAAAACCACAGTCTTCAGGTACAGAACATTTTGATGTGATGATATTTACAAATACCTTGTTCTTCAGTTGGCCATAAATTTCATCATAGTCATCTACAAGTACCTGTTTATCCTCTTTTGTTTTTACATTTGTGTTCATCTTTGCCCTTACTGATTCTGTGATGAAATCACTCTCAAACAAATACCATACCATGTCGATGAGGTGAATACCCAGATCCCCCAATGACCCGCTAGTCTTCTTACTATTAGCGTCATCTCTCCAAGTAAACTTCTTACGTCTAATTGCACTATTTTTCTTGAAGTGTGCTTTTATGGACAATATGTTACCTAGTTCATTATTGATAATTAAGCTTTTTAAGATATTTACGTAAGACAAATATCTATAATTAAATCCCATACTAGCTCTTACGCCTAACCTTTCAGCAGTATCTTTCATTATGCTTGCTTCCTCAAGAGAAATAGCCATAGGCTTTTCACACAATACATGCTTATGTTTTGCTAATGCTTGCAAAGCATGTTCTTTATGGCAAAAGTTTGGTGATGCTACAATTACACCTTCTGAGACATCAATTAATTCATCTACATTTTCATATGTCTTTCCACCGAAAGTTTTCACAAAGCTTTCCGCATTTTGTTGATTGATGTCATACACCCCAACTAACTCTGCATTTTTTATTGTAGATAAAGCAGTTGCATGCGCTCTTGCAATACCACCTGCACCTATGATACCAATCTTCTTCATATCTATTTCCTCCTGATTATCCAATTAATTTTTTTAAGGTATTGGTAATTCCTTTTGAGTACTCATTATCAGTTATCAGTTGGTGCAAGTTTTTGGCTTCTTGTGTTGCATTTTTTAGTAGATATCCATTCCCTACTGCCTGTAACATACGAACATCATTTCCGCTATCTCCAAATGCGATAGCTTTTTCGGTATTTAGGTTGTGTTTCTCTAACATAAACTTTACAATTTCATTCTTTCCTGTTCCCATAGGTATAAAATCTACATCATAGCTGTCTTCTGGATCACCTGCTAAGGGATTACAGCGATTTATATTAACTGAAACTCCGTATTCCTCGCAGATCTTTTCAATTGCTAATAGGTTTTTCTTGTCGTTTATTTCATCTTGTTCCTGATAATAAAAATTATGCTTATACCGTGACTTTCCTAATTGAGTTTGGGGATTCAAAAGAATGTTATGATGTTCATGTAACTGTTTCACAAGTATTTCAATCTTTTCTTTACTAAACTCTTCATTTATACGACTGTTCCACTCATTATCTTGCTGTCCGAAGTTATGCTCTGAAAAGTACGTAATTTCAGTTCCAAGATCACTAGCTATAAAATGCGGGAAATATCTAAATTTTCCTCGTTCCATTTTATCGAGAATAGATTCTATACTACTCCCAGTAACCCATCCGATGAGTAGTTCCCCATCTTTACTTTTTTGTTCTAGATAGTCTTCAAGTTCATAAATGTCTTGTTGTTTTTGTTCGTCGATTGTATGCGGAAAATACGTTTCATCAAAATCACAAAAAACAATATACTTAGGATGCTCAACCTTGGATAACGTTTTATACTCCGACTTCTTGCTTAATAACATGAAACAGTCCCTCCATTACCCTGTCTTGTTCTTCTAAAGTAAATGACGGATATAAAGGCAAATGCAGTACCTGACTATGAGCCTTTTCCGTATGAACCAATTGGAGTTTTGTATACTTGTCCTGTACTAAAGGAGTTTTTTGCATATGAGACAGTATTGGATAATATACATCTGTTTGAACACCAAAATCTTCATTTAATTTAGTCATGATATCTGTCCTATCTTCTGTTCTTACCTTAATAGGAAACAGATGCCACACATGATCTTCACTTAATTCTGGTAATTCAATAAGGCCTTTATTCTGTAATTCTGCTAATTGAGTAATGTATCTATCCGCCAAGAATAGTCTTTTGAAGTTGTTTAATGAAAGATACTTCATTCTCTCTAAACCAATTGCTGCCTGTAAATTGTCCATTTTTGAATTAAATCCAAAATTGATGACTTTCTTATTTTTCACATTTACTTCAAAACCATGATAACTAAATTGTATGCATTTTTTAGCGAGTTCTTCATTATCAGTTGCTATTGCCCCAGCCTTACCACATACACCAAAATTCTTATATGGATTAAAACTTAATGTAGTTATGTCTGCATGCTTTCCTAAGTCTGTCAGTCCAATTCCTTGGCAAGCATCCTCAATTACTTTCAATTGATAACGATTTGCTATTTGACGGATATGCTTCATTTCTGAATGTTTTCCGTATAAATGCACAGGTAGAATAAACTTTGTATAAGGAGTTATTGCTTCCTCGATTTTGTTAGGATCGATGCAGAATGTTTGTGGGTTAATATCTACATAGATAGGAACGCCTCCCAAAGCTAACACAGCATTTTCAGTAGCTGAAAAGCTATTAGCTGGCATGATAACTTCATCCCCTCGGTTTAACCCTAAAGCCAATAATCCTATCATAATTGCATCCGTTCCACTGCTAGTTGCAATTACATACCTTTTATGTAAATATGTAGATAAAACTTTTTCGAATTGCTCTAAATAAGAACCACTAGTAAATTTTCCAGTTGGCAAAACTTTCGTTAATGTATTTAAGATATCATCCACTTCATCATTGGTTATTAATCTGTCTACAGGCATAAAAGGGACTTTACTGATTTCACGATTTTTTTGGTAGTTGAAAAGGTCGTTTTCAATATCTGTATTTTCTTTTAATACTTGTTTCCATCGCTCGTTTGCAATACTGTCTTCAATAACAAGTTCTTTTCCTTGCACGTCACCTTTTAAGTGTTTTAGGAGTAACGTGTTTTCTTTGCTTTTACCTGAAACTCTAACCTGTTTTTGCATGAACAGTACCTCCAATGATTTTATAATCTGGAAAATTTGATACAAATTTATCCTAATTTCTGAAACCGATAACATGTCAATAACTTTTTTGAGGAAGGGAAAATATGCCTACAATTGATGAAATAGCAAGATTATGCAACGTGTCTAAAACCACAGTATCAAGAGTATTGAATAATCATCCTTATGTGTCGAAAGAAAAAAGAGATATGATCTTAAAGGCTATTAACGAACTTGACTACACTCCCAATTATTTAGCTCGGAATTTTAGGAGAAATAAGACACAAACGATAGCTTTATCGGTTCCGAGTATCGACCATCCATTTTTTGCCCAATTAATAAAAGGGGTCTCTCATGAAGCGCTGTCTAAGAATTACAAGGTAATTGTATTTCAAACCTTTTATGACAAACAGACAGAGATAGAATTACTAGAGTTATTGAAACACAAAGAAGTTGATGGTATTATTCTTGGAACTTTAGAAAATGAATGGGATAAGATATCCCCTTTTTTAAAGTATGGCCCTATCTTATTATGTAATGAATATCATCACTCAGCGGACATCACGATAATTGGGTATGATGAATTTGAAGCTACATACATGGGGGTAGTGCATTTAATTGAAAGAGGACATAAAAAAATTGGATTTTGTTTTGATACTCCATATAGCGAAGCTCAATGTCAGAGGAAAGAGGGTTACTTGAAAGCTTTACAAGATTACAATTTACATCATAGAAACGAATGGATATTCGGCGAAATGTTTAATATCGAGGATGGTTTTCGTGTTTTTCATAAGATAAAGGATCTAAAGGACAGACCCTCAGCAATATTTACAGGGAATGATCAAGTCGCCGCAGGGATTATTAAACAGGCGATAAAAAATGGCTTTCATGTTCCAGAAGACTTAGCTGTCATTGGTTTTGACAACCAACTGATTTGCCAAGTAGTGACTCCGACCATAACAACAATTGATATTCCCATAATAGAATTAGGTCAACAGGCTGTGTTGAAAATAATCGAGTATATTTCGGGTAACACTTCTTTAAACAGAAACATTATTAAACTGCCAACAAGTCTTATTATAAGAGAATCAACTTAACTATAGATTTTCACTTCCTTATCATTTTATATTTTTTTATAGAAAAAGAGGTTATTCATATTTAACCTCTTTTTCAATCAGGAAGCCTGTTTTTTGAAACTCTCATAAATGCTCCTATACCAAAGTCGTCAATTATTTCTTCGCCTTTCATTTTCGCCCTCTGGTAGTATCACTTCAAATCTGATCGATTTTCTTATCAAACAAATTTTGTGCCGCAATGCGGATGAGCAGACATATACAATAAAAAAACCATCCTATGCTATTAAGCAAGAATGGTTTTTTTGGTTATATTGAGTTTGTACATAACCTTGAATCACTTCTAACAAAATGAGATTTAAATAAGTGTGAAATTGCTCTACCTTTGTAGATAGTTCTTTAACTATCCCTGCCAAATGATTCTTTTACAGCATCCGCCCGCTCCTGTGGACTTAATTCTTGAACCCTTTTATTTCACTTACCTGCCCCATTTTGAAGTCTTCCATACTCTACAGATAGAGTAACTCCTATCCTTTACTGCCTAAGTCTACCATGTTGGGATTTTTTCCAACTAGGCATTACTGCCGCTTACCGAACGCTCTTTGCCTTTTTTTTCACCATGAAGATGGTGAAGCAGACGATAAAACGGCGGCAAGAGGGCAATGACAAGGATGACGCGTATGACCTGAACCGCAACGACAAAGGTGGAATCGGCATGCAAGGTCACAGACGTCGTCGCCATTTCTGCAATGCCGCCGGGCGCAAATGCCAGAACAGAAGTGATGAGCGAGATTCCTGTCAGCTTGGATACGATCACGGCGCTTAAAAACATAGCTGCGATTAAACCGACGGACGAGACAAATCCGACGATGATAATGCGGCTGACGCCGGCAAACATGCTTTTGTACATCTTAGAGCCAATCGTTGCTCCGAGAAATACTTGCGACACATGGTTAGCTTGTGACGGCCACCAAGCTGTCATGTCGTGCCCTGTCACCGCAGCTCCGCCAACGTGTACAAGTGCTACACCGAGCATGCTGCCGAGCAGCCAAGGAGCCGGAAACTTTAAAAATTTCGCAGCTTTGCAAGCTCCCCAAGCAGCGAGAATCAAAACGGCGGTCCATAAAACGGGAGCGAGCCTAAAATCTATCGTTGCTGAGGAAAGTGTTTCTGCTGCGGCACTTGCGGAACGATCTTGTTTTGTATAGATCAGAATGACTAAAAACGGAATGGAAAGCACCACGAGCAGCACCCGGATCATTTGAACAAGGCTGACAATGGCGGTATTGGCGCCGACCTCCTGCGCGATGCTCGGCATGGCGGACAGCCCGCCGGGAGCCGTGCCGACAAAGCTTGTCATCATATCTGTTTTGCTGAAACGCCAAAGCACATATCCTGACAGCATGGCCAGCAGTATAGACAATATCAGCATAACGCCGACTGAAAACCAATGGTCTTTGAGGACAGAAAGAACGGATAAGTTCAGCTTTTGGCCCAATTCGATGCCGAGGATCATCTGGCCGAGGGCGAGCCATCGGCGGTTAATTCCTTTTTGGTCTGGCGCCATCATCAGCCATGCCGGCCGTATCATAGCGAGACAGCAGGCGACAATCAGCGTTCCGATCATCCATCCAATCGATATTCCGGTCAATGAAAGAATAAACCCCCCGGCAGCACTAATTGCGATAAACCATAGATCTTTGAGGAGATTTTTGTCTTTCTTCAATGTAAAACCCTTCTTCCTTTTCACGTAACACGCCAATTGTTCACGTAGTGAATGTATTATTACTATAGTATATTTTCGTTGATAAAGAAATTATGAATTATTTTCTATTAGCCATTCACTTTTCTTATGACCTTGTGTTCGAGCTTCTCGATTGTGTAAGTCAGGCATAAACCCGCTGCCAGCAAACACACGGCAAGGGCGTAAAAAATCATTTCTCCGCCAAACGATGTCAGGATCAGCCCGCCTGCCAGTGGTCCGATTGAGCGGGATATATCCCAATGCAGGCCGTATACCGCATAAAACCGGCCGAGCAGATGAGGCGGTGACAATTTTGAAATGAAGGTCTGGATGTGAGTTAGTCCGATACTTTCGCCAACTGTCATCACCGCTGCCGTCACTAATAGCATTGTCAGGGAGGTAGAGCATGCAAAGCCGGCAGCCGCAAGAGAGTAGCAGATATAAGTAATGAGAAGGATCGTTTTCATTGAAAGTTTTTCTGTCCCTTTTACAAGAGGAACTTGGAGAACAAAGCTGAATAAAGCTTTTGCCGCCGAGTAGATGGTCAGCATGGATAGATAATCGGAAAACATGTTTTTGCTGAACAGCCTGTATGTTGTTTCTGTTTGCGCGTATAACATGCTGATGGGGAGAGAAAGCAGCAACAGAAGCAGTACAGGCCTGTATATCGTAAAGCTTTCGGACATTTCCGATGTTACAGCTGTCTTTAGCGGCTTTGTTTCTGGCAGTTTCAGTGCAGCGATCAGAAAGTAGATGAACAATGCCGCAGCATCTAATGCGAATATCCACACGGGGTTATGATTGTACAGCAACATCCCCACTAGCGGCCCTGCCGTCAGGCCCGCCGAATAGATCGCATTGATGACCGCAAACACTTCCGAACGTCTGCTTTCCGGCGTACTTTCGGCGATTTGGGCGCGGGAAGCAGGTATGTACAACGATCTCCCGATGCCATTCATGACGTAGAGGGTGGCAAAAAAATACGCATGATCGGCAAACGCAAATCCCGCCATAGCCGCTGATTGCAGCAGCAATGCGATCAGAATCGCTGTGCGCCGCCCAAGCTGGTCCGTTACCCGTCCTGCAACGAGTGTCAGGCAAATATCAGCAAATGGCTGAAGGCTGATGATCAGCATCGGAATCATGACACTGCCGTTTAATTGTTCATGCAGGTACAGCACCATAAAAGGACCCATCATTGCACCTGTCAGGCTTGTCAGCATTTCGCCGATAAAGCGGAGCCAAACTGGAGCGGTATATCTCGATTTTATAGCTTGAAAGCTGGTCAACATGTGATCGCCGCCTTTCGCTGTTTGGTATAGTAGTAGTGTATATAAGGGGCGGCGGCCCAAAAAGTGAAGAAAATAAGAGAAAAAGATTCCCCTTTTGTCGGGAGGTGTTGGGATTGAAGCTGATTGAGCACTACGTGGCGCTTGTGAAAACAGGACGCGCTGCGTATGGGCAAATGAACGAAATGACGCTCACTGAAGTTGCTGACTGTTTATTTTGTACAGAAAGAAATGCAAAGCTCATATTACATAAGCTGGAGAACAAGAATTGGATCATACGGGAAAGCGGGGCAGGGCGCGGCCGCAAATCCAAAATCGCGTTTCTTTGCCAGCCTGAGGAACTGCTTCTTCAAACTGCCAAGGAATATACAATGGCTGGAAAGCTTAAAAAGGCAAAGGAGCTGCTTCAGCAGTATCAGTCCGCGTTTCCAGGGCTTCAAAACGAATATGGCATGTGGTTTTCTGAGGTATTCGGTTTTGTGACAGAGACCGGCCGGGATGGAGAAAAGGATGTTCTCCGGCTGTTCATCACCCCTGAATCAGTCAGCAGTTTGGACCCGTGCCAAATATTTTTGCGGTCTGAGGGGCATTTCGTCAAGCAAATATTTGATACATTGCTCACGTTTGATTCGGCTGTGCAGAAGCCGAAGCCTCATTTGATACATGGATGGGAAGAGGAAGGGAAAAAACGATGGAGATTTTTTCTTCGAAAGGGTGTGTCTTTTCATAATGGACAGCCGCTGACAGCGCGGGATGTTGCGTTTACGTTTCAGCGCTTTTTGACACAGGCTGACAACCCGTATAAATGGCTGTTACACGGAGTGAAGCAAGTCTTAGAAAATGGCCCTTATTGTGTGGAGATCATACTCGATAAGCCGAATGAGCTATTGCTGTATGTTCTTTGTGATGAACGGTTGTCCATTCTGCCGGCAGAACAGGGCGGCGGGATCAATGGAACAGGGCCTTTTCGGGTGAATCAGCATTGCGGGCAGATGCTTGTGCTTGAAGCCAATGAGCGCTACTTCAAGGGACGGCCCTTTTTGGATCGCGTTGAGTTTGTGTTTTCTGAACAAGCCGGAGAGATGAACGGTTTTACCATTCAAGAAAAACAAACATTTTCTGAGCAGCAAACCGTTTTTGATGAGCGGCATGTTCAGTATTTGTCACTCAATCTGAAAAAGACGGGGCCTCTTCAGCATCGAAGCTTTAGAAAAGCGCTCCGCCTGCTGATTTCCTCTGAACGGCTCGTTCGTGAAGCGGGAGGGCACCGCAGAACCCCGGTTACGGCTTTTTTGCATCCGAGTCCTTTTGATTGGGGAGGCGTTTCACCTTCTGAATTGCTGAAGCAGAGCGGATATGAGGGAGAAACGCTGGTGCTGTATACCTTTTCGGAAGCGGATCATCGTGAGGATGCCGAGTGGATTCAAAATGTTTGCGCCCAACATGGCATCAGGCTTACACTTCAATTCTGTGATTCTGCTGAGCTGCGCCGGCACGAAATCGTGCAGATGGCGGATATCATTCATGACAGTGCGACGTTTTATCAAGACATTGAGTTTGGTTTTTTGCATTTGCTGCTGTCGGAGAACAGTTTTTTGTGTCAGCATCTATCTGAAAAGCTGGAACAGATATGCTCAGGAATGACAGAACGGATATTTTCAATGTCTGACCGCTGTTCGAGAATCCATATGCTGCAGGACATTGACTGTCAGCTTATACAGGAGTTCAATGCGATTCCGCTGTATCAAAATGTACTGCAGGTGACATCGAGTGAGAATGTGAAAGGTCTGATGCTTGATGAAGAGGGGTGGATTGATTTGTACTCCGTGTGGCTGTCCAAATAAAAAAGAGGGTTCTATTATTAAACCCTCTCCGTCTTTTAAGACGCTGCCATGCTGCGGCATTGTTCAGCGCAGGCAAAGCAGGACTTCGCACATGTTTGGCAATGATCGTGATCATGCTTTTCACATTCAGTGCCGCACGCTTCACAAATATCGGCGCAAAGTGCGCAAATTTCTTTCATGAACGGGCTGTCCGTTTGCATGGCTTTGACCGCCAGCGTGCAAATATCCGCGCATTCCCTGTCAAGCCGGATGCAGCCGCTGAGATCGTGATGCGCGCTTTCTTCCAGGCATTTTGTAAAACAATGATTGCAAGCCTCCATACAATCGATGCAAGCCTCAATACAAGCTTCTACATATTGCTCCATGGTTGATTCCCCCTGTATGGCAGTGTATGGTTTTATGTTTCCCGGCTGCATTTGAAAAAAACAGGTGAGTGTGTTTTTGGGGAATGGATATGTACATATACCCTGAACGGGTATATCTAACGTTCCATCAGATAGTATAGAAACCAGACAGCGTGATGTTGTTCATCCCGTGCGGCGCGCGTAAAGATGCCTTTCGCTTTTAAGTTTGAGGTTTCCTCGGCCGCACGCAAATAAAAGTCGACTGTTTCTTGTTCATCTTTAAAAGCGGCGTCCAGTCCTCTTGTAAAAGTGTCCGGGCATTCCTCCGTTTGTTTCGGCATGATGTGTTTGCCGGTAATGGCACCGTACAGTGTGGAAAATTCACGGAGGTGGCGCATTTCGTCACGCCTGATTTCTTCAATCTGTTTTCTGACTTCATCGCGGTGGGTAAGTTCGGCAAGCTTGCGGTAGCATTGAATCGCACTGAATTCTCCGTTAATGGCCTTTTCCAGATTCCGAATCAAAACAGGATCTTCCCGGTATGGCGCCGGATAGGGATAGTAGCTGTAATGCAAGAGGGTTCAACTCCATTCTTAGGAATTGGGCTTCTGTAAAAGTATATGTTGGGCAGGGAGAGATGTGCGGAGATCATCAGCTTTTTATATGTGAAAAGGCCGTTTTTACCAATAGATCAGATTGGTCATTTTCGTCAACATTCGATAAAATATATAGAGATAAAAAGAGAGGGGTCTTCTAATTTGGGAGCAGAGTTTTTAGTAGGCAGATCCGGGAGTGGAAAAACGAAGCTGATCATCGACAGCATTCAGGATGAACTGCGCCGGGCTCCATTCGGGAAACCGATCATTTTTCTAGTCCCGGATCAAATGACGTTTTTAATGGAATACGAGCTTGCTAAAACGCCTGATATGGGCGGAATGATACGTGCTCAAGTGTTCAGCTTTTCACGATTGGCCTGGCGCGTCCTTCAGCATACGGGAGGAATGAGCAGGCCGTTTCTTACGAGCATAGGCGTACAGATGCTCCTGCGGAAGCTCATTGAGGAGCATAAACAGGAGTTTAAAGTCTATCAAAAAGCAAGTGACAAAAGCGGATTTACCGCACAGGTTGAACGGATGCTGACAGAATTTAAGCGTTACTGCCTGGAACCGGAAGATATCCGCCGGATGGCGGAAAGCGGAACGGCTTCCGAGTATCGCGGGGAACGTGTTTTATCTGAAAAGCTTCATGATTTATCAATTCTGTATCAGCAGATGGAAAAAAGCCTTGCAGATCAATATCTTCACTCTGAGGATTATTTGACATTGCTGGCAGAGCATATTCCGTTTGCGGAAGATATAAAAGGCGCGCATATTTATGTGGACGGCTTTTATCAATTTACACCGCAGGAATTCAGGGTCTTGGAGCAGCTTATGGTTCATGCAGAGCACATCACGTTTTCGCTCACAGCGGACAAGCCGTCATATGAGCGGGAGCCGCATGAACTGGAATTGTTCAGAATGACGGGAAAAACGTATTATCGCCTGCATCAGAAGGCGAAGGAACTGAATCTGGACATTACCTATAAAGAGCTAAGCGGGACTGAGCGGCATACGCAGACGCCGGAACTAGCACATCTAGAGGCGCAGTATGAAGCGCGACCGGCCATCCCGTACGCAGAAAAACAAGAGGCCTTTACTGTGATGCAGGCCGCAAACAGACGAGCTGAACTGGAAGGCATTGCCCGGGAAATTCACGCTCTTGTCAGAGAGAAGGGCTATCGCTATAAAGATGTAGCGATTCTTGCGCGCCAGCCGGAAGACTACAAGGATATGGTGAAGGAAGTTTTCGCAGATTACGAGATTCCTTATTTCATTGACGGAAAAGCTTCTATGCTGAACCATCCGTTAATCGAATTTATCCGGTCGAGCATTGATGTTCTGAAAGGGAATTGGCGTTATGAAGCGGTGTTTCGCTGCGTGAAAACCGAACTGCTATTCCCGCTTAACGAGCCGAAAACTAAGGTGAGAGAACAGGTCGATCAGCTTGAAAATTACTGTATCGCCTACGGGATCAAAGGAGATCGCTGGACAAAGGGCGACCGTTTCCATTACAGACGTTTTGTGTCATTGGATGATGATTTTGCGCAAACCGATCAGGAAATCGAAATGGAAAACATGCTGAATGACACACGCGACTGGATTGTTCCGCCGCTTTTTCAGCTTCAAAAACGAATGAAAAAAGCAAAGACGGTTCAGGAGAAGGCGGAGGCGCTCTACCGCTATCTAGAAGAGACGGATGTGCCGCTGAAGCTGGATCAGGAAAGACAGCGTGCTGAGGAAGACGGCAGAATTATTGAAGCGCAGCAGCATCAGCAGGCGTGGGATGCAGTCATTCAGCTGCTTGAGGAGTTTGTTGAAATGATGGGAGATGAAGAGATTTCTCTTGATTTGTTTCAGCAAATGATGGAAGCCGGCGCGGAGTCGCTTACATTTTCTCTAATTCCGCCTGCGCTTGACCAGGTATTTGTCGGCAATATGGATTTATCCAGAATGTATGGCACCTCCTGCACCTTTGTGTTGGGGGCAAACGACGGCGTTCTGCCTGCACGCCCCGATGAAAATGGGGTGCTGTCGGACGATGACCGGGAATGGCTGAAAACGGTTGGGATTGAGCTTTCCTCAGGTGGGCGGGAGCGTCTGCTTGATGAGCATTTCCTCATCTATATGGCGTTTTCCAGTCCGTCTGACCGGCTTTACGTATCGTATCCGATTGCCGATGCGGAAGGAAAAACGCTTTTGCCATCGATTGTCATTAAACGGCTGGAAGAACTGTTTCCGCAGCATAAGGAGCGTCTGTTGACAAATGAACCTGAACAGGTCAGCGATGAGGAACAGCTTATGTATGTCGTCAATAAAAGCGTGGCACAGTCCTTTACCGCAAGCCAGCTCAGATTATGGACTCGGGAATACGACATCAGCGACGTCTGGTGGAGCACGTACAATGTGCTGATGAGAGAGCCGGACAGGCTGCAATCGAAAAAGCTGTTCTCAAGCCTGTTTTTCCGGAATGAAGTGAAGCAGCTTGAACGTAGCGTGTCGAGACAGCTCTATGGTGAACGCATTCAGGGCAGTGTATCGAGAATGGAAACCTTTAACGCGTGCCCGTTCTCCCATTTTGCATCACACGGGCTGCATCTAAAGGAACGGCAATTTTTCAAGCTCGAAGCACCGGATATCGGCCAGCTGTTTCATTCCAGCTTAAAGCTGATTTCAGACCGGCTGCGCGAGCAAAAAATGGATTGGCGCGATTTAACGAAAGAGCAGTGCGAGCTGTTTTCCTATGATGCGGTAGAGCGGCTGGCGCCGAAACTGCAAAAGGAAATTTTGCTCAGCTCAAACCGGCATTATTATGTAAAGGAAAAACTGCAAAAAATTGTGACACGCGTGTCCGGCATTTTAAGCGAGCATGCGAAAGCGAGCGGATTTGTGCCGATCGGGCTTGAACTGGGCTTTGGAGGAAAAGGGCCGCTTCCGCCGCTGACCTTTAAGCTGAAAAACGGCTGCACGATGGAACTCGTCGGGCGAATTGACCGCGTAGATAAAGCGGAAAGCTCGAAAGGCCTGCTCCTAAGGATTGTCGATTATAAATCAAGCGACAAAGGCCTTGACTTAGCGGAAGTATATTACGGACTGGCGCTGCAAATGCTGACGTATCTTGATTTATCAATTACTCATTCAGCTGACTGGCTCGGAATGAGGGCGACGCCTGCCGGAGTGCTGTATTTCCATATTCATGACCCGATGATTCAATCTAATCTCCCGCTTGGGCTTGACGAGATTGAACAGGAGATCTTTAAGAAATTTAAAATGAAGGGCTTGCTCCTCGGCGATCAGGAAGCGGTTCGCCTCATGGATACGACCCTTCAAGAGGGACGGTCGAATATCATCAACGCGGGCTTGAAGAAAGACGGCTCTCTCAGATCGGATTCAGCGGCAGTCGGCGAGAAGGAATTTGAGCTGTTGACGAAGCATGTGCGCCGCACCTTCCAAGAAGCAGGCGAACAAATCACTGACGGACGCGTATCGATTGAGCCGTATAAAATGAAGAACAAGACGCCGTGCACATACTGTGCGTTCAAATCAGTATGCCAATTTGATGAGTCATTAGAAGAAAACGAGTATCGCCCGTTAAAGGCTGAAAAGGATAAGACGATACTTGAGTGGATAAAAAAGGAGGCGGATGGCAATGAACATTCCTAAACCGGCAGACAGCACATGGACAGATGACCAATGGAATGCCATTGTCTCAACCGGCCAGGATATTCTCGTGGCAGCGGCGGCGGGCTCCGGTAAAACCGCTGTGCTCGTTGAACGAATGATCCGGAAAATCACCGCGGAAGAAAACCCGATTGATGTAGACCGGCTTCTCGTTGTGACATTTACAAACGCCTCAGCGGCAGAGATGAAACACCGGATCGCGGATGCCCTGGAAAAAGAGCTTGTAAAGCGCCCCGGCTCGCTGCATATCAGACGCCAGCTGTCTCTTTTAAACCGGGCCAGCATTTCGACACTTCATTCCTTTTGCCTGCAAGTGCTGAAAAAATATTACTATTTGATCGATCTTGATCCGGGCTTTCGGATTGCTGATCAGACAGAAGGCGAGCTGCTCGGGGATGAGGTGCTGGACGAGCTGTTTGAAGACGAATACGCAAAGGGCGAAAAGGCGTTTTTTGAACTTGTTGACCGCTACACGACAGACCGGCACGATCTGGATCTGCAATTTCTCGTCAAACAGGTGTACGAGTATTCACGTTCCCACCCAAACCCGGAGGCATGGCTGGAAAGCTTTGTTCATTTGTATGATGTATCGGAAAAGAGCGCCATCGAGGAGCTTCCGTTTTATCAATATGTCAAAGAGGATATTGCGATGGTGCTTAACGGAGCAAAGGAGAAGCTTCAGCGCGCGCTTGAGCTGACGAAAGCGCCGGGCGGCCCCGCGCCGCGCGCTGACAATTTTCTTGATGATCTTGGGCAGCTTGATGAACTGATTCAGCATCAGGATGATTACACTGAGCTTTATAAGCGGGTGCCCGCAGTCTCTTTTAAGCGCGCGAAAGCAGTAAAAGGGGACGAGTTTGATCCTGCACTCCTTGAAGAAGCGACAGATTTGAGAAACGGTGCAAAAAAACTGCTTGAAAAGCTTAAAACCGACTACTTCACAAGAAGTCCTGAACAGCATTTGAAAAGCTTGGCCGACATGAAGCCTGTTATTGAAACGCTCGTACAGCTTGTCATCAGCTATGGAAAACGGTTCGAAGCCGCGAAGCAGGAAAAATCAATCATTGATTTTTCTGATTTGGAGCATTACTGTTTATCCATTTTGACAGCTGAGAATGAAACAGGTGAGCGCCAGCCGAGCGAGGCAGCAAGATTTTATCAAGAGCAGTTTCATGAGGTGCTCGTTGACGAATATCAGGATACCAACCTAGTGCAGGAATCGATCCTGCAGCTCGTCACAAGCGGACCGGAGGAAACAGGCAACCTGTTTATGGTAGGTGATGTCAAACAGTCCATTTATCGATTCAGGCTTGCGGAGCCGCTTCTTTTCCTCTCCAAATACAAACGGTTTACAGAGAGCGGAGAAGGCACAGGACGGAAAATTGACTTGAATAAAAATTTCCGAAGCCGGGCTGATATTTTAGATAGCACAAACTTTTTATTTAAACAGCTGATGGGCGGCAAAATCGGTGAGGTTGATTATGACGAGCAGGCTGAGCTGAAGCTTGGTGCGGCGTATCCGGACAATGATAAGACGGAAACGGAGCTGCTGCTGATCGACAACGCAGAAGAGACGGACGCAGGCGAAGAAGCAGAAGAGCTGGAAACGGTGCAGTTCGAGGCGAAAGCGATCGCTAAGGAAATTCGCAAGCTGATTTCATCGCCATTTAAGGTGTATGACGGAAAAACGAAAACACACCGCAATATTCAATACCGCGATATCGTGATTTTGCTCCGCTCCATGCCGTGGGCGCCGCAAATCATGGAGGAGCTGAGAGCTCAGGGCATACCGGTTTACGCCAATTTAACGTCAGGCTATTTTGAAGCGGTCGAAGTTGCCGTCGCGCTTTCTGTGCTGAAGGTAATCGATAACCCGTATCAGGATATACCGCTTGCCTCTGTTCTGCGCTCACCAATTGTCGGAGCGGATGAAAACGAGCTCTCTTTGATCCGGCTTGAAAATAAAAAAGCGCCGTACTATGAAGCGATGAAAGACTATTTGGCTGCCGGTGACCGGAACGACGAGCTTTATCAAAAGCTGGAAACGTTCTACGGACATCTTCAAAAATGGCGTGCGTTTTCGAAAAACCACTCAGTATCTGAGCTGATTTGGGAAGTGTACCGCGACACGAAATACATGGATTATGTCGGCGGGATGCCGGGCGGAAAACAGCGCCAGGCCAATTTGCGTGTTCTCTACGACCGGGCGCGCCAATATGAATCGACGGCATTTCGCGGCCTGTTCCGTTTCCTGCGGTTTATCGAACGCATGCAGGAGCGGGGCGATGATCTTGGAACGGCGAGAGCGCTCAGCGAGCAGGAGGATGTTGTCCGCTTAATGACGATCCACAGCAGCAAAGGGCTCGAATTTCCAGTCGTGTTTGCAGCGGGTCTCGGACGGAACTTCAACATGATGGACTTGAACAAATCGTACCTGCTGGACAAGGAGCTCGGGTTTGGCACGAAGTTTATTCATCCGCAATTGCGCATCAGCTATCCGACGCTTCCGCTCATTGCCATGAAGAAAAAAATGCGCAGGGAGCTATTGTCAGAGGAATTGCGTGTTCTCTATGTCGCATTAACGAGAGCGAAGGAAAAGCTGTTTCTGATTGGCTCGTGCAAGGATCATCAGAAACAGCTCGCAAAATGGCAGGCAACTGCGTCCCAAACTGACTGGCTTCTTCCGGAATTTGACCGTTATCAGGCAAAAACGTATTTAGATTTCATCGGACCGGCTCTTGCCAGACACAGAGATATGGAGGTTTTGGCTGAAAACGATGCGGCTATGCATGCTGATATATCAGGACACCCGGCTCGTTTTGCCGTTCGAATGATTCATTCCTATGATTTGCTGGATGATGATCTGGAAGAAAGAACGGAAGAAAAAAGCGAGCGCTTAGAAGCGATCCGCAAAGGTGAACCAGTTCCCGGCTCGTTTGCATTTGATGAAAAAGCCCGCGAGCAGCTGAGCTGGACATACCCGCATCACGAGGTCACGCAAATTCGTACAAAACAGTCGGTTTCTGAGATTAAGAGAAAAAGAGAGTACGAGGATGAATACAGCGGCCGGGCCCCCGTTAAACCTGCTGACGGAAGCATTCTGTACAGGCGTCCCGCTTTTATGATGAAAAAAGGCCTGACAGCGGCGGAGAAAGGGACGGCCATGCATACGGTTATGCAGCATATCCCGCTTACCCATATCCCAACGATAGAAGAAGCGGAGCAGACGGTTCACAAGCTTTATGAAAAAGAACTGCTCACTGAAGAACAAAAAAACGCTATTGATATAGAAGAAATCGTGCAATTTTTCCATACAGAAATCGGCGGACAGCTGATCGGCGCTAAATGGAAGGACCGGGAAGTGCCATTTAGTTTAGCGCTTCCGGCCAAGGAGATCTATCCTGATGCACAGGAGGCGGATGAACCGCTTTTAGTGCAGGGAATCATCGACTGTCTCTATGAAACTGAGGACGGCTTATATCTCTTGGACTATAAATCAGACCGGATTGAGGGCAAATTCCAGCACGGCTTTGAAGGAGCAGCCCCGATCTTGAAGAAACGATATGAAACGCAAATTCAGCTGTACACGAAGGCAGTTGAGCAAATTGCAAAAACAAAGGTAAAGGGATGTGCGCTTTATTTCTTTGACGGAGGGCACATTCTGACATTATAGCGAGATCCGTAAGCTCCGGGAATTCAGAAGGAGCGGATCTCGTTTTCTATACAAAAGTGAGGTGAAAGCATTTGCGGATTTTACATACGGCTGACTGGCATCTTGGAAAAACGCTAGAAGGAAGAAGCAGGCTGAGTGAACAGGCAGATGTGCTTGATGAATTGAATACGATTGTAAAGGAAGAGCAGATCGATGCCATTGTAATGGCAGGGGACGCGTTTGACACCGTGAACCCGCCGGCTTTAGCCGAGCAGCTGTTTTATGAAAGCTTGTCTGCGCTTAGCGACAGAGGAAAGCGCCCGATTGTTGTCATTGCCGGAAACCATGATAATCCTGACCGTTTGTCCGCCGCTTCACCGCTGACACATGAAAACGGCATTTATTTAATTGGCTATCCGACGACAGAACCGCTTCATATTGAAGTGCCTTCAGCAGGGGAGCTTTTGGCTGTCGGAGCGCTGGCGTACCCATCTGAAGCGCGGTTAAATGAAGTGCTTTCCGATACATTTGATGAAAAGCTGCTCCGTGATCATTATGACGTGAAAATCAGGCAGGCGTTTGAGCATATGACAAGCCGGTTCCGCAAGGATGCAGTAAAGGTTGCCACTAGCCATATTTATGTGGCAGGCGGCAACCAAACGGATTCAGAGCGCCCGATTGAAGTCGGCGGCGCTTATACGGTGGCTGCTGAAAGCCTGCCGGCGGATGCCGCTTATGTTGCGCTCGGCCATTTGCATCGTCCGCAAACGATCAAGCGGGCGCGGACGCTTGCGCGTTATTCAGGCTCTCCGCTCGCTTACAGCTTTTCTGAAGCGGGCTATGCCAAATCAGTGACGATCGTGGACGCAAAACCGGGGGAAGAGGCCTCTTGGCGTGAGGTGTTATTATCAAGCGGCAAGCCACTTGTGAAGTGGAAAGCCGCAAATGGCTTAAGCGAGGTGTACAGCTGGCTGGATGAAGGCAGGGATCAGAATGCTTGGATTGACCTTGAAATCCGTGTCTCGGACCAGCTGTCACTTGAAGAAATTCACAGGCTGCGAAAGGCGCACCCGGGCTTTATCCATATCAGGCCGGTTTTCGAAGAACAGAACAAAGACCGGGAACGGATCGAGGTAAAGCATGTGTCGATCGAAGACCGCTTTAAGAAATTTTATGAAAAACAAACTGGCGGCGCGGTGCCGGATGAAGAAATGGTGAAGCTGTTTTTAGAGCTTGCATCAGGCGTTGAAGAGGAGGATGTGAAATGAAGCCGATCGCCTTAAGCATTAAGGGGCTCCATAGCTTTAGAGAGGAGCAGACGATAGATTTTGAAGGTCTTTCCGGTGCCGGTGTTTTCGGCATTTTCGGCCCGACAGGAAGCGGTAAATCCTCTATCCTCGACGCAATGACGCTTGCTTTATACGGAAAGGTGGAGCGGGCAGCGAATAATACGCACGGGATTTTAAACCATGCGGAAGATACGCTGTCTGTTTCCTTTACCTTTGCACTTCAGACAAATCATCAAATCTCTTACAAAGTCGAGCGCGTTTTTAAGAGAACGGATGAAATGAAGGTGAAAACGGCACTTTGCCGCTTTATCGAAATCAGGGACGAGCATACGGTGCTGGCGGATAAAGCCAGCGAAGTCAATAAAAGAGTAGAGGAACTCTTGGGGCTGACAATCGACGACTTTACGAGAGCAGTGGTCCTGCCGCAAGGGAAATTTGCTGAATTTCTGTCTTTAAAAGGGGCGGAGCGCAGGCATATGCTTCAGCGTTTATTTAATTTGGAGCAGTATGGAGACCGGCTTGTGAAAAAGCTGAGACGGCAGGCACAGGAAGCCAATGCGAGAAAAAATGAAATGCTTGCTGAACAGTCCGGTCTCGGTGAGGCGAGTTCAGAAGCGGTTGAGCAGGCGGAAAAGGCTCTCGAACAAGCAGAAGCATGGCTGGAAGCGATGAGAAAGAATCGTGACCAGGCAAAAGCGCGGTTTACGGAGTATCAGGAGATTTGGAATGTCCAAAAGGAAAAAGCCGCTTATGAGGAAGAGAAAAAACGTCTCGAAGAAGAACAGCCGCAAGTAGACAGCATGCAAAAGCGTCTGCTGGAAGCCCAAACAGCCGCCGCTCTGAAGCCCTATGCGGACCGGTACGCAGAAGCGATCCAGCATGAGGAAAAAGCTGAAAAGGAACAAACGCTTGCTCAAAAGGATTTAGCAGACCGGACCGCTTTTTTTCATCAAAAACATGAAGAGTATGAAGAGTGGCGCCAGCATAAAAGCGAGAAAGAGCCTGAGCTTTTAACTGAGCAGGAACAGCTTTCCCGTTTGCAGGAGATCGAAATCAAACTGAGTGAGGCCAAGCAAGAGGAAGAGCGCAAAAAGGCTGAACTTCAGCAGAAAGAAGAGGCCCTTCAATCTGTCATGAATGAATTGGAGACTGTAACAGACCGTCTCACACGAGGGCAAAACAGACAGACGGAATTGAAGCAGCAGCTCAAATCTCTGCAGGTGACATCAGATGAGCGAAAAAGCTGCCAACAGGCCGCAGAAATGGCATTGCGCATCAGACAGACTGAAGAGCAAATCACGAAAGAGAAAAAACGAAGTGACGCATTGAACCTCGTGCTTCAAAAGATGAATGAGGAGAAGCGTACACTCGTTCAAAAGATGGAAGCCGAAAAAAGCAACATCATTCAGGCATATGAGGCTGTACAAACCGTGTACCATATGGTGTGTGAGACAGAACGTTCATTAACACGTATGACTGAGCAGGCTAAAAAGAGACAGCAAACGCTTCACTCGCAGCGTGAAAAAGCAAGAGTGGCCCTGCTCACAAAAGAGTTAGCCGAAAAGCTGACCGCCGGAAAGCCCTGTCCGGTCTGCGGTTCAATCCATCATGATCCGTCTGCCTCAGTACATGAAACATATGAGCTCGACAGCAATCTTGAAGAGAACATCAAACAAACGGATGTGTTATTGACGGAAGCGGCAGCTCTCAGCCAGGAGATTCTTTCAGCCAAAATCACGCTTGAAGAACAGTCCGCGCGCTTTATTGAACAGTGTCCGTTTTTGCAAACGATTCAAGTACCGAACCTTGAAGCGGCAGCTTCTTACGAGAATCAGCCGGTGCATGAGGCGTTCGATACTGCCACAATTGAATGGAAACGAGTCAAACAGGATATTCTTTCTGTTAAAACACGAATGGCACAAATGATCAGCGCCTATCAGGAGTCTTTGAAAAAGGCCGATCAGCTTAATGAAAAAATCGGTTTTGAAAAAAGAGAGGCTGACCGGATTGAGAGCATCATCGCCGAGCTTCAGTCCTCGATGGACAGCCGCCTGAACATGTTTAAAGAAGCGTTTCAGGATCAGTCTGTGAATGAAGCAGAAAAATGGCAGCGAGCCATTGAAGAAAAGGATCGGGCCGCAGAAGAATGCGAAAAACGGATTGAGAAGAGCATCGCGTTTCTTGCTGAGCATGAAGCACAAAAGGAAAAGCTGCGGGAATCGGGACACCAGCTTGAACGGGAAAAGCTGGAGCTTCATTATGCGGCTGAACGCATCAAGAGCTTGATAGCTGATTATGAGCACGAGCTAGGAGATTACGCAAAAGGAGATTCGATCCAAATCAAACTCCGCTCTGTCCAGCAGGATCTAAAGCTGTTAAAGGAAAAAGAGCAATCTCTGTATGAAGAACTGCAAAGCGCCCAAACGATGCTCAATCAGGCGAAAAGCCGCGCTTCAGCAAGCGAGCTCACTCTTAAAGAAGCGAAGGACAGATTTAAAAAAGCGGAAGCTGCTTGGCTTGAGCATGCGAAAAGCACCCGTTTTACCCGGACTGAAGAGGTGGAGCGAAGTCTCATCCCAGCCGATGAACTTGACAAGATGAAAGCGGACATAGATCAGTTTATGGATAAACTGAAGCAAAATGCTGCAAACTTAGAACGAGTTGCAGAGATACTTGCCGGCAGAGCCTTATCAGAGAGCGAATGGAGCGAAACCGTTACGGCATTACAAGAAGCTGAGGACGCATTTGGCGCTGCTATAGAGGAAAAAGGCGCAGCAGCGAAAGCGCTGGCCGTCATTCGCGACCATCATAAACGATTTAACGAAATTGAAACTGAATTGAAGAAATGGCAGACGCATATCGACAGGCTGGACAAGCTGCAAGCTGTGTTTAAAGGCAATACCTTTGTTGAATTTTTAGCTGAGGAGCAGCTTGAAAGCGTTGCGCGGGACGCATCAGCAAGACTCGGCATGCTGACGAGACAGCGCTATGCCATCGAAGTGGATTCAGAAGGCGGATTCGTGATGCGGGATGACGCGAATGGAGGCGTCAAACGCCCGGTATCTAGCTTATCTGGGGGAGAGACCTTCCTCACCTCGCTTTCTCTGGCTCTTGCGCTTTCTGCGCAGATCCAGCTTCGCGGAGAATACCCGCTCCAGTTCTTTTTCTTAGATGAAGGGTTCGGCACCTTGGATCAAGATCTGCTTGATACGGTTGTGACAGCCTTGGAAAAACTGCAGTCAGACAATCTGTCTGTCGGTGTCATCAGCCATGTGCAGGAACTGCGGGCACGGCTTCCGAAAAAGCTGATCGTCCATCCGGCTGAACCGAGCGGCCGTGGAACACGGGTATCACTTGAGTTGATGTAAGGGAGGAGCGGATATGGCAAAGCGGATTGCCGGAATATGTGAGCTGTGCGGCCGGAGCGATGTCCAGCTGACAGAGCACCATCTCACACCGAAAGAGGAAGGCGGAACGTTTCTGCCGACAGCGATGCTCTGTATTCCTTGCCATAAACAGATTCATGCCTTATATACCAATCAAGAGCTTGCCGTTCGCTTAAACGGAATAGATGAACTCCGAAGCGATCCGCAGCTTGCCCGGTTTGTCAAATGGATCAGAAAACAGCCGTCTGAGAAGCTGATCAAAACAAAGAAATCAAATGAACGAAAAAAGAAAAGATGACTAAAAAGCAGCCCTCTCTTTGCAGAGCGGCTGCTTTTATCCGTTTCCAACCATATCCTGATCGCTGACATCGGGGTCTATATAATTTGTCGCGTTGACTGCGTTGTTTAATAGAAGGAAATCTCCCGTGTTTCCTGCTCCCGAACCGAGCGCAGATTTTGAAGAGCTTTTCGGAGAAAGGTAAAAGGAATCACCAAAGTTTACGACTCCGCCCGATATGGAATTGATAGCTATAGGCCCGACAATTGCTGGCATAAACGACACCCTTTATCGAAGTCTCTGTTTATTATATGCTCTTGTCTGGCGATTGTGAGCGCGGAGACTGAATCTGCCTGATATGTTTGATTCTCGCATCGCCGCGAACAAGCGAGGCCGCCCCCACATGAAAAACAGAAGAGGAGGAGACCCCTTGAATTTTGATGCTGCGAACATGAATAACCGGCACCTCGTGGCAAAATGCGCTTTGTACACCTGTTTCGGGAATCGGCTTCACTGCCTGCTGCTGAAAGATCTGGTATTCCTTTCTGTTAAATGAGCCTTCATTATTGTAAAACGTGGACAGTGAGCGCTGAACAGCAAATACTTTTACACTCATATCGATTTCGTTTGTGTCGCCGACTTGAAACACACTTGCTATTCCAAGGGAGTTAATTTTAAGCAGTCTAATGCGGGATATACGCTTAAGCATTATTCTGACGGCAGCGGAGCAAACGGCCCGATAATAAGAGATTCTGGCGGTGTATCGAAAATAGAAGACAGATAGATGGATTCAGTGTCTCCGATGTGGAAAACAGAGGAGCTGGATACACCATTCATCCGGATATCCCCGACTTCCAGGTTGCGGTTGATGACTGTAAAGATCATGCTTGCTCATCTCCTTTCATTTCGGATGGAATATGTTCCAGGAAATGTTCTACAGCACGGATCACGTCACGCTTCACATGCTCAGCGATATGTTCCGCATATTGTTTAGGCGGTGTATGTTCTTCTTTTTTGATATGGGACATATAATAGTGAATTCGGCTGTCCATTTGTTTTCTGATGTCTTCAATGACATGATGCTTGTTTGTATCGTCAAGCCTGCTGTTATATTGGTTTTCAAGCTGCTCCAAAACATCTGGGATTTCCTCGGTTAAGTACATGTCGACATTCTGGCGGATCTGCTGCATGAGCTGGGCACTCTCTTCCTGCTGCATCATCCCAATTTCAGGTGCTGTTTGGCTGACTTCAAAATTTTGGACGCTGTTCGGGTCTGTCGGATTTAAGCCGATATTCAAAGTCCCGTCAAGCCTTTCAATTTTCAGCTGATCAAATTTATACTCCACCCGCTCAATGGTAGTGGCCGGCCGCTGTTTCATCGTATTCATTTCAGTTTGAATCTCTTTCAGCTGACGTTCGAGCTGCTGAATATGAAGCGCCTGCTGCTGAACGAAGGAATTCAAGTTTTGCAAGTAAGAGGAAACAGATTGATCATACATGTCTTTCACCTCTTTCATATGATTAACGGCCAGGAGGTTGGAGCGGAACCAATGAACCTGTATCGGGCTCCTGTAATTCGACTGGCTGCCCCTGAGCGGAAACCTCGGGAGCCGCTTCTACATAGCTGCCTGTATTGTACAGGTTAGAAAGCGATTTAATGGACCCGGCGCTTCCGATTTGCAGAATGGAGGAGTTGCTGATTGATTCCAGCCGGAGATAGTTAATTTGAATGGTTTGATTAATATAAAAGTTCATGAAGCACACTCCTTTATGCATTCCCTACGATCGGCTGATCAACTGCATCGTTGTCATACACATTCGTCGCGTTTTTGTAATTCATCACCTTGAGGCTGTCACCGGTATTAAAACTGCCCGCACCGGCAAACGTTCTAACCTCGGCCTGAGGAGAAATCGTAATACAGTCCCCGATGTGAATGACTCCGCTCGTACCAATCGCATTAATTTTAAACGCTCCGACAATGGCCGGCATACGAGCACATCCTTTGTTGAAAAATTGAAAAAAGGCAGGTAAAGTAAAAATAGAATTTGATTTTAATTGGGCTATTCACGATAGCTTATGACAAACGCACATATGTGTGAGAGAAATTTAAAATGGGGCATATCGGCTTTGAATGTAAGCGATCACATTTTTCGGCCGTTATGTTTAAACATTTCAAAAGCGGGTATTGTATCAATTGAGCGGAAATGCGGCGAGGGGTGCCGCTATCCGCCTGCGTGATTTTTGTTTCAGTCTCTTTTGGTGTTTTTGCGTGAAGAAATGCTTTTTGGAGTATGTCGTGCTGCGGAATCCGATTTTTGGGCGGGCATATTCTCGCCCCAAGGTATATCCCAGAAGTGCTGAGCAAAAAGCGGAGTTACATGTGGTGTATTCAAATTGTTATAGATAATGATTTACATACGGGAGTTTTCGGGATATCCCCTCTTCTTTAATTCGGGTGTTCAGCAGGCTATCCAGCTTTTGGCTGCATTGAATCGTTTCCTTGGAATTCATGCCGTATTTTTGTGCTGTTTCAATTAGTGTGACTCTCATTTCTTCAATTTTGCTGTTCATTACACTATCTCCAATTCTAGAATTTATTTTGATAAACACAGGATATCGTTAGTATAACCCATTTTTACTGAAAAGGTTGCCTTTCGTCAATTTGACTAAAAAAGCGACAATTTTTGCTGCGGCCTTTTTAATGGAAGAAAGGACTATAGTCTTGCTAAGTGTACTTGCATAAAGTCCTGCCGCTCCTCAATTTCTCTAAGTATGTTTGTCTGCTCCTTTTCGAATTGCAAGGGGCTTTTTTTTATGAAAGGATCATCATAAGCTTTTTGACAAATGTCAAGATGCCATTCGCTGATGAAAGGAGACAATCGTTCAATGGTAAACGACCGGTTCAGCACGTTTTTCATTAACGTGTGATATTGAGACCGGAAGGCGGGAATGGCAAGAAGCCTTGACGAAAGCGTCCGACCTTTTGTCAGCAGAGGGTCTTCGTCAGATCTTCCGCGTGCGGCAAGCGGTCTGGTCTCTATCGGAGAAACGTGAAGCCGGCCGGATTCGTTTAAACAAAATGTGTAATAAAAGCCTTGATTGGTGCAGGCGCTGCCGATCAGCCACAAAAAAAACAGTTTGACATCCAGATACATTTTAATGCGTTCAGCCAATTCGTCATCTTCAGCTGTGCGGATCAGCGTCAGAAATTCGTGTAAGAACGGGGAAGATTCATGTTTAAAAACGGACAGCGGAACCCTCGGATCGGCTGTCTTCATTCGGTAACTTGTTCTATCGGCTAGCTGATGGTTCTTGATGCTCAAATAAATCCCTTCTGGCTCGCCATTGATGGTCAGAAAGCTGTACGAGGCAGCGGGAGCAGGGACGCCGATCTGGTTAAAAAAACAATAAGCGAGCCTGCGACGCATCAGGGACGGATCATCCTGTTCCGCATTCAAAAAAAGTGTGCTTTCACCAAACAGAGACTTTTCCCAGCTGATTTCATAGGATACCTTTTCCGCCTTGTCACGCTGTGTGAGAAGAATGGGAGAAACTGATCGGTTTGTCACCAGAAGCCCTTTGGCAGTACCTTTACGATTCAGCTGCTGCCGATGAAAAAATAAATGTACGCTCTCCATATTCTTTCCTCCTCCTCAAAACGACATTTGTATGATATGTGCAGCAAGCCCGTCCTGAAACGAAATGAAAACGGATATGAGAAAAAGGGATTTCAGCATTCGACAGAGAATACATGAAGGAGCATTCTGATTTAAAAGATGATGGAGGAATAACATGAAATTTGCGACAGGGGAACTTTACAACCGAATGTTTGTCGGCCTGATCATTGATGATGAGAAAATTATGGACTTGCAAAAGGCTGAAAAAAAACTGTTTGAACTTGAGACGATTCCGGGATCGCTGATTGAATGTATCGCAGAAGGGGATAAATTTGTTGCACATGCAAGGCAGCTGGCCGAGTGGGCAAAGAAACCGAATGATGAGCTGGGATCATTTATGTATTCATTATCTGAGGTGAAGCTTCATGCACCCATTCCTAAGCCGTCAAAAAATATCATCTGCATCGGCAAAAACTACAGGGACCACGCGATTGAAATGGGAAGCGAAGCTGACATTCCGGAGCATCCGATGGTATTTACAAAATCGCCGGTAACGGTTACAGGTCATGGTGATATCGTTAACAGCCATGAAGAGGTCACCTCTCAGCTTGATTATGAAGGAGAGCTTGCTGTCGTCATCGGAAAAAGCGGCACTCGCATTTCAAAAGGAGATGCCTATGACCATATTTTCGGATATACGATTGTGAATGATATCACGGCGCGTGATCTGCAAAAAAAGCATAAGCAGTTTTTTATCGGAAAAAGCCTGGATACGACATGTCCGATGGGACCCGTGCTTGTACATAAATCATCGATTCAGGAGCCTGAGCGCCTCAGGGTTGAAACAAGAGTCAACGGCGAGCTGCGCCAATCCGGTTCGACGAGCGATATGATCTTTTCCATTCCGGAATTAATTGAAACCCTCTCAAAGGGGATGACGCTTGAAGCGGGAGACATCATTGCCACCGGTACGCCGTCTGGAGTCGGAAAGGGATTTAAGCCGCCAAAATTCTTACGGCCAGGTGACAAAATCGACATTACGATTGACCCGATCGGAACGCTGTCAAACCAAATCGGCTGAATCAAACAGGGGCGGACTCGAACCCGCCCGTTTTTTCTGAGACTCATCTTTGTGGCAGAGGACAAGTTCATGGTACTATAAGTGGGGTAATTTATCTGATAGGGGGAACCTGTATGACACACCTACATATTACGACATGGGTGGTAGCGCTGATTCTGCTTTTCGTCAGCTACTCGCTGTATTCGTCAAGAAGTGCGAAAGGCGCAAAAATCACTCATATGATTCTGCGGTTATTCTATATCCTTATTATTTTGACAGGAGCTGAGCTGTTTGTCCGTTTCGCCAACTGGAACGGAGAATACGCCGGCAAAATGATTCTTGGCATTATCACCATCGGCCTGATGGAAATGCTTCTCATCCGCAAGAAAAAAGAAAAGTCAACCGGAGGCCTATGGATCGGCTTCATCATTGTCCTCGTGCTGACAGTGCTGCTCGGTCTGCATTTGCCAATCGGTTTTCAATTGTTTTAATAAAAAGAGCATGAACCCGGCCCTAAGATGGAGTCGGGTTTTTAGGTATTTCCTCCCTTATATTCCAAATCATTTAAAATAACCTTAAAATTCCCTGTAAGCGGTATCTCGTCCTATGAAATTATGATACCTTCAAGAAGATTCATTATTTTGCAGGAGGGATATCATGAAACGCAGAAAATTTAGCTCGTTTGTGGCGGCAGTGCTCATTTTTGCACTGATCTTCAGCCTTTTTTCTCCGGGAACCAAAGCGGCAGCGGCTGGTGCGATCGATCAGGCGGCGGCTCTGGAAAACGGCAAAGAACAGACAGGAACCATGAAGGAACCGGAACAGGTGAAATGGTACAAAGTGACTCCGGGAAAAGCGGATATTCAGAAAAACTCACATATGGCCTTGACCGTAAAGAGTGATTCAGTACTGAATGTATCTGTATATCCAAGTATGGAAAAAGCGCTTAAAGATGAAACGTTTGAGATGTACCGTTCTTATACGGCGGAGGATGGAAAAAGCGAAATCATTTTTCCATACGCGTGGAGCGGCCCTTACTATGTAAAAGTTGAATACCTCGGAGAAGAAGAACCAGAGGACGGCGGAACGGCCGAAGCAGCTGCGGAAGCCAAGTATTCGATTGGGTATAAAGGCACGAATAAGCAGCCGTCAGATTTAGAACAGGAAGAAGCTTGTCCGGTGGAAATGAGTGTCGATCAGAAAAAATCGGGAAAAAGCATCCTAGACAAGCTGAGAGCGATTCGTGATGAGCAGCTGAGCCAAACAGCAGAAGGCAAAGAGCTGACTAGCCTTTACTACAAAGCGGCACCGTTTATCGTGGCAAAGCTCGCACTCAATAAAACTGCGAGAAATGAAATCTATCAAGATCTTGTGACATTAAAGCCGTTGTTTGATGATGTGTCAGAAAACGGTGCGTCTTCTTCATATAAGATAACTGAAAAAGATCAAAAAGCAATCAACCGGCTGTATGATACAGCTTTACAATCAGTCCCGTCTTTCCTTAAAGAGGAGATAAAGAAACAGGCGGAACGATTCAATATCAAGCAGCTGCAAGGCAAAACAGCAGGAGCTATTTTAACAGAAAACAGTATTGCGGCAAAAAGTGAAGTTCAGACAACAAAGGTCATTTTCAAGGTGAAGAACAATAAAAGCCTCTCATCCGTACATAATGAAATGAAGGGCTTTTCTGCAAGTGCGCAATCGAAAAAAGACATTTCCAATGTGAAAAAGGCAAAGAAACTGTTTGACAATCTTTATTCATTTGAGCTTCCGAAAGACGAGAAACAGAACGGCACATATACGGCAAGCGCAAAACGGGTCAAAAGCGCTGCTGCGACATTATCCAAGATGTCTAACGTAGAGTTTGCGGAACCTGTGCAGGAATACAAAAGCCTTTCGAACGATATTCAATACCCTTACCAATGGCCGCTTAAAAACAACGGTGAAAATGGCGGTGTCAAAAATGCCGATGTGAAATACGAGCCTGCCAGCACATTGCTGTCTAAACGCAAGCTGAACGATACATTGATTGCAGTAGTAGACACAGGTGTGGACAGCACGCTTGCCGATTTAAAAGGAAAAGTAAGAACCGATCTCGGGCGTAATTTTGTGGGACGGAATAACAACGCAATGGATGATCAGGGGCATGGGACACACGTCGCAGGGATTATTGCAGCTCAAAGCGATAACGGTTATTCTATGACTGGATTGAATGCCAAAGCGAAAATTATCCCGGTAAAAGTGCTTGATTCCACAGGCTACGGAGATACTGAACAAATTGCCCTCGGCATCAAATATGCTGCTGACAAAGGAGCCAAGGTAATTAATTTAAGTTTGGGCGGAGGCTACAGCCGCGTACTTGAATTTGCTTTGAAATACGCAGCTGACAAAAATGTCTTGATTGCCGCAGCCAGCGGGAATGACGGAGCCAATTCCTTATCTTATCCTGCTTCTTCTAAATATGTGATGTCAGTCGGGGCAACGAACCGCATGGATATGACTGCTGATTTCTCTAACTATGGAAAAGGTCTGGATATCTCTGCTCCAGGGTCTGATATCCCGAGCTTAGTGCCGAACGGAAATGTCACGTACATGAGCGGAACATCTATGGCGACGCCATATGCTGCCGCTGCTGCAGGATTGCTGTTCGCTCAAAACCCTAAGCTGAAAAGAACAGAGGCAGAGGATATTTTGAAAAAGACGGCAGATGATATTTCCTTTGAAAGCGTGGATGGCGAGGAAGAAGAAATGTATGACGATAATGGCGATCCGATTGACATTCCAAAGACGCCTGGAGTAGACTGGCACTCTGGCTACGGGCGGCTGAATGTCATGAAGGCTGTCAGCGCAGTTGATATACAGCTCAAAGTCAACAAGCTTGAAAGCACACAAACAGCCGTCAGAGGAAGCGTGAAGGAAGGCACGCTTATCGAGGTCATGAACGGCAAGAAAAAACTCGGCAGCGCCAAAGCCGGAAAAGACGGTGCGTTCAAGGTCAATATCCCGACTCAAAAACAAGATCAAGTACTGTATGTGAAAGCGACAAAAGGTGATGCAAAAACATCGTATAAAGTTGTCGTCGTCAAAGGGAAACCTTCCGGCACACCGAAAGTAAATGCAGTAAAAACGAAGGATACGGCAGTGAAAGGAAAGGCGAACAGCAAGGCAATGATCAGAGTGAAAAACAAATCAAAGAAAGTCATTGCTTCTGCCAAAGCTGACGCGAAAGGAACGTTCACGGTGAAAATCAAAAAACAAAAAGCCGGAACGGTACTGTACGTCACGGCTGCTGACACAGACAAAAAAGAAAGCAAGGATGTAAAAGTTGTTGTTGAAAAGTAATCTAAAAGCGGTGCTCACTGCACCGCTTTTTTTATTTGCGCCCCCGCTGGACTGCTGAATACATAATGGATCGCTTTCCATTTGAAGCCGTCCATTCGAACCGGTCTCCTGTCCCTTCGCTGCTGTAGTGATGCTGCATCGCGCATTGGGCGGTGTCGTTTGAAAAGTGATAGAAAGAAACACCCTGCTCCTCCGATGTATTCGAAAAGACTCCTTTATTATAAGAAAAGACGCAATCGAATACCGATAAGCCAAAGCTGTGCAAGTGCTGTAAAAATGCGAGAAAGGTTTCGTCATCTAGCGAATCCAAAAGCGCCATAAGCGGCCGCTTGACTGACTTTTCATAGCGGATGCGTTCTCCGCCTGAAAGGGAGATGTTTTCTTCACCGCATGCCAGAATCAATTTATCCTGGAAGCCGGCCTGCTCCCATTTTCCTTTATGATGGATCCAAATTGGGCTGTGATGAAGACTGTCTGCCAGCAGTATATCGCCTTCCCCGTTTTCGATTAAACAGATGCCATCTTCGATAAGGATGGTGCCGTATTCCCATTTTCTTTCCTCTTTATATAATAATTGTTTCCGTTTCATGCATGCTGTCTCCTTTTTCTTCTTTCCTCTCCTTTCTTTCCAATTCAAGCCTGTCCCATACAACTCTTTTGTGGACAAATCAACTATCTGCCTATAGATGCATAAACTTACTAAGGTGCTGAAAGAAACGAAATTGTTACGAAAGAAACGGGATTGGAGCTGATATCACATGTGTGGAATTACGGGTTGGGTCGATTTTAAAAAGCAGCTCGTCCAGGAAAAACAAACGATCAACAGAATGACAGACACTCTTTCCAAACGGGGGCCTGATGATTCTAACGTTTGGGGAGAGCACCATGTTTTATTCGGACATAAAAGGCTTGCGGTTGTGGATATTGAAGGCGGACGCCAGCCGATGGCATGCACTTATAAAGGGGATACGTACACCATTATTTACAATGGTGAGCTGTATAACACGGAGGATCTGCGCAAAGAATTGCGGGCGCGGGGCCATCAGTTCGAGCGGACATCAGATACCGAGGTGCTGCTGCACAGCTATATTGAATGGAAGGAAGACTGTGTAGACCATCTCAATGGCATATTCGCTTTTGCTGTGTGGGATGAAAAGCGCGATCTGCTGTATGCCGCGAGAGACCGTCTCGGTGTGAAGCCGTTTTTTTACACAAAGCAAGGATCTTCTTTTCTCTTCGGGTCCGAAATAAAAGCGATCCTCGCACACCCTGATATAAAAGCGCAAGTGGACAGAACAGGACTTTCTGAAATTTTCGGGCTTGGACCGTCCAGAACTCCGGGAACTGGTGTATTTAAAGGCATAAAAGAAGTCCGGCCGGCTCACGCGCTGACGTTTTCTAAAGACGGGCTGAATATTTGGCGTTATTGGAATGTTGAAAGCGAAAAACATACGGACAGTTTTGATGACACGGTTGCCAATGTCAGATCGTTGTTTCAGGATGCGGTGACGCGACAGCTTGTGTCGGATGTGCCGGTTTGTACGTTCCTATCAGGCGGACTGGACTCAAGCGCCATTACAGCGATTGCAGCAGGCCATTTTGAAAAGGGAGGAAAAGCACCACTTCATACTTATTCGATTGATTACGAAGGGAACGATAAATTTTTTCAAGCGAGCGCTTTTCAGCCGAATGACGACGGGCCTTGGATTGAAAAAATGACAGAGGCCTTCGGCACAACACATCACAAATGTGTCATCAGCCAAAAGAATCTCGTCGATCATTTGGAGGAAGCCGTGCTGGTCAAAGACTTGCCGGGAATGGCTGATGTCGACTCGTCTCTGCTGTGGTTTTGCCGGGAAATCAAAAAGGACTTTGTCGTCAGCCTGTCGGGAGAGTGCGCGGATGAGATTTTCGGCGGGTACCCGTGGTTCCATATGGCAGACGTTGAGTCGGGCTTCCCATGGATGAGGTCGACAGAAGAGCGGATCAAACTGCTTTCTGATTCATGGCAGAAAAAATTGAATCTCAAAGAATACGTAAATGCCAAATACGAAGAAACCTTGGCGGAAACGCCATTATTAGACGGAGAAACGGGTGTGGACAAAGCAAGAAGACAGCTGTTCTATTTAAATATGCTTTGGTTTATGACGAACCTTTTGGATCGGAAGGATCGCATGAGCATGGGTGCGAGCCTTGAAGTGCGGGTGCCGTTCGCCGATCACCGGCTCGTGGAATATGTTTGGAATATCCCATGGGAAATGAAAATGCATGACAACCGGGAAAAAGGCATTTTGCGTAAAGCGCTCGAGGGCATTTTGCCTGATGACATTCTGTATCGCAAAAAAAGCCCGTATCCGAAAACACACCATCCGGAATATACAAAAGGCGTCAGCGAATGGCTGAAAACGATCAGAAGCCAAAAGGACTCGGTGCTTCATACTCTGCTGGACAGAAAACAATTGGATCAGCTTTTAGAGACAGAAGGCTCTTCCTTTCAGGTTCCGTGGTTCGGGCAGCTCATGAAGGGGCCTCAGCTGATCGCCCACCTTGCCCAAATTCATACATGGTTTGAAGCGTACCGCATTGATATTGATGAGGGTTAAAGAAAAAGCCGATTCTGCACAAATTTTATTAAAGGTTACTATTATCTAGAAGATTCCCAATGAAATGTCACACTTTTATAGACTAAAACAAAAAAAGGATAGGTGAGCAGAGAAAAATGCTCTATCTATCCTTTTTTGTACTACAAATGACTTCATTTACTACAACAACAATATCGGACTTGTTGTTACAATAAAGCCCCCCTTACTTCAATAAGAATGGATAGATTTTAATTTTCTGCCAATAAAATTAGCTGATATTGGGCTTAATTTTAATTCCCTAGCCCATATAGAAAGTTGACCAATATGGTGAATTTCGTGAGCTATGATATGGTGTAATATTTCGTCTCTCGTATATAAAACTTCTTTATCCCAAGGAACGCTTACAAATTCATCTTTTATTTCATCTACATTTGTTTCTAAAAAGTCAATAATTTCAGTTCGGAATGTATTTGAAAGCGATTTAACCTTATCTAGTGTATGATAATCAGCGAACTGAACAACTATATCTTCTTTCCCTTGGATAGCACGAACCCAACTATATTCCACGTCAATAATATGAAAAAGGGTATTTAAAATACTTCCTACTCCACCAAGATGGTTTTTAAGTAACTCTTCAGTGGTTAGTTGATTACACCAAGTAAACCATTGATCCCTAACCTGCCAGTTATACTCAAAAAATTTTATCACTCAAATCACTCCAATAATATGATACATCAAATAACAATTAGCCTTTTTCCTCTAAATTCCTCCTTTTATTGAAGTAACGTGCCTCGATAGAGATTTATTTAAATTTATCACTATCTGTTGTTTGTTATTAAAAATAAGAAAGATTCCTTCGTTGATTATCCTGTTCAGGTTTAATAATTCTCCAACCTCTATGCCACTATTTCTATACGAGCTAGGTATCTTGCTTTAACGTATCCAAGGTTTAATAGTTTAAAAGGAGTATACGTTCCGGGAATAGAAGTGATTGTTTGATTGAAAAAACATGTTTTTCCACATTTTTAATTCTTGTTGTTGTGGTGAATGAGGTCATTTAAGAGGTCGAATAAAAAAAAAAGTACACCTCTAATATAAGTGATGTACTAATTTAAAATTTTTGTGTGACATTAAAGATAGGTTTAGCTGTCATCATAAAAACATACACTCACTTATCTTCTACAAAGCAGGAATCGGCCTTTTCTTCATATACAATTGGGAAAAAACATAATAGACTTGAAGAAGCAGTGATACATAGGAGTGAAAAGAAATGAAAGAGATAAAAGAAGCCTATCAGCAGTGCGGGGAGATCGTCAGCGCCCGTGAACCAGCCTGTTACAAAGCATTCTCGTTTCTTCCGCTGAAGCAAAGACAGGCTGCTTGGGCGGTCATGGCATTTTGCCAGACGGCAGCCAATGCGGATGAGCACGCGTTATCTGCCATTGAAGCTGAGGCGGAACATGTTTTTTCCGGGACATATAACGGGAATCATTTTTTATGGAAGGCTTTCAGCCATGCGTATCAGACCTTTACATTGGACAGCGAGCCATTCCGTGAGTTCATTGCCGCACAGAAAGCGGAAGATACACCGTACGAAAGCCTTGATGAACTGCTTATGCACGCATACCAAACGGGAGGTGCGGCCGGATTGATGCTGCTCCCGGTCATAGCGCGCCGGCATCGAGAACAGCTTACACATGCAGCCGGATCTCTCGGTTTAGCGATTCAGCTGATTCGGCTTCTGAGAGATATCGGCACTGGCCAACAGCAAAAAAGCCGCATCCCCCGGCAGGTGATGCAGCAATTTGGATATACAGAGGACGACCTTCAGAAGGGTGTCGTGAATAAGGCATTCACAATGACGTGGGAGTATATCGCTTTTGAAGCGGAAGCCTACCTTGAGGAGAGTCAGGATGCCTTGCCGCTATTTCCGCAGTATTCTCAAAAAACGGTGAAAGCCGCTCTTCATTTGTACCGGGCTGTTTTAGAAAAAATCCGGGCGAAGCAGCACGATGTATTTCAACATCAATACGGTCTCACAGAGAACGAAGTGAAGCAGATTCTGTCTGACATCTAAAAAAAAACACCCGGCCTTGTTTGTGCCAGGTGTTACGCCATACCTTTTTGAATCCAGATACGTGAGCGCCATCTTCTATACATTAAGATTCCCCGGACCCATTCATCCGCGATAAAGGAAATCCAAATGCCGGCAAGGCCGAAACCGAGGTGGATGCCGAATAGATAAGCAAGCGGGAGACCGATGCCCCACATTGAAATCATTGCCATGTAAACCGGGAATTTTGCATCTCCCGCGGCACGCAGGGAGTTAATGATAATGACATTAAACGAGCGGCCCGGTTCAAGGATAATCGTCATGGCAATCAAAAGGCTCGCAGTCGCAATAATGTCAGGGCTTTGTGTAAAGATGCCGATCAGGTCTTTTGAAAAAATCGTCATCAAAACCGATGTAGCCGCAGCAATTCCGAGTGCCCAATATAGGCTCTTCATGCAGCGCTCATACGCGGCATCAAACTGTTTGCCACCGATATAGCGTCCGATTAAAATTTGCGTGCCCTGGCTGATCGCAGTGCCGAACAGCAAAATAAACATCGTAATATTTTGCGTATACACTTTTGTTGTCAAAGCCTGCGCGCCCATGATGGCGATAAAATACGTGACAATCATTTGCGACAGGTTGTATGAAAGCTGTTCTCCCGCAGAAGGGATGCCGATTTTCAGCAGCTTGCGCAAATGCTCTTTATGCATATGAAAGACTTTTTTCAGCGACATTTTCAGCTGGATGCGTTTGTTGACAATGACAATCATCGCGATTAATCCGATGACGCGGGCGATAGATGTAGACATGGCCACACCGGCAACGCCGAGAACAGGAAAACCGAACAGACCGAAAATCACAACAAAGTTTCCGGCAATGTTTAATACGTTCATGCCGATTGTGACAAACATTGTATCCTTTGTGTAGCCGTAGCTTTTTAAGATCGCGCTGAATGTCATGATTAAAGCCTGAATAAAGGACAGACCTCCGACAACTTGTAAAAAGACTTTTGCATCAGGCATCAGGTCGCTTGTTAATCCCATCATATGAAGCAGAGGGGCAGCCGCGAAAAAGACGATGGCGCTGATGGCAAGGCTGATGAAGAAGTTGGCGCCGATTGACACATAAGCGACTTCCATGGCTTCTTTCTTTTGCCGTGACCCTAAAAATTGTGAAATGATAACGGTCGTTCCTGTGGCGATAAAGCTGAACATCACGATAATTAAATTCAAAATCTGGTTGCTGACGCCGACTGCTGCCACGCTGTTATCTGAGTATTGGCTGAGCATCAGTGTATCGGCATTACCCATAAACATATATAATGAGACCTCAATAAAGATCGGCCAAGTAAGCGAAAATAATGAGAACGTTTTGTCAGCAGCGGGTTTTTTCAAAGCAGTTGATTTGAAGACAGCTTGTTTCATTGTGTCTAACCCCTTTCGTAAATAAAATCAACGTTTTAAAGTGTACCTCCATTTCCTTATAATAAAAAGGGAGAGAAACGATACTTCTTGCAAAAATCCGACTTAAAAAGGAGGATGATCAAAATGCCCCGCATCCTGTTTACAGTACCGCCTTTTCCGGTATTTATCGCAGCTGGAGAAGGGATTTTTAAAAGGGGAGAAACCCATGTGAAACGTGTATTCTCCGTGTTTGATCTGATATACGTCAAACAGGGAACGTTATATATAACGGAAAATGAAACATCATTCTCTGTTGAAGGCGGCGAGTACATCTTGCTTTCCCCCGGTCTTGAACATTACGGGACGAAGGGCTGTGATGAAGCAACCTCCTATTACTGGCTTCACTTCGATGAACATCAATATGAATTTACGGCAAAAGGAGGCAGCAATTGGTCTGAGCTTCAGCAGGAAAAAGGAAGTTTCGAGGAGCCGGCCCGCTACGGACTGGCTTTGCCGAGAAAAGGAAAGGTGCAGCGTCCGCAGTTTATGGCGCAGCAGTTTGAAAGGCTGATCGATTACTCCGCGGAAAACTCCGATTTGCCGCTTAGAAAGCAAATTTTATTTGAGGAGTTGATGTTGCATCTTCAAAAAGAGGCGTTTCAAATTCCGTCTGCGAAAGAGCGGGTTGCCTGGGAGGCGGCCCGGTACTTACAGGAACATTATAAGGAAAAGACGACAATCAAGGATCTCTCGCTCGCCCTTCACTATCATCAGGATTATGTGAGCCGCTGCATGCAGCAGGTGCTAGGCGTTACGCCGGCACAATACACGAACCGGGTGAGAATGACGGAAGCAAAGCGCCTTTTATCCTCTACAAATGATAAAATGGGCGTCATTGCGGAAACGGTCGGAATGGAAGACCCGACATACTTTTCAAAACTCTTTAAGCAGATAGAAGGCATTTCACCAATTGAATACCGGAAAATTGTCAGCCGGAAAGTTCAATAACCAGACGAGGGATGAACATGAAAACAACAATTTACGATGTGGCAAGGGCGGCGGGAGTCTCGATCACAACTGTGTCGCGTGTGATTAACAAGACGGGCAGAATCAGCGAGAAAACGCGGCAGAAGGTGATGAATGTCATGAAGGAAATGGCGTACACGCCCAATGTCCACGCCGCGGCGTTAACAGGAAAACGAACGAATATGATTGCACTTGTGGCGCCTGATATTTCAAATCCGTTTTACGGCGAACTTGCCAAAAGCATTGAGGAAAGGGCGGATGAGCTCGGTTTTCAAATGATGATTTGCAGTACTGATTACAATCCGAAAAAAGAAACAAAATATTTTTCGGTGCTGAAGCAGAAAAAAGTGGACGGGATTATTTTTGCGACAGGGATTGAGAATCATGACAGCATGTCTGCTTTGGAGGAAATCGCCAGCGAACAAATTCCGCTCGCCATGATTTCTCAGGATAAGCCGCTGCTTCCGATGGATATTATCGTGGTGGATGACGTTCGTGGCGGGTACGAGGCTGCCAAGCATCTTCTGTCACTCGGCCATACGAACATCGCTTGCATTGTGGGAGACGGGTCAACGACGGGTGAAAAAAACAGAATCAAAGGCTTCCGTCAGGCGATGGAGGAAGCGGGCGTGCCTGTCGATGAATCGCTGATCGTTCCGACGCGATTTTCTTTGGAAAGCGGTAAGGAAGAAGCGGGAAAATTGCTGGACAGGAACGCTCCAACGGCTATTTTTGCTTTCAACGACGTATTGGCTTGCGCCGCCATACAAGCTGCGAGAATGAGAGGCATAAAAGTGCCGGATGACCTTTCCATCATCGGTTTTGATAACACGATACTTGCAGAATTGGCTGCCCCGCCCCTGACCACCGTGGGCCAGCCGATTAAAGATATGGGGCGAAGTGTCATCGAACTGCTGGCAGAAGCAATCGAAGGAAAACGAAAGACAAAACAAAAAATCGTGCTGCCGCCTGAGCTCGTGGTCAGACATTCTACATCACCCCTCAAACCAAGAGCCCGCTAATAAGCGGGCTCTTTTCATTTTGACAGTTGAAGCTAAAAAACATATTGCGTGTAAACAACAGGCAGTGTAAAATGAAACCATCTTTTGAGAAAGCGCTTGCGCAATATGTTAAAGCGGATTGAACCGCTGTTTTTTTAGCTGTTAGGAGAAAGCGCTTTCTCGAGGCGATCCTAAAATGACATAAAGGAGAGGATGGGACGTGAAACATCAAATAAGGTGCGCAGTATTAGGATTAGGAAGGCTCGGTTATTATCATGCGAAAAATCTCGTCTCCAGTGTTCCGGGGGCAAAACTGGTCAGTGTCGGTGATCCGTTGAAAGGGAGAGCGGAGCAGGTTGCCAGAGAATTCGGTATCGAAAAATGGTCAGAGAACCCGTATGAGATGTTAGAAGATCCCGGCATTGACGCTGTCATTATCGTAACGCCGACAAGTACACATGGTGATATGATCATCAAAGCAGCGGAGAACGGCAAGCAGATCTTCGTTGAAAAACCGCTGACATTAAGCCTTGAGGAATCAAAGGCAGTTTCTGAAAAAGTGAAAGAGACGGGAGTCATTTGCCAAGTCGGCTTTATGAGACGATTCGATCCCGCATACGCAGATGCCAAACGGCGGATCGACGCTGGGGAAATCGGCAAACCCATCTACTATAAAGGCTTTACGCGCGACCAGGGAGCGCCTCCCGCAGAGTTTATCAAACACAGCGGAGGGATTTTTATTGACTGCTCTATCCATGACTATGATATGGCCCGTTATTTGCTAGGAACGGAGATTACTTCTGTTTCGGGACACGGCAGGATCCTGAACAACCCGTTTATGGAGCAGTATGGCGATGTGGATCAGGCGCTGACGTATTTAGAATTTGACTCCGGCGCAGCGGGGGATGTCGAGGCAAGCAGAACCTCTCCATACGGACATGACATCCGGGCGGAAGTTATCGGGACTGAGGGCAGTATTTTCATAGGGACTTTGAGAAATCAACATGTGACCATCCTGACAGCGAAAGGGAGCAGCTATGATATTATCCCAGACTTTCAAACTCGTTTTCATGAAGCCTACTGCTTAGAGCTGCAGCATTTTGTTGAGTGTGTCCGGAATGGAACAACACCGATCGTGACAGATATCGATGCGACGATCAATTTAGAAGTTGGCATCGCCGCGACCAATTCGTATCGAAGCGGCAGGCCCGTACAGCTGGATGTGGAGGGTGCGCACACTAGTTTGTAAACGTTATCATGATACGCCTGCGGCTTCCGCACTCCCGCAACTCGTTCCTATCAAAAAAGCAAGGACAGTTCAGCCCTTGCTTTCTCTCTTTTCATATAAATAGTACACATAATCAGTAGGTACACCTGTATGGCCAAGCTGCCTCAGCATTGCGGTCACGTTCCCTCTGTGATAAGTGCCGTGATTGACGACATGCAGGATGATGTCTGCATAAGTTGTTTCCAGTGTCCCGAGTTTCGGATGCTGCATTGATACGGTCTGTTCTAAGTCCGTCTGGCGGCTGAAGAATTCATGATACTGTGACTCCAACTCGGAAGAGTGCTGTTTTATCGCTTCCATATTACCATGCACGGACTCAAATTTGCCTGCGCCGACTATAATCTCTTGGTAGGCCACTCCCGAAAGAACGTTCAGCCAAATGTAGTCAGCCCTGCACATATGAAGCAGCACGTCGCTGATAGAAGGAAATACGCTCTTTACTTCTTGATAAGCAGTTTCCTCGGGCAGGTTTTCGATATGGTTACATATTCGCTTGTTCGCCCAGGAATGGTAGTCATAAAACTGTTTTGCATCAGTCATCAGCATTGCCTCCTTTTCTAAGACATTCGCTGTTTCATTCGTTATTCCTTCAATTGCTGAAAAGCGATATCCCGAAATACCCTGCTGCTGCCCACATCACAACTGCAGAGCATTTGTTTACGATCAGCATAAGCCTGCCGCTCGTATCTATCGTCTGAAACAGCCGGCCCGCTATCGCAAGACTGATAAACCAAATCCAAGAAACAGCGATGCAGGCAGCCATAAAGAGCCATTTCTCAAGCCCAGAATATTGGAGGGAGCTCGTGCCGATGACGCCGATCGTGTCGAGAATAGCGTGTGGGTTTAAAAGAGAAAAGGCGGCCGCAAACGCAGCTTGCTTTTTAGCTGTGAACGTATTTTTCTCATTTTGATTTGCTTTCGGACGGCTGTTCCAAGTCACCCAGCCCATATAGAGGAGAAACAAAAATCCGCCGGCCATCATGACTGTCTCAAACACAGGTAGCTGCTGCACGATGACAGATACGCCTGCAACAGCTAAAACAATTAACAGAGTATCGCAGACAGAAGCGCTGATGATGGCTGGGAGTGCCCGCCAAATATGCCTTTGCCACGCACCTTGCTGAAAAATAAACACATTCTGCGCTCCCAGCGGCAAAATTAAGCCAAAAGCAAGCACAACTCCGTGAATGATTGCATTCATGCTGAAAAAACTCCCTTCACATCTGTTTTTTTAATCATAAGAGAGATTTTCTATCATGTCTCCGGCCATTTGGTTGGGTTTAGAACCAGCCAAATGTATAATGTGAAAAAAGGGGGCATGACTATGTCGCAATGGCAGCCAAGCCGAGATTCGAATATTCCGCTGCATCGGCAGATTGAACAATACATGAAGGACAAAATTCTTCACGGAGAGTGGGCTGTGGGGACGAAAATCCCTTCACAGAGAACGCTGGCCGACATGTTTCAAGTCAACCGCAGCACCGTGACAACAGCCATTGATGAACTCACGTCTCAAGGTCTGTTAGAGGGGAGAAGAGGAGGCGGCACGAAGGTTGTAAACAGTACGTGGAGCGTGCTGGCGGCTGAGCCTCCGCTCGATTGGAGCGATTTCGTCCGTTCAGGCATTCATCACCCTAATTCTTCTATCATTCAGGATATTAATCAAAACGAACCAAGAGCGGATATCATCAGATTAGGCACAGGAGAACTTTCACCGAATCTGCTTCCAGTTGACACAATGCGCCGGATGTTTCAGCAGATCAATCCGCACGCCCTGTCTTTAGGATACGAGCAGCCGAAAGGAAATCCTAAGCTGCGGGAGGCGGTGGCGGACCATTTAAAAGGCAAGCAGATCCATGTATCACCGTCATCGATATTAATTGTGTCTGGCGCACTTCAGGCACTTCAGCTCATCTCGATCGGGCTTTTAAAACGAGGTTCTGTTATTTTGACGGAAAAGCCCTCCTACCTTCAATCTTTGCATGTGTTTCAATCAGCGGGGATGCGGCTTCGCGGCTTGCCGATGGATGAAGAAGGAATCAAGGCGGGGCTTGTTTCTTCTTATCGAAAACAATACGGAGGACAGCTGCTTTACACCATTCCGTCGTTTCATAATCCGACAGGCACTGTCATGTCAAAGCAGCGAAGGAAAGAGCTCACCGGCCTGTCAAAAAAAGAGCAGCTGCCAATCATTGAGGATGATGCGTACGGTGATTTATGGTTTGAAGAAAAACCGCCGCAGCCTTTAAAAGCAATGGACCATGAGGGCAATATTCTGTATCTGGGCACTTTTTCAAAAACGGTTAGCCCCGGTCTTCGAATCGGCTGGCTTGCCGGACCGGAGCCGGTCATTGAAAGGCTGGCGGACATTAAAATGCAGACAGACTACGGATCGAGCGGCCTGTCCCAGTGGGCGGCTGCCGAATGGCTGTCACAGGGGTATTATGAAGAGCATCTGACATGGATACGAAGGGCACTAAAACAAAGAAGAGACACGGCAGTTCATTTTCTCAAGCGGTATGCCGGAGACATCGCGACGTGGCAGATTCCTGCCGGCGGCTTTTATATTTGGGTGACATTTCACAAAACCTTGCCTATCAGCCGTTTTTTTCATGAATTGCTGAAACAGCAGGTGCTGGTGAATCCCGGTTCCATTTATGACGGCGAAGACCGAAACAGCATCAGGCTGTCATATTCCTATGCATCTCTTGCGGATTTGGAAACAGGCATTAAAGCGGCAGCCGATACAGCCCGCCGCCTGATGTCCTAACGTTTGTTACACAATGACAGCTCCCAGCGCTCTGGCGAAAGCAATCGCATGCTCAGGCGCGATTTTGCAGCCTTTCAATTTGTCGAGGGAGACATGAAGCTGTTCAAAACGGCAGGTGCTGATGTCCATGTTTTGAAGGGACGTGCCGGTAAAGCTGGCGCCTTCCAGTTCGCACCCGTCAAAGTGTGTCTGCTGAAGCGCCATATTGCTGCACTCACTTTGCATAAGAGCACAGTGATCAAAACGAACTTGTTTCATATTTGAGTACGAAAATGAACTGAAATGTCCGTGGCACTCCTCGAATGAGACATTCCGCAGCGTTGATTCTGCCACATTCATTCCAACCATTTTTGATTGCTTAACGGAAGTTCTGTGAATGACAGCCCCGCTGAAATCGGCGTTTGACAAATCACATTTTTCAAAGATCACATCGGTCAGTTCAATATGCCGGAAAGACACATCGATAAACACGACATTTCTGAATATCGTGTTTTCCACACAAAGTCTTTCTATATCTTCGCCGCAGATTGTACAATCTGCAAACAAATGCATGCTGACCACATCATCCTGTGTCACGGTTTCATGAAAATCTGCGATTTGCAGGTTTTCCGGTATGTGCGGTTTTTGAATCACTACTTTATTCATGAGATGACATCCTTTGCTGCCCGAAAAACCAGAGGCCTCCGGGATCAATTTAATAGATCGTTATGGAAGTTGATACATATAGTAAATCGTGAAGAGCCTTTTCTTGGTACAGCAGCCCGCTCGTTTTGTAAGCATAAATGGAAAGCTTCCTGTGCGTCAAGGCGTTTACAGGCCGGGAAAGAAAAGGGAACAGGAGGAATGAGGAATGGGGCATTACGTCAAAACCGAGGAGCATGTGACACTGTTTGTAGAGGATATCGGGCATGGTAGGCCGATCATCTTTTTGCACGGGTGGCCGTTGAATCATAAGATGTTTGAATATCAAATGAATGAGCTTCCGAAAAGAGGATTTCGTTTTATCGGCATTGATTTACGGGGATATGGGCAATCTGACCGCCCGTGGGAAGGGTACGATTATGATACAATGGCCGATGATGTGAAGGCAGTCATTTATACGCTGCAGCTTGAGAACGCGGTTCTTGCCGGTTTTTCGATGGGCGGCGCAATTGCCATCCGTTATTTGGCAAGGCATGACGGAGCAGATATTGGTAAGCTGATTTTATTGTCTGCAGCGGCACCCGCATTCACAAAACGCCCGGGTTATCCGTACGGGATGAGGAAGCAGGATATTGACGATATGATTGAACAATTCGAAACGGATCGGCCAAAAACACTGGCTGATTTAGGAAAACAGTTTTTTGAGAAAAAAGTGTCTCCAGAGTTCAGGCAGTGGTTTCTCAATCTGATGCTGGAGGCTTCCTCCTACGGGACGATCCACTCAGGCTTTGCATTAAGAGACGAGGATCTCAGAAAGGATCTTGCCTTAATCAAGGTTCCGGCGCTGATCCTGCACGGGAGAAAGGATAAAATTGCGCCGTTTGATTTTGCGAAAGAATTGAAGCGCGGCATCAAACAGTCGGAATTGGTTCCGTTTGTAAATAGCGGGCACGGAGCCTTTTATGAAGAAAAAGAGAAGATCAACAGTTTGATTGCGCAGTTTGCCAAATTATAAAAAAAAACCCGATATTGATCGGGTTTTTTATATGATTCCTTTGCTTTGCAGTTCTGTAATGATCAAATCAGCCCCGGCGGAAATAGATATCTGGTCTGATTCAATGATGAAATCAGGTGAACGCGGCGCTTCATACGGAGAATCGATCCCGGTGAAATGTTTGATTTCTCCGTTTCGCGCTTTTTTATAAAGTCCTTTCGGATCGCGCTGTTCACAGACATGCAGCGGACACTTCACATAAATTTCGAAGAATTCCTCTTCAGGAAAGAGCGCTCTGACCATATCCCGGTCCTCTCTGAATGGAGAAATAAAAGCCGTTAAAATCATTTGCCCGCTGTCGACAAACAGCTTCGCTACTTCTCCAATTCGGCGGATGTTTTCAATCCTGTCTTCAGTCTGAAAACCAAGATCTTTGTTTAAGCCGTGACGGATATTATCGCCGTCGAGCACATAACTCTGAATCCCCATGCGGTAAAGCTTTTCGTCAACGGCATTGGCCAGCACCGATTTTCCTGAGCCGGACAGCCCGGTAAACCAGAGGGCGCAGCTTTTGTGTCCGTTTAACGACTGTCTGTCAGACTTTGTGATTGCAGTGGGGTGCCAAATGATGTTTGGGTTGTGTGTCATCCCAATCCCCCGCTGTTATGCTGGATGGCAACGGGCTGTTGCTGAAGACCCTTGATCAGAACGTTTGCGACCTCAGGCCGGCTGAATTCTTTAGGCGGTTTTTTGCCTTGGCGGAGAAGCTCTCTCACCTTTGTGCCGGATAAGTGGATGTGGTCTCTTTGGCTGTGCGGACATGTTTTCGAGGTGCCCATGTTTCCGCATTTCCGGCAGTAAAAGCTGTGCTCGAAAAACAGCGGTTTGATGCCCAGTTCCTCCTCTGTGAATGATTGAAAAATATTTTGCGCGTCGTACGTTCCGTAATAGCTGCCGACCCCCGCGTGATCACGGCCTACAATAAAATGGGTGCAGCCGTAATTTTTGCGGACGAGCGCATGGAAAATCGCTTCCCGCGGACCTGCATACCGCATGGCGGCAGGGAAGACCGACAACATGACACGATCCTTTGGATAATAGTGTTCAAGCAAAACCTGGTAGCTCTCCATTCTGATATCACTCGGGATATCGTCGGACTTCGTTTCTCCGACAAGCGGGTGAAGCAGCAGACCGTCGACCGTTTCTAACGCTGTTTTTTGAATATATTCATGTGCTCTGTGAACAGGATTCCTGGTTTGAAAACCGACAATCGTTTTCCAGCCGAGCTTTTTAAAGGCTGCTCTTGTTTCTGCGGGCGCTGCGTAAAACTGTTCGAAGGATTTGTCGGGAAGGCGGCTGACCGTGATAGGCCCTCCGATATAGTAATCCGGACGCGCCAGCATTTTTTTCACGCCTGGGTGGGCAGGGTCGTTTGTTTTAAAAACAGACAGTGCTTCTTGTGTTTTATCAGGCTGGTATATATCAGTAACTGTGATCATGCCGTAGGTGATGCCGTCTTTCACAAGCTTGACGCGATCTCCGGCAGACAGTTTGTTTGCTGTTTCTTCTCCGACAGGCAGCGTGATCGGCAGGCTCCAAGGCAAGCCGTTTGCCAGCCTCATCTCTTTCACAACAGTATGATAATCTTTTTCTCCCAAAAAACCAGTTAACGGGCTGTAGCCGCCGATCGCGATAAGCTCCAGGTCGCTCAGTGCAAGCTGATCCAGCTCCGCTTCGCACGTGCACCCTTCAAAATGGCATGCGGGATCGCAGCGGTTGATTAACACCCCTCCATGGGGCTCGCTTCCATTCAACGTGTTCAACCTCCATTTTTACGTTTCCTTTGTTTTTCTTTTCTGCGCTGGTTGAAATCTTCAAAGCAGCGCCTCAACATCATTTCATGCCCATAGCATGAGCATGCCGGACATTATTCTTGATGCAGGCCGCATTCTGTTTTCTCCCGTCCGGCCCATCTTCCAGCCCTCTCATCGTTCGGGTCCGAGGAAGGCAATGTACACATTTCACAGCCTATGCTCGGGTAATGTTGATCGTGCAGTTTGTTATAAGGCAAATTGTGTAGGCGGATGTACGTCCAAACGTCATCCCATGTCCAGTGGATGAGCGGGCAAATTTTAATGAGCTTAAACTTCTGATCCAGATTCACGTATTGAATATGCTTTCTCGTAGGCGACTGCTCCCGGCGCAGTCCTGAAATCCAAGCTGTCATGCCGGACAGGTGTTTTTTAAGCGGCTCGATTTTCCGCAATTGGCAGCATAGATTCGGGTTATGCTTCCACAGCTCTCCGCCGTATTGCGTCTCCTGTTCTTTTAAGCTCAGCTCGGGTTCGAGCAGCTGGATTGTCAATCCCGGATATCGCTCTTTGACGGTCTCGATCAGCTCATATGTTTCCTGAAAATGCAGCCCTGTATCCAAAAAGATGATGTGCGCGTTGTTGTTGATTTTTGATATGAGGTCAAGAAGCACCATCCCTTCTGCGCCAAAGCTGCACGCGTACACAATCTTTTCCCCGTATATTCGGTAAGCCCATTTCAACACATCGAGCTCATCGATCAATTGATCCGTTATCTGTTTGGACAGCGTGTCGTTCCATGTGTCATATGTGATGATTTGTTTGTTCAACGTTTTCCCCCCGTTTGCATCTGTCTGTTTCTATCTATTGATCGAGTTATAGGCAGACTATTCATTTTTTGCATAAAGGTTCAGGGTTTTTAGGTGCGGCACCGCCTAAAATGGGGAACGGAACCATTAAGAGGCCGGCTGAATATGCTTTTAAGCAAAATGGTTTTATGCCCAAGGAGAGGTATTATGCCGATTACCATTTATCAGGGGCATCATCATTCGCTTGCCCCGGCGGATATTAACATCGTCATTGATGTCATCAGAGCCTTTACGGTCGCCCATTATGCGTTTATCGGCGGAGCGAAAGAGATTTTATTGGTCGGAACAGCAGAGGAAGCCTTTGCGCTGAAAGACACTTATCCGGATTACGTATTGACGGGAGAGGAAAAGGGGGTCGGTATCAGCGGATTTGATTTAGATAATTCTCCAAAACGCATGGCGATGCAGGATATGGCGGATAAGCGCTTGATCCAGAAAACAACAAACGGCGTCACAGCGGCGTTAGGGGCCCTGAACGCTAAGCACCTGTTCGTAACTGGATTTTCCAACGCCAAAACAACGGCAGAGTATGTGAAAACACTCGCCGTAACGGATTGTGTCATGAACATTGTGGCCTCCCACCCGTCAGGTGATGACGACATGGCGTGTGCGGAGTATATCAAAGGCATCATTGAAGGGACAAATGCGGTTACGGCTGCGGGGGTAATTGAAAGAATAAAACGCTCTTCTGTTGCAGAGAAATTTTTTGACCGCAGCCAGCCATTGTTTGATCCGGAAGACATATCATACTGTACAAAAGAACTGACAGGCGATTTCGTGATGAAAGTGAAACAAGAAAGAGAAGTTCCAACGATAGAGAGGGTCATAATATGAATGATTTTTCACTAGAATTGCCAGTGAGAACAAGCAAGCCGAGAGAAACCGGGCAGACCATTTTAATTGATAACGGCTACCCCTTGCAATTTTTCAAAGATGTAATAGCCGGAGCGTCCGACTATATTGATTTTGTGAAATTCGGCTGGGGCACATCATTACTTACGAAAGATCTTGAAGAAAAAATCAGCTCGCTGAAAGAGCATGACATTAAATTTTTCTTTGGCGGCACATTGTTTGAGAAATATGTAAGCCAGAAAAAAGTGAATGAATTTCATCGGTACTGCACCTACTTCGGCTGTGAATATATTGAGATTTCAAACGGTACGCTCCCGATGACGAATAAAGAGAAAGCGGCTTACATTGCCGATTTTTCTGATGAATTTCTTGTGCTCAGCGAGGTGGGCAGCAAGGATGCGGAATTATCAAGCCGGCAAAGCTCTGAGGAATGGCTTGAGTATATCGTTGAGGATATGGAAGCGGGCGCGGAAAAAGTGATTACGGAGGCCAGGGAAAGCGGGACAGGAGGGATCTGTTCCAGCAGCGGCGATGTCCGGTTTCAAATTGTTGATGACATCATTTCCTCAAATATTGATATCACCAGGCTGATTTTTGAAGCGCCGAACAAAACGCTCCAGCAAGGGTTTATTCAAAGGATTGGACCGAATGTGAATCTGGCCAATATCCCCTTTCATGATGCCATCGCGTTAGAGACACTGCGCTTAGGGCTAAGATCCGATACCTTTTATTTGTAAAACAGCGGCTGCGGGGCTCTCGCTATGAAGAGAGCCTCTGCCTATTATTTTTTATGGCGGTACATAGGCGTGAGATAGGGGAGTGAAGTCAGACGGATGTTATAGATGAAGTCGATGACTCTTGTCGATATGACTTGGCATATCAGGGCTTGAATGACGATGCCCCAGGCAATAATAGACGCAGTAACCATAAAAATAATGCAATTCATGATGAGCAGGATCGTTCCGGGACTCCCGCCGCGGTAGATCGAAATCATCAGAGCAAGAGCCCCGAATCCTCCGTTCGAAATTTTGTATTTGTATAAAAGTCCGATGCCGAGTCCCAATAACACAGCGCCACTGGCCAAATCAAGCCACAGGTTTGATGTGATATCCGGAAAAACGACATCAAATATCAATACCGAGACAGAGGTGACGGTAATCGAAGCGAGGGTGCCGGTGAAGGTTCTCATCTCCAGCCATTTTAAAGCAGTAAAAAGCATCGAAACATTCACTGCCCACACTGAAAAGCCATGAGGAATTTGAAACAGATAATGCAGCAGCACCGCAATACCTGCTGCCCCGCCTGTCGGAATATCATGGGGAAATAAAAACAAGGACATGCCGAGTCCCTGTAATACGCCGCCTACGACAATCATAAACGTGAGTTTTGCTTTCATCAGCAGTTCAGCCATTAAGTCATTTGCTCCTTTATGAAAAGACTTGTCCGCTGTTTTCATTTTATGAGGCTGTCCATCATTTATGTCTGCAAATATAGAAATGGCCCAGCTTAATATGCTGAACCATCCCACTTGTAGCGATGAATGATCTCCATATTGATCTCTGTTCCAATGCCTTTTCCTTTCGGAATGTGGACCACTCCTTTTGAAGGCTGAAGGCTGACGAGATCTGTAAAAGGATTCTCCATGACGTCCCACTCAATCGGTTCAATTTGATCTTTTTCCATTTTAGACCATGGAGGCAGACAGGCTTGCGAAAATAAAGCATAGAGCCGTGAAAGTGATCCGTCATATGCATGGGCGGACGCTCTGACGCCGAAATAACGCGCGAGCTGGAGGCAGTCCCGAAACTCATCGATCCCGTTGACATGCATAACATCGGGCTGAATGATATCCAAGCAGCGCTGTGAGAGGAGGGGGGCAAATTTCGCCGCGCTTTTCATATTTTCTCCACCGGCAACAGGAACAGATAAACGGCTGCGCAGCAAAGCGTAATCCTGCGGCTGATCAAAGGGCAAAGGCTCCTCGAACCAGCCGATATTCGTCCATGCTGAGAAATAGCGTTCCCAACTCATAGCTGTTGCTGCATCGTAGCTTTGGTTTGCGTCCAGAATCAACGTAATGGAGCTGCCGGCCGTATGCTGTAGCGCACTGATGTGCCGGACATCTTCCTCGAATGAAGTCCCGCCGATTTTGACTTTGATTTGCTTAAAGCCCTTTTTTAACTGGTCTTCAACGTTGGAAACCGAACGGCTGATCCATTGCGGCAGGTCTGAATACGATTGGAATGAGGCATATACAGGGATCTCTTCTCTGTACCGCCCGCCCCATAGTTCGCAAACCGAACAATCAAAAGCTTTGGCCGCAATTTCTGTCAGCGCCATGCTCACGGCGGAGGCCGCCCGCTGATGCCATTTTTGAATCGTGCGCACTAATGGCAGGCGGCTGCTGGCCTGTTTTCCTAAAAGATAGGGAATGATCCGTTTGGTAAAGCCGATATGCAAAGCCGGGAGCCAATCAACGCATTCTCCCCAGCCGTCAATCCCGCTTTCTGTGACAATTCTGATGAGATAGCAAGTTCGATATTGTTTAAACCCGTTTGCGTCGCCGTACGGCTCTTCTAATCGATGCAAAAGCGGAAAAGTCTCAACCCGTTCGATTTTCAAATTGGATGCTACCTTTCCTCAGCTGGCTGAAGCCGATTGCCTGCCATTTTAGGATCTTCTTTTTCTTTTGTTTCTTCTTTGTTTTGATTCACATGGATCAGCAAAATCACGAGAATGCCGACAACAAGCGTCAATCCCGCAATGCTCAAAAACATGCCGGGTCTGGACCATTCCATCAGGCGGCCGAAAATCGGAGGCCCGATGGCAACCCCTAAGAAACGAACCGATCCGTAGAGCGAAGTCACAAATCCACGTCTTTCTTTCCCGACAGCTCCGGTTATAAAGCTGTTCACACAAGGAAGAACAAGGCCTGAACCGATACTGCTCAGCACGAGAACACTGATAAAAAGGACAAGGTTCTCAATGAATGACAGTGCCGCGTAAGACACGGTCATGAACGCCAATCCGAGTACGATCAGCTTTTTCATTAACGATTGCTTTTGGCCGATTTTGCTCCCGGTTGTATAAGACGTCACACACATGACCAAAAGCGGGATCGCCAAAATCAAGCCTTTTTTGACGCCGTCGGTATCGTATGTTTTTTCCAAGACATCTGATAGATAAAACAGGATGCCGAATAAAGTAAACAGGCAGGTCGCCCCGGCTAAATAAGCGGTAAACAGCCATCTGCCTTCATGTTTAAAAACACTTAACAGCCCTTTCGCATATTTTCCGATCGGGGGCGGTTCTTTTTCCTTTTTCTTTTCTTTAATAAAAATCCAAGTCAGCACGATCGAAATGATACAAAATACCGGGAAGGCAAAAAACGCGCCATACCAGACGAGAAGGGCGATAAGCGAGCCGATGATCGGCGAAAGCACTTTCCCCATGCCGTTTGAAGCTTCAACGAGACCGAGCACCTTGCTTTCCTGGGCGCCTTTAAACAGATCTCCCGTCAGTGCCATGGCAATCGGGCCTGTCCCGGCTGCCCCGATTCCCTGAAGCGCCCGTCCTGCCATGACCCAAGGGTATGCATTGTCAAAAAAACCTGCCGCAAACCCGGCTAATAAGCCGCCGGCACCATACAAAAATAAGCAAGGGATAATGATGATTTTCCTTGAGAATCTGTCAGCGAGATAACCGACAATCGGAATGGCAAACGCCGCAATCAAGGAAAATACTGTGATCACGAGACTGACTTGAAATTGTGATAAATGAAGTTCAGATTTCATTTTTGGCAAAATCGGAATAAGCATCGAGTTTCCAAGTGTTAATATTAAAGGGATTGAACCGATTGCAACAATCGTCATTCCGTTATTTTGTTTTGATGATTCCATCTCAGAGCACACTCCTTTTCTTCTGCTTAGAATGTCCCTGCTGGCTTCGTTTATTCAACGTTCAGACAGCAAAAAACCGAACAGAAAATACCTGTTCGGGAAAAAGGAGGGTTAACCGAGCGCCTGTGAAATCAACGCATATAAGTGTCCATTTTGGTCAGGAAGCATCTTTATCTGGTAAAGCATAAGCGGTGGCTCTTCGTCCGCTTGAAATCCCATTTCTATCAGCCTGTCATGTAAAGATGTGTGTTCACCCGGTATATCGATGCGCATCGGACCTTGTTTGCCGGCGGCCAGCCTGTTGATGAATTGTGCAGCCACGTCTGATGATGGGGCAATGATGGGGCCGAATTTCAAATTGACAGGTGTCTGTACAGATAGGCCGTAGCCAATCAGCTGTCCCTCATTGTTTCTGGCGATGACGCATTCCTCTGAAGTGGAAATAAGCTGCTGCAGAAGATTTGATCGATCTCCGCCAAAGGCTGCCAGATCGGCCGTGGCTAATTCTTGAAAGTCTTGTTTTCTAAAGGCTGTCAGTTTAGCATCAAGATGATCTTGCTTTTCAATCGGTTGAAAACTGTGACAGCTGTACTTTCGGACTGAACCCGCTGTATGAAAACCCGCTTTCTCATAAAGCGGCAAACCTTCTTTTGTGGCGCAAAGCCTGATGGCGGTGCTTTCATCCGTTTTACTGATACACGCGTTTACCATCCGCCGCCCGAGACCGAGCCGTTTGTATTCCTTGTCTACGATGACGAGTCCGATAGAGGCAAGACGGCCAAACAAAAACAAGCCGATGCAGGAAATAATGTCTCCCCGGACATTTTGATAACCGAAAAAACGCCCCTGTTGGACAAGCAGTGCCAGCTCTTGTTCGCCATAATCCGGCCACCCGGCTTGCCTGCAAAGCCGCAATAGTCCGGAGGTATGTTCTTCATGAAGCTCAATCAGCTCATCCATTATCTTCATACGGGTCACCTGCTTGTTCCGAATGTTTTGTACATGACAATATGAGTGCCAATGCCGGGAATCTCAAACGGTTCGCCAAGTTCCTCCCAGCCAAGCTTTGCGTAGTAGCCTTTGACATGTTGTCTTGCATTGCACCAGACCGCCTGTACGCCTCTGTCTGCCAGTTTTTGTTCCGCATATTTGATCAGCGTGCTTCCGGCTTTTTGATCACGATATCCTTCAAGCGTCGCCATGCCTCTCAGCCGATATGCAGGGGATTCCGTTAATAATGGCTGATTTTGAGGGGAAAAAGAAGCGATGCTGATCAGGGTTCCTTCATAAAACACACCGAGATGAAAGGCGCCTTCCGCATGATCCTGTTCATATTTGCATTGTTCGATGGATTGATGGGGACGCAGGATGCGGTGCCGGATGTCGTATGTATCTTCCGCAGAAATGGTTTTAACTTCGAGCATGATGATCCTCCTCATAAACTGATTTTCTTTATCGTAACACGAATTACGTTGAAAAAGACCGCCCGATTGGCTCAGGCAGTCTTCAAGGTATTAATGCAAATAGATATTTTGGCGCTGCTCATCTTTTTGCTGAATGTACGAAGTGAGCTCGGCGGTTAAGTCAGATCTGAGAAAAGGCGTAATCAAGTAGATGCCGTTAAACAGCTCGCATGCCGTATCCAACAGGGAGCGTGCAATCGCAAGGCCTTCCGCTTTTTGTTTCTCTTTATCCTCGCCGGCGAGGGCCATTTTTTCGCGAATAGAGTCAGATAGCTTAATGCCCGGAATTTCATTGTGGATGAATTCAGCATTTCGGCTGCTTGTGAGTGGCATAATGCCGATATAGATCGGTGTCTTCAGATGCTTTGTTTCGTTATGGATATCGACAAGCTGCTGCTCGGAATAGACAGGCTGTGAAACAAAATAATCGGCGCCGCAATCTATTTTTTTCTCCAGCCGTTTTACCGCTTTATCCAGATGGCGGACATTAGGATTAAATGCGGCGGCGACTGAGAAATTCGTTTTCTTGCCAAGCGGTTTTCCAGACAGGGACAGTCCTTCGTTGAATTGTTTGATCAGCCTGATTAAATCAAAGGATGTTAAATCATACACAGACGTCGCACCCGGAAAATCCCCGATTTTAGAAGGATCGCCAGTAATGGCCAGCACGTCATTCAGCCCTAACGTATCCAGACCCATTAAATGTGACTGCAAGCCGATAATATTTCGGTCACGGCATGTAATATGGACAAGAGAGCGCATATCGAGCTGTTGCTTCACAAGGGCGCCGCAGGCAACATTGCTGATCCGCGGAGTAGCCAGGGAATTGTCAGCGAGGGTCAGGGCGTCGATTCCCGCTTCTTTTAATTCAGCAGCAGCGGACAGAAATTTGTCGAAACTCAATTTTTTCGGCGGGTCCAGCTCTACGATAATGGAGCGTTTTTCCGCTGCGATCTCATTCAGGCCGGGCTCTGTCCGCTCATGCTGAACAGAAATGAATTCCTTCGCCCGGGTTTTGACTTCTTTTTCTGTAATCGGAGCAAGCCCGCCAACCGCTTCTGCCATCGCCTGGATGTGATTCGGCGTGGTGCCGCAGCAACCGCCGATAATCCGCGCGCCTTGCTTGCGGAATTCTGACGCGCTGTTTTGAAAATACGTGTCGTCTGTTTCATAGACGAGCCGGCCTTCTTCAAGCGAGGGAAGACTGCTGTTCGGATAAACTGATAAGAACACGTCATCAAAAATCGGCACTTCGCTAAGCGCTTCAATCATGTGATAAGGACCGAGCCGGCAGTTAATGCCGACGATATCAGCTCCGAGATCCGCGATCGATCGCAATGCTTCAGAAAGCGGTGTTCCGTCCTGCAGTACGCCTTGCTCATGCATGGAGACATTCAGCATAATCGGAAGGCCAGTCTCTTTGCGCGCGATTTTTAGCACTTCACGTGCTTCTTCCAAATCATAATACGTTTCTAACAGCAAGCCATCTGGCTCTTCATGCAGCAGCAGGTACAGCTGCTCGCGAAAGCTGCGTTTGATTTCGTCAAGGCTGTACGCGTTTTTATTAAAGGTACGGATGCCGCCCATCGTCCCCAGCACGTACGCATCGCCTGCTGAAGCCCGCGCGATTTTTACCGCCTCCTGATTCATTTTTTTGATGTCATCCTCAAGCCCGTGTCTGGATAATTTAATATAATTGGCCCCGTACGTATTTGTTTGAATGATGTTGGCTCCAGCCTCAACGTACGCTTTATGTATGCGCTGAATTTCCTCCGGCTTTGAAATGTTGAGCTCCTCAAAGCACCTGTCAATGCCATAGGAGTAGAGGAGTGTCCCCATGGCGCCGTCGCCAATTAACACCTGTTTTTGCAAATCTTCTAAAAGTCCCATTGTTTGCCTCCTTTATTCACATTCAGCAAGGAAAAAAAGAGAAATAAAAAAAGTCCTCTTAAGAAGAAGACTTTGTCAGTGATTTTGTCTCTTCTTATCTTCCAAGCTGTTCGAGCTTGCTGGATTTAGCACCTTGGTCATGGCTGATCGCCATTACACCGGTTGCTGAAGCTTCGTCGGGCCAGTCCCTCTGCTTCTCTTGATAAGAACGGATATAAAATTTTCGTGTTCAGGAAGTGCCCTAAAGATGCCTGGCATTTTCCCTTTCTCCAAATTTACCGAAAATAAAGACAATAATCAATAGGATTCAGAAAATTTATCTGAAATTTATAAATTGAACGTCAATTGGCAGATCCGCGCCCCGCACTGCTGTGATAATCTGCTGCAGGTCATCCTTGTTTTTTCCGGTGACGCGCACTTGATCATCCTGCACTTGAGACTTTATTTTCAGTCCGGAGTTTTTGATGATGGTATTGATTTTTTTGGCGTTGTCCTTGTCAATGCCTTGAACAAGTTTTGCACGCTGGCGCACTGTTCCGCCTGACGCGCTTTCAACCTTGCCGTAATCAATGTTTTTTGTCGGCACGTTTCGTTTAATTAATTTACTGACCAGTACATCTTTCAGCTGGCTTAATTTAAATTCGTCATCAGAAACGAGGACAAGCTCCTCTTTATCTAAAGAAATGTCGCTTTTGCTTCCTTTAAAGTCATAGCGTGTGCTGATTTCTTTCAGTGCGATTTGAATCGCATTTTGCACTTCGGGCAATTCCACCTTTGATACAATATCAAATGAACTTTCTTTTGCCATATGAAAACCTCCATAACATTTAACTTATGTGTTGATTATAGTAGAATAAAGAGAAACTTCCAACAGAACAAAGAATCAATTTGTGATGATTGGAAAAAATGTTAACAGAATCCGCAGAAAAATAAGCGGAACAGGAAGGACGATAGCATGAGACCAGGGCAGCAATTAACCTTGAGTATAGATCACCAAACTGACTTCGGTTACTTTTTAACCGACGGAGAAGATACGATTCTCTTACATAACAGTGAAATAACTGAGGATATCGAAGACAGAGATGAGGTAGAGGTCTTTATATACGTGGACCAGCAGGAAAGACTTGCGGCCACGATGAAAATTCCGGTCATCAGCGCTGATGAGTACGGCTGGGTCGAAGTGGTGGATAAAGTGGAAGATATGGGCGTTTTCGTTGATGTCGGCTTATCTAAGGATGCGCTTGTTGCAACTGAGCATTTGCCGCCATACGAGGATGTCTGGCCGCAAAAAGGGGATAAGCTCTACTGTATGCTGAAAGTGACGAACCGGGGGCGCATGTTTGCGAAACCAGCGCCTGAAGATATCATCAGCGAACTGTTTACCGACGCTTCAGAAGATCTGATGAATAAAGAGCTGACAGGTACGGTGTACAGATTAATCGCAACGGGTTCATTCATCATCACAGACGACGGTATCCGCGGTTTTATCCATCCGTCAGAAAGAAAAGAGGAGCCAAGACTCGGCTCAAGAATCACGGGACGGGTGATTCAAGTAAAAGAAGACGGTTCAGTCAACATGTCGCTGCTTCCGAGAAAACAGGATGCATTGTCTGTAGATGCCGAGTACATTCTGACGTATATGAGAACAAGAAACGGTGCTATGCCGTATGGTGACAAAAGCCAGCCTGACGATATCAGAGAACGTTTTAATATGAGCAAAGCCGCCTTTAAACGCGCGCTCGGCCATTTGATGAAAAACGGAAAAGTGTATCAGGAAGACGGATGGACATACGAGAAAAAATAGAAGGCCGCACAGGCCTTCTATTTTTTATATAAGAACTTCACAAATAAAATTTTGTTACGTATCATTAGGGGAGACAGAGTGTTTTGTCAGTTAAAAGACAGGGGGAGAGTTCGTGGAAATTCGCATCGATTTTTTATTGATCTTGATTGCGATGCTTTTCTTTTGGATTGCTTATATGGCAGGAATAAAAAAGCAAACATGGATATTGTCCGGTTTCCGTGAGTCTCGGATACGTGACAAAGACCGCCTGGCTAGTATTGCGGGATACTTTTTTCTGAATTCAGGGATATTTCTTCTTTTAAACGGTTTTATTTCATTTCAGGGACAAGATCAGTTGATTCCGCCAATGATTTTGGCATATGGAGCTGGAGTCATCATTTATGTAAATAAAAAATTAATATAAAACCTCCAGCATATATCAAATATCTGGAGGTTTTTGTTTGCTCACTTTTTCAAAAAGAAAATCGCCAATGTGCCGGGACCGGCGTGTGAGCCGATTGTAGAACCGATTGAATGCATGATGATCTCTTTCGGCTTGAACGTATCTTCAATCAAATTTTTCATGTCAATGGCTTTTTCTTCGTTCGCAGCGTAGCTGATCCCCACGGTTTGATTGCCCCAATCACCACCGCGTTCTTTCATCAGTTCGATGATCCGTTTGAAAAGTTTTTTCTGTCCGCGAATTTTTTCCAGAGGCACAAGCTTGCCGTCCTCCATCTGAAGCAGCGGCTTAATATTCAGCAGGCCGCCGACAAAAGCGGATGTTTTGGAGATGCGGCCGCCTCTTGCAAGATATGTGAGGTCATCAACGGTAAAAATGTGCTCAAGCTGTTCGCAAAAGTTCTTTACAGACGTTTCAATTTCTTGTATTGTATTCCCGTTGATACAGAGATCGACAGCATGCCGGACAGCCAGGCCGTATCCTAATGAAGCGCATTTGGAATCAATGACCCGTAAATCGAAATCGGGGAATTCCTCCTTCACTTCATTGGCCATCATCACAGCTGTCTGATACGTGCCGGAGAGGCCTGAGGAAAAGGCAATGTAAAGAGCGGGATCACCTGTTTCGGCATATTGCAAAAACACATTTTTAATCGTTTGCGGTGAGGCTTGGGACGTCTTAGGCGTTTCTCCATTTTGCATCGCTTCAAATATTTGATCCGCATCAATCGTGACTGCATCTTCGAATTCTTTATCGCTGAGAGAGACTCTGAGCGGAATAAAGCCAATGCCGTTTTCTTCAAAATAAGAACGAGGCAAATCAGCGGCGCTGTCAGCGATGAGATGAACTGTCATATTGCTTCCCTTCTTTCCGTTGTCGCTCGTTATCATAAGAGTTAAGCCAACTATATCATATTAATTTGCCAAAATCGTGTTCAAATATTTGTTTTAAGGGAAAACATAATAAGAAGAAAGAGCGGAGGAACATGCCATGGTACTAGATCAAACAAAAAAATTACTCATCGTCATCATCGGCGCTTTACTCAATGCGGCCGGGCTGAACTTATTTTTGATACCGGCAGATGTATATGCCAGCGGATTTACGGGTGTCGCCCAGCTTTTATCAAGCGTCATTGTTCAATATGCCCCCTTTTACATATCGACGGGAACGCTCTTGTTCCTCTTAAACATTCCGGTCGGTATTTTAGGGTGGCTGAAGGTCGGCAAATCGTTTACGGTGTACAGCATTTTAAGTGTCGCACTCACTACTCTGTTTATGGGGATCCTGCCGGAAACAAGCCTGTCACATGACATTTTGCTGAACGCAGTGTTCGGCGGCGTCATTTCCGCAGTCGGTATCGGTTTAACATTAAAATACGGCGCTTCAACAGGCGGTCTCGATATCGTCGCCATGGTGCTTGCAAAGTGGAAGGATAAACCCGTCGGCACGTATTTCTTCATTCTGAACGGGATTATCATTTTGACGGCAGGATTATTGCAAGGTTGGGAGAAAGCATTATATACCCTGGTTACACTGTATGTGACAACGAGGGTGATCGACGCCATTCACACCCGCCATATGAAGCTCACGGCAATGATCGTGACGAAAAAAGCGGACGAAATCAAAGAAGCCATTTACGGGAAAATGGTGCGCGGCATCACAACTGTTCCGGCCAAAGGAGCCTTTACGAACGAACAGAAAGAAATGATGATTATCGTCATCACAAGGTACGAATTGTACGATTTAGAGAAGATCGTCAAAGAAGTTGATCCGAAAGCATTTACGAACATTGTTCAAACGACCGGGATTTTTGGTTTCTTTAGAAAAGACTGACGAAAGCAGGTGGAAGTCGTGAAACGGCTGCTTGTGATGCTCCTTCCCGTGCTGCTTTTGATAGGCTGCGGGAAAGATGAGCAGACAGAACCCGATAAGGAGGTATCAGGCGGAATGGAGAATCAAGAGGTTGTTTTATCTGTTGACGCAATTCAGGAGCCTGAACAAATCAAGTTTAACATGTCGCTGAAGAACCAAAGCGAACGTGCTGTCGAGTTTCAATTCAGCACAGGACAAAAATTTGAACTTGTCGTGTATGATTCTGACAACAAAGAAAGATACCGTTATTCGAAAGACAAAATGTTTACGCAGGCTTTTCAAAACCTGACATTGGAACCTGGAGAAACATATGATTTCTCTGATGTGTGGAAGGAAGTCCCTGAGCCGGGAACTTACGAGGTAAAGGTAACATTTAAGGGCAGAGCGGAAAATCTCAAGCAGATTCAGGCTGTTCAGCAATTTGAAGTCAAATAAGAGGCTATGGCGAATCGCCATAGCCTTTTTTTATTGCAGTTTGTCCAGCTGATCCTGAAATTGATGGAGCTGGCGACGTTCCGCATCTGTCGAGTTGGCATACGCAGAAGATACGGCATTTTTGGCTCTCAGAATCGCTTGCTCCTGATCGCCTTCCTCAAAGCCGTTTGTCACCATAACAGCCTGTTGAACAAATGATTTTGCCTGCTGAAACAGTTCGTTTCTCATTTAATATTCAACCTGTCTTTCGGCCGAGTCTCGTGCCGCGGCATGCTGGTGAGCTTCTTCTAACGTAGACCGATATGGAAATCTTGCGGCGTGTAGCCCGATGGAGTCTTTACCCTGCTGAATAAACCTTCTGGATTTGCTTCGTTTACCCATTTTGAGACTGCCCCCTTCCATACTTTGACGAGATGAGTCGTCTTCAATAGTATGGTGGGGCGAAGTAACGTTTATGAGTGGGAAAAATTAATACGGGCGGTCTTTAAAGTGAGAAATATTCTTTTAAAAATCTTGCCACGCCGTCCTCTTCATTTGTAGCCGTTGTCCGGTTGGCAATCTGCTTGACCTCGTCGATTCCATTTCCCATCGCAACGCCGCAGCCTGCGAATTCAAGCATTTCCAAATCGTTATCCTCATCTCCGAAAGCAATGATCCGCTCCCTCGGCACACCGTAATAATCGCTGATTTTCTGCAGGCCGACCGCTTTATTCATGCCGCTTTTAATAATTTCAATGACATGCCACGGCGCGGCCCATCTTCTATGATCGATCACCTCGGCATGCACATCCGATAAATAGGAGCGTATGGCCGGTACATCTTCTTCTTTTGCGTGAATGAGCACGGATGTAACATCCTCACCGAGAGTTTCCCGCAAGTCTCCGACCGTCACATTCGTTGTGTTCATGTTAAAGGCATCAATCAGGTGCTCATCATGGTAATGAAAGTACACGTCGTCAATGACTTCAGCAAGCACATTATGTACGTTATAACTCTCGCTGATCTCCACTAGCTGTTTGACAACATCAAGCGGCAGCGAGGTGTGATACCGTCCCCAGCTGTCGTCCTGCGGATGATGGACAAACGCTCCGTTAAAATTGACAATCGGCGTTGTCAGTTTCATCTGCTGGTAATACATGGAACTCGAGCGGTACGGCCGGCCCGTTGAGATGCAGACATAATGCCCGTCATCTTTTAGGCGCTGTATCGTCCGAAGAGTGTTTTCTGATATGGTTTTGTCATCCTTTAATAAGGTTCCATCTAAATCTAAAGCGATTAAATAGGGTTTTGTCTCCATGAAAAGCTCCTTTAACCTTAGAATTTGCTTGTTTTGCCTTACTTACAGTGTAGCTTTTTACCATCTTTATTGTCTACATGTTACACTTATGATTATGGTTATCCTAAGGAGGGGCACATTGTGATTCAAATTGAAAATCAAACCGTTTCCGGTATTCCGTTTTTACATATTGTAAAGGAAGAGAACAGGCACCGCGCTGTTCCTCTTGTCATCTTTATACATGGTTTTACAAGCGCGAAGGAACATAACCTTCATATTGCTTATCTGCTTGCGGAGAAGGGCTTTAGAGCCGTTCTGCCGGAGGCTCTGCACCATGGTGAACGGGGAGAAGAAATGGCTGTTGAAGAGCTGGCCGGCCATTTTTGGGACATCGTCCTCAACGAGATTGAAGAGATCGGCGTACTCAAAACCCATTTTGAAAAAGAGGGCCTGATAGACAGCGGCCGCATCGGCCTCGCAGGCACATCAATGGGCGGCATCACAACACTTGGCGCGTTGACTGCTTATGATTGGATAAAAACCGGCGTCAGCCTGATGGGAAGCCCGAATTACGTAGAACTGTTTCAGCAGCAGATTGACCATATTCAATCTCAGGGCATTGATATTGACGTGCCGGAAGAAAAGGTAGAGGAGTTGATGAAGCGTCTCGAATTGCGGGATCTCAGCCTTCAGCCGGAAAAACTGCGCCAGCGCCCGCTATTATTTTGGCACGGCGCAAAAGATAAAGTCGTGCCTTACGCGCCGACCCGGAAATTTTATGACACGATCAAATCCTATTACAGCGAACAGCCGGAACGCCTCCAATTTATCGGAGATGAACACGCTGACCATAAAGTCCCGCGGACAGCTGTGTTAAAAACGATTGAATGGTTTGATACGCACTTATAAAGCACAATGGTGTGAAGAAGGGCTGGATTTACGTTATACTGTAGAAAAAAGGAGTGAGGGAACGTGGAAGAAGCATTAAAAGAAAACATCATGGGCGCTCTGGAACAGGTTGTTGATCCTGAGCTGGGCGTTGATATCGTGAATCTTGGTTTGGTATATGATGTTGATATGGATGAAGACGGCTTAACGCACGTTACGATGACATTGACATCAATGGGCTGCCCTTTAGCGCCGATTATCGTTGATGAAGTGAAAAAAGCATTAGCGGACATTCCGGAAGTGAAAGAGACGGAGGTTCACATTGTGTGGAATCCGCCTTGGACAAGAGACAAAATGTCCAGATACGCGAAAATCGCGCTTGGCATTCAATAAAACAAAACAAAAGAGGACAGCCTTACTGTGAGGCTGTCCTTTTTTACAACTGAAAGGAGTGAGGTAAAATGATGTACCTGCTTGCTGTCCTATGCCCGCCTCTTGCTGTTTTGTTTTCGGGAAAACCGTTTCAGGCATTGCTGAATCTCATATTGACCTGCATCTTTTGGCTGCCGGGCGCGATTCACGCCTGCTTTATCGTCGCCGACCGCCGTGCCGAAAAACGGGCAAGAAGATAATCTGGAAAAATGAGGGCGCAGACATGGTATAATGGTCATAAAAAAACAGCAGGGAGAGCGCCATGAAAAAGAAATTGCTTGCATTCGCGCTTTGTATAGGCGCGTATGCGGCCCTGTTTGCGTACTCTGTACACTCAGATCAAAAAACAGACACAAGCGAGATGACGGATGTCAGCCGCCTGATGCCTGTGAAAATTAAGCAGACAGTGAAAGGGCAAGAAGGGGAAACGCTCATTGACACGGTCAAAGAGGCTAATCGAAAAAACATAAAGATTTCAATCGCCGGGGCCCAGCACTCCATGGGCGGCCATACATATTATGAGGACGGCATCGTTCTCGACATGACAGGCTACAACAAAATCCTGTCGTTCGATCAAGAGAAGAAAACCATCAGAGTGCAAAGCGGCGCGACATGGAATGACATCCAGAAATACGTGAATCCATACGGACTCGCTGTAAAAGTCATGCAGTCACAAAACATTTTTACAATTGGAGGATCTCTCAGCGCCAATGCCCACGGACGTGATATCCGCTACGGCTCGCTGATTGATACAGTCAAATCATTTCGGCTTTTAAAAGCTGACGGATCAATCGTCACCGTCACTCCAAAAGATGATTTGTTCAGGGCAGTCATCGGAGGGTACGGTCTTTTTGGCGTGATTCTTGATGTAACGCTTGAGCTGACGGATGATGAGCTGTATGTCATGCAGACTGAAACAATGAATTACAGTGCATACGCAGACTATTTTACAAAGCACGTAAAAGGAAATCCGGATGTCCGAATGCATCTGGCGCGAATTTCAACAGCGAAAAAAGGATTTCTGGAAGACATGTATGTTACGAATTATGAATTGGCTGATCATCAGGATCAGCTGTCATCATACAGCGATCTCAAAGAAGACGAGTATACGGGGCTCACAAAGTTTGCACTTGGCTTGTCCAGGCGATATGAATGGGGAAGACATTGGCTGTGGAACACACAGCAATCCTATTTTCTGAGCCAAAACGGCACAAAGATCTCACGCAATAACGTCATGCGGTCTGAATCAACATTTCTCGAATATGAAAACAATGACAACACAGATGTTCTGCAAGAATACTTTGTGCCGGTGAAGGAGTATGCGTCCTATATTGACGACCTGAGACAAACACTGTCGGACGAGGATTTGAATCTGCTGAACATTACGATCCGCTACGTGCAAAAAAATGAAAAAGCCGATCTTTCCTATGCGAAGGATGATATGTTTTCGCTCGTGCTTTTAATAAACGAGGGCTTTTCAAAAGAAGACCAGGCAGATACTGCCCGGATCATCAGGCGCATGACAGACGCTGCCATCAAGCACGGCGGCAGCTATTATTTGCCGTATATGACGTACCAGACAAAAGCGCAAATGAGACAGGCATACCCGAAAAGCGAAGCGTTTTTTCAGAAAAAACGAACGTATGACCCGGATGAGCGCTTTATGAATTACTTTTATCAGAGGTATAAATAATGGGGAAAAACAAATTAAAATGGCTGACATTATCACAAAGCAGCGTATTTTTTGCAAGCAGCTTAATCTTTCCGTTTTATATTCTGTTTGTGAAAAATATCGGCTCAAGCTACACGCAGTTCGGCTTTTCCTACGGATTGTTCGGGCTGAGCGGAGCGCTCATTTATCCGCTGCTCGGACGGCTGTCTGAAAGGTTTGACAGCCGTTATTTTCTGCTTGCAAACTCTTGGGGAATGGCCGTGCTGCTTTTATATGTCCCGCATATTGGAAGCGTCGTTCAAGTGTACATCGTCCAAGTGCTGTTAGGGCTCTTTGGTGCGATGCAAAAGCACGGAGAAAAAGTGCTGATCGCCAATTTTACAGACAGCGGAGAGCGCGGAAAGAAGATTGGGAATTACCATTTTTGGACAGCTGTTTTTTCAGCAGCAGCCATTATGCTCGGCGGCTTTCTCGCTGACTTTTTTACAGTACAAATGATTTTTTATGCAAGCTCTATTCTATATTTTTTGAGCGGATTGATGATGATGAAAACAGGCTGATGCGGTCAGCTTGTTTTTTTATGTGGCTGAAAAAAGCGTCAGATCAACGTTTTCTGATGAATCAGTGCAGTTTTTTTTGAGCGGATTTTTTATTGAACAGAAAATTTATAAATGAATAAAAATATTAAATATACGATTGAATTAATTTTTATTCATGTTATAATGTTAAATAATTTCACAAAGACCAAGAAGGTGAACTTGTTTTGAAAATAGGAATTGTAGGCGCTACAGGATATGGAGGCACCGAACTTGTCAGGATTCTCTCACATCACCCTCATGCAGAGGAATGTATACTTTATTCATCCAGCGGAGAAGGGAATGTCTATAGCGAGGTTTATCCTCATCTTGCCAGCTTAGCGGATCAAAAGCTGAAGCCGATTGATATGAATACGATCAAACACGAAATAGATATCATGTTTCTTGCTGCGCCGCCCGGGGTATCAAGTGAATTGACTCCGCAGCTGGCAGATGCAGGGATTCCGGTTATTGATCTTTCAGGTGATCTGAGGATACAAGAGCCGGCTGAATATGAAAAGTGGTATAAACGGACAGCGGCACCGAAGGAAGTGATTCATGAGGCGGTATACGGTCTCGCAGAATTGAATCAAAAACAAATTCAACAGGCGAAACTCATTGCCAATCCGGGTTGTTTTCCAACGGCTGTTTTACTTGGCCTCGCCCCATTGGCTCAAAAGAAACTGCTCAATGAATCTTTCGTTATCGTTGACGCGAAGACCGGTGTTTCCGGAGCGGGAAGAAAAGCATCCATGGGAACTCATTTTTCTGAGCTGAACGACAATTTTAAAATTTATAAAGTCAATGAACATCAGCATACGCCGGAAATTGAACAGGCGCTGCAAGATTGGCAGCCGGGGCTCGGGCCTATTACATTTTCGGCTCACTTGGTTCCGATGACAAGAGGCATCATGGCGACGATGTATACACAATTAACCTCTGATCTATCAGCAGATGACCTGCATGATTTATATTCGGAATTTTACCAAGATTCATATTTTGTGAGAGTAAGGCCAAAAGGGCAGTATCCGCAAACGAAGGAAGTGTGCGGCAGCAATTTCTGTGATATCGCCGTTACCCTCGACGAGAGAACGAACAGAGTCACAATCGTTTCGGTAATCGATAATTTAATGAAGGGTGCCGCCGGTCAGGCTGTGCAAAACTTTAATTTGATGAATGGCTGGAATGAAGAGACTGGACTCACCATGACGCCAATATATCCATAGAACGGGAGAGAATCGAACCATGATTCAGTTAAGTGAAGATCAAATTGTAAAAGTAACAGGTGATGTATCCTCGCCAAAAGGTTTTCAGGCAAAGGGCGTGCATTGCGGGCTGCGCTACTCGAAAAAAGATCTCGGCGTCATTATCAGCGAGACACCAGCCGTAAGTGCAGCGGTTTATACCCAAAGCCACTTTCAAGCCGCTCCAATCAAAGTTACACAAGACAGCTTAAAACATGGGGCAGCATTGAAAGCCGTCATCGTCAACAGCGCGATTGCCAATGCCTGCACGGGAGAACAGGGCATAAAGGACGCATACACAATGCGTGAGAGCCTTGCTTCGCAGCTTGGCATTGAGCCGGAGCTTGTCGCCGTTTCATCAACAGGCGTCATCGGCGAACATTTAGACATGGAAAAAATTCAGGCAGGCATCAAGCTGCTGACACAAACACCTGCGGGATCAGGAGATTTTGAAGAAGCGATATTAACAACCGATACAGTGATCAAGCAGACGTGCTATGAGCTGACAATCGGCGGCAAAACAGTCACGATCGGCGGAGCGGCCAAAGGCTCGGGCATGATTCACCCGAACATGGCCACGATGCTGGGTTTTGTCACAACAGATGCAGCAATCGAAGAAAAAGCACTGCAAAAGGCGCTGCGTGAAATCACCGACATTTCATTTAACCAAATCACAGTTGACGGTGAAACATCCACGAACGATATGGTCTTGGTCATGGCAAACGGCTGCGCGAAAAACGAGTGCCTGACGGAAGATCATCCAGAATGGCCGATCTTTAAAAAAGCGCTCTTGCTTACTTGCGAGGATTTGGCTAAAGAGATTGCCAGAGACGGAGAAGGCGCGACGAAACTAATCGAAGCGCAAGTGCACGGGGCGAAAAACAATCTTGATGCAAACGTGATTGCCAAAAAGATTGTCGGCTCAAGTCTCGTGAAAACGGCGGTCTACGGAACAGATGCCAACTGGGGGCGCATCATCGGAGCCATTGGGCACAGCGCAGCTCAAGTGACGGCAGAAGAAGTAGAGGTTTATCTCGGGGGCCAATGCCTGTTTAAGCATAACGAACCTCGGCCATTCTCTGAATCTCTCGCCAAGGAATACCTTGAAGGAGATGAAATCACCATTGTCATCAAGATGGATGAAGGGGACGGGAACGGAAGAGCGTGGGGCTGTGACCTGACCTATGACTATATCAAAATTAACGCGAGCTATCGCACGTAATAAAGGGGAGCATTATGAAGAAAACAATCGTTTTTAAATGCGGGGGAAGTGTCATCCGTGAGCTATCTGAGGAATTTTTTCATAATCTGAAAGAATTGATGGCGTCAGGATGGAAACTGGCGATCGTTCACGGCGGCGGCCCGGAAATCACAAATATGCTGAAACGGTTAAATATCAAAACAGAATTTTCAGGAGGACAGCGGAAAACAACGAAGCCAGTGTTAGAAGTGGCGGAGATGGTTTTATCGGGCTCTGTGAATAAGTTTTTCGTTGCTGAGCTTGCCAAACACGGACTGCGTGCTGCAGGCATCTCCGGTAAGGACGGCGGTCTTTTGGAGGCGGATTATCTCGATCCGGAAACATACGGGGAAGTCGGAGAAATCAAAAAGGTTGATGCATCCATGGTAAACGCGCTGATGGAAAAGGGCATCATTCCTGTTATTGCGCCGCTGTCTATGACAAGTGACTGCAAGACGCTGAATGTGAATGCCGATCTGGCCGCTTCAGCTGTCGCCGGAGCGCTTGAAGCCGATAAGCTGATGTTCGTCACTGATGTGGATGGAATCATGAAGGAAAAACAGCGTCTCGACGTCCTGACCCCTGAGGAGGTTCAAATGCTGATTAAGCAGGAAGTGATCACAGGGGGGATGATTCCGAAGGTCAATTCAGCCTTGTCAGCTTTATCGGATCAGGTGTCTGAAGTCATGATCGTAAACGGTAAAGGATCATTCTTCACAGAACAAACCTTTCAAGGTACAAAAATTGTTAAAGCAAAGGAGGCTGTTTCATGAGCAGCTTGTTTCAAACCTACGGACGCTGGGATATTGACATCAAAAAAGCAAAGGGAACGTACGTTGAGGATCAAAACGGCAAAACCTACCTCGATTTCATTCAGGGAATTGCGGTATCTAACCTAGGCCACTGCCATGAAACGGTTACAGAAGCAGTCAAAAAACAGCTCGACAGCGTATGGCACGTATCCAACTTGTTTCAAAACAGTCTCCAGGAGCAAGCGGCACAAAAGCTGGCGGCACACAGTGCGGGGGATCTCGTCTTTTTCTGCAACAGCGGCGCGGAAGCGAATGAAGGCGCGATAAAGCTCGCCCGAAAAGCAACCGGGAAAACGAAAATCATCACTTTCCTACAGTCGTTCCATGGCCGCACGTATGCAGGGATGGCTGCGACCGGACAGGAAAAAATCAAAACAGGCTTCGGCCCGATGCTGGAAGGCTTTCACTACCTGCCATACAACGATCCTTCCGCTTTTGAGGCTCTTGGAGAGGAAGACGGCATTGCCGCGGTGATGCTTGAGACAGTGCAGGGAGAAGGCGGAGTCAATCCGGCAAGCGCTGAATTTTTAACAGCCGTACAGTCGTTTTGCAAGGAAAAGCAAGCTCTTCTGATCGTTGATGAAATCCAGACCGGCATCGGACGGACGGGAAAGGGCTTCGCATACGAGCACTTCGGACTTTCACCGGATATCATCACAGTCGCAAAAGGATTGGGAAACGGATTTCCAGTTGGCGCTGTCATCGGAAAGAAACAGCTTGGAGAAGTGTTTACCCCTGGTTCTCACGGAACGACTTTCGGAGGAAATATGCTGGCGATGGCTGCTGTAAATGCCACATTGCAAATTGTATTCCAGCCTGACTTTCTGCAAGAGGCTGCTGACAAAGGGGCGTTTTTAAAAGAACAGCTCAAGGCTGAGCTAAAGAGCCCGTTTGTAAAACAAATCCGCGGTCAAGGATTAATGCTTGGAATTGAGTGTGATGGCCCTGTTGCTGACATCATTACTGAATTGCAGACATTAGGCTTGCTTGTATTGCCGGCCGGCCCGAATGTCATTCGGCTGCTGCCGCCGCTCACCGTGACAAAGGATGAAATAGCAGAAGCTGTCAGCAAGCTGAAACAGGCAATCGCTCATCATTCCGCTGTAAGCCAGTAGTTTTTTTTCGACATGAAGGTATAAAAATTCATTTTTATAATTAATTATTCATCAAAGAGGTGGGCTGTTAGATGGAAGGTTATTTAGTGTTAGAAGATGGAACAGCGTTCAGCGGCGAGCTGGACGGTCATGAAAACTGCACGGGAGAAGCTGTTTTTTTTACAGGAATGACAGGTTACCAGGAAGTGCTGACAGATCCATCATATAAAGGGCAGATTATCGTATTTACCTATCCGCTGATTGGCAACTACGGCATTAATGAAAAGGATTTTGAAAGCAAGAAACCTCAAGTGAAAGCCGCGGTTGTCTACGAGGCGTGTGATCATTTTTCTCATCATGAAGCGGTATACAGTCTCAAGGAGTATTTACAGAAATGGAACATTCCGCTTTTGACCCATGTTGATACGAGGGCTGTCGTGAAAAAAATCCGTTCAAACGGAACGATGGGTGCGACTGTCACAGCCACTAAAGAAGCAGCTGAGATTGCCCTTCAACCAGAGAACGTTGCAGAACAGGTTTCCGCACAGGAAATTAGCACATTCGGCGACGGAAATAAACATATCGCTCTCATCGATTTCGGCTATAAAAAGTCCATCGCGTCATCACTTGTCAAACGAGGCTGCAAGGTCACCGTGGTGCCGTATCAGCAAATGGAAGCTGTCTACGATATAAAGCCGGACGGCATTGTGTTATCGAACGGACCTGGAGACCCAAAAGCGATTCAACCTTATTTAGGAAAGATCAAAAGCATCGTCAGCCGTTATCCGACTCTCGGCATCTGTCTCGGCCATCAGCTGATCGCGCTCGCGTTCGGAGGGAATACATTCAAGCTGCCATTCGGACACAGGGGCGCAAATCATCCGGTCATCGACAGTGAAACGAAACGCGTCTTCATGACAAGCCAAAATCACAGCTATGTGGTTGATGAACAGTCCATAAATGAAGAAGAGCTCACGATCAGGTTTCATCATGTCAATGATACGTCAGTTGAAGGGCTTTCACATAAAAAGCTGCCTGTCATGAGTGTTCAATTTCACCCGGAAGCCCATCCCGGGCCGGCGGAAAGCGAATGGATTTTTGATGATTATTTAAAGAATGTGATACCAGCAAGGAGAGAAATCGCACATGCCTAAAGACACCAGTATTTCAAGCATATTAGTAATCGGCTCAGGCCCGATCATCATCGGGCAGGCGGCAGAATTTGATTATTCGGGCACTCAAGGGTGCATCGCGCTGAAGGAGGAGGGCTATCGGGTGATCCTCGTCAACAACAATCCGGCGACAATTATGACCGATGAAGCCTTCGCAGATGAAATTTATTTTGAGCCGCTGACAGCAGAAAGCCTGACAGCCATCATTAAGAAAGAACAGCCTGATGGGCTACTTGCCAATTTAGGCGGGCAGACCGCGTTGAATTTAGCGGTGGAGCTTGAAGAAACGGGTGTTTTAAAAGAGCACGGCGTCAAACTGCTCGGCACATCCGTTGAAACGATACAAAAAGGTGAAGACCGGGAAAAATTCCGTTCGTTAATGAACGAATTGAATCAGCCCGTGCCAGAGAGTGAAATTGTTGATAACGAGACCGACGCCCTCCGCTTTGCGGAATCCATCGGTTTTCCTGTTATTATCAGACCTGCTTACACTTTAGGCGGAAAGGGCGGAGGAATTGCTCCTGATAAAGAAGCCTTTACCGCTATGATCAAGCAGGCGCTATTAGCAAGCCCGATCAATCAATGCCTTGTGGAAAAAAGCATTGCCGGCTTTAAAGAAATCGAATACGAAGTCATGCGTGACAGCAATAACACATGCATCACCGTATGCAACATGGAAAACATCGATCCGGTCGGTGTGCATACAGGCGACTCCATCGTTGTGGCGCCGTCACAAACATTGACGGATGAAGACTATCAGATGCTGCGGACAGCTAGTCTGACAATCATCTCAGCACTTGATGTTGTAGGCGGCTGCAACATTCAATTCGCGCTTGATCCATTCAGCAAGCAATATTATGTCATTGAAGTCAATCCGCGTGTAAGCCGGTCATCGGCTCTCGCGTCTAAAGCAACCGGTTATCCGATTGCGAAGATGGCCGCAAAACTGGCCGTAGGATATACTCTTGACGAGCTGAAAAATCCGCTCACAGGCTCGACTTACGCAAGCTTTGAACCGGCGCTGGACTATGTCATTGTCAAATTTCCGCGCTGGCCGTTTGATAAATTCAAAAACGCAGACCGCAAGCTTGGCACAAAAATGAAAGCCACCGGTGAAGTGATGGCGATTGAACGGAATTTAGAAGCGGCGATACAAAAGGCAGCCGCGTCCCTTGAATTGAAAAATATCGGCACACACCTTCCAGAGCTCAGCGGCTTGTCAATTGAAGCGCTGTGGGATTTGGCAGTTACTCCGGATGACCGCAGATTTTTCGTTGTCATGGAGCTATTGAGCCGCAGCGTGTCGATTGATGACATACATGAGAAAACAAAAATTGATCCGTTTTTCCTGCATACCTTTGACAACATCATCAAACTGGAAAACCGCATGATGGAAGCTGGCAGCGATCTCTCTTCTGAATTATTGAAAAAAGCAAAGGAAAAGGGATTTTCAGACGCAACGATTGCCTCACTGATCGGCAAAACAGAAGAAGAGGTGCGCGCGCTTCGCAAGGAGATGGGCATTATGCCTTCCTTCAAAATTGTAGATACGTGCGCGGCTGAGTTTGATGCGAAAACAAACTACTGTTACTCCACATATTTCGGAGAGACCGATGGGGACATCGGCCGCAAAGAGAAAAAACGCGCGCTGATTATCGGATCTGGCCCGATTCGGATCGGCCAAGGTGTTGAATTTGATTACAGTGCTGTTCACGGCGTGCTGACACTGCAAGAGCTTGGGTTCGAAACCATCATGATCAACAATAACCCGGAAACGGTCAGCACCGATTATGAAATTGCGGACCGCCTGTATTTTGAACCGATGACAACGGAGCACATTTTAAACGTAGCGGAGCAGGAAAACATTGATTTTGCAATCGTGCAATTCGGCGGCCAAACCGCGATCAATGCTGCTGAAGCGCTTGAAAAAGCCGGCATTACCCTTCTCGGCACCTCGTTTGAAACGCTCGATGTGTTAGAGGATCGGGATCAATTCTATCAGCTTCTTGATGAGCTTGGATTGAACCACGCAAAAGGAGAAATCGCATATACAAAAGAAGAGGCCGCTGAAAAAGCTGATGAGATCGGCTATCCGGTGTTAATCCGCCCATCTTACGTCATCGGCGGAATGGGCATGATCATTGTTGGCTCGCAAGCCCAGCTTTCTCAGCTGTTGAACGGTGAGGACAGCATGCCGTACCCGATTTTAATTGATCAGTATGTGTCAGGAAAGGAAGTCGAAATTGATTTGATTTCCGACGGTGAGGATGTCTTTATCCCAACATATACCGAGCATATTGAACGGGCAGGTGTCCATTCGGGAGACAGCTTTGCCATCCTTCCCGGACCGTCCATCAAAAGCGGGCTAAAGCAGGGCATAAAAGATGCCGCGCAAAAAATTGCCCGAAAGCTTTCATTTAAAGGTGTCATGAACATCCAATTTGTGATCGACAATGGAAACATTCTCGTTCTTGAAGTGAACCCGAGAGCGAGTCGCACGGTTCCCGTTGTCAGCAAAGTAATGGGCGTTCCGATGATCCCGCTCGCCACACGTCTGCTGGCGGGGGCATCTTTAAAAGATGTAAACCCGGCAGTTCAGAATCATCATGGGGTTGCCGTGAAGTTCCCTGTTTTTTCTTCTCATGCGATTCAGGATGTGGATGTCAAGCTAGGGCCGGAAATGAAATCAACGGGAGAAGGCATGTGTGTAGCATACGATGCCGACAGCGCCTTGAAAAAAATCTATACACGTGCCTGGAATCAAAAAGGAAGCATTTACTTGCAAAACGGGCCGGACGATGTGAAGGAGTTAGCGGAAAACGCCGGTTTTACGGTTCATGAAGGGACATTTTCCTCATGGATGGAACAGGAAGGGAAAACGCTCCACATCAATCTGTGCGGCTCTGAAGAAGCGCGCAAAGAACGTTTGGAAGCCATGACGCACGGCATCACCGTCTTTACAGAAGAAGAAACCGTGCGGGCGTTTTTACAAAGCGGTTCAGGCCATCCGCAGCCTGTATCTCTCAAAGATCTCTATAAAAAGGAAGTGGCATCATGCACACAGTGACGCAAACCAGTTTATACGGAAAAGATTTATTAACGTTAAAGGATCTTAGTGAACAGGATATAAACGCCTTGCTCGCAGAGGCCGGTGAGCTGAAACAAAACAAAATCCAGCCTATTTTTCAAGGCAAAACCTTGGCGATGATTTTTGAAAAGTCATCAACGCGGACCCGTGTTTCATTTGAAGCCGGCATGGCGCAGCTGGGCGGGAGCGCCCTCTTCTTAAGCCAAAAAGATCTGCAGCTGGGACGCGGTGAGACTGTTGCTGATACGGCTAGAGTGCTGTCAGGCTATGTGGATGCCATCATGATTCGGACCTTTGAGCATGAAAAGGTAGAGGAGCTTGCCAAAGAAGCTGACATTCCGGTCATCAACGGACTTACGGATAAATACCATCCATGCCAGGCGCTGGCGGATCTTTTGACGATTAAGGAAATGAAAGGGAAGCTTAAAGGCGTGAAAGTCGCGTACATCGGTGACGGAAATAACGTGGCGCACTCATTAATGATCGGCTGCGCGAAAATGGGCTGTGATATCTCGATCGCTTCGCCAAAGGGGTACGAAGTGTTAGATGAAGCAGTTGAAGCGGCAAAATCAGCTGCACTTCAATCAGGCGCTTCTATCACGCTTACAGCTGACCCGGTTGAAGCTGTAAAAGAGGCGGACGTGATTTATTCTGATGTGTTTACCAGCATGGGACAGGAAGCGGAAGAGCAAGAGCGTCTCGCTGTCTTTGCACCTTATCAGGTGAATGCGGCGCTTGTCAGCCATGCCAAGCCTGACTATACATTTTTACATTGCCTCCCTGCGCACCGTGAGGAAGAAGTGACTGCGGAGATTATTGACGGACCGAATTCTGCAGTATTCCAGCAGGCGGAAAACCGTCTCCATGTGCAAAAAGCATTGCTGAAGGCCATTTTATACAAAGGGGAATCATCAAAAAACTGCTGAGCCAGACTCAGCAGTTTTTTTGATGGCAACATATTCACAGCCGCTTAGGCGCATACTACAGCAAAAAGGAAAAGGAGGAAAAACAGTGGGACAGCAGCATCAATTCCGGCCCGGGCAGAAAGCGCCTAATAACGGTGTCTACGTAGAAATCGGCGAGACGGGGAGCATGGTTAAAAACCCTCAAAAGATCCATCTGTCAGCAGGAGAAATGTTCCCTGAAACATCAAATCACAATCGGCTGTGGACATATAAAAGAAAGCCGTGATCAAGAAAAAACCCAAAACAATAAATGTTTTGGGTTTTTGGCTTTTTAATGCTGGCTTGCATTTTTGTTCATAGGCATGATTTCCGCTAAAACCATGATTAAGACATACAGTACAACAGCAATGACAGATGATGTTTTGAAATTATACGCAGCGCTGTTCATGCTGGCAATCAAGTAGCATGCCATATGTGATAAAAGGAACGTCCAAATAAAGGCAATAATATATCGCACGTTTCCACCTCGTCCTTCTCATTCTATTCTAAAAGTTATCATACCATACAAAAAGCGAAGGGGGAATCCAATTTTAGCAGAAAGTGAGGTGATAAAAGAGTCTAATTCGTCACACTTTAATGGTAAAATATAAAAAACATCAATCAGTATATTAGCCAAAACTGTAAAAGGCTAGGACTTTACCTTATTCGTTTCTTTTCTTTTTACATAAGATAGCGTGAGATGAAGTGTGAAAGGAGGCGGGCAAGCGATGGGAATAACGGAAAGGTACTTTCAATTGGGAACGGAGCATAATGTCATTCATCTGCCCTATCGCCCGAACGGCTTCGGCATCTTTATCTTGGGGGACAGAACCCACTTTGTCGGGAATAATTCAAGCTTTTGGCTTCAGCATTACGGAAGAAATCAGCTTCTGAACATGCTGAGGAATGAAGGATATACTCTTTTTAACAGCAATCTGTTCGGAAGGCATTGGGGTGCGGAAAAAGCGGTCACCTATGCCAAACAGCTGATACATTCCGTGCTAAAGCAGGAAATCCTCAATCCGAAGATTCATATTTTAGCAGAAGGCATGGGTGCTCTCGTGGCCGATGAACTGCTTCGTTTTTCCCCGGATCATATCCGCTCAGCCGCAATGTTGAATCCTTGTCTCGATCTTCAGGCACATTATGAATCAGAGAAAGAAAATAAATTTTTCTATAAGCAATTTTTAAAAGAAGTATCGGAAAGCTACGGAATTTCTGAAAAAGAAGCGGAAGTGCTTCGTTACAAAACCATTGAAAGCTATCCGAGCGGCGTGCCGGTTCATATATGGCAGCGTATGACCGGAGCTCCCTATCCGTACAGCGTACATGCTGAAGTATTCAAGGGAAAACAGCAAAAGCAAGGTTCACCGGTCGACATGACATTTCACTTATTTGAGCATCCAAGCAGAATTTATGCTTCAATCTGCAAATTCTTTCACAGTCATGAAAAAGCGTTATAAAGAATACAATAACAACAGCCTTCTCTTTTGCGGAGGCTGTTTTTTGCTTTGGGAATAGAAAAACCGGAAGGGCGGCAGATGCAATGGAATCAACGCTGATTGTAGGTGCGGACGAATTTTTCGGCCTTTCATTATGCGAGCGAATGATGAATGAAGGCATACATGTTGACGTCATTCTGGCGGAAACAGAAGATGAAATGAGACAAATGTACTTAGAAGAAAGACTCATGTGGCTTGGGAGAAATGGACTCTTTCGCCAGCTTGAACACATTGGAGATCACAAATATGATACAATTTGTATCCAGTTCGGCGGCTTTTTGCCTTTAGACCAATTTGATTCTCCCTATATATTAATATATGAACAAGACCGAAAAGAATGGGAAAAGCGTGAAAAGAAGGGATCAGAAAAAACGGTGATCCTGCCGAAAATGTATGGGCCCTGGAAAGAAGAAATTGAGGTAGACGGCTATTACACAGACGATGTGGCTGACGAGCTGCTGAGATACCTGCTTGAATCAAGCCGCGATAGCAAAGATCAGTTTTTTGATTTGCAAGTCACAGAAAAAACCTCAAAAGAAGAAGCAAAAGCAAAAATTTCCGAGTGGAAAAGACAATTTTCATCAATTTTCGACAAATATTAAGAAATACCTTCCATGTTTCGAGTTTTCTAGATACAATAAACGTATAAAAATGATACATGTTATAGCTTGTCAAAAGGAGTTGAACATGACTTGATCACAAGGCTTGTCATGATCTTTTCTGTCCTCCTTTTATTAAGCGGTTGTGGACAAACTCCGTTTAAAGGAAAAATTGAGAAGGTCGGCATGCTCTTTCCTGATACGATTAATGACCTCGTATGGGGCACAAAAGGGTATAAAGGATTACTGAATATACAATCAAAATATAATGTGGATGTCTACTATAAAGAAGGCGTTAAAACAGATGAAGATATTATAAATGCGATTGAGGATTTTCATAAGCGGGGCGTTAATCTCCTCTATGGCCATGGGAGTGAATATGCAGAGGTGTTTAACTTGGTCAGTGAAGATTATCCAGATATGGAATTCGTCATTTCTAATGCTAAAGCAAAAGCTGATAATGTGACGAGTGTCCATTTCAGCGGCGAAGCAATGGGTTTCTTTGGAGGAATGACAGCTGCCCGTATGTCGAAAACGAATCAGGTCGGCGTGATTGCTTCCTTTACGTGGCAGCCGGAGGTTGACGGTTTTATCAAAGGGGCCAAATATGAAAATCCGAATATAGAAGTAAACACAAAATATACGGATCATTGGGATGATGATACGACAGCAGTAAAGCTTTATCAGAAAATGAAGAACGAAGGCGCGGATGTTGTGTATCCCGCCGGAGATGGGTATAATGTTCCTGTCATTCAGCAAATCAAAAAAGACGGCCTTTATGCCATCGGATACGTCACAGATCAATCGGATCTGGGCGAGAATACCGTATTAACCAGCACGGTGCAAAATGTGGACAAGGCTTATGAAATCATCGCTGAGCAATTCAACAAAGGCACCCTTGAAGGCGGCGATCATTACTACGACCTGAAAACGGGAGTTGTTGAAATGGGAACATTCAGCCCGCTTGTCGATAAAGACTTTCAGCAAAGAATCGCCAAGCTGATCAAAACGTACAACAAAACAGGCGAACTGCCAAAAAACGAGTAATGGAGTGACGTCACATGCAGCACGAAAAATCACTTGAGTTCTTGCAAATTGCCATGAAATATCTGCCTGAAGCGAAAGAACAGCTTGAAAAATCAGGCATTGAGCTGTCGATGGAGGCCATACAGCCGTTTATGAATCTATTTACAACGGTAATGGCGGAAGCTTATGAGCTTGGCAAGTCTGACGCGAAATCTGAAACCGAATAAAAAGAAGCCACTTTTTCGAAAGTGGCTTTTCACTTGATTTTCTTTTTAATAGTGGAAACCATAGGTGCGAGCTCCTTGAGAGCGGGCTTGATTTGATCGAGAGAGTTCATAATCGAACCGATTTGGTTCATAATATACATGTAATCAATCGTCTCTTCTTCGTTTGTCCGGGAAACCTCCTCCTCCACTTCTTCCTTCTCTGGGTTTTGTTTTGCGTTATCGCCGAACATCATCTTTGAAAATATATCCACCTGTATACGCCTCCTTTTCCATATACCATACTGTATGAGTAAGATGAACTGATAGTTTAGACGAATATATTGCCATGTGAAAAAAAATAGGATAGAATTAGTACCTGATACTAATAATTGATCACAACCTGATTGATCTTCTAAATTTACTATATAAAGGAGTCTTCCCTTATGAAAGCTGGAATACTTGGAGTGGGACGTTATATCCCTGAGAAGGTTTTAACAAATCATGATCTTGAAAAAATGGTTGAAACTTCTGACGAGTGGATTCGTACAAGAACAGGAATAGAAGAAAGAAGAATCGCCGCAGACGACGTCTTTTCATCACATATGGCTGTTGCAGCTGCAAAACAAGCGCTTGAACAAGCTGAAGTGGCTGCTGAGGACCTGGATATGATCCTGGTTGCAACTGTTACACCTGATCAGTCATTTCCTACGGTCTCTTGTATGATTCAAGAACAGCTCGGCGCGAAGAAAGCGTGTGCTATGGATATCAGCGCGGCTTGTGCTGGCTTTATGTACGGGGTTGTCACCGGTAAACAATTTATTGAATCCGGAACGTACAAACATGTCCTTGTTGTCGGTGTAGAAAAGCTCTCAAGCATTACAGACTGGGAAGACCGCAACACAGCCGTTCTGTTTGGTGACGGAGCTGGCGCTGCGGTAGTCGGACCAGTCAGTGATGACAGAGGGATCCTTTCATTTGAACTTGGAGCAGACGGCACAGGCGGTCAGCACTTGTATCTCAATGAAAAACGACATACAATCATGAATGGACGAGAAGTTTTTAAATTTGCAGTCCGCCAAATGGGAGAATCATGTGTTAATGTCATCGAAAAAGCCGGACTTTCAAAAGAAGACGTCGACTTTTTGATTCCGCATCAGGCGAACATCCGCATCATGGAAGCTGCACGTGAGCGTTTGGAGCTTCCTGTCGAAAAGATGTCTAAAACCGTTCATAAATATGGAAATACTTCTGCCGCATCCATTCCGATTTCTCTCGTAGAAGAATTGGAAGCCGGTAAAATCAAAGATGGCGATGTGGTCGTCATGGTAGGATTCGGCGGAGGATTAACTTGGGGCGCCATTGCAATACGCTGGGGCCGATAAAAAAAGGTGAGAGGTGCACACAAGATGAGTAAAAAAAGAGTAGTTGTTACAGGGCTCGGAGCATTGTCTCCGCTTGGCAACGATGTCGATACAAGTTGGAATAACGCAATCAACGGTGTGTCCGGAATCGGTCCGATCACTCGTGTTGATGCTGAAGAATATCCGGCAAAAGTAGCCGCTGAATTGAAAGACTTCAATGTTGAAGATTATATGGATAAAAAAGAAGCTAGAAAAATGGACCGTTTTACACAATATGCGGTTGTGGCTGCAAAAATGGCGGTTGAAGACGCAGATCTTAAGATTACGGATGAGATCGCGCCAAGAGTCGGTGTTTGGGTAGGTTCCGGCATCGGAGGACTAGAAACACTAGAGTCTCAATTTGAAATCTTCTTAACAAAAGGACCGAGACGGGTTAGCCCGTTTTTCGTGCCAATGATGATTCCTGATATGGCGACAGGCCAGATTTCTATTGCATTAGGAGCAAAAGGGGTTAACTCTTGTACCGTTACAGCATGTGCTACAGGAACGAACTCTATCGGTGACGCGTTTAAAGTCATTCAGCGCGGCGATGCAGACGTTATGGTCACAGGCGGAACAGAAGCGCCGCTGACTAGAATGTCATTCGCGGGCTTCAGTGCCAACAAAGCGCTGTCTACTAATCCAGATCCGAAAACAGCGAGCCGCCCGTTCGATAAAAACCGTGATGGCTTTGTCATGGGTGAAGGTGCAGGGATTATCGTTCTTGAAGAGCTTGAGCATGCTCTGGCACGCGGCGCAAAGATTTACGGAGAAATTGTCGGCTATGGCTCAACAGGAGACGCTTATCATATCACAGCGCCGGCACAAGACGGTGAAGGCGGAGCGAGAGCGATGCAAGAAGCCATTAAAGATGCGGGCATCGCGCCTGAAGAAATTGATTATATCAATGCTCACGGGACAAGCACGTATTACAACGACAAATACGAAACAATGGCGATTAAAACTGTATTCGGCGAGCATGCGCATAAACTTGCGGTAAGCTCTACAAAATCGATGACAGGCCACCTCTTAGGAGCAGCTGGCGGTATTGAAGCGATTTTCTCTGTGCTTGCCATTAAAGAAGGTATGATCCCGCCGACAATCAATATTCAAACACCTGATGAAGAATGCGATTTAGATTATGTGCCAGATGAAGCCCGCAGACAGGATCTCAATTATGTTCTCAGCAACTCATTGGGATTCGGCGGACACAATGCAACATTAATCTTTAAGAAATACCAATCATGATCACGCCAAACCGGCTGCCCCTAAAGGGTAGCCGGTTTTTTTTGTGCGCATAGAATAAAAAGGGGAGGCGATCACATGAGTGTGGAACAAACACATAGCTGGCTCGGGAAGGCTGCTTCAATAGATGATTTGGCCCATTACATTGTCCCGCTTTTTTCAGGTGTGGAGAAAAAGAACTGGAAAGGCATTCTGGGACACCTTCAGCATCATGGGATGTTTAAAAACATAAAAGAGGGCATTCAGACTGCTTCCAAGCTGAAAGAAAAAGGTTTTTACGAGCATATTCAAAAGGAAGAACAGTACCTCAAAAACAAATGGCATGGTCCTGATGTACCAATTGTCACGCTGCCGGTTGATGAACGAAACAAGAGAATTCGTTTAGAATTCGGATCAAAATCAGGACTCGCCTTTCAAGACAAAATGTTCCTCTTTCTCTCGTCAAATTTAGATTTTGCATCGGTATCTGCTCTGATAACACATGAATATCACCACGTTTGCCGGTTAGATCATCTGACGAAAGAGGAAAAGGATGTCACATTACTTGATACAATCATCATGGAAGGGCTGGCAGAATATGCTGTTTATGAGAGGTTCGGCCGAAGTCAAACGGCTGAATGGACGTCTTGGTATACGCCGGAGCAGCTGCAAGCTTTATACGACAAAAAGATTGCGCCCCACCAGGATATCAAACGGGACAATCGATTATTCTCACAGCTGTTATTCGGCAAAGGATATCAGCCCAAAATGCTTGGATACGCAGTCGGATTCAATATTGTAAAAAAATATTTAACTGCCAACAAAGCAAACACGGCAGACGGGCTGTCCATCCCTGCCGAAACCTTTTTGAATGCAACGCTTTAAAAGAATAAAATAATGGAATTTCGTTAATAATATTACATTTATCCTAAAAAATTCTTGATTTTGCAAAATGATTGTAATAATATACAACTATAAAATTTTTCGATAATTCAATATTATTTATTATTTCTGAATAAAGGGATTGCTTTCTCTTGAAAACGTTTGACAAGAGGGGGGAAAGGGGAGCTAGCATGAGCACACTTTTAGAAGTGAATAATTTAAAGACTTATTTTTTCAGGAAAAAGGAGCCGATCCCTGCGGTTGACGGAGTCGATTTTCACATCAGCAAAGGCGAAACCGTCGCGCTTGTAGGTGAATCGGGCTCGGGAAAAAGCATTACTTCTTTATCAATTATGGGCCTTGTCCAAAGCTCAGGCGGAAAAATCATGGACGGCTCTATTAAACTCGAAGACAAAGACCTCACCTCGTTCACTGAAAACGACTATTGCAAAATCCGCGGAAACGAAGTATCCATGATCTTTCAGGAACCAATGACCTCCCTGAATCCGGTGTTAACAATCGGAGAACAAATTACCGAAGTGCTGATTTACCATAAAAACATGAAGAAAAAAGAAGCTCGCCAAAAAGCTGTTGAACTCTTGCAGATGGTCGGTTTCTCCCGGGCCGAGCAAATGATGAAGGAGTACCCGCACCGGCTGTCCGGCGGAATGAGACAGAGGGTGATGATTGCCATCGCACTCAGCTGTAATCCTAAACTGCTCATTGCCGATGAACCGACGACAGCACTGGATGTGACAATACAAGCCCAAGTTTTGGAGCTCATGAAAGATCTCTGCCAGAAGTTCAACACGTCGATACTTCTCATCACACACGACTTAGGTGTCGTATCGGAAGCAGCCGACAGAGTGATTGTCATGTACTGCGGACAAGTCGTGGAAAACGCCACCGTTGACGACTTATTTTTAGAGCCGCTTCATCCTTATACAGAAGGCCTGCTTACGTCGATTCCCGTCATAGATGGAGAGATTGATAAATTAAATGCGATTAAAGGAAGCGTGCCGACACCAGATAATCTGCCGCCGGGGTGCCGATTTGCCCCAAGGTGCCCGAAAGCCATGGATAAATGCTGGACAAATCAGCCTTCGCTTTTGACGCACAAAAGCGGAAGAACGGTGAGATGCTTTTTATATGAGGAAGAGGGTGCCGAACAATCATGACAGCAGCTAATCAAGAAACAATCTTAGAGCTTCGTGACGTAAAAAAATACTTCCCGATCCGCTCAGGCCTTTTTCAAAGAAAAGTAGGCGATGTTAAAGCGGTGGATGGTGTTTCATTTTCGTTAAAAAAAGGAGAAACACTCGGAATCGTTGGAGAGTCCGGCTGCGGGAAATCGACTGCCGGCAGGACGATGATCAGGCTGTACAAACCGACAGAAGGCCAAATCCTTTTTAAAGGACAGGATATTTCCAACCTGTCAGAGGAGAAGCTGCGGAAAAGCGTCCGCAAAAATATTCAAATGGTGTTCCAAGATCCATTTGCCTCGTTGAATCCAAGAAAGACGCTGCGTTCCATCATAAAGGAGCCGTTTAATACGCACCACATGTATACGATGCATGAACGAAACGAGAAAGTCGAAGAACTGCTTGCGAGAGTAGGCCTTCACCCGTCGTTTGCCAGCCGTTATCCCCATGAATTTTCCGGCGGACAGCGTCAGCGGATCGGCATCGCCAGAGCGCTCACTTTGAATCCAGAACTGATCATCGCAGATGAACCAGTTTCCGCACTTGATGTATCAATTCAGGCTCAAGTTATTAACTTAATGGAAGAATTGCAGGAAGAATTTAATCTGACGTATCTATTTATCTCTCATGATCTTAGTGTCGTCCGCCATATCAGCGATAGAGTCGGAGTGATGTATCTTGGCAAAATGATGGAACTGACCGGCAAGCATGAGCTTTACGACAATCCGCTCCATCCGTATACCCAAGCTCTTTTATCGTCCGTTCCGGTTACAAGAAGAAAAGGGTCTGTCAAACGTGAACGCATCGTCCTGAAGGGAGAACTGCCGAGTCCGGCCAATCCGCCAAAAGGCTGCGTTTTCCACACAAGATGTCCTGTTGCAAAGCCGATATGCAAGGAACAAATACCAGAATTCAAAGAAGCTGCTCCCAGCCATTTTGTGGCTTGTCACCTTTATAGCTAATTGTTGCCCGCACAGCTTTGAGAGGGGGTATGCACACTACATAAACAACAGCTGAGAGGAACGAACATTTCAAAAGGGGGAATATCTAATGAAAAGACGGAAAACCGCACTGATGATGCTAAGTGTATTGATGGTTCTGGCCATCTTTTTATCGGCCTGCTCGGGATCAAAATCGAGCAGCAGCAGCGAGAAAAAATCAAACGGAAAACCTCAGCAAGGCGGGGATTTGGTTGTTGGCTCAATCGGAGCGCCAACACTTTTCAACTCATTATATTCAACTGATGAATCGAGTACAGATATTGAACAAATGATTTACAGTTTTTTAACGAAAACAGATGAAAATTTAAATGTCAAAATGTCACTGGCAGAAAGTGTGAAAGAGCTGGATGGCGGACTGAAATATGACGTGAAAATCAAAAAAGGCGTTAAGTTCCATGACGGAGAAGAGCTGACTGCCGATGATGTTGTCTTTACGTACAGCATTCCATTGAATAAGGATTACAAAGGAGAGCGCGGCTCTAACTTTGAAATGCTGAAATCGGTAGAGAAAAAGGGAGATTACGAGGTTTTATTTACCCTGAAATACAAAGATCCTAACTTCTATAATAATACGTTAGACAGCTATGGGATTCTGCCGGAGCACATTTTAAAAGATGTACCGGTTGCAGAGCTTGAGGATAATGACTTTAATAGAAAAAATCCAATCGGCTCAGGGCCTTTCAAATTTAAAGAATGGAAAGACGGCCAATACGTCAAGCTCGTTGCCAATGATGACTACTATGACGGACGCCCGTATTTAGACAGTGTCACGTATAAAATCATTCCGGACGCCAATGCAGCGGTTGCCCAGCTTCAAGCCGGTGATATCGATTTCTTTAACGTGCCGTCAACTGACTATAAGACAGCTGAATCGTTTAATAATGTCAAAGTCGTAACAGACTTGGCGCTGAGCTACTCATATATCGGCTGGAATGAGAAAAACGAGCTCTTTAAAGATAAAAAAGTACGCCAGGCACTCACCACCGCGTTAGACCGTGAAACTATGGTGCAAACTGTATTGGATGGAGACGGGGAAGTCGCTTATATTCCGGAAAGCCCGGCTTCTTGGAACTATCCGAAAAACGTAGAAGTGCCTAAATTTAAATACAACGTGAAAAAAGCGAAGAAGATGCTGAAAGAAGCCGGCTGGGAAGATACTGACGGTGACGGCATCTTAGATAAAGACGGTAAAAAGTTTGAGTTTACTCTGAAAACGAACCAAGGAAATAAAGTGCGTGAGGATATTGCTGTTGTTGTTCAAGAGCAGCTCAAAAAAGTCGGTATTAAAGTAACGCCGCAAATCGTTGAATGGAGTGCGTTAGTAGAACAGACAAGTGCCCCTAATTGGGACTATGACGCAATGGTGTTAGGCTGGAGCCTGTCCACGTTCCCGGATCACTATGATATCTTCCATTCTAGCCAGTCTGAAAAAGGCTTAAATAACATGTGGTACAAAAACCCTGAAGTTGATAAGCTTCTCAAAGATGCAAAATCAATCAGCGACCGTGATGAATACTCAAAAGCCTACGAAAAGATTTACCAAAAACTTGCTGAAGATCAGCCATATACCTTCCTTTATTATCCGAACAACCATATGGCGATGCCAGCTAACTTAGAGGGTTATGTGTATCATCCGAAACGTACACTATATCAGATTGAAAAATGGTGGCTTGCCCAATAATTTTCCCTTGCAGGGGAGGGAGTGCGTTTCCTTCCCCTTCTATATTGATAAAGAACCACAAAGGGGACAAGAATATGGTTACATATATCATTCGAAGAACTTTAGCTTCAATTCCTATCTTATTAGGAATTACAATTTTGTCTTTTGTCATTATGAAAGCGGCTCCCGGAGATCCGATGACGCTTATGATGGACCCTACCATCAGCCAGGCAGACAGAGCGCAGTTTATTGAAAAATACGGCCTGAATGACCCGGAATACGTTCAATATTTAAAATGGCTCGGCAATATGGTTCAAGGGGATTTCGGAACGTCCATTATCAGAAAAGGAACGCCTGTTTCAGAGCTGATTATAGCAAGGCTGCCTAATACACTCCTCCTAATGCTGGTGTCGACGATATTGGCGCTGATCATTTCAATCCCATTTGGTGTGATTTCTGCTAAAAAACCTTATTCAAAACTGGATTATGGCATTACATTTACTTCATTTATCGGTTTAGCCATTCCGAACTTTTGGTTCGGTCTGATTTTAATTATGGTGTTTGCTGTGAACCTCGGCTGGTTCCCGACAGGGGGAGTCGCTACTCTTAACACGGATTTTAGCTTATTAGACCGGATTCATCATTTGTTATTACCCGCATTTGTGTTAGCTACGGCAGATATGGCTGGCTTAACGAGATACACAAGGTCAAATATGCTTGATGTGTTAAATCAAGACTATATCCGAACAGCCAGATCAAAAGGCTTTAAAGAAAATCGCGTGCTATTTAAGCATGGCTTGCGGAATGCGCTATTGCCTGTTATTACGATCTTCGGTTTAATGATTCCCTCCTTTATCGGCGGAGCGGTTGTCGTAGAGCAGATTTTCACTTGGCCGGGGTTAGGAAAGCTGTTTGTCGATTCGGCATTCCAGCGTGATTATCCGGTTATTATGGCAATGACCGTGATTTCGGCAGTGCTTGTCGTGGTCGGAAACCTCATTGCGGACATCCTTTACGCGATTGTTGATCCGCGGATCGAATATTAAGAGGAGGGAAACAGAGATGTCAGAGTTGCAAACAACTCCCTCGACGGAGATCAGACTGAAAGAAAACATTTCGAAAAAACCAGATACGATGACCAAGATCTTCTGGGAAAAATTCTCGAAAAACAAGCTGGCCATTCTAGGTGCCGTCATTCTGTTTATCATTATTATGTCGGCTGTTTTCGCTCCCTTGATTGCACCTTACCCCCAGGAGCAACAAAGCTTGCTTGATAAGTATAAAGCACCGGGCCTTGAACATCTGATGGGAACCGATAAATTCGGCCGTGATATTTTCAGCCGGATCTTGTATGGGGCGCGTGTCTCTTTGTTGGTTGGTTTTGCGTCTGTAGTCGGTTCGATTTTGATCGGAACAGTTTTAGGGGCGTTAGCTGGGTATTTCAGAGGAATAGCCGATGCTGTCATTATGCGTCTGGTCGACATTGTATTATCCATTCCTGATATCTTCTTACTGATCACGCTGGTCACCGTCTTCAAGCCAGGTGTGGACAAACTAATTTTAATTTTCTGTCTTACAGGCTGGACCACGACAGCGCGGTTAGTAAGGGGAGAATTCTTGTCGCTTCGTTCAAGAGAATATGTTCTCGCCGCTAAAACAATTGGGACAAAGACGAACAAAATTATTTTTTCGCATATCCTGCCAAATGCATTAGGGCCGATTATCGTCTCGGCGACGCTGAAAGTAGGATCTGTCATTCTGGCTGAATCAGCGTTAAGCTACTTGGGGTTCGGAATCCAGCCGCCAATCGCAAGCTGGGGAAACATGCTTCAAGACGCACAAAATTTCACAGTAATGATTCAAGCATGGTGGTACCCGTTATTTCCCGGGCTATTCATTTTAATTACCGTTTTATGCTTCAACTTTGTCGGTGATGGTCTGCGGGATGCATTGGATCCAAAAAATATTAAATAAAAATGAAAATAATATCTGGTATAAAATATAACAAAATCATAAGAAAAGCAGATCTCTTTTTGTCAGAAAATATACAAAGAGATCTGCTTTTTGTGATTTTTACATAAACCCAGCGATTCCAGATTTCCTCAATCTCTTTGGAATAATTTCTCTGTCCCTTGCCTATACTGTGGACAACAGTTTTTATAAAAGTGAGGGGTTAGAGATGTTATTTCTTCATGATGTGTGGGTCAATTGGTTTGAAGGGGAAGAAAATGGCTACAATGTATGCCACTTTCACGAATGGCGCAAGGAAGATACGGTTGAGCTTTTGGATCAGGTGCCGCTGTTAAGGGTGCCGTCGGTACTGTTTCATTACATAGAAAACGATTTGTCTGAGCTTCCGAAAGGTTTGCTTGACGACGTACATCAGAAATCGTACATTCGGAAAAATCATGAGCGGACAAAGCTTGAGTATTGTTTTGTTGTAACAGACGGAATCGGCATTTTGGCTGTCGACACGATCGGCTACACGATCCCTGTCAGAAAAAGCCGTTTGATCCCAAGGCAGGAGCAGCTCGTTTATGAAATGGTAAAAGATGTAGAGCCTGAAACATATGAATTTGAGCCAAAGAAGCTGGAATCCTCTAAAGAATATCACATTTTATCATTAGCACCAGAGCACGTCAGAGGGCTGACAAGAAAAGAACGGCAAATCAAGCAGCTGATGTTTATGGCGCTGGACCAATTAAAAGGGCTGAAAAACCGCGCTGAAATCGGCTACTGGTACACAGAGTGGAACCCGCATATGTACGAACAAATCAAACGGATGAGCTTTGAAGAGATTTGGGACATGCTGTATAACGAAACAATTGAAGGCTGGTCGGACAAGCATCTGGCATTTTGCGAAAACCTGATAAAAGGACAGCCTTTTTTCGAAAAGCTATGGGAAATGGAAAATGAATCAAAGGTAAACTAAAAAAACCGCTCTTTGCAAAGAGCGGTTTTTTGATTAGCGTCTTTTTCGGCCAAGGCCCATGGCGTTCTCCATTTTTTTTAGCATTTTGTTCGCTGTCCGGTTTGCCCGTTCCGCGCCTTCATCGAGAATCCGGTCTAATTCATCAGATTCAATTAGTTCATGATAGCGGTCCTGGATCGGTTTTAGTGCGTTAACCACGACTTCTGCCAAATCACCTTTAAACTCGCCGTAGCCTTTCCCTTCGTACTTTGCTTCAAGCTCTTCAATTGTCGTATTACCGAGGATTGAATAAATCGTAAGAAGGTTGGAAACGCCTGGTTTGTTTTCCTTATCAAATTTTACAATGCCTTCAGAATCTGTCACAGCGCTTTTGATTTTCTTTTCAAGAAGCTTCGGTTCATCCAGTAATGTAATATAAGCTTTCTGGTTCGGATCGGATTTGCTCATTTTCTTCAGCGGATCATTCAGAGACATGATGCGTGCGCCGACTTTTGGAATTTTCACTTCCGGAACCGTAAAGATGTCGTTATATTTTTTGTTGAAGCGTTCTGCGAGATTTCGCGTCAGCTCAAGGTGCTGCTTTTGATCCTCGCCGACAGGCACAAGATCTGTTCCATACAGCAGAATATCAGCGGCCATCAGCGGCGGGTATGTTAACAGGCCGGAGACAACAGCTTCATTGCCTTTGGATTTGTCTTTAAATTGGGTCATCCGTTCAAGCTCGCCGATATACGCGACACACTGCATCATCCATCCGGCCTGTGCATGCGCGGGAACCTCTGACTGAATAAACAATGTTGCTTTTTCTGGATCAAGTCCGACAGCTAAGTAAAGCGCCGCCAGACTGCGGATATTCTTTCTTAGCTGAAGTCGGTCTTGAGGCACGGTTATCGCATGCTGATCCACGATGCAAAAATAGCTGTTATAATCATGCTGCAGTTCGACAAACTGCTTCATTGCACCGATATAGTTGCCGAGCGTAACGGAGCCGCTTGGCTGAATGCCTGAAAAAATCGTTTGTTTCATGAAAACATCAACCTCATTTCTTAAAACATAATAAAAAAGGCCCATTCTTCCCCTATAAAAAAGGGACGAATGAACCGTGGTACCACCCTGATTATTCCATTAAAATGGAATCACTCTGACGTTTGTAACGGAGACTGCTCCGGCTGAGCCTACTTTTTCGGTTTCGGTCAGCTGCTCCAAAGTCCATTCCACATTGCCCGTTATCTGCTCCCAGCACCGCAGACTCTCTTCAAACGGGTGAAATGTGTACTACTCTTTTTCATAGCACGCTTTTCTTTTGATTGCTTCATTATAAATCAATTATAACCAATTGTCATCATGAAAAAACATTCTTTTTTCCAGTAACATTGTAAAGATATAAATACCACTGGTGCTGTAAAACCCCTAAATGATAACTGCTATCAGCGTGAAAACAGCTAGATATTATATGTAAAAAGCAATATGGATAGAAAACTTATCAAATAGTTTTTAATCAATTTATGCTTTAAATGGTAGAAGGATATTATGTTCGTGGAAGAAAAACTAACGAAGTTCAAATATTTTAAATTGATAAAATAATATTGCAATAAATTATTTGTTTCATTATAATGAACTTGTTCACTCTATTGTTACAGCTTTTTTACAAAAATAATCAGAAAAGACGGAACAGAATAAAAGTTATGGAAACTCAGGTTCATTTGTCTGATATTTCTGAGGATTTAGCCGTAAGGAGCTGAAAAATTATTATTAGGGGGTTTGCGATAATGAAAAAGCGTTGGTCGATTGTCACGTTGATGCTCATTTTCACTCTCGTGCTGAGCGCATGCGGCTTTGGCGGCAGCGGATCAAACGGTGAAGGGAAAAAGGACAGTAAAGGAAAGACGACACTTAATATTAATATTAAAACTGAGCCGTTCTCCTTACATCCGGGATTGGCAAATGATTCAGTATCAGGCGGTGTCATCCGTCAGACTTTTGAAGGATTGACACGTATCAATGCAGATGGTGAGCCTGAAGAAGGCATGGCTTCTAAAATTGAAACGAGCAAAGATGGAAAGACATATACATTTACAATTCGTGATGGTGTGAAATGGTCTAATGGTGACCCTGTAACAGCACAAGATTTTGAATATGCTTGGAAATGGGCACTAGATCCTAATAACGAATCACAATACGCTTACCAGCTTTACTACATAAAAGGTGCTGAAGCGGCGAATACCGGCAAAGGCAGCCTTGATGATGTGGCAGTAAAAGCTGTAAATGACAAAACGCTAAAGGTTGAATTAAATAACCCGACTCCATATTTCACTGAATTAACAGCGTTCTATACGTATATGCCGATCAACAAGAAAATTGCAGAGAAAAATAAAAAATGGAACACAAATGCCGGAGATGATTATGTATCGAACGGACCGTTCAAAATGACGGCATGGAAACACAGCGGTTCTATCACTCTTGAAAAAAATGATCAGTATTGGGATAAAGACAAAGTCAAACTGAAGAAAATCAGTATGGTTATGATCAACAATAACAATACTGAACTGAAAAAATTCCAAGCTGGCGAACTTGATTGGGCCGGTTTGCCGCTCGGACAGCTTCCGACAGAATCTCTTCCTACCCTGAAAAAAGACGGTTCTTTACATGTTGAGCCGATGGCAGGTGTCTATTGGTACAAATTCAACACTGAAGCTAAGCCGTTAGACAATGTAAATATCCGTAAAGCATTATCTTATGCGATTGATCGTCAATCGATTGTTAAAAACATTACGCAAGGTGAACAAATCCCGGCAATGGCTGCGGTGCCACCGACAATGAAGGGATTTGAGGATAACAAAGAAGGCTACTTCAAAGACAACGATGTCAAAACGGCAAAAGAATATCTTGAAAAAGGCCTGAAAGAAATGGGCTTAAGCAAGGCATCTGACCTTCCGAAAATCAAATTGTCTTATAACACTGATGATGCACATGCGAAAATCGCTCAAGCCGTGCAAGAAATGTGGAAGAAAAATTTAGGCGTGAATGTTGAGCTTGATAACTCAGAATGGAATGTATATATTGATAAGCTTCACAGCCAAGATTATCAAATCGGCCGTATGGGTTGGCTTGGCGACTTTAACGATCCTATTAACTTCCTCGAGTTGTTCCGTGACAAAAACGGAGGTAATAACGATACTGGCTGGGAAAATCCAGAATTCAAAAAGCTTCTGAATCAGTCACAAACTGAAACTGATCCAACAAAACGTGCAGAGCTGCTGAAAAAAGCAGAAGGTATTTTCATTGATGAAATGCCTGTAGCGCCAGTTTATTTTTATACGATTCCTTGGGTGCAAGACGAAAATCTGAAAGGAACCATCATTACTGGAACCGGAGAAATTTATTTCAGAAACTCGTACTTTCAATAAGTCTTATTTGTGAAAACAAAAACCTCAAGGTATATGGGGACCTATTTCCCATATACCTTTCTTACTGAAAGAGTATAAAAATGTAAAAATCATGGAGGTGTTCCCCCTTGCTAAAATATATCGGAAGACGCTTAGTCTATATGATTATCACATTATTTGTGATTGTAACTGTGACATTCTTCTTAATGCAGGCAGCACCGGGTGGGCCATTTTCAGGTGAGAAAAAGCTTCCGCCTGAAATCGAAGCAAACTTAAATGCGCATTACGGCTTGGACAAGCCGCTGTTTGTACAATACGTCAGTTATTTGAAATCAGTTGCAATGTGGGATTTCGGACCGTCATTTAAATATAAAGGTCAGAGTGTTAACGACCTAATCAGTTCAGGTTTCCCCGTTTCATTCACTCTTGGAGCAGAAGCTATTCTCCTCGCTTTAGCGTTAGGTGTATTGTTTGGGGTCATAGCAGCCCTTTACCATAATAAGTGGCAGGATTATACCGTCGCGATTTTAACGATATTTGGCATTTCAGTTCCGAGCTTTATCATGGCGGCTGTTCTGCAATATGTGTTCTCCATGAAGCTTGATCTGTTTCCTGTCGCGGGTTGGGAGTCCTGGGCATACACCTTTTTGCCTTCAATCGCACTTGCTTCCATGCCGATGGCGTTTATTGCCAGACTTTCTCGTTCAAGCATGATCGAAGTGTTAAACAGTGATTATATTCGCACAGCGAAAGCAAAAGGGCTGTCCCGTCCAGCAGTTACAGTGCGGCACGCCATTCGAAACGCGCTTTTGCCAGTCGTTACATACATGGGCCCGATGGCAGCGCAGGTCTTAACGGGAAGCTTTATTATTGAGTCCATCTTTGGTATCCCGGGGCTTGGTGCACAACTTTGTAAACAGTATTACAAACCGTGATTATACAGTCATTATGGGTGTAACGGTGTTCTTCAGTGTCATCTTGCTATTGTGTGTATTAATCGTAGACGTGTTATATGGCATTATTGATCCAAGAATCAAGCTTTCAAAAGCAAAGAAAGGAGCCTAGGCCATGCAAAACATTCCAAAAAACCTGTTTGAACCAGCCGCAGCGAATGCCGGCGATGCAGAAAAAATAAGTAAAAAGAGCCTTTCCCTCTGGAAAGATGCGATGCTTCGCTTCCGCAGCAATAAGCTTGCAATGGTCGGGCTTATCATTATTGTACTCATTATCCTTATGGCAATTTTTGCGCCAATGTTCTCAAGATACGATTATTCAACTACTAATCTCTTAAATGCGGATAAGCCGCCTTCAAAAGATCACTGGTTCGGAACAGATGATCTTGGACGGGATATTTTCGTCCGTACTTGGGTAGGTGCGCGAATCTCAATCTTTATCGGTGTTGCAGCCGCTGTTCTTGATTTGCTGATCGGTGTGATTTGGGGAAGCATTTCAGGCTTCCGCGGAGGCAGAACGGATGAAATTATGATGCGTATCGCTGATATCCTTTGGGCAGTTCCTTCATTATTAATGGTCATCTTACTGATGGTTGTGCTTCCGAAAGGGCTATTTACGATTATTATTGCCATGACAATTACGGGCTGGATTAATATGGCCAGAATCGTGCGTGGACAAGTGCTGCAGCTGAAGAATCAGGAGTATGTGCTTGCTTCACAGACACTTGGTGCAAAAACATCCCGTCTGCTGTTTAAACATATCGTGCCAAACGCAATGGGTTCCATTTTGGTCACGATGACATTGACAGTTCCGACTGCGATTTTCACAGAAGCCTTTTTAAGCTATTTGGGACTTGGTGTTCCGGCTCCGCTGGCAAGCTGGGGAACGATGGCTTCTGACGGATTGCCTGCATTGACCTATTATCCGTGGCGTCTATTCTTCCCTGCCGGTTTCATCTGCATTACGATGTTTGGCTTTAACGTTGTCGGCGACGGATTAAGAGACGCATTGGATCCTAAGTTACGTAAATAAGGGAGTGATACGGGTGACACGCCTATTAGAAGTAAAAGATTTAGCGATTTCATTTAAAACATATGGCGGAGAAGTTCAGGCGATCCGCGGAGTGAATTTCCATCTGGATAAAGGAGAAACGCTGGCCATTGTCGGAGAATCAGGTTCCGGAAAAAGTGTGACCTCTCAAGCGATCATGAAGCTGATTCCAATGCCTCCGGGTTATTTCAAACGAGGTGAGATCTTGTTTGAAGGAAAGGATCTGGTGCCGCTGTCCGAAAAAGAGATGCAAAATGTCCGGGGAAAAGAGATCGGGATGATATTCCAGGATCCGATGACCTCTTTAAATCCGACGATGAAGGTCGGCAAACAAATTACGGAAGTGCTTTTTAAACACGAGAAAATTTCAAAGGAAGCGGCTAAAAAACGCGCGGTTGAACTGTTGGAATTAGTCGGTATCCCGATGCCGGAAAAGCGGGTTAACCAATTTCCGCACGAATTTTCAGGCGGGATGAGGCAGCGGGTTGTCATCGCCATGGCGCTTGCGGCGAATCCGAAGCTTCTGATCGCCGATGAGCCGACCACTGCTCTTGATGTAACGATTCAAGCGCAAATTCTGGAATTGATGAAGGATTTGCAAAAGAAAATTGACACGTCCATCATCTTTATCACACACGATCTTGGTGTTGTGGCTAACGTTGCTGACCGGGTCGCTGTCATGTACGCGGGACAGATTGTAGAAACCGGTACGGTAGACGAGATTTTCTACGATCCGAGACATCCGTATACGTGGGGGCTTCTTGCATCCATGCCGACACTGGAAAGTTCAGGAGAAGAACAGCTGACTGCAATTCCAGGCACGCCGCCTGATTTGACAAACCCGCCAAAAGGAGATGCTTTTGCGCTGCGGAGCTCTTACGCGATGAAAATCGATTTTGAACAGGAGCCGCCAATGTTTAAGGTGTCCGATACTCATTATGTAAAATCGTGGCTGCTTCATCCGGACGCGCCAAAGGTAGAGCCGCCTGAAGCGGTAAAAGCGAAAATGCGTAAACTGGCAAATACCTATGAAAAACCTGTCTTAGTGAGAGAAGGTGAATGAATTGAGTGAGAAACTATTAGAAATCAAACATTTAAAACAGCACTTTGTCACGCCAAAAGGAACGGTTAAGGCTGTAGACGATTTATCATTTGATATCTATAAAGGTGAAACATTAGGGCTGGTTGGTGAATCTGGCTGCGGTAAATCGACAACAGGCCGAAGCATTATTCGGCTATACGAAGCGACCGATGGTGAGGTGCTGTTCAACGGCGAAAATGTGCACGGGAAAAAATCGCGGAAAAAGCTGCTGGAATTCAACCGCAAAATGCAGATGATTTTCCAAGATCCATATGCATCCCTAAATCCGAGAATGACAGTTGCTGATATTATTGCTGAAGGCCTCGATATTCATAAGCTGGCGAAAACGAAAAAAGAGCGGATGCAGCGGGTCCACGAGCTCTTGGAAACAGTCGGTTTAAACAAGGAACACGCGAACCGTTATCCGCATGAATTTTCCGGCGGCCAGCGCCAAAGAATCGGGATTGCCAGAGCTCTCGCTGTAGATCCGGAATTCATTATCGCAGATGAGCCAATTTCCGCTTTGGATGTATCCATTCAAGCGCAGGTCGTGAATTTAATGAAAGAACTGCAAAAAGAAAAAGGGCTCACATACCTGTTTATTGCCCACGATTTATCGATGGTCAAATACATCAGCGACCGCATTGGAGTCATGTATTTCGGGAAACTGGTTGAACTTGCTCCGGCAGATGAGCTTTATGAAAATCCGCTTCACCCGTATACAAAATCATTGCTTTCTGCGATTCCGCTTCCTGATCCGGACTATGAGAGAAATCGCGTCCGCCAGAAATACGATCCGTCCGTCCATCAATTAAAAGATGGGGAAACGATGGAATTCCGTGAAGTCAAACCGGGACATTTTGTGATGTGCACGGAGGCAGAATTTAAAGCTTATTCATGAATCAAAAATCCTTCAAGAGATTTCTCTTGAAGGATTTTTTTCATAATCATAGAAAGTGAGAGTGATAACATTTACAATTAGAGGAAAAAGCGGAGGCGAAATACGATTCAATTTCTGCATAACAAAAATGTTTTTGCGCTATTACTGTCTCAATCTCTTCAATCTTTAGCAGGAGTTCTTGTCACAATCGTATTAATGGTCAGGGTCTATCAAATGACTGACTCCGTCTTTTTGGCGGGTCTTGTTTTATCATTCATGTCGTTTGCGAGTATAGCGGCAAGCTTTTGCATTTCCCCAGTGCTTCGCAATCTCGGTTTTAAAAAGGTGCTTGCGGGTGCAAATCTGCTGAGAGCGGTCTTTACAATACTGATGGCTTTTAGCGTCAGTCATCACGAACAGGTTTTCTTTTGGATAACGCTGCTGTTTGTCTTCTGTTTTTCCTTCGCGGGCGCCTTTTTTCAGCCGGCAAGATTCGCGCTGCTGCCGATTATTGTTCCAAAAGAGCAATATGTAAAAGCGAACGGTGTGATCTCCCTCTCGAATCAATTGTTTTTAACAGCAGGCTGGGGCCTTGGCGGCCTTCTGACGTATGCCGTACCTTTTGAACTCGTTGTCGGTGCAGCCATTTGCTTGTTTGTTCTTTCGGGAGCTTCCCTCATTGTGCTTCATATAAATGAAAAAACGACTGATGGAATAGCTGAAAAAGCATCTGCCAAAAGTATATGGAAGGATTTAATGATGATCCCTATTGTAAGAGACATTACTCTAATGGACATGTTAGAAGCTTTGGCGGGTTCTGTTTGGTCGTCTGCTATTCTTCTCGCATTTACTGCGGCTGTTTTGCATGAAACAGAGGTGTGGTGGGGGATGTTTAACGCTTCTTATTTTATAGGTGCGATTGTCGGCAGTGTGATTGCCATTCGTTTTTCTGCTTTTTTTGAGCGGAACATGGGCTACGCTATTATTTTCTGCTCGCTTGTGATGGCGGTGCTGACCCTTCTGTTCTCATTTTCTCCAATCCCGTTTTTATGTGCTCTGGCTTGTGCTGCAATGGGGCCTTTTTATCAGGTGCGTGATATTTGCCAGGAAACCTTGCTGCAAGAGGTCATTCCCAAGCAGAAGCGTATCGGGATCATGGCTGCCAAAAATGCGATTTTGACTCCTTGGTCAGGCGTCACCTACTCCATTATGGGGCTCATGGCTGATGCTGCGGGTGCGAAAACAGCTTTTATCGCGGCAGCTGCATTATATATCATGACGTTTCTTATTGCACTGGTGCAGCCCCGCCTGCTTCAGTACAAGCAGGAAAGCCAAGCTTAATGAAAGCTTTTTACATACACTTCAAAATGAACGGAGCATCTGACTCCGTTTTTTGCTGAAAAAAAATGAAACCATGGCGGAAGTTTGTACGTCTTTATAGATGTAAAGCTGTTTAAACAATATGAAATGGGGTATATCTAAAAGTATGAAGACAATGAACTCATAAGGAGCAAATCAATGAACTGGTATGAAAAGCTTAGCGAGTACTTTCCAATTGAAGAAATGAAATCAAAAGCGCATATGGAAGCTCTTCTGAAAGAGCGGAGCGATATTTATCATAAAGATGAAGGCAAACATCATATCTTAATGTTTGCGGAATTCGATTCTTTTATCTTCGTTGATTATCTGTATGTGTCTAAGGATGCAAGAGGGCAGGGGCTTGGCGGCAAATTGATCGCGAAGCTGAAAAAGAAAAATAAGCCGATATTGCTCGAGGTGGAGCCTGTGGATGAAGATGATACTGATACAGAAAAACGCCTGAGGTTTTATCAAAGAGAGCATTTCAAACATGCTCAGTCAATTGGGTACCGGCGCCGGTCATTGGCTACGAATGAAGTAAACAAGATGGAGATTCTGTACTGGTCACCGAAAACAGAATCAGAAGAAGAAATTCTTGAAGCCATGAAACAGACATATGAAAACATTCATACTTATAAAGATGAGAAATGGTACGGGGAATCGTACGAAAAAACAGATGAGGTCCTGAAACTCATTGATGAAGAAAAACAAAAAAATATTTTCGATCAGTTAAGCTAATTGAGAATTAGAACATATCATTAAAATTAAAAATTTGCCGGATTGACACATTTTTTTCTTAGGATACTGTTCACACTTACTTTTTTATAGTATAATACCTATAAAGATTCCTTTTTTAGAGTAATTTCAATTTAAGAATAAAATAGATGTTCATCCTACTAATTAGAGGAGTGAAGATGAATGGTTACACTATACACATCACCAAGCTGTACTTCATGCAGAAAGGCGAGAGCGTGGCTTGAAGAGCACGATATTCCATTTGAAGAAAGAAACATTTTCTCTGAGCCTTTATCAATTGATGAAATAAAACAAATTCTTCGAATGACTGAGGACGGAACAGATGAAATCATCTCAACCCGTTCAAAAGTATTCCAAAAACTGAATGTGAACGTTGAATCTATGCCGCTGCAAGATTTGTACCGCTTGATCAACGAGCACCCAGGTTTGCTTCGCCGTCCGATTATCATCGACGAAAAACGTTTGCAGGTCGGATACAACGAAGACGAAATTAGACGTTTCCTGCCAAGAAAAGTCCGCTCTTTCCAATTAAGAGAAGCACAGCGTTTGGCAAACTAATAGATCGTATCATCAAAAGAAGGCTGAGTGATCAGCCTTCTTTTTTAGATAGTTGACAAAATCCAAAAACGGTTTTTTGTTTTAGGATTTTGTTACCTTTTCAGTTCAGCGTGATTGAAAACCTTTGAAGTCTAGGAAGGCCGAGCATTGGAGCACAACGAATATGTTTATTCGTGAGCACCGACGCACAGGTCTGACAACGAATGCGAAGGTTTGTCGACACGCTGAAAGAAGGCTGAGTGATCAGCCTTCTTTTATTTTTCCACCTGCTGATAATAAATACTCGCCAGGATGACAAACGCGACCGTTAAAATGGGGAGGAGCGTTTCGACTGTGCCGTGCTGCGCCATAAAAAAAGACAGCTTTTTGTCCCTGACAATCATTTCTCCTCCTGTATAAGCAAGCAGACCGCTTCCCGCGTAAATCAGAACCGGTATTTTCTCAAGTGCGATGTGGATGAGTTTGCTGCCCCAAATTATAACCGGCACCGATACACACAAACCTATGACCACGAGAGAAAACTCACCGTGTGACGCTCCCGCAACTGCTATGACGTTATCCAGCGACATAAAGAGATCTGCAAGCACAATCGTTCGTATCGCTCTCCACAGGGAGGTGCTGCTTTTGATGTGCTGCGTGTCTTTTTTTTCAATCAGCAGCTGATATCCTAAATACAGCAGGAAAATTCCGCCGGCGCACTGCAAGAACGGAATGTTCAAAAGGTATACCGCTGCGCTTGTTAATCCGATTCTCATGGCAACGGCGATAAATGTTCCGAGAATAATGGCTTGCTGTCTTTGCTTGTCCGGCAAATTTCTGCTAGCCATGGCAATGACGACCGCATTATCTCCGCCGAGGATCAGGTCGATCCCAACAATAACAAGCAGAGAAATCAGATAGTCATGCTCCATGATCGGCACCTCGCTTTCGTTCCATCGCTTGTACTACTACTATATGAGACAGGTCATATTTTATGATATGAGCCGCAGATCTGCCGTTTTTTAGGTGAAGGTGCATTTTTATTTCTTTTGTGACTGTTTTATCATAAAATAGAAATACAAAGGAATTCACACTGGCCTTGCATCAAGGTTAAGATGTGGACGGAATGGGTAAAGTGTAGTAAAGTACTATTAATCGGGAGCTTAGATGTCCCTTCAACATCTTATATAGAAGGGAAGGTTGGCAAATGGAAATTGAAAGAATTAACGAGCATACAGTAAAATTTTATATGTCTTACGGAGATATTGAAGATCGCGGTTTTGACAGAGAAGAAATTTGGTATAACCGTGAGCGCAGTGAAGAACTTTTCTGGGAAGTCATGGATGAAGTTCATGAGGAAGAGGAATTTGCTGTGGAAGGCCCTCTTTGGATTCAAGTTCAGGCACTGGACAAAGGATTAGAAATCATCGTCACAAAAGCCCAGCTTTCCAAAGACGGACAAAAGCTCGAACTGCCGATTCCTGAGGATAAAAAGCAAGAACCAGCATCTGAGGATCTTGACGCCTTGCTGGATGATTTCCAGAAAGAAGAGCAAGCCGTCAATCAGGAAGAGAAGGTGCAAAAGCTTCAATTTGTCTTGCGGTTTGGCGATTTTGAGGATGTTATTTCTCTATCTAAATTGAACGTTAACGGAAGCAAAACGACTTTATATTCGTTTGAGAACCGATATTATTTATATGTAGATTTTGGCAATATGACTGATGAAGAGGTTGAAAATCAGCTAAGCATCCTGTTGGAGTACGCAAATGAATCCTCAATCAGCATACACCGTCTTGAAGAGTACGGCAAGCTGATTATTTCAGAGCATGCTCTGGAAACGATAAAAAAACACTTTGCATCATAGCAAACCGATTTCTTTCCGGAAATCGGTTTTTTTTATGCAATGAAATGCTATGTTTGAGACGTGAAAAATCAAAAACATACATACAAGAGAAAATACGGCGAACAGGAGTTGATCATCTTTTCCAGAAAGTATACCTCATCTGGAAAGGAGAGATGACAATTGTTTAGTGCTGTGACTGAAGACGGCCAAATGTTTCACCTTCTAGGCGCTCGGCAAAGCCAGAAATTAAAGCGGAGACGATTCTTCTGCCCGGTGTGCGGGGGTGAGCTTGCTGTGAAGCTCGGACTCCAAAAAGCACCGCATTTCGCCCATAAACAGAACAAATCCTGTTCGATAGACATAGAACCGGAAAGCGCCTACCACTTAGAAGGAAAAAGGCAGCTGTATATATGGCTGAAAACGCAACAGGCTTCCCCGAAATTAGAACCGTATATCAAGAACATCAATCAAAGACCGGACATCATGACAAAGATCAAGGGACGCATGCTTGCTGTTGAGTATCAATGTGCCACTCTTGCTCCAGATGTCTTTCAAAAGCGAACAGAGGGCTTCAAACAAGCAGGAATCATCCCGCAGTGGATTGTGGGACACAGCCGCTTAAAACGCTCTGCTCCATCCTTTTATCAGCTTTCTGCTTTCCATTGGCAGTTTATCAATGCAAGTCCATACAGGGAACTGATATGTTATTGCCCGGAAACACGTTCTTTCCGCCGGCTCAGCCACATCATTCCGTTTTACACAAACCATTCTTATTCCTCCGTTCAAACGATCCCTATCCATCGGGCTGCTGCAAACGATCTTTTTTTTACTGAACCGACGCCCGCATTTCAATATTCCGGCTGGACGAAAGCGATTCACCGTTTTCGCCATAAAGCCCATCGGTTTATCTCCAAGGAAACAAATCGCCTCAGGCTGCTGTTTTATGAAAAGAGGCAGACACCCCTTTCTTTTCTTCCGACGGAAGTGTTTGTCCCTGTTATAAAAGGGGCTGTTTTTCATAGTCCGGTTTTTGTGTGGCAGGGGTTTTTATATCTGTTTATTACGGATCTGGGATATAAACGCGCGCCAATTCGCTTTTCAGCCGTTTTACAGCAGTGCAAACTGCACATTCATAAAAAGAACATTTCACTCAGATACAAATGCAGCGAAGATTGTCTTTCTGAAGCGGTGAAACAGTACATTGATTTTTTGTGCAAGAAGGGATTTTTAAGGGAGACTCAGAAAGAAGTATATGTGCTGAATCAGCCTGCAGAGGGCGTACGCTCATTACAGGATCTCATAGAAAGTGACCGCAGCTGTTTTATAGAATGAGTTTGTCTCATTTGGCTCACCCTAAGACAAAGGTGGTGGGCTGGCTGTGAAAGGCACAAAAGAAAAGGTTTTTCGTGTTTTTACTGCTTTTTTGGCATTCGTTCTCTTCATTACTGCATATGATTTGACAAAAGGCAGTGAAAAACCGGAAGATATTCACAACACAAGTTTATTGAGAAACAGCGGTTTTTTCAATTGGCTTGAATCAAAGAAAACGAGGGGGATCACCATGGCTGAGGAAAAAAAAGCAAACCAACTGCCTGACAGAAGTGAGGTAAAGGCAGAAGACACATGGAGACTTGAGGATATTTTTCCTACTGATGAGGCCTGGAATAAAGAATTTCAAGCTGTAAAAGAATTAATTCCGAATTTATCTAAGTATAAAGGAAAGCTGGCAGATTCAGCCGATCATTTATACGAAGCTCTTACGTTCCAAGATAAAGTGATGGAGCGGCTGGGCAGGCTGTACACATATGCGCATATGCGCTCTGACCAAGATACCGGGAACTCTTTTTATCAGGGGCTGAATGATAAGGCGGGAAACCTATATACACAGGCCGCAAGCGCGACAGCTTATTTGGTTCCGGAAATTTTATCCATAGAAGAAGACAAACTGCAGCAGTTTATTCTTGAAAAAGAAGAACTGAAACTGTACTCTCATGCGATTGAGGAGATTACAAAGGAACGCCCGCACGTGCTGAGCGAGAAGGAAGAGGCGCTGCTTGCTGAAGCTTCTGATGTGCTGGGTTCATCTTCCAATACATTCAGCGTATTAAATAACGCCGAGATTACATTCCCGTCCATTAAAGATGAAGAGGGGAATGAAAAACAGATCACTCACGGGAATTTTATTAATTTCTTAGAAAGTGAAAACCGTGAAGTCCGCAAAAATGCCTTTGACGCAGTATATAAAACATACGGTCAATATAAAAACACAATGGCCACGACGCTAAGCGGCACTGTGAAAAAGGACAACTTCTACGCGAGAGTGAAAAAATACAAATCAGCACGTGAAGCGGCGCTTTCTAACAACAGTATTCCTGAGGAGGTATACGACAACCTCGTCAAAACGATTAATAAGCATTTGCCGCTCCTGCACCGCTATATCGCGCTGAGAAAGAAAGTGCTTGAGCTTGATGAGGTGCATATCTATGATCTGTATACACCGCTTGTGAAGGATGCGGGGATGAAGGTCACGTACGAGGAAGCCAAAGATTACATGCTGAAAGGTCTGGCACCTTTAGGGGAAGAATACGCATCCATCTTAAAAGAAGGGCTGGAAAACCGCTGGGTCGACGTTTATGAAAATAAAGGCAAACGAAATGGCGCTTATTCATCAGGAGCTTACGGCACGAATCCGTATATCTTGATGAACTGGCATGATAACGTCAATAATCTCTTTACGCTCGTGCACGAGTTTGGACATTCCGTACACAGCTACTATACGAGAAAGCACCAGCCATATCCATACGGCAATTACAGTATCTTTGTCGCGGAAGTTGCGTCTACGACAAACGAAGCGCTTCTTGGCGAATACCTGCTGAACAACTTAGATGATGAAAAACAGCGCTTATATATTCTCAACCATATGCTTGAGGGCTTCAGAGGAACGGTCTTTAGACAAACGATGTTTGCTGAATTTGAACATCTGATCCATACAAAGGCGCAAGAAGGGGAGCCACTTACACCTGAGCTTCTGACAAATGTCTATTACGATCTGAATAAAAAGTATTTCGGAGACGGCATGGTGATTGATAAGGAAATCGGCCTTGAATGGTCACGGATTCCGCATTTCTATTACAATTACTATGTGTATCAGTATGCGACAGGGTACAGTGCTGCCCAAGCGTTAAGCAGCCAGATTTTAAAAGAAGGAAAGCCGGCGGTTGACCGTTATATTGACTTCCTGAAAGCGGGAAGCTCACAATACCCGATTGATGTCCTGAAAAAAGCGGGCGTTGATATGACGTCTCCAGAGCCGATTGAAGCTGCGTGCAAAATGTTTGAAGAAAAACTTGATGAAATGGAAGAGCTGCTGATGAAAGTCAAGCAGTCTTAAAAAAGAAAGCCTGTGCAAAAATGACGCACAGGCTTTTTTAAAACCCTTTAAAGGTTTTCCGATGGTTCAGGCGATAGAGGGTAAACAAAATAGACAGAAACAGCAGAGGAGAGGTAATATAAAGCGGCAGCATATGCATCATGCCTAATATATTCAAACAGAAAAAAACGGCAATGCACACAATTAAGATCACAGTATACATCATGGCGGTCCCCCTCGTCCTTTTTCCTTATTAGGATATGAGTGAATGTACTTCGTTATGTTTTGTGACAAAAATATGAACATTAAGCATAGAGGTTGTCAACAGTCGACATCTTTTGTTATCATAAGGATGTGAAATTGATCACAAACAAACATTACCCCTTTGTTTGACCGTGAAAAATTTCTCCCATCCCCTTTGTTGTCGTTAAGACATATGAAACCGCGCTTATCCCGGCGCGGTTTCTTTAGTGCTATGGACAGAACGTATGTTTGGTGTCGGTGCAAAAAAACAGCCTCAAGCATATACACGCCTGCGGCTATTTTTCACATGATTGATATTCATCAGTATAAGTGCTGAGAGACTTCCAAAACATTCCGTGTTTGGCTTCCACTTTGGCAACCTTTTTAGCAAATGCCAATTTTTTCATTTCTTTTTCTACCTCTTCAAGGCTCAGGTCATAAACTAGAGCAATTTCCTTGGAGGCAACGAAGCGGAAATATTCAATAAAACATTCCAGAGGCGGTGTTTCCGACGGCTTCGGCTCGTCGCCAAGCATCTCAAATAAGATTTCTTCATATACATCATATGAATAGCTGCCGGGTACTTTAAGTCCTTCGTCCTCATGCTGTGTATTGAAAAACGTCAGTGTCGGATTGACGGAAACATCCATCTCAGCGGCAATTCTCATATCACATTGAAGCGCCTTGACCGCGCTTTGAGAATGCAGGTCATTTTTGAACTCTTCAAGATCGAGACTCGTTTTTTCTGCGATTTCCAAAAGCACGTTTTCATCCGTGATATTTTTCTTTGAAACAAACAGACTCTCCTGCATATTTCTGAGAAATTGCATGCCGACTTTTCTTCCTTGCAGTTCGGCTGCTTTAAAAGCGAGAGCAGCCATATAAGGCGATGAAAGCGGCTGATCCTGCTCGAACCAGACATTGCCGTCACACGACATGCCGGAGCGGCTCGCGATCTTTTCCCATGCTTCTGCGAGAAGATGCTTTTTCCGTTTCTTATTTAACGCGGTAAGGCTTGCGGAAGCTATAATGCGTAATGTGAAAAAGCGTCCGTATCTAATTTTCAGCTTTTTAATGACGGGCTCTAAGGACCAGCATTCAGGACATAAAGGGTCTACAAACATGTAAATTTCAAGCGGTTTTTTTGGATGGCCGTGGCAATGGGCGAAGTATTGCTCATGCTGATAGTTTGTCAAGATGATCGATCCTCCGCTTCCGTTTGATTCACCATATGCCTTGCTGTCAATTCCAGCCGGCCAAACAAAAACTCACGAATATCGCCCTCCAGCCCTACATGGTCCATTGCGTCCTTCATACAGCTGAGCCACGCATCAGCTCTCTCGTTTGTAATTGGAAAGGGAAGATGCCTTGCTCTGAGCATGGGGTGGCCGTGTTCCTCAGTATAAAGCGGAGGCCCGCCTAAATACTGAGTCAAAAATTGCTTCTGTTTCCTGGCGGTTTCTGTTAAATCGCTCGGAAAAATTGGCTTCAGCAAAGGATGAGACGCGACACGCTCATAAAAAGTATCAACAAGTTGCGATAGAAGTTCCTCTCCAATCGCTTCATAAGGTGCGTTAAACGATTGTCCCATGTTGACTACTCCTTTAAATATGGCTAATAGGAATCATAAATCCTATTGCAAAAAGTAATTTTCTGTATTTCAACATTTCATCTAAATTTATTTTAGCAACAAGGCATCATTTCTACAAACAAACTGCCTTTTATGCGTTTGATGACTAGTTTCGGCTGTAAGCCAGGGTTTGTATTTCATATCATATCACATAAAAATCAGGAATGCGTAAGATTTCACTTCGCAAAAAAACCAGAGGGCAGAAGCCGCTCTGGTTACGCGTAATAAGCTGAAGTTATTTTTTTTACATAGTTTTGCGTTTCTTGAAAAGGAGGAATACCTCCGTATCGGTCAACATTTCCCGGTCCGGCGTTGTAGGCTGCTAATGCCATAGACACATTGCCGTCGTATTTATTCAGCATTTGTTTTAAATATTTCGTTCCGCCCTCCACATTTTGCTGCGGATCCAGCGGATTAGAAACGCCAAGTGAGCTTGCCGTTGACGGCATGAGCTGCATTAGGCCCATTGCACCTGCTCCGCTGACCGCTTTTGCATTAAAGCCTGATTCCTGCTTGATGACGGCACGGATTAGTTTTTCATCGACGCCATATTTATCAGCTGCTTTTTTTATAGCGCTATCAATGGAGAAGTCTCCCGAACTGATCTGTTTTGCTTCATGTTTGTTTGAAGGTGAATCTGCAGCAGCTGTTTCGGTGCTTTCTGCCGCTTTTGTGATATAACCTGAATTGCTATTTGTATATGAATTAAGCCCATAAGCTGAAAGCAGTGACGGCGCTGTTGAAGAAGCGCTGTTCAGCAGACTGAGCGGGCTTGACGTTGCAGAGGATGCTGTTGGTTGCGGAGTCGCCAGACCGTTTGTATATTGGCTAAGCAAAGAGCTGAAGCTTGAGAGCGGGCTTTCCGCATCATTTTGAGTGCCTGTGCTGCGTGCATTAGATATGGACTGTAATGCTTGAAGCTGAAGTAAAGCTGCCCAATTCGTTACATTCACGATGTCATTCCACCTTATATAGACTTTCGTTTTTCTTCATAAAAACGCAGAATTTTATTTTTGGTTTCGCGCTGAGGAATGCTGAATTGCTGAAGCAGCTTCTCAAAGGCTTGTTTGCCCTCATGCCAGTCTGCCGCCTCAAATTCGATTTCATAGTCCTCTTTATTTAAATATCGGCTATGGTCTAAAACTATTAAGCCTTTTTCTGTTTCTTTTTCCGCGCGGTTTGTTGCTAAAGATCCAAAGTATTGAATGGCATCTGTATCGATCTGAAGCTTGTGCAGCTGGTCCTTCACAGGGCCTTCGGGAACTGAAAAGCCAGTAAGGTCTGATACCTCTGAAAGCCGCTGGTGCGTTTCCAGAAGCCCTACATCTGCCGGTTCTTTTAACGTCAGGACATACTCTCCGTTTTTTCTGCGGATTCGCAGCGCAGCGTGTTTTTGTTTCAGCGCAAAGCTGCCTGTGTCAAAATAATGATTCTTTTGATCTGTAAAATCTTTTTCTGTCAGCTTGAGTGCGGCTGTTATCGTTTCAAATTCTTGTTTGGTCAGCATGTTTTTAAATTCTATTTCAATTTCTTGGCTCATGATGCTCTTCCTTTCCGCCCTGTAAATCTTATTTTTACTATTATCTCTTTAGATGTTAGGTTTATCAATATCCAGCTTGATATGATAAAATGAATCTGTACTTTGTTTAAAAAGGAGAGCATTATGCAAAACAGAATCGAAATCTTGAACGCAACATTATCGGATGATCAGCTTCGCCTTGCCTGTGAGACGGAAGGAAACGAAGCAGAACGCAAGCCGTCAGGTCAAATGCTTGTTGATTCTGACCACTTTGCTTTTGTATACATACTTGAATTAGCTGATTCTTTTGAATATGTCATTATAAAGGAACATGTATGGCCGGAACTGAAGCAGGCTCATGCACAAAGAATCCCGATTGTTTTAGAGGCCGGAGGCAAAACCATTGAACTGGCAGGCTTGCATGAGGAACTGGAGTATCTTTTAGAAAATATTAAAGATAATGCAAACTACGGAGAAATGGAAGAAAAAGTGAAACGCGTGTTTTTATAGAAACTGGTTCGGAATTGGGGGATGTATGATGGATGACAAACAATGGGAGCGTTTTTTAGTGCCGTACCGCCAGGCTGTCGAAGAGTTGAAAGTGAAACTCAAGGGGATCCGCACATTATATGAATACGAGGATGACCATTCTCCGATCGAATTTGTGACCGGGCGCGTCAAACCTGTGGCGAGCATACTTGAAAAAGCGAGACGGAAAAGCATACCGTTACATGAAATTGAAACCATTCAGGATATCGCAGGCCTTAGAATCATGTGCCAATTTGTCGATGACATCCAAATCGTAAAAGACATGCTGTTTGCCAGAAAAGATTTCACCGTTGTGGATCAGAGGGATTATATTGCGGAACATAAAGAGAGCGGGTACCGGTCATATCATCTTGTTGTGCTATATCCTTTACAGACGGTGTCCGGAGAAAAGCATGTTCTTGTGGAAATACAGATCCGTACGCTGGCGATGAATTTTTGGGCGACCATTGAGCATTCATTGAATTATAAATACAGCGGAAACATTCCTGAAAAAGTAAAATTAAGGCTTCAGCGTGCTTCTGAAGCGGCTTCCCGGCTTGATGAAGAGATGTCGGAGATCAGGGGTGAAGTACAGGAAGCTCAAGCTGCCTTTTCAAGAAAGAAAAAAGGAAGCGAGCAACAATAGGTAAAGGGGAAGAAAAGCATGAAATTTGCCGTATCATCAAAAGGTGATCAAGTTTCTGATACGCTGAAAAGCAAAATACAGGCGTATTTGTTGGATTTTGATATGGAACTGGATGAAAATGAACCGGAAATCGTCATTTCAGTTGGGGGCGATGGAACGCTTTTGTACGCTTTTCACAGATACAGCGACCGCTTGGACAAAACAGCATTTGTCGGCGTTCACACGGGTCATCTGGGGTTTTATGCCGACTGGGTTCCTCATGAAATTGAAAAACTTGTTCTCGCGATTGCGAAAACGCCGTATCATACCGTCGAATATCCGCTTCTCGAAGTGATTGTGACCTATCACGAAAACGAGCGGGAAGAAAGATATTTAGCATTGAATGAATGCACGATTAAAAGCATAGAAGGAAGCCTTGTGGCTGATGTGGAAATCAAGGGACAGCTCTTTGAAACCTTCCGGGGCGACGGCCTCTGCCTGTCAACGCCATCTGGCAGCACCGCCTACAATAAGGCGCTGGGCGGAGCGATTATCCATCCGTCTATTAGAGCGATCCAGCTTGCGGAAATGGCTTCTATTAATAACCGCGTATTCCGGACGGTCGGATCGCCGCTGCTTCTCCCTTCCCATCATGATTGCATGATTAAGCCGAGAAACGAAGTTGACTTTCAAGTGACGATTGACCATTTAACCCTTCTTCATAAGGATGTAAAGTCGATCCGCTGCCAGGTTGCATCCGAAAATGTGAGGTTTGCGAGATTCCGTCCGTTTCCATTTTGGAAAAGAGTCCAGGATTCGTTTATCGGAAAAGGTGAATAGAAAGAGGACGTATCGTGGATTATTTTTTTATCAGAAAGAACATTACTTCCGCTGAAAACGGGATAACTCTAAAAGAATATGCCGCTGAACTGGGAATTTCGAAACGTCTGCTGACCGATATCAAGTTTGGCGGTGGAGACCTGCTTATCAACGGTGAGCATGTGACGGTCAAATACGTTTTGAGAGAGGGAGATCTTCTTGTCGTCAAGTTTCCTGAGGAACAGGTAAGCGAGACGCTATTGGCAGAGCCTGTTCCGCTCGATATCCTGTATGAGGATGAACATGTACTTGTGATAAACAAGCAGCCGTATGTGTCATCTATCCCTTCGAGAGAGCACCCATCCGGCAGCATTGCCAATGGAATTATCCATCATTATCAAAAAAACGGAGTGCGGGCGACGGTTCACCTTGTAACCCGGCTTGACCGGGATACATCTGGTGTCATGCTTGTTGCCAAGCATCGCTTTGCCCACTCCATTTTATCGTCAGCGCAAAAAAACGGGCTTGTGAAACGCCGGTATGCGGCAGTGGTCCACGGGCGGTTGACACAGGCGGAGGGAACAGTCGATGCTCCGATTGGCAGACATCCTGACAGTATTATTGAACGGACGGTGACACCGGACGGCCAGAAGGCTGTTACTCATTTTTATGTCACATGCGCAAATGACGACTTGACCTCGGTGACATTGCAGCTTGAGACTGGACGGACCCACCAAATTCGTGTTCATATGAGCTATCTCGGGCACCCGCTGTGCGGCGATACACTGTACGGCGGAACGAGGCGGGAAATTGGCCGCCAGGCCCTGCACAGCGAGCAGCTTTCATTTATCCATCCGCTGACACAGGAGAACATGACGTTTCATGCTTCACTGCCTCAAGATATGAAAGAACTGATAAAAGGAGAGAATCAATGATTCTCTCCTTTTTTATATGGGGCGAAATCTTGATTCGTCATAAGGCAGGGAACTTGGAACAGAGACGGTTTCTATTTCTGGAAAGCGAAAGCCTGTCAGTTTATTTCCGAACACGCAGCCTGTATCAATGTTGATGGTGCGATTGACCTTCCGAGGCTCTTTCACAGGTGTATGGCCGTATACGACCCAAGCCTTGCCGTTATAGGCTGCCGCCCAATCACGTCTGACGGGTCTGCCGTCCGGATACGTTTCACCCGTCACATCACCGTAAAGCACAAAGTCTTTCACTCTGCGGGTATATTTGCCGATATCGTCAGCCTTTATGCCAGCATGGGCGACAACTAATTCTCCGTTATGTAAGATGTCGTAAAGCGGCGCTGTTTCGTACAGATTCATAAACTGTTCGCTTACTGCTGTTCTTTCTTCTTTAGAAAGTTCTTCAAGCTCTGCCGCTGTTGTTTCGAGACCATGCATCACTTTCACCGGATTTCCTTTTAAGTAGCGGAACAGCTTATTGCAATGATTTCCCGGGACATAACGTACAGCGCCTTTTTCGTAAGCGCCCGCTACAAAGCGGATGACCTCTATCGATTTGGGTCCTCTGTCGGTTAAATCTCCGGCAAAAACAAGCATCCTGCCTTCCTCGTGGACAGGTACTCCATTTTTGATCGTATAGCCAAGCTTTTGGATTAATGCAGTCATTTCGTCATAGCAGCCATGAATATCGCTGATTATGTCGTAAGCCATTCGGCATCCTCCTTACCAATGATTTTATTTATTATGATGCAAAGTGTTGTGAGTCATCACAAGCTTTTATGTGCAAATTATAGAAGAATCATTTTCTAAACAGGATTTAGACCATATTACTTTATTTTTTATCATCACCCTTGTTAAAATCGCGTTATGTTTTTTTAAAAATTGAGGTTTTGTTCTTTGATTAAGAACTGGCATAACCCTGATCTAAAAAGGAGGTTCTGATTATGGCGCATACATCTGTCGCATCTTTAGTTGTTGTACTTATCGTTGCATTTTTGACACCCATCCTTTTGCATCGGTTTAAACTCAGCATCCCGGTTGTTGTTGCTGAAATCATTATGGGATTGATCATAGGAAAAAGCGGCCTTAATTTAGTTGTGGAGGGTGACACATGGCTCCAGACGCTTTCTATGCTCGGATTTATCTTTTTAATGTTTTTAAGCGGGCTTGAAATTGATTTTTCATCGTTTGAGAAAGGAAAGAAAAAGCAGCTTATGCCGAACGGCAAAGAAGCGCCTAATACGTTTGCTGCGGCATCTATTATCTTTGGCGGTATTTTTATTTTATCATTGCTGCTGTCTTATGGGTTCGTCTTGGCAGGATTTATCGAAAATGCATTCTTAATGACGCTTATTATTTCAACGATTTCATTAGGCGTTGTCGTTCCAACGTTAAAAGAAGAACGAATCATGAATTCAAATATCGGGCAGATTATTTTGCTCGTTGCTGTTATTGCTGATTTGGCTACGATGATTCTTCTTGCTGTTTTTTCCTCTTTATACGGAGAGGACAGCGGAAACATGTGGCTTCTGATGATCCTGTTTGCAGCCGGAGTGGTGCTTTACTTTTTCGGCCGGGTCTTCAAACATCGCTCTTTTGTTCAATCCATGTCAAAAGGGACGATCCAGATCGGAACGCGCGCGATTTTTACGTTAATTATCGTACTCGTTGCCCTGTCTGAATCACTTGGGGCAGAAAATATTCTCGGCGCTTTCTTAGCAGGGGTTCTCGTTTCCCTTCTTTCACCAAACAAAGAACTTGTTCAGCAGCTGGATTCATTCGGCTACGGGTTCTTAATTCCGATTTTCTTTGTGATGGTCGGTGTGAAGCTGGATATATGGACCCTTTTCCAAGATCCGAAAATATTAATCATGATTCCACTTCTGCTTTTGGCGCTGTTAGTCAGCAAAATCATTCCTGTCCTGTACTTGAAGAAGTGGTATGATAACCGAACCGTTTTGGCATCTGGTTTCCTGCTGACATCAACGCTTTCGCTCGTGATTGCCGCTGCGACAATCGGCCAGCAGCTTCACGTGATCAGCGCAAATATGTCAGGAGCGCTGACGTTAGTAGCCGTCATTGCCAGTATTTTTTCGCCGGTCTTCTTTAAAAAATTGTACAAACGGGAGGAGCAGCCGGAGGAGAAAAAGACGATTACGTTTATCGGTGCAAACCAAATGACATTGCCTGTTACTCTTGAGCTGCCGGAGGAAGAGTATGATGTGCGTGTTGTACACGTATACCAAGAGAATGCGGAGGAAAAGCTGTCAGAATCAGTATTTACTGTCGAAACGATTTCTGACTATGAACACGAGACGCTTGAGTCACTCGGCATTTTTGATACGGATATCCTCGTTGTTGCGACAGGGAATGAAGACATGAATGCGGACATTGCATTACTTGCAAAAGAAAAAGGCACAGAAAGAATCATTGCCAGCGTAGGATCACCGGAGAATGAAGCAGCTCTGAAGGAGCAGGGAATCAGCATCTTTTCTATTTTGTTGTCAACAAAAACACTGCTTCGCGCTCTGATAGAAGCGCCTGGAGTCATGAGGCTTCTCACGAACCAGGAGTCTTCGCTGTATCAAATTAATATGGAAAACAGCACTTACGACGGTGTGATTTTGCGGGAATTCCCTTTAACAGGCGACGTCATCTTTGTCAGGATTTTCAGAGGTGTGGATAGCATCGTTCCACATGGGGACACAAGGCTGAAACTGGGAGACCGCTTAATTGTTACCGGATCTCGCGGGTACGTAACGGAGCTTAAGAAAACATTAGAAGGATAAACCTTGACCAAATAGGGATTCGTGTTAATATAGAGGTGCAGAACAATTCAATATGTATTCGTATAACCACTAGGGGTGTCCTTCATAAGGGCTGAGATAAAAGTGTGACTTTTAGACCCTCATAACTTGAACAGGTTCAGACCTGCGTAGGGAAGTGGAGCGGTATTTGTGTTATTTTACTATGCCAATTCCAAACCACTTTTCCTTGCGGGAAAGTGGTTTTTTTATTTATCAGACAGGGGGAATGACGTGTGAAGTTTTCAGAAGAATGCCGCAGTGCAGCCGCAGAATGGTGGGAGGGGAGTTTTGTCCATCCGTTCGTTCAGGGAATCGGTGATGGAACGCTTCCGATTGACCGTTTTAAATACTACGTGCTTCAGGATTCTTATTATTTAACGCATTTTGCGAAGGTGCAATCGTTTGGCGCCGCTTATGCGAAGGACCTTTATACAACGGGACGGATGGCAAGCCACGCCCAAGGTACATATGAGGCGGAAATGGCGCTTCATCGCGAGTTTGCGGAGCTGTTGGAAATCAGTGAGGAAGAGCGTAAGGCGTTTAAGCCGTCTCCTACGGCATACTCTTATACATCCCATATGTACCGTTCGGTTTTGAGCGGGAATTTTGCTGAGATCTTAGCTGCCCTGCTGCCATGCTACTGGCTTTATTACGAGGTAGGTGAGAAATTGCTGCATTGTGATCCGGGGCATCCGATTTATCAGAAGTGGATCGGCACATACGGCGGTGACTGGTTCAGACAGCAGGTCGAAGAGCAAATCAATCGGTTTGATGAGCTGGCGGAAAACAGCACGGATGAAGTGCGCGCCAAGATGAAAGAGAATTTTGTTATTTCCAGCTTCTATGAATATCAATTTTGGGGAATGGCCTATCGAAAAGAAGGCTGGTCCGACCGCGGCATAAAAGAGGTGGAGGAATTTGGAGCTTCACGCCATAACTGATGACTGCAAGCCGGTTGAAGAGTTAGCGAGAGCCATCATAGCTATTCGGAATGAAGTTGATTTTATACACATTCGGGAACGGTCAAAATCGGCGGCCGACATTTTGAAACTGCTCGGGCTTATTTCCGAAGGCGGTGTTGATAAGCGAAAACTGGTCATGAATGGGCGAGTGGATATTGCGCTTTTTTCTACGATTCATCGCGTGCAGCTGCCGAGCAGCAGCTTTTCGCCGAAGCAGGTCAGAGCCAGATTTCCTCACCTTCATATCGGTCGGTCGGTGCATTCGCTTGAGGAAGCGGTTCAAGCAGAAAAGGAAGACGCTGACTACGTGTTGTTCGGCCATGTGTTTGAAACGGATTGTAAAAAGGGTCTTGAAGGCAGAGGTGTGTCATTGCTGTCAGATATCAAACAGCGGATATCCGTCCCGGTTATTGCGATCGGCGGAATGACGCCGGACAGATTAAGAGACGTAAAACGAGCAGGAGCAGACGGTATTGCAGTCATGTCGGGAATTTTTTCTTCCGCTGACCCTTTGGAAGCTGCCAGACGATATTCCCGCAAGCTAAAGGAGATGCGCTATGAAAAGGCATTATGATGCAGTTGTCATTGGAGGCGGAATTATCGGTTCCGCGATTGCTTATCATTTAGCAAAGGAAAACAAAAACATCGCATTGTTTGAAAGTGGAACAATGGGCGGCAGAACAACAAGTGCTGCTGCCGGAATGCTGGGCGCCCATGCCGAGTGCGAGGAACGTGACGCGTTTTTTGACTTTGCCATGCACAGCCAGCGTCTGTACAAAGGTCTTGGAGAAGAGCTTTACACATTATCCGGTATTGATATCAGACAGCATAACGGCGGTATGTTTAAGCTTGCGTTTTCTGAAGAAGACGTGCAGCGGCTGAGGAAGATGGATGACTTGGATTCTGTCAGCTGGCATACAAAAGAAGAAGTTTTAGAAAAAGAGCCGTATACGTCTGGTGACATTTTCGGGGCAGCCTTTATTCAAGATGATGTGCATGTTGAGCCTTATTTTGTTTGTAAGGCATATGCGAAAGCAGCGAAAGCGCTTGGGGCGGAGATTTTTGAGCATACTCCTGTCCTGCATGTCGACCGTGACGGTGAGGCGCTGTCCATCGAGACGCCGAATGGTAACGTATGGGCGGATCATGTCGCGGTTGCCAGCGGGGTGTGGAGCGGAATGTTTTTTAAACAGCTTGGGCTGAACAATTCATTTTTCCCTGTAAAAGGGGAGTGCCTGTCTGTTTGGAATGATGATATACCGCTGACAAAAACACTTTACCATGACCATTGCTATATCGTACCGAGAAAAAGCGGCAGACTGGTTGTCGGCGCGACAATGAAGCCGGGTGACTGGAGTGAAACACCGGATCTTGGCGGATTGGAATCAGTAATGAAAAAAGCAAAAACAATGCTGCCGGCCATTCAGAATATGAAGGTGGATCGTTTTTGGGCAGGACTGCGGCCGGGAACAAAGGATGGGAAACCGTACATCGGCAGACACCCTGAGGACAGCCGTATTTTATTTGCAGCGGGCCATTTCAGAAATGGGATTCTGCTCGCTCCGGCAACGGGCGCTTTGATCGGTGATCTCATGATGAATAAAGAGGTCAATCAAGACTGGCTGCACGCATTCCGAATTGATCGCAAGGAGGCGGTTCAGATATGATGCTACAGCTGAACGGTAAAGACGTGAAGTGGGAAAAAGACACAGGTACAATTCAAGACCTGCTGGCGTCTTATCAGCTTGAAAATAAAATTGTTATCGTTGAAAGAAATAAAGAAATTATCGGCAAAGAACATTATCACGAGGTTGAACTTTGTGATCGCGATGTTATTGAAATTGTCCATTTTGTAGGAGGCGGATGAGCATGTTAACAATTGGCGGGAAATCATTTCAATCAAGATTGTTGCTGGGCACGGGGAAATACCCATCGTTTGAAATTCAAAAGGAAGCGGTGGCCGTTTCCGAGTCTGATATTTTAACATTTGCTGTGCGGAGAATGAACATCTTTGAAGCGTCTCAGCCTAATTTTCTGGAACAGCTTGATTTATCCAAATATACGCTTCTGCCGAATACAGCGGGCGCCAGCACCGCTAAAGAAGCGGTCCGGATTGCAAGATTGGCAAAAGCGTCAGGGCTTTGTGACATGATTAAAGTCGAAGTCATCGGATGCAGCCGTTCTTTGCTGCCTGATCCTGTTGAGACATTAAAAGCGTCCGAACAGCTTCTTGAAGAAGGCTTTATTGTGCTCCCGTACACGTCGGATGACGTTGTACTGGCAAGAAAACTGGAAGAGCTTGGCGTGCATGCCATCATGCCGGGGGCATCTCCGATCGGATCGGGGCAAGGAATCTTAAATCCTTTGAATCTGTCATTTATTATTGAACAGGCGAAAGTGCCGGTCATCGTGGACGCCGGCATTGGATCGCCTAAAGACGCGGCATACGCAATGGAGCTTGGAGCGGACGGCGTACTTCTCAATACGGCTGTATCAGGCGCGAATGATCCTGTGAAAATGGCGCGTGCCATGAAGCTTGCGGTGGAAGCAGGGCGCCTTTCTTATGAAGCGGGGCGTATTCCGCTTAAGCAATACGGAACGGCAAGCAGTCCGGGAGAAGGTCTTCCTGTATGACGGACAGGTACTCCAGACAGGAGCTGTTTGCTCCGATCGGCCCAGCCGGCCAGAAGAAATTGAAAGAAGCGCGCGCCGTGATCATCGGCGCCGGCGCGCTTGGAACAGCGAGTGCTGAAATGCTGGTCAGAGCAGGAGTCGGCTCTGTGAAAATTGCCGACAGAGATTACGTTGAATGGAGCAACCTCCAGCGCCAGCAGCTGTATACAGAAGATGATGTCAAAAAAGAAATGCCGAAAGCGGCCGCTGCTGAGCATCGTCTCCGTTCGATTAACAGCGATGTCGATGTGACTGGCCTTGTCATGGATGTGACAGCGGAAAATATCTTCGAGCTGATTAAGGGCGCTTCGATCATTGTGGATGCGACTGATAATTTTGAAACCCGCCTGATCGTAAATGATGCTGCGGTCAAAGAAGGGATTCCTTTTCTCTACGGCGCCTGTGTAGGGAGCTACGGCCTCACCTTTACCGTAGTGCCGGGATCAACCCCCTGCCTGCATTGCTTGCTCGATACACTTCCGATTGGAGGAGCGACATGTGACACAGCCGGCATCATCAGTCCGGCTGTTTTGCAGGTAGCGGTCTTTCAGGTGACAGACGCGCTGAAGCTGCTGACGGGAGAGGGGTGCGAGCCAGTGCTGCGCTCCTTTGACTTGTGGAAAAACGAACGGTCAGAGGTGAGAGCGGCGGGTCTCAAACATGACGCATGCCCAAGCTGCGGCACAAAGGATTTTCCGTTTTTGTCATATGAAAACCAAACAAAAGCGGCTGTATTGTGCGGCAGGAACACGGTGCAAATCAGATCATCCTTTACAAAAGAAGCGGATCTTGAAGTGCTTGCCGGTCAGCTGAAGCAAGCAGGGCTTGAAGTAGCCGCGAACCCGTATTTAATTTCCTGCCGCTCGGATGATATGAAAATGGTGCTGTTCCGGGACGGCAGAGCATTGATCCATGGAACAAATGATATTGCCCGGGCAAAATCTATTTATCATAAATGGATTGGGTAATAAAAGGAGTGTAATGTATGAGTATATATAAAGCATTGACAATCGCCGGCTCTGATTCAGGCGGCGGCGCAGGGATACAGGCCGATATTAAAACCTTTCAGGAGCTTGAAGTTTTCGGAATGTCTGCGATTACGGCGGTAACCGCCCAAAATACGCTTGGCGTCCATGGGGTGTATCCGCTGACTGTAGAGGCACTGAGACAGCAAATTGACGCTGTTGCCGAGGATTTGAAACCGGACGCCGTAAAAACGGGAATGCTCTGGAATGCCGAAATGATTGAAGAAGTGGCGAGAAAAATTGACGAGTACGGGTTTAACCGTGTGATTGTTGATCCGGTTATGATCGCAAAGGGCGGTGCATCCTTGCTGCACGATGAATCAGTTGCTACCTTAAAAGAGCTGCTCATTCCGAGGAGCTACGCGATTACGCCGAATGTTCCGGAAGCAGAAACGCTGACAGGAATGACAATCCGCTCGCTGGATGACCGAAAAAAAGCAGCGGAGCAGCTCGTAAAGATGGGGGCGCAGCATGTGATTATCAAAGGCGGGCACCAGCCTGAGGACAATCACATTACTGACCTTCTTTTTGATGGAAACATGTTTATGCAAATCAGCCATCCTTATATCGATACGGAGCATACGCATGGCACGGGCTGTACCTTTGCTGCGGCTTTAACGGCTCAAACAGCTAAAGGAGACAGCATCCATCAGGCATTCGAGGTTGCGGCCAACTTTGTCCGCGAAGCGGTGGAAAATACGCTCGGCATCGGATCGGGCCACGGGCCGACAAACCATTTCGCCTTTAAACGAAACAGCTTAAAAACAAGCCAATGAGATCACCAGCGGATGGTGATCTCTTTCACGTTTGTCTATCGTATGCGCTTTTCATCTGGACAAGGTTATGATATGATAGGAATTAAGATCAGGTACTAATACTATGTCTTTATAAAATATAGGAGGCTTTATACATATGAATTTTTCACTTGAAGGCCGCAACATTGTTGTGATGGGGGTAGCCAACAAACGCAGTATCGCGTGGGGAATTGCGCGCTCTTTACACGAAGCGGGTGCACGTTTGATTTTCACATACGCAGGAGAACGCCTTGAGAAATCTGTTCACGAGCTTGCCGGTACGCTAGAACGCAATGATTCCATTATCCTTCCTTGCGACGTAACAAACGACGCGGAAATCGAAACTTGCTTCGCAAGCATTAAGGAGCAGGTCGGTGTGATCCACGGTATCGCGCATTGTATCGCGTTTGCCAATAAAGAAGAGCTCGTCGGCGAATACTTAAACACAACTCGTGACGGTTTCCTTTTGGCCCATAACATCAGTTCATATTCTCTGACAGCTGTTGTGAAAGCTGCACGTCCGATGATGACTGAAGGCGGAAGCATTGTCACTTTGACTTACCTTGGCGGAGAGCTTGTGATGCCGAACTACAACGTCATGGGTGTAGCGAAAGCTTCTCTTGATGCAAGTGTGAAATACTTAGCTGCTGACTTAGGAAAAGAAAATATCCGCGTTAACAGCATTTCTGCCGGCCCGATCAGAACATTATCTGCTAAAGGCATCAGCGATTTCAACTCCATCTTAAAAGACATTGAAGAGCGTGCGCCGCTTCGCCGCACGACAACACCTGAAGAAGTGGGCGATACAGCTGCGTTCTTATTCAGCGATATGTCCCGAGGCATTACAGGTGAAAATCTTCACGTTGATTCAGGTTTCCATATCACTGCCCGCTAAGCAGGATCTATGTCAAGCAATCCCGAACAGGGATTGCTTTTTTATTTCTTCTGATTTTCAGCTTTCTGTCATATAGATAGAATATGACACAATCGGAGGGATGAAGATGTCTAATAAGAAAAGAAACGCGGATAAAAAACCGCTCATGTATATTGTTCAGCCGGATTATGCAGAAACAGCAAGATCATCCATGCAGGAGATTGTCATCAAAAAAAAGGCTAAACCCGCTCCGCCAAAAGCAGAGGAAAAGCCGGCCTACCATGAGAAACAGCAGGAGGAAGCCGTGGCAAAGGAGGTCCAGCAAGCAGACCAAAAGCCTGCAGCTGAGCCAGTGAGTCAGCAAACACAAGAGGTGAGAGAGCCAGAGAACACAAAGAACCAGCAGGAGCAGGAAGCAGAGCCGCAGGCCATTGAAGAAACCGTCGAACACGAGCCTCCGAAAGCAGAAAAAAAGGAAGAGCCTGCGCTTGAGGCCCGGAAGCCTGAAAAAGAACCGGAAGCTGTCCACAGTGCTGATAAAGCGGAGGAAAAAGCACCGCCGGCACGAAAAGTGAAAAAGCCGATGAGCAAGATGACGATTCATGAAAAAATTGATTTTTTAACAAAGCTGCCTCATAACATGCCGAGAGCGCTTTGTTTGATTGAAGCCAATGGAAGAACGTACAGGGGCGTGATTGTCGGAAGAAGAAATGATTCCGTCCTGCTCCGGACGACTGGAAACGGTGCGCCGACTGAACTGTCGATTGATGAAATCACCTCTTTACATCCGCTCGGTTTTTAATAAAATGAAAAAAGCTGCCCGGCAGATCTTCCCGGACAGCTTTTTTACATAGAGAAAAGCCTGCAGGCCTGCAAGCTTTTCCAGCTTATGATTAATGGTGATGATGCGTGCGATTGATTAATCGTGGATTTAAGCAGTTGATTGCGCAAAAGCAGTCTAAGTCCACTTCAATGCAGTAGTTCGTTTTTTCAAGTCGGAACACTTCACAAACCGTATCTGTATCGGTGAAGTCCAAAATGTGTTTGTGTTCGTCAAATGCGATTAATAATGACAGTGTTGCGCAGCTGTCATGAACTTTTTCCACTCTGAAAAATACTGTATTAAAGCAAGGGCCGTTATCGAGTTCGCCGACATTTCCGAAGGCCACTAAGGGCTTTGATTTTGATGTAAATATTGCAAAAGGCACCGTATCGCCTAGCGAATGGGTTGGTGACAAAAGCTTTGAATGGCAGCTTGTCGGGCAGTCCTCTTCAACAGCGTGTTGCAGTTCTTCAATATTTTCTACAGCTTCACGCACGCAGCATGATGTTTTCTGGCTCATATTATCCCTCCTGCCTTATAAATTTGAGACTGGCGAAATGATGGAGAGTCAGCTGCCTCACGCTGGAAGCAGCTGAATAATTTGCACCTGTAATAGAGTTTGGAAGGGGATTCCTCTTTACAAGTGTTTATCCATTGTGATGATGCTTTTTATCTCTGTTAGGGGATGTTCTGTCAACTAACTCTGGCGACAGGCACTGAATGGCACAGAAGCATCCAAGATCCACTTCAATGCAGAAATCTGTTTTTTCAAGCCCGAAGAAATCCGGGTCGCAAGGGTGGCAAACACTTAAGGTATCGCCTTTGACATCGACCGGGCGTAAAATAGACAGTGTTGCACAGCAATCGCATAATTTTTCGACGCGGAAGAAAATGGATTCAAAGCATTGCATATCATCCACAAATCCCCCCACGTTTCCGAATGTGGAGAACAATCCGCCTTTTTTATCAAAAACGAGAAACGGAATTGTGTCTTTTCCAGCAATCGTAGGGTTTAAAAGGTTGGTATAGCAGCCAGTCGGACACTGTTCTTCAACTGCCTCCTGCTCTGCTAAAATCTTTTCCACTGCATCGCATACACAGTTCTCATGCCGGCCATGGGTTTTTCCGCAGCTCATTGATTTCAGCTCCTTCTTTATAGGGTATTTGACTTTAGTCCTTAACAACATATGTACCCGTGCCCCACTTGGTGTGGGTGAACGTCTATATATTCATCATATGCTTGGAAAATAAGAAAAAGCAGAGCGTTTTTAGCTCTGCTTTTAAGTCCTAGAGGACAAGAGTAATAACTAGGATAGCTACGAGGGTATTTGTTGCTGTAGAGATAAGTGTTGCGATATCGGCATCTACTGTTGAGACGTTTACGCCGCGGGAGCATTCGATGAGAACTTTTTGGCGGTTTACTTGTTTGTTAGCTGTAAGCTGCAATAAATCTTGTGCGACTAATTCGGCAATTACTCCGTCTGCAATGGATGTCAGAGTAGCTGTAACTACAGCGGCATTAAGCGCTGTTACAACTGATGTTACTGCTTGAACGTCTGTAGATGTAACGTTAATGTCACAAGAATCTCTGATAATAATCGTCTCATCGGAGACTTGTTTGTTGAGATTTGCCTGAGCTAGATCTTGGTCGATGAAGGCGTTGTCGTTGCCAAAAAACCCATTGCCATTACAGCAAACATCGCAATGACATTTTCTTTCGTGTTTTTCTTTCTCTTTCTCTTTGTCATCTAACGGATGGTCACAGTCAGGATCAAGTGCAACCCAAGAATATGGTCTGCTTTCCATATCTATTCCTCCTTTTCTTTTACTGTTATTAAATGAGCGAGCCTCTTACTTTGACTGAGTCATATATCTTGATGAAGCGCCCTATTTTTTATGATTAATTTGAATTGTTATTATTTTGCCGTCTTTGTCTGAGCTGTTCAATTAGCTGTTCTCTGCGGCTTAGCGGTTTTGCGTTCTTTTGCTCTTGCACCGATTCTTCTTTCTTCTTCTTCTTTTGGTTTTCAATTAATGCTTCTGATTTAGCCTGCAAATCCTTTACCAGATTCAAGAGCATTTCTTTTTCTTCGTCTGATACTTCTTTCATTTTGTCTTTCGTAACACCATGTTTAAGAAATATATTTTGGACCAGCATTTTCGTCATCGGATCAACTTCCGGAAGCTTAGCAAGCTCTTCTTTGATTTTATCGTTGTCTGACATTTGTTTTCACCTCGACTTTTAAGTTTGTGAAAAAGAAAGGGTTAAAGGACGTCAAGTTCATTGAGAATGCTGTTTAACACCTGAAGCAAGATTTGTACAAAGGTTATTATCTCGTCGGCAGACAAAGTAATTGTGATGTTTCGGCTGTTGATAATTTTAATAATGGTTCTTTTTTTGATTTGGGAGTTATCCAGAATAAGAATTTCACTTGCCACTGCGTCAGCCAAATCCTCGTCGGCGATGACGAGCTGAGTCGCCAGGATAATCATGGTTGTCACAAAGGCTTGTATAGAAAGGGCAGATGTTATATGTGATGTATCTATTGTGATATTTTCGCAATCAATGACTTCGATCTGCTGTTCGAATTCGCTTGATAATTGCTCAAATATTGCAGGGTGCAGGGATTCAACTTCTTCTTCAAACGACATAACCTTCACTCCTTTCTTATCCATACTCTATATAATGCAAATGGGGTGCAGAGCGGAATAATAAAAATAACCAATTTTCCGCCGGACAAGATACAATTCATGAAGAATAGGGTTTTGGCATATATGTGAAAGGGATCATGATTGGGAAAAGGAGTGAACAAGTGGTTATTAATGGGCTGACAATTGTTCTTCTTTCGCTTGCGGTCTTTCGGCTCGCTCGGCTGCTGGTGTTTGACACGATTATGGCGCCGCTTCGCAGCCTGTTTCATGAAGAGAAGGAGGAAAAGAATGCAGACGGGAACATTGAAACGTATATCGTGATTAAGGGAACGGGGGTAAGGGCGTTTATTGGTGAATTGCTGAGCTGCTATTGGTGCACAGGCGTGTGGTGCGCCGGCTTTTTGATTTTATGCCAGGCATTAATCCCGCAAATTGCCCAGTGGCTGATTTTGCTGCTGGCGATCGCCGGTCTTGCCGGTATTATTGAAACACTTGTATCAAAATGGCTGCAGGAATGAGGCGTTCCCACCAGCAACTTTTCACTAGCATCCGCATAAAGTAGCATATATGACATAAGGAAAGGAAGGGACCATAATGAATCAAATCAATAAACCTTCCCAAAAAACTCCATATACGGATTCATCGTCTCAATCAAAAAAGATCAAAAAGAAAGGCTGCGGGTGCGGAAAGAAAAAGAAAAAACCTCAATAACCTGGCAAAGAAACCGGAGATTTCCGGTTTTTTGTTTTTAACGGAGCGGTCTCACTCAGCATATATCATGAGTGGGGGGATGCCAGTGAATGAGTTTGAAAAATGGATTGACGGGAGATATGAAGCTCACGAACAAAAGCAAAAAGAGCATGAAGACACTATGAGCAGTATCAGAAAAGACTTGGATGCATTTGATGGAGCCGGTTTGGCGTTTGAAGAGGAGATTGAAGAACTGGCTGAAAAAACTGAAGCCTTGCTCAAAAAACACAAGGCTCAGTACGAACAATCATAAATCCGCAAACGCCCTATGCGAATATCCAAGCCGATTAAGGCTGCACACATAGTGTATAGAGAGTAAAGGAGGTGCTTATCTATGGGCTTTGGATACGGATTCGGAGGAGGCTACGGCGGCTGCGGCTATGGCGGCGGTTATGCTGGCGGTTACGGCGGCGGCTATGGTTCAACATTTGTTCTTTTAGTCGTATTGTTCATTCTCCTTATCATCGTGGGTGCATCTTTTTATAACTTCTAAGGTTTATTGAGGGAAGTACGGGTGATGTCCCGTACTTCCTTGCCTTGTGTTCATTTTTTATTTTTGGAAAAAGCACATTGAACAATGGGTATTCATACAATACCGTATCACTCCGCCAAAAGGAGGCGTATTATGGATAATCAATTTTTTAAGAACATCGAAAAGAAAACAGGTGTCAATATGCAGGATGTCATGAATCTTGCCGGATCCCTTCAAAACGCCAATTTTAAAGACGAAAACACAGTCCGCAGTGTCATTAAGCGCGTAGCGCAGCTGGCAAACAGACGCGTGCCGAAAGAATTAGAAGATAAGATTGTTCAGTCCATTACAAGCGGAAAAGAAAAGCTTGATTTTGGTACGATTTCTAAAATGTTGGATAATAAATAAGCAGAGGGCCTGGCTGACTCATTTCAGCGGGCCTTTTTTATAGAAAAAACCCGGCAGATCACTGCCGGACTGTTAGTTATGCAAGGGATGTCTTGCTTGCTGTAAAAGAGGATATAAAAATCTTGAACGGTGGGCCGTTTTGCCGCGCCTGTTTGCGGGACAAGACAAATATAAATGCTGTTTGGCCCGGGTCATGGCGACATATAAAAGGCGTCTTTCTTCCTCAAGAGGAGCTTCATCTCCTTTTCTCGCTGTTTCTAATGAGAAATCGTGCGGAATCGAGCCATCTACCGTGCCTAACACGTAGACGGTTTTGAATTCAAGCCCTTTTGACCGGTGAATGGTCATCAGCTGAACGCCATTTTCATCCGTTTTGTTTTTCTCAGCGGCTCTCATATGGTCTACGTGGGCGAGAAAATCAGGAATCGTTTTGAACTTCTTGGCGACGACCTTGATGTCACGCAGGTCATCGGATCCTTTTTCCAGCTTGTTGCTCTCATTGCCCCGTTTTTTTAAATACTCGGAGAAGCCCATTTTTCCTTCTGCAAAGGTGATCGCTTCCACCGGCTTCATTGTGCGGAGGCTTGCGAAAAACGGTACGATCTTCTTGATTTTGTCCAGCTGGAATGGCTTTAGATCAGACAGTTTGGCCAGCGCTTTAATCATGGAGCAGTCCTCGGTAATCGAGAGCGCCTTCAGCGTGTTCAAAGCGGACTGTTTTAAGAACAAGGCTGGCAGCAAGTGCTTAATCGCCTCAGTGTCATCCTCATTTTGGCTGGCGTACAAGTATGCGAGAATCTGGCGGACGATCCGTCTGCTGTAAAACGATTGGACGCCGCGGTCTGCTGTATATGGAATTGACGAATGATGAAGTCTTTCGTATATAGCACGGCCTCCGCTGTTTGTGCGGTAGAGAACTGCAAAGTCTTCAGGTCTTGCCCCGTTTTGAATTTTTTCTTTGATATCGGAAACGACCATTGTTGCTTCTTCCTCTTCGTCATAAGGATAAAACAGCACAGGGACCTGGACGTCATCTCGCGCCGCTTCAAGCATTTTGGCATACCTGTTTTTGTTCTTTTTCACGACGATATCAGCACTGGAGACGATCGGGTGCGTAGACCTGTAGTTCGCGGTTAAATAGATCGTCTTCGCTCCAGGGTAATCCTTTTGAAAATCAAGAATAAAAGACGGATTGCTTCCGCGGAATGCGTAGATAGACTGGTCATCGTCACCGACGCAGCACAGGTTTTGCTCCGGGCTTGCCAGCATTTGCATGATTTTATATTGAACCGGGTTAATGTCCTGAAACTCATCAATTAAGATATAAGTAAACCGAGATTGATATTGTTCCAGAAGATCCGGCCGATCGATAAACAATTCATAGCAGGCTGAAGCCATGTCATCAAAATCAAATTGGTTGTGCTCTTTTTTCTGGCGTTCATAATGTTCATATAATCGATAGACTTGTTTTTCCCACTCATCTTGTAAAGGGATGCGTTCATTCGGCACATAAGTGTTTTTCCAGAAACCAATCTGCTGCAGGGCCTGATCAACAGGGAAATCCTTCTCATCTATACCTTCTTCATAGAGTGCTTTTTTGATATATTGTTCCCGCTGCCACTCCATTTTCAGCAGATGCTCGCCGTTCCATTTAGCAGAATCATAGTGATACAAAATCTTATAAAACAAGCTGTGGAATGTTCCGGTGACAAGTCTTCTCACTTTTGCAGGCTGTAATCCGTACTGCTTCGCCATACGCTCTTTCATTTCGGCGACGGCTTTTGTCGTAAAGGTGACAAGCAGCATGTTTTCCGGCGGTATGTCTAAGTGTTCAATCATGTGGGCGGCGCGAGCCGTTAGCACCCGTGTTTTCCCGCTTCCCGCACCTGCAAGCACTAGCAGTGGGCCTTCCGTTTCCGTGACAGCTTTCAGCTGATCCGTGTTCAAGCCGACAGACGGAAATAGATTCGTATCAGGTTCTATTGTTTTTTGAACAAATGGTGTTCCGGGTTTAATGCTTCTCGGCCGCTTCCATTCAGTGACAGCTGAAGACGATTCAGCAGCGATCGCTTTTCCCTTGGGCAAACGAAAGACACCGGATTCCTGATCGTCTTCTTTTTTCTCCTCTTTAGCGGGTTTCGTTTCGCAGGCTTCCTCACATGCCGGAAAATGGCCTGGCTGGCGGTGGATAAACTCCGGCGGATCGGTGATATTGAGCCTTAACAAAACGGGTTTTCCGCAATGAGAACAAAATAAATGTCCTTTTATTCCTTCTTCAAAGAGGAATTGGTAATGTTCTCTCGAATATGTATGTAAATGTATAGTTCGATCATTCAGTCGGGCGCATTTCAAACAGGGATCCTCCCAATCAAAAAAAGGTGTTCATTACAGACAAAGACTATCATATCAAAAGAAACGTGTTTCAAAAAGTAAGTTTAAGGGAAAAGAGACAGCAGAAGGGTGGGTATCGTATGATATATGCAGGTCAAATTCAGAACCAGCAATACGCTCAATATGCAAATAGAACGATTGGACATAAGCAGGATTACGCCGGAACCGAAAAAATCAACTATGTCTCGTTTCAGCGGGTATACAAGGAACTTGAAAAGCAGCAGGAGAATCAAACGGCCGCTGAAAGAAAAGTAAACGAGACAAAACGTAAGCGCTCTCTTTATAAGAGATTGCGAGAAAAAGGAATGGGCACTTATATTAATCGATATGTATAAAAAACCGTTCACATCAAGAGAACGGTTTTTTATGTGCGGAAAAAATCCGGATCTCAATAGACCCGGATGCTGTTTAGTCTTTAATCATTTGTAAGTGGGGAATGCCGGCATCGAGAAATTTTTTTTCAGAAAGCACGCGATACCCGTGTTTCTTGTAAAACGGCACAGCCTGCGTTTGCGCGTTTAAAATGAAACCGGAAGCGCCGCCGTCTGCCGCCGCTTTTTCGAGTGCCTTCATAATGATGCCGCCGACACCGGAGGAGCGGTGGCTTTTCAATACGCAAATCCGCTCTAACTTGCCGTAGCCGTCCTTCATACGCCATCTTCCGGCGCCGACAGGCTTTCCGCCGTCATACACGACGATATGCTCCGACTCATTTTCAAGTTCGTCAATTTCTTCTTCAGCAGGTACGTTTTGTTCTTTGACAAAGACTTCTTTTCTTACATAAAATGCATCTTTCATTTGTTCTTCATTTTTTGCGATAACTGCTTCCAAACGATTATTCTCCTCCGCCTAGCAAGAAGGTTTCATATACTGTCCACGATCCGTTTTCTAGCTGGTAAAGCAAGTGGAAACGATCAACGATTTCTTCATGCGACACTTCCTGCATTTTTAATTGTCCCAGCACATCTGAATGCTCATCGTCGGAAAGATTTTGGCCGACCGTCACATGCGGAACGAAATTATATTCCTGTTCACCAGCCAACACACCGGTGTATAATTTTTCATTGAGTGTTTTTAATTCTTCCGTCGGCTCTGCTTTGATGTAAATGACATTATTGACAGGCGCAAATGAGCTGTATTTTGTCATTTTGAGAACGATCGGATGGGACTCCTTTGCGATGTTTCTCAGATGTGATACAAGCTGATCCGCTTTCTCCTCTTTACATTCAAACGATGCTCTCAGCGTCAAATGGGGCGGGATCAGGGAATAGCTCGGATCATAGCGCTTTCTGTAAGAGTTCGCAAGGTCTTGGAGTTTTTTTGATGGAAATAAAACGATTCCGTATTTCATATTATGTCCCTCCTGGAAATAAAGTATGATAGAATATCAAAGCATTTTTTTCAGCGCCGGCGTGATGAGCGGCTGCCAGTATGTCCATTTGTGATCTCCGTCAAATGATTCAAAATAATAATCGGAAAGCTTCTCCTCCAGCAGCTGTTTCAGCTCCTGATTCGGTTCTGTAAAGTCCAGAATGTTTCCGTCTGTCGTGTGGACGTCAGTTTCTTTTGTTCCGATTTGGTGATAAATAGAGAGGTGTTTGATATCGTCTGACTGTTTCACAGCTCCCAATACATGTTTGTCAACATAGGGAGACTGCATGATGATGTTTCCGAACATATTCGGATAATCAAGCGCTGTCATAAGAGAAACGGTCGCTCCGAGAGAATCACCGATCAGCGTCCGACCGTAGCCGACTTGATAGGTTGGATACTCGTCATCCGCAAACGGAACGAGCTCATGGGCGATGAACCGTTTATACGCCGAAAATTTTGAGCCTTCCGGATGATAGGTTTTTCTGCGCTCTTTTACATCCTTATAAGGAACACCGATAATAATGCTCCGGTCTATTTCTCGCTTGGACAGCAATTCTTCGACCTGTCTGCCGATTCTCCCCAGCCTGAAATAATCGTGGCCGTCCTGCGCGATAATGACATGGTATTTATAAAGCGGGGAGTAGTTGGACGGCAGATAAACGAGCAATGTCATTTCCTCGTTAAGCTCTTTTGAAAAGAATTTCTTTTCTTGCACTGTGCCGTTTTTCGGTGCCATAATGCATTCCTCCAGGACATCACTAGACTTTCTTGCTGTTTTCCATTATTGTACCATGAATTATTAGAAATTTCTCTCTTTAAACTGTTCGGAACTCGAAGAAAAAAGTGTTGAAATAAACTGCAAATTGCGCTAATATAAAACAATCAGAAAATTGAAATCGATATTTCTTATCGTGAGAGGTGGAGGGACTGGCCCTTAGAAACCTCAGCAACCGGCTTGTTTTGCATTATGTGCAAAACGCCAAGGTGCTAAATCCAGCAAGCGTTTTTTATGCTTGGAAGATAAGAAGAAGCGTTAAACCCCTTCTTCTTATGAGGAAGGGGTTTTTTATTTTGAAAAGGGAAGGTGTCAGCTATATGTCACAGCACGTTGAAACGAAATTAGCCCAAATTGGAAACCGAAGCGACGAAGTAACGGGAACAGTGAGTCCTCCTATTTATTTATCAACAGCATACCGCCACAGAGGAATCGGAGAATCTACCGGATTTGATTATGTCCGCACAAAAAATCCGACACGCCAGCTTGTTGAGGACGCGATCGCCAGCTTAGAAAACGGAGCGAGAGGGCTTGCCTTCAGTTCGGGAATGGCTGCCATCCAAACGATTATGGCGCTGTTTAAAAGCGGAGATGAACTGATCGTTTCATCGGACCTATATGGCGGCACATATCGTCTGTTTGAAAACGAATGGAAAAAATATGGATTGACCTTTCATTACGATGATTTCAGCGATGAGGACTGTTTACGCTCTAAGATTACGCCGAATACAAAAGCGGTGTTTGTGGAAACACCGACAAATCCGCTCATGCAGGAGGCGGACATTGAAAAGATCGCCCGGATCACAAAAGAGTACGGTCTTCTGCTGATCGTTGATAATACATTTTATACACCGGTCTTGCAAAGGCCGCTTGAGCTGGGAGCCGACATTGTGATTCACAGTGCAACCAAGTATTTAGGCGGGCATAACGACCTGCTTGCGGGACTTGTCGTTGTAAAGGATGAGCAGCTTGGTGAGGAAATGTTTCAACACCAAAATGCGATCGGCGCCGTCCTGCCTCCGTTTGATTCGTGGCTTCTGATGAGAGGAATGAAGACGCTGAGCCTCAGAATGCGCCAGCATCAGGCAAACGCGCAGGAGCTTGCGGCGTTTTTAGAAGAGCAGGAAGAAATTTCTGATGTACTATATCCCGGAAAAGGCGGCATGCTGTCCTTCCGTCTGCAGAAAGAAGAGTGGGTCAATCCATTTTTAAAAGCGCTGAAGACCATTTGTTTTGCAGAAAGCCTCGGCGGGGTGGAGAGCTTTATTACATACCCTGCCACACAGACGCACATGGATATTCCTGAAGAAATCCGCATCGCAAACGGAGTCTGCAATCGCTTGCTGCGTTTTTCAGTCGGAATTGAACATGCGGAAGATTTAAAAGAAGACTTAAAACAGGCGTTATGTCAGGTCAAAGAGGGAGCTGTTTCATTTGAGTAATCACAATTGGACGCTGGAAACCCAGCTCGTGCACAATCCATTTAAAACAGACGGCACAACAGGAGCGGTCAGTGTACCGATCCAGCACGCATCAACTTTTCACCAATCTTCATTTGAAGAGTTTGGCGCATATGATTACAGCCGCTCAGGAACGCCGACAAGAACAGCACTCGAAGAAACAATTGCCGCACTGGAAGGCGGAACGAGAGGATTTGCTTTCAGTTCAGGCATGGCTGCGATCTCAACAGCATTTTTATTGCTGTCACAGGGTGACCACGTTCTTGTGACAGAAGATGTATATGGCGGAACCTTCCGCATGGTAACAGAGGTGCTGACCCGGTTTGGCATTGAGCACACGTTTGTTGATATGACGGATAGTAACGAAGTGGCGCGGAATATCAAGCCGAATACAAAGGTCATTTATATGGAGACACCGTCAAATCCGACACTTGGGATTACTGATATTAAAGCGGTTGTTCAGCTTGCAAAAGAAAACGGCTGTTTGACCTTTCTGGACAATACATTCATGACACCTGCACTGCAGCGTCCGCTTGATCTCGGTGTGGATATTGTGCTTCACAGTGCAACAAAGTTCTTGAGCGGACACAGTGATGTGCTCTCAGGCCTGGCTGCTGTAAAGGATGAAGAGCTTGGGAAGCAGCTGTATAAGCTGCAAAACTCGTTCGGCGCCGTCCTTGGCGTGCAAGATTGCTGGCTTGTGCTGCGCGGATTAAAAACATTGCAGGTCCGTTTAGAAAAAGCAAGTCAAACAGCTGAGCGGCTTGCGGAATTTTTCCAGAAGCATCCGGCGGTGAAGCGCGTGTATTATCCGGGGCTGGCTGATCATCCGGGCGCTGAAATCCATAAAAGCCAGTCAACGGGAGCGGGCGCCGTGCTATCTTTTGAGCTTGAAAGCAAAGAGGCCGTTAAGAAATTAGTAGAGAATGTATCACTTCCGGTCTTTGCTGTAAGCCTCGGCGCCGTGGAATCGATTTTGTCTTATCCGGCAACGATGTCTCACGCGGCAATGCCTAAGGAAGAGCGTGAAAAACGCGGCATCACAGACGGCCTGCTCCGTCTTAGCGTGGGAGTCGAACATGCAGACGATTTAGAACGTGATTTCGCACAAGCGCTGAAAGAAATTGCGCCAGTGGCGGTTCGATAAAAAGAAGCCGGGGATGGCCCCGGCTTCTTTTGTTATTCATCATCAGGATTCAGAATCGCGAGGACTTGATGATCCTCCCAAACGCCGTTGATTTTCACATTTTTTCGGGCGATGCCCTCTTTATGAAATCCCGCTTTTTCCAATACACGCATGGACCCGAGGTTGCGGGGCATCACACCGGCTTCAATACGGTGCAGTTTCAATTCGTGAAACGCAAAATCAACAATCAATTTGACGGTCTCTGTCATAAGGCCCTTTCCATTATGGGCTTTGTCTAAAAAATACCCGATGAACGCAGTTTGCAGCGCCCCGCGAATGATTTGAAAGAGCGAAACCGTCCCGATTAATGTATTGTCTGACGCAGCGAAAATGCCAAAATGATACTCTTCATCTTCCTCCAGTCTTTGCTGATACTCTGCTATTCTTTTTCTTTGCCCCTCAACCGTATAGTAATCGTCTGCGCGTATCATGGAGAACTGTTCAAAGAAATCCTGGTTTTCGCTTTGCAGCCGCAGATTTTCTTCCGCATCCTTTACTTCTAAAGGTCTTACATAGATGTTTTTTCCTTTTAACATATCAGTGATCTCTCCGTTCTCATGTCAGCATTCCTCTTACATTATTCTGAGGAAAGTGTAAAAATCCTTTTTATAAGAAAGAAGAAAACCAGTTTCCCATAAAGGTGCCGACATAGTTCCCAATTAAGTAGCCGAGCGTACCGACAAGCATGATCGGGGCGACAAGCTCCCGCCATCCCTTGGCAATTGCCATCGCAGCTGCGGTCGTAGGCCCCCCGACAGCAGCGTTGACAGCGAGCAGAATTTCTTCAAGCCGCACGCGGAACAATTTTCCGACGGCTAAGGAAACAGTTAAATTGCTAATCGCAATGATAAACACAAATAATAGAATAAAAGGCGCATTGGTAACGATTAAGCGCAGATCTGCAGGAATGCCGATCACCACAAAAAACAAATATATCAAAAAGGTTCCAAGCTCTTGAGATCCATTAAGCCTTTCAAAAAAACGCGGGAATAGAAAAATGATAAAAACAGTTAAAGACGTGAGCATCAGATACTGATCGCCAAGCGTTCCGGTCAAAAGGGGATGAGAAAAAAGGCTTTTAAAAAAGCCGGAAATCTTCACACTAACTGCAACAAGCGCAAAAGCAGCACCAGCATTAAAAGCGATATCCTTTAAGGAAATGTCCTTCCGTTTCCAATAGCTTTCTGCACTGTTTCCGCTCTTTCCATCGGCTTTTACTTTTTCTTCAAACGGCATAGCATAATGCCGCTGAAACCATTTAACTGCAGGAATGCTGATTAATATAAAAAACAAAAGCGCCATCATAACATTATCAGCCACAACGGTAGCTGACACATATTCCCCCGGTGTCTCAAATTTTGCTGCCATCGCCGCAAAGTTGATCCCGCCGCCGATATATGAGGCGCTGATCATCCCGCCGATTTTATCGAGATAAGGAATATGCTGTTTGAAAAGAAAAAAAGAGAGAACGCTCCCAAGCACAGTGCCAGCAGAGCTAATCAGAAAAATAAACAGCAAACGCCTGCTTTCCTTAAAAATCTGCCGCACATTGATCTGAAACAGCAAAAGGGGAATCGCCAGGGGCACCACATAAGCCCACACAGTATCATACACAGGCGACTCAACAGGAAGCACTCCTATATTTGTAAACACCATAGCACCTAAAAGCGCAATGATAGCACCCGACACAGCGGACGCCCACTTAAAGCGCTGCTCCAGCCCGATGCTCACTGCCGCCCACACCGCAATAAACCCCCACAATACCCAAACATCATCAGAAGAAATCAAAGAATGCAAAACCCCATCACTCCTATTGTTGGAAAATTAAGACATATTATAATAGCCGGGGAACGGAACAGCAAGTCCGAAAAAAGTTTTTCTGAAAAAGCAGTTGACGAATAGAAGGGAAGGTTATATAATAGAACTTGTCAGAAAGACAACAACATACCCAGCAACACATACATATCATGATTCCGTAGCTCAGCTGGGAGAGCGCTACCTTGACAGGGTAGAGGTCGCTGGTTCGAGCCCAGTCGGAATCATAGCTTAAACCCTTGCGTAGCAAGGGTTTTTTACTTTGCTTATTTATTGATTTTGTCATCATTCATCGAGTTGGGGACGAATTGGGGACGAAATTATTTTTTTGAGCTGATTTTGAAGGGGAATTCAAAATCAACTCTGTTTTTGTGCTAGGTTTCTAGGATCGAACTGGTTAAAGTGTTTTACTGTGCTGTTTTCGAGTTTCTCGGTAACATGACCATAAATATCACTAGTTGTTCGAGCGCTGGCATGTCCAGCTCTTCTTTGAATAGCACTGAGACTTTCGCCAGCTTCCATAGGGAGAGCCACCATAGTATGCCGCAAGTCATGAAGACGAATATCTTTTAGGCCGTACTTCTTTTTTATTTTAGCCCATTTTGCGGTAGGGGTTGTATAGTAGTAAGGTTTTCCTTTACCACTGTGAAATACATATTGATGTTCTCCGCCTTCCCAGGCATCGCCAAGCGACAATTTTTCTTTTTTCCGTATGCGATAATATTTAGCCAACTCATCCATATAAAAATCAGGCATTTTAACGAATTGTTGAGGAACTTTTTGACTTTGGACTTTTGACGTGAGGTTCTCCGTTAATTGTTTTAGAAATTGATCTATTTACGTATATTCCACCTTTGGCCCAATCTACATACAAGTGCCATTCATAAGCAAGAGCTTCTCCACTACGAAGCCCCCCGATCAGAGCTGCAAGATAATATAATATCTATTTCATACAACACTTTAATACATTCAGCTGCTTCTTCCGATTCAAGAAAGTTCATTTCCTTATTCTCAGCTTCAAGTGAATTCAATCCCTCCATAGGATCATCTTTTATCAATTTCCATTCCTCTGTTGCGGTTTTAAGGACCCTTAAACACACAAAAAACACCGAAGCAGAGCCCGGCGCTTTGATATGAACTGGTACTTCTATCATAGCACAGGGGGGCGCTAAGAATGTACAACCCAAGAAAAAATAATTTAAGCAAAGATACAATAATCCAGCAGGCAATCGAGCCGGGCAAAATACAAATTCTTATTTTAGATGGGAACGAGGGCACTGCATATGTCCTTGAAGCCCCAGAACACGGAGAAACAATCATTCAAACAATTAAGGGCGGTCTGGCTCGTTTAGATTAAATAGCAGGGGCTTTCCCCTGCGGGGGAGGAACGGACATGTAAGAGAGAATTGAACGTCTAAAAAAACTGACATACATTCCTCAGAAGGAAATTGCTTGGCTTATCGAGCAAGCTGAACTGGCTGTTAAGCAACGAGAAATCATCGAGGAAAACAAACGCCAGCAGGAAGTAACGTTTCATCAATTCCGGCAGGCTCAAAAGGACATTCAGCATTTAAGCGGGGATAGGAAACGATCCAAACAGGCATTAGAGAAGATCATTACTAATCTGAATTTCACAATAACAGTTGGCCAAAACGAATTGGAGGGTGATGTGAAATGATCCCTTTACAAGTTGAGCTCCAGTGGGCAGTCAAAGCCACGAAAGACGAAGCGATGACAGTTGAGCAGGCGGCGGAATATTTGAAAGTGCATCCAGATTACATACCGGTGCTCGTTGCAAAGTCAGACGATCTGAAAATGATCGGTGAGGAAACTATCATTGCAAAACGTGATAAGACAAATGGCTGGCTTCTCGGTGGGGTTGCGGTGGTTTTATTCTTTGCAATTGCGGTTCTGCCGGGGATAGGGGGATAGGGACTTTTTATAAAGCCCCATAAGGAAAGTGAGTTAAACCATAAAGAATGGCTGCAGTTGCTAAAACACTGAATAAAATTCCAGCCAGTGGTTTTTCAAGAACAAATCTTATGTAGTCCAAAAACTTACCTCCAAACATATTTGATTAGTTCAATAGTAACAAATGGAAGAGTGAATTTCTGTTAAATCTTCATTACAAAAGGAAAGGTGAGCATGATCGAATACAGCTGCCCTGAATGTGATTAAGATAGATTAGAAAGGTAATGGGTTTGTCCAAAAAAAGAGATAAGAGAAAAATCTCTTATCTCTCAGATAATCTTAATACCAACCTTGGTATTCACCAGTCCATGTGCCATCACTGTTCTGCCAGGCATCTTTTAAATAGTATTTAACACCACTAAATACTGTTACATTAAGAAGTTCTCCACGCGTATTAGCTTTGATATATATAGTTTTTAACACAGCCTGAGGAGTTGCAGTTTTATGACTCGCGCCATCTGCGGTAGGGCCTGCAGCAAAAGCAGGAGCTGCGGAAACGAGTAAAGCAAGGGACAATGCGGAACCTGTTAAAACTTTTTTCAATTTCATTTTAAACACTCCCTTTGGTTTTTTAATACAACTGTATTATTGCATAGAATACAAAAATATCCAAGGGAATTTTTGTTAATGTTTTGTGAACTTAGTTGAAATATAGAAATCCGCCCAGATGTCTGCTGCCCGTAATACAGCTGCAGCATGGGCGTTGAGGAGGAATTTTGTGTGGGTTAATGGGAGGAGTAAGGTGAAGAGGCAAAAGGTTATTCTAACCAAAAGAAGAGCCAATATTTGGCCCTTCTTGATGGTTGGAAATATTTAAAAGATTATTTTACAGTTACAGTTACGACTCCGAGTATTGACCTGTCAGACTTAAATAAAGTAATGTGGGCAGTCCCTTTACTAACACCAGTAACAACACCATATTTATCTACTTTGGCTATTCCACTAGCATCAGAAGAGTAAGTTTCAGCTACTGGATTAGCTACACTTGCAGTTTTGCCTACTGCCAAATCAATTGAATAGTCTTGTACTTTTATAGGACCGGAAACAGTCGTAACACTTTCCGCTGTATTACTTGGAGAAATCTGTACTTCTTTTGCAGAGGCTGCACCACTAACCGCCAAAGCTAATGCTGATACTGATAATGCAGAAACCAACGTTTTTTTGAAATTCATTTTGAAACACTCCTTTAAAGTTTTTTGTGTGGCATATAATAGATGCGCCAAAAGTAATTATTTTCCTTGTAAATAAATGTTAATCATTTGTGAACAATAGGGGGATTGGATGGCACTCAGAATATTGTTTTTGCTGATAGGATGCGGGTTCTGGATTTATTTCCAACACGATTACAGGCCGGACATGAAAGCGAACCTTGCTTTGATCGGGGCAATCATTTCATTTACGGCTGCGGCTTACTTTAAAGATATTGATAAGTATATAAAGAAAGAGGAGAAAGGGTAATTATTAACCCAATAAAATCCTTAATAGAAATCGTATTAAAGCCGATATGATAAAATAGGGTTTATTGTAAATAATCGGTTTCAGGAGGAAATGGTTTGAAGGATGTTTTGTCTCTATTTGATTCACCAGAAGCTCTTTCTGCGTTGATGTCAGTATTTTTTAGCCTTACCTTTCTCTTTATAACAGTTTTTACTGTTATAAAGAGAAAACATGAAGAGAGATACTTAAGGACATTGAGGGAATTTGAATTTCTTAAAGAACATACTAAGAATCTCGATGAAAAAGAAGAACAAGAAGCACAAAAAAATGTGATGAAACAAGAACAAGAAGTAAAGTCTCATGAAAGACCCTATGAAAAACCTTATAAAAAACTTCATGAAAAACCATATGAAAGAACATTGGGTATATATCAACAACAAGCTACTAATCATTCAAATTTGCAATTCTATGTTGGTCTAATTATGTCTATAGTTGGTTTTATCCTTTTAATAGGTATCATCATTTTTGCTGTTGGCTCAGACAACACTGTTAGTAGTGCAATTAGTGTTGTTGGAAGTTTAATTTTTGAAGGGATTTCACTTATGTTCTTAAAGGAGTCACAAAAGCTACGGATACGTGTAAAGGAATACCATGATAGTGTATTAGAAAATTCTAATAGAAAAGAATCAATAGACTTGGCGGATAAAATTCAAGATGAAAAATTACGTTCATTAGTACAGGCCCAATTAGCTTTTCATTTAATGGGAATTGATCCTGGCACATTGAACATTTCAAATCTTTCAGACAATAATAGTTCTCTAACTGAGGATAATTCAAATTAAATAAGTCCAAGACGGAAAGCCTGCGGACACTGAACTTACAGCATTGCGCTGTTTGTTCGGTGTCCGTTTTTTATTTCGCAACTATCTGGATGTCTATCGCGATTACTAGCAATGAAAGGAGTGATTGGACATGAAACAAGCCAAAAAGAAATCATCACAGAAGCAACAGGAGCGCTCAGATCGTTTCTGGCAATCAATGATGAACACAAACATGCAAACACTCAGACGCGGCAAAGGCGGCGCTTATAAACGCAGAAAGTAAAAGGGGAGTTTCAGGATGAAATACGGATTCGCTTATAAAAACGGAAAGCTTGTAAATATCTTTTGCGGCAAAGAAGAGCTCTATAACGAGCTGAAAGCCTTCCTAGTCAAAACCTTCAGTATCAGCGTGAAAGAGGTATCAAGGCTTCAGTATATCACAAAACAAAAAGCAAACAACTGGCATGATACGTATTCATTTTGAAATAAAGGAATGATGGCTAATGCAGGATTTAATTCTTGAATATAAAAGAGCATTAAAAGAAGCGAGAAAGATGTATCGGGCATTCTCGGAAACACCAGAAATTGAAATGACAGCCAAACAAAAGAACGATAAGAAAATCATTGGCAGTATGATCAGCGATATTGAATTTACTCTCGAATGGCTGCAGAACGGAAGACAACCAGGAGCACGCCGGGGAGCTGATAGAAGGGACGTTTACCAAAGAACGATTCTTGCTGATCCTCGTATCATTGATGCAATGCCAGAGGAATATGCGATCAATCAGGAGCCAGAAGGAGAGGTAAGCGATTGGGACAAAGAAAGAATTGCTGATGCCCTTTCTGTCCTTACTGAAAGAGAGAAGGACATTTTCATTATGCACACTGTGCAAAACATGTCCTTTGAAGAGATCGCCCAGCTGCTGGACATTAAAAAAGGAACAGTGCAGAAAAACATTGAGCGTTCCCGTTTGAAAATGAAAAATAGAGCAGAACACAGCCTATTCTGTTTAGCATGAATAGGTTGTTTTTTTTGTCTAAAAACAATATTTTTTGGTAAAAAGCCTAAATTTTCTCTGTATTTATATTGACGGTGGTAAATATGGATGGTATAATTAAAGTATCGAAAGGAGGTGTTGAAAGAGCATGGAAATGGTTGAAATTATCCTTCGGGACTTGGCTTGGCTGGTTGCAATCCTTACCGGAATTACAACGATGGTCAAGAACATCAAGGAAATGAAGGATAATAAAAACAAAAAACGACGTTCTCCCGCCAAGAAGAAACGTCGCAAATAAGTCACCGAGGGGATTCACTTCCCCTCACCTTATTATAACACTTTGAGTTCCATGCTCAAACAAATGAAAAAATTAGTAGACGGGTCAACGGTAATATTCTTTGTTATGTTCGTGGCAGTGTTTGCAAACTTTGATTATGATCATCTTGGTACTTTGGATATCATTACAATGGTTTTGGCTCTTAGTTGGTTGGTAATCACTATTATAAATATCATCCTAAAATGGAGGAACACGCGGAATGACTAAGTTTGTTTTTGAAAGTATTGACGAGCTGAGAGAGTTCATGGACAAAGAAGTCATAACGACATCTGAAGCCATTGAGATTATCGGATGCAGCCGGCAGAACCTCAAGCAGCTGGTTGATTACAAAACATTGATTCCGATTAAAACAACAAATAGAGATCGCCTATTCTTGAGAAAAGACATTGAAGGCTATAAAAAGAAACGTTGATGGCACCCGCAGCTGAAGGGTGCTTTTTTATTTATCGTCATTATTTTTGCATACCTATTATTAAAATATGTTATTTACTGTCGATATTTGGTGTATTATACTAAAAAAAGTTGATTCAATTTGCTTGAATTATCTTAGAAAGGAGCATAGTATGAATGTATATCCAATCGTAAAAGAAGTCATTACAATGCTTTATTATATTGCTAGTATTGGGTTAGCTGCTGGTATTTTTATTGCAATTAAACAATTAAATCTAATGAAAGAAGATATGAGAACTAAAAATAAGCGAGCCTCAATTGAAAAAAGTATAGAGTATCTTAACTGGTTTGCAACTTCTTTTATACCGTTACAAATGGAGTATTCTTCAAGACTGGAAGGCAAACCTATTAAACTTACTGAAAGAAACCATAAAAAAGAATTTTTGGCTTCGGAAATTTTAGATCCTGCAAGTTTGGAATGTAAGTTTGATGCAGGTGTAAGTCATCTTGCTAATCAGTTAGAGTTTTTTAGTGCAGCTATGATGAGTGGTTTAGCTGATGAAGAATTGGCATTTAATCCACTTTCTCATATCTTTTGTGAATTTATAGATCATAATTACGATGTTTATTGCTACCTCAGAACGGATATAGAACATAACTTTAGTAATACAGTTCGTCTGTATAAAATGTGGGCAGAGAGAATACATTCCAATGAGCTTATGAAGGAAAAACAGGAAATTAGTGAGAAGTTGGCTAAACTGAACCTTAGTAAAGTTAATACGATTGGAAATGAAATTTAGAGGGGAGAATTTATATGTCAGTAATAGCATTCCCAACTCCAAAGACAAAATCTAATGAAGTACATAATTATGCTGAATTGTTATCTGAAGCATTTAAAGTTTTACAGGAGCAATCCGAATCTAAAAAATAATACCTGAAAAGCACCTTAAAGGTGCTTTTTTTTGTCTTACGACTGCCACCTATTTATGAAGGGGCTTTCGTTCGACAAATTTTGCAAATTATTCCTTTATCACGCTCCTTATCCGATAATAAGGTGGGAGGTGAGAGTATGAATGTAACTATAAAAATGAGTAATGGTGATAATTTTATAATAAATGACTTAAAAGATACAGAAGTACTGGAAGTCGCACTATACGATTTCTTAGATGGTGAGAAAGTTTTTAAAAACCGCATGATTCCACTTAGCGACGTTGATTTTATAAATCCAACACAAATATCATCAATTAAAATTGAAGAATAAAAAGGGAGAGCCATTCTGGCTCTTTTTTTATATTCTCTGTAAACCGGGTCCAGTGAATCTCAGGTAAGACTATTGGCGGCTGACGGCCTCTGAGTTTGGGCTTGGTTTAGAGAGAATATATAGTTTAGGTGGAAAATCTTTGATATATTATTTTTTAGATAGAGAGAGAGGTGATAAACATGGCGACCTATAAAATCACTTTTATAAATGGTGAAGTAGTTCATCATCAAGGTCGATTTAAAGCTGATCTTGACGACATTAGTAAAGGCAAAATCAAATTTTATGAATTTGACGGAGTCTTATATAATGTAGATCACATTTTTTCCATTGAGGAGATAGTTGGATAATCGTCACTAAGAGCCTATAGGGCTCTTTTTTATTTTCCGAAACAACACGAATCAGAAGGGGGCGGCGGTGAATGTAGATGGCCGAAAAGCACATTCAGGCGTATAAGGATTACGTCAAAGGCATGAAATACAAGGACCTTGCCGAAAAATACGGGGTGTCAGTGAACACCATAAAATCGTGGAAGCAGCGGCATGGTTGGGAAAGGAAAAAGGGTGCACCCTCTGAAAAAAGTGTGCACACAAAAAAAGGCGGGCAACCGGGCAACAAAAATGCAGTCGGGAACAACGGGGGCGCACCACAGAGGAATCAAAACGCTGTGACTCACGGCTTTTTCTCTAAATTCCTGCCAGAAGAGACGCTTGAAATCATGGAAGAGATTCAAGAGCGTTCGCCTGCTGATATGATATGGGATCAGATTCAGTATGCGGTTATTCTCCGGGCACAGCGTATCATGTTTGTTCAGGATAAAGACGACATGACTAAGGTTTTGAAAAAAGAGAAGCCGGGTGCATTTGGCGATGAGCAAGAATGGGAGTTCCAATTCGCTTGGGATCGTCATGCTACATTCCTGAATGCTCAATCTCGGGCAATGGGAGAGCTCAGGAGCTTAATTAAACAGTTTGACCAGCTGGCTCATGAAGAGGACGAGCGGCGCCTTAAATTGGAGCAAATACGCTTGAATATCGAGAAAACAAGAACATGATCGGAAATACCAGTTCAACGAGTTTCCACTTTGTTGTTGATGATAAAGAGGTAAGGCAGGGCATCCCAACAGACCGCAATGCATGGCACACGGGAGACGGCAAAAACGGCACGGGGAACCGTAAGTCTATCGGTGTGGAAATCTGCTACAGCAAGTCAGGGGGACCTAAATACAGGGCTGCTGAAAAGTTGGCCATCAAGTTTGTGGCTCAGCTTCTTAAAGAACGCGGATGGGGTATTGATCGTGTGCGGAAGCACCAAGATTGGAGCGGCAAGTATTGCCCGCACCATATTTTAGACGAGGGACGGTGGAATGAAGTTAAAGCGGCGATTGATGCTGAATTAAAAGCACTTGGCGGCAAATCATCCATCAAGAAAACAACTTCATTCAAAACGGTGAAAAAATCAAGCTCAAGCAAAAAGAAATCATCTTTTAATCTGCCTTCCGGCATCTTCAAAGTGAAAAGTCCAATGATGCACAGTGCTGCTGTTGAGCAGATTCAAACAGCGCTGGCCGCATTGCATTTCTATCCGGATAAGAAAGCCAAGAATTTCGGGATCGATAGTTATTATGGACCAAAAACGGCGGATGCGGTCAGACGATTCCAGCTGATGAATGGATTAAAAGCTGACGGCATTTACGGACCAGCTACAAAAGCAAAACTTGAAGCACTATTGAAGTAATAAAAAGGTCCCTTGAATTTCAAGGGACCTAAAAGCCTCAATCAACGCTCTTATACCTTTCCGGGATCTTGTCTCTCCAAACAAGCATAAGGTTTTTAAGTTTTTCTGTTTCCATGGAACTTTTGTCGTTTTCACTTTCTGTATAAAGGTGTTCTACGACTGTTTGATCTTTTTTTATATATGCAATGGTGGTGTTTAATTGAATCTCATATTCTTCAGAAGAGCCATCCAATACTTCTTGAATAATTTTTAAGTATTCATCAGCTTCATCCACCGAAACAATGTCTTCAATGAAATCAGAAAAGTAATCTAGTTCAGTAGGAAGAACTATTCTTAAGTATCCTAAAGGGTCTCTTTTAAATTCAAATGAATATTCCATGATCAATCATTCCTTTGGTTTTTTATATAAAGGATATGCAGTTGCTATTGAGCCATCCTTATTCATGTACATCTCCACATCAATTCCTGATGAAGTTTTGCCGATATACTTATTATCTCGTATTTGTTTTTTGTTTTTGTAAGCTTCGGAAATTGTATTGTAAACTTTTACTCTATCCCATTCTTTTGGAAAGAAAGATGACTTCGCTACTTTTTTTACTCCTTTTACTTCTACCTTAGCTCTATATACCCCGTTTATATCAGGTACTTCTTCTGTTCCTGGAATTATTCTGCTACCACTCATCATACTCTCATGATGATAACCGACAGCTTTGTTTTTTCTGTTAATTTCTCCATGATATACGTGCTTTACTGTTTTTTTAGTAATACCATTTGTGCCTCTATTACCATTTGGATTGACAGATTTAGTGAGAACACTCTCTTTTTTATCTTCCGCAATACTTTTTAGCAGCGGAGTATTTTTCACGTTAATGGTTTTCTCAGCATCTTGAAGGATTCCTTCTAATGCAGGAGTATACCGATTGACAGGAGATTTGACAAACTGTTTTACGGACTGACCACTTTTCTTAATTGTGCCACCAGCTGCTTTCCCAACTTTAGCAAGATCCTTCGAGCCTGTTGAGACAGAGGACTTTCCACCTTTCAACAACAGAAGACTTCCGCCCAAATAAGTAACATAGTGCAGCCGTGTGTATGCATCCCCGTGAATCATTTTTTTATCCCAATCATCCTTCAATGTGTCAACCATACTTTGAAAGGCAGCTTGATAGTCGTATTCCAGAACTGTATCCAACACTTTTTGAGGATCCTTGTTTAAGTTGTCAATTGTCCAACCGATATTCCATCCGAGTTGAATAGCTCCTTCACCGGTATCCTTGGCAAGATCGTATACACCAACAATCGCACCTTTGGCGCCATCACCTATGATTTGCAACACTTCTTTTCCGTTATCTAAGAAAGCTTTACGCTGTTCGAGAAATGAAACAAATTCAAGCTGTTCAGGGGTAAGGTTCTCATAGCCGACCTTCTTGGAAATTTCTAAGTATTCATCCGGGTCCGTAACTCCGTCAGCTAGCTTCTTCTTCAATTCTTTGATTTCTCGTTCTTTCGCTTCGTCTTTCTTGATCTTCAAATAAGCTTCAGTTTGTTTCTCAATATCGCCTTTTTTCTTATGTATATCACTTTCTCGATAAGCTTTGGCATTGTAGTGGATGGGTGTAGCATTTTTGCCTTTACCAGTTGATTCCTCAAGCTTATGGAAGTCCTTCTTGATGAATTGCTCGTTTGGCTCTGACTGGGCGTATTCAGTAACAAGTGCTTCGTCCACGCTTCCTAATTTATCGACTGTTTTTTTGCGTTTGTCCTCTGCATCTGCAAGTTCGTCTTTAAAGTCTTCTGTCGAGAACAAATCAAGCGGAAGAATATCGTCGATATCATTTAAGATATCTTTCATCGCTTTCTTCTGTTCAGACATAATGGATTTTGATTTTTTGTAGGCGTTAGCCAGCTCGTGTTCTAAGAATGATTCTTCTATGTATGCGTCAGACAAGCTGGCGTCCTCTAAAGCGCCTGAAATGCTTGTCAAGAAAGCAATTTTCATATCAAGTAAGTCAATCCAATTGTCAGCTACACCTGCGTGGTCTTGATAAAATGCTTTAATGTTGTCGGCGCCTTTGCCGGAAAACTCACTGTCATCTAAATCAGCTACAGCTTTAAAAGCCTTTTTTAGATTGACCATCTGACTTCTTAATTCCTTGTATTCTTTTGCGCGTTTATCTGCTTCGGAAAGCAACGTTTTAGCTTCAAATACTTTCATGTTCATATCCTTTCATTCATGCGGAATTAGCAACAAAATTTTACCACATGACCTAAGACAAAATTCGAAAGGAACCTCTTTATATGGAAAATGAAACTTTAGGATTAGGTGTAAATACCTAAGTGTGATTTAGGACAACAAAACTTTAGCAACGACAAAACTTTGCGGTTTTTTTGCGGACATACATATTTTTGGAAATGTTAGAATATTACATAAAAGGTGTTTGAGGAGGGGTCTCGTGAATCCAGTTTTACCGTCGTCTAAAGTTGGCGTAAAGATCAATGAATGGTATAAGATGATTCGTCAATTCAGTGTCCCAGATGCAGAAATTTTAAAAGCTGAGGTGGAACAAGAGATCAATCAGATGGAAGAGGATGAATATTTGCTAATTTATTTCTCATTAATGAAATTCCGTCATCAGCTGATGCTAGACTATTTAGAACCAGTAACTACACGCATAAGACCAACTATTGACGAGTTACTCGAAAAAATAGAGGCGTCAAATAAAGGGATATCCGGTTTATTGTCTTACTACTCCCTGTTTTTTCGGGGGATGTATGAATTTGATCAGAAGCAATATGTGAAAGCAATCGCCTATTATAGGGAGGCAGAGAAAGAACTTATCCATGTCCCTGATGAAATCGAAAGAGCAGAGTTTCATTTTAAGTTAGCCGAAGCGTATTATGGAATGAAGCAAAGTCATGTATCTATGCACCACGTTAAACAAGCATTAGACGTTTATAATCAATATGAATTGTATAAGGTACGGAAAGTTCAATGTCTCTTTGTTATTTCAGGGAATTATATTGATTTTAAGCGTTATGAAAAAAGTCAGCCACATCTTGAAAAAGCGTTAGAGTTATCCAGAGAATTAAATAATAAAAGGCTCATTAGTTCCGCACTTTATAACTTAGGTACAAATTTTGCGGACAGAGGGGATTATCAGCAAGCAGAAGTTTTCATGAAGCAAGCTGTGGAGATTACTGAAAAAGAAAAGTTGACGAATTTGCCACATTCTTTATTTTCTTATGCGAAAATCCTTTTCAAACAAGGAAAAATGAACGAAGCTATCCAAGTAAGTAAGAAAGGGTTGTCGGCAGCTATTTATCAAGGAGATGAGCTTTTCGCGAAATTACAGGGTTATTTAAAAGCTCTTTATGTCGATGCAGTGGACCAACAAGGTGTTAATAAAACAATAGAATACTTAGAAAGAAACAAGAACTTTTCGTATGTAGAAGACATTGCCTGTGAGACTGCAGCTGCTTACGCAAGCTCTAAAGAATTTGAAACATCTTATGTTTATCATCAGAAAATGATTGAAACTCAAACACAAATTCAAAGGGGAGAATGCCAGTATGACTTTTAAAAAGAAGGTATGCCTTATCTTGGGGTTGTCATTCGTTTTAGTGTGTGGGTTTGGATCCAGCTTAACAGAAAATCAAACTCAAAATTCATTTCAAATTACATCGGATCGTCTTCAAACATAAGCATCATCAATTCTAGAAAGCCCTTCTAAATTAGAGGGCTTTTATTTATGTGTTAAATAAACAGACAATAACGAATCGAATAAAATAAAGATATTACGGACCGAAAACAGCAAACGCGGTCAAACGGTTCCAGTCAGTAAATGGCCTTACTCCTGAGGGTATTTATGGGCCTGATACCAAAGCATAAAATAAGCGGAGACCCTTTCCTTCAATTTGAAAGTTTGTTAAATTTATAATGAGAATGAAAAAACACAATTCGGTTGGTAGTCCGGATGCATTTTTAAAAATGTCAGTAACCTTCCCCTCCTCGGGATGTCCATCATTCTTCAGTAACTTTTGGAGAAGGGAATCGTTATGAAATTAACGGTTTACTACGATGATCAGTTTTGGGTAGGAGTAATTGAAGTTGTGAATGATGGGAAATTAAGAGCAATTCGTCATTTGTTTGGACAAGGGACAAGAGCCAAAGGATTTAGAAATAATGCATTTTGTTAATAATCAACTTTTACAGACTATCTCCCACACTGAACAAGAAGGGGTTTGTGTTAAAGCAAAATCTAAGAAGTTAAACCCAAAAGATTGCAACGACAAGCTTCTAAAGAGATGAAAAATATCGGGATATCAACTAAGGCACAAAAAGCGATAAAACAGGAGCTTGAAACAAGAAAAGAAAAGAAAAAACAACTCAATAGAAAACAAAAAGAAAAAATAAAGGAACAAAAATATTTAATCAGAAAACAAAAAGCTAAAGAAAAGCATAGGGGCAAATATTTGGAGAACCCTATGAAGCCTTCTGATTAAAAAGTTGAGCGATATCAGTTTGTTTCTTCGGACTGATTTAAAGAAAAAGAATTAGAAGTCAGAGCCCTTCTCGAGATGAGGAGGGTTTTTCTGCAATTTATTTAAATTCACCTTCATCAATAAATGCGGTCAAACGATTCCAGTCAGTTAATGCTCTAATTCCTGACGGCATTTACGGATCTAAGACCTAAGACTAAAGCGAAAATTGAAGAGAAATTGAAGTGAAAATAGAGCCCTCTCATATAAAAGAGGGCTTTTATGTGAATAATTATAGAATTATCTGTTTTTTGTTGATTTCTGTATGGGAATAAGTTACATTTTTTATAGATCGACCTAAAGTATGGAAAAAAACAGGAGGTATTTGATGGGGAAGAAAGGATTTTTTTCACTGTTAATGGCTTTTACACTTTCATTAGTAACCATTTTTTCTTTTAATACTAGTGTTAAAGCTAATTCGAATGTTTTCGGGAAAGCAAAAACAAATTGTGAGTCATGTCAATCAGGGGTGCCTTAGTCATCAGGCTCAAAAGAAGATCAACAAAAAGCAAAAGAAATTGTTTATGCTTCAAAGGAATTCAAACAAAACAAGTTGGTAAAAAAGCCTGAAAAAAGTCTTTTCGGACTATCAAATGAACAAGATGAAGAGATTGTAAACGTAAAAGAAGGGATGGCTGTTGTAACAATTCCTGTTGAGGATATGGAATCAGGTCTAACCTCAGCACAATATTTTGTTGATCTAAATACCGAACAAATTTTTGATACAATTGAAACCTATATCACTTTTGATGAATCAACAAAACTTCTTAATTTGCAAATAAAACAATCTGGTGAAATTACGGAAGATGTTAAACTAACTGAAGGTGGAAAAGTCAAACTAAATGACGGAACTGAAGTTAGTGTAGAAGATTACTTGAAGGGTTCAGAGTCAGCTGAAGAAACAAAAGCATCGACAATGATGAGCTGCAAATCAGCAGTATCATGGTTATATGATATTGCGAATGGTGGATCTTGTGCTCTTTCGTGCTTGCGGGTTGCAGCCATCAATCTTGCAATTGGGATTGGATGCGGAGCAGTTTGTGTTATAATCAAGAACAATTCAAAAAGCAAAGCAATAAAATTAATTTGCGGATAAATAGGGAGAGAGGGGAGAAAATACCCCTCTTTTTTATAATTATAATGATGCATTGAAAATATCTAGGTGCATATTATGATATTTAGGAAATATTGTTATAAGGTGGTTGCGAATTACTCATGAACAGTATTCACAAAGAAACTGAAAAGAGTAATGCATCTAGGGATTGGTTAATTTATATCACAGTATCTATTGTATTTTTAATAGCAGTGTCGGTATTTAGTCTTTTTGAGCCTGAATTTGATTTTAGCATTATGGCTCTTCGATTGTTTGATGCTTTAATCAGTTGTATTTTAATTGTAAACGGACTTTATTTTATGCAGAGAAACAAAGGAATTGCATATGTCTCTTTCCTTTTAGGAATAGTAAATCTAGGGATATTAGCTACTCTTTTGTTTCGTTAATTAAAGGGGATAGAGGAGCCCAACTCACATGAGGTGGGCTTTATATAATCCATATTTTCTTTTCTTTATCCCAAGAAAGCGCAACTTTTCGAATCAAATTTTTTGTAGCCTCACGTATTTCCTGTTCGCTTTTCCCGGTCTTTCTTTTAGTTCTGGCAAAGTCGGGTTCTTTCCATCAGTCAATAGCAGTCTATTAAGATCGTAAGAGAGAGCAGGTGTAATACCTGCTCTTTTTTAGGAAACCTATTGACTATCGTAAATATTTAGTGTGGCAAGAGGAGAAATTTCACAATTTTTGAATAAGAGGGGATGCTTAATACTGTTGAAATTGTTTTGTAAGTATTTAATTCGGTAGGAAGTTGTGAGTATTTCCAGGCGCCCACAACCAAATCTTTAACGCTAAATATCGTACCGTCAATCGCATCATTAACTCCATCATTAAACCCCATCAATCAATTACTGTCTTAATTTCGTAGTTGTTTTTATTTTTCAAGAAAATGTTATAATGAAAAGCCATAAAATGATATGAAGAGGAGAATTTCGATGCATTACATAACGGCATGCTTAAAAATCATCAGTGATAAAGACCTTAATGAAATAATGAAGGAATTCAAAAAACTTGAGGAAGAAACGAACAAAGAAGAAGGGTGTATCAAATTCCATGCTTATCCGCTTGAGCCATCAGAACGTAAAATAATGCTTTGGGAGATTTGGGAAAACGAAGAAGCTGTGAAAACCCATTTCACGAAAAAACACACAATAGACGTTCAACAACAAGAATTAACGGAAGTAGAATGGTTAATGAAAAGCAATGTGAATGATTAAAAGGCTTCTTAAAAAGAGAGATAAAGTTGGCAGTTTGTTGTCCAACTCTATCAACAATCATCATTTTCATTCAGAAGTCATCAGATGTACAATTCAATAGCCTTGAAGTTATAGGGCTGGTCAGAATCGAATATACTTGTTCAAAAGGCATCAACTATCTTGACAGGGGAGAGGTCGCTAGTTCGAGCCCAGTCGGAATCATACACGGCGGTTAGAGGCGTTATCACGTTTCTAGCCGTTTTTTTGCGTTGACTTAGTCGTATTAAGGCGGAGAATAGCGGTGGACCATTACCGTGTCTGAGCGTTTCTTATTCTATTAAATGGGAATGGGAAGCGGGTAACTTACTTGATCATAGAACACTCTAATAACATAAAAAAACCTTTTTTCCGGAACCTTCGGTAAAAAACGAAACTTTTGAATCTATGATTTTACGTTATAATGTAAACGGTTACATTTATAGTATACTTATACTATCTATTTGTTCAAGTGGATATTGACAGGAAGGATAGAAAAACAGATGAAATACATGAATACAAGGCAAAAAGAGATTTTGTATCTGTTGTTATCTGAACCTGATGACTATTTAGTTGTGCAAGATTTCGCAGACAGGGTACAGTGTTCTGAAAAAACGATCAGGAATGATTTGAAAGCGATCGAGGATTACCTCAATGAACATTCTCATGCTCAGCTCATTCGGAAACCAGGGTTAGGCGTCTTTTTACATATAGATGAACAGGATAGGACCTGGTTAAGCCAACAATTACATACAGAACATTTTTATTCTAGGCAGCGAACCGATGAGGAAAGAATGTTGCAAATTGCTTATGACTTATTAATGAATCTAAAGCCTGTTTCTGCAAAAGAAATTGCCGCTCAGCATTTTGTCAATCGATCTTCCATTAAAAAGGATTTATGTGCGGTAGAGGAGTGGCTGAAGCGATTTGACCTCACGCTGGTTTCGAGGCAGCGGCTTGGTTTGAAGGTTGATGGGAACGAAAAAAATAAAAGAAAAGCATTGGCAAGAATATCTGATTTGATTGATAACACGGAGTTTACTAGCCAATTTATTAAAAGTAAGTTCTTAAGTCACGAAGTAGATTTTGTAGCGAAAGAAATCAAATCATTACAAAAAGAGCATTCGCTTTATTTCACAGATGAGACGTTTGAGAGTTTGCTGTTGCATACATTGTTCATGATCCGCCGAATCAAAATGAAGCAGCCGATCTCGATATCTCCAAGAGAACTGGCAGCAGTAAAAAAGAAGAAAGAATATCAATGGACATTTGCTTGTTTACAACGGCTTGAACCGGTTTTTGCAATCCGCTTTCCTGAAGAAGAGGCCGTGTATTTGACATTACATATATTGGGCGGGAAAGTTCGATATCCATTACAGAAAGAAGAAAACCTTGAAAATGCAGTACTTCCAAAGGTTGTAAGGCATTTAATCAACCGTGTTTCAGAGCTGAAAATGCTGGATTTTCATAAAGATCAGGATTTGATCAACGGATTGAATATTCATCTCAATACAGTGTTACAGCGGCTGAGCTACGATCTTTCTGTATCAAATCCTATGCTTAATGACATCAAAAAGATGTACCCTTATTTGTTTCATCTGATCATTGACGTTCTGGAAGACATCAATCAAACGTTTGATCTTCATATCCCTGAGGAAGAGGCAGCATATTTAACGCTGCATTTTCAGGCAGCAATCGAACGGCTGCATCACAGCAGTGATACACATAAAAAGGCGATCATCGTTTGTCACATGGGTATTGGGATGTCACAATTGCTGCGGACAAAAATTGAACGGAAATGTCATCAAATCGCTGTAATGGCCTGTATCGCAAAAGCCGATTTAAAGGACTTCATAAAACAGCATGAGGATATCGATCTTGTCATTTCAACCATAGCTCTGGAAAATATAACGATCCCATATATTGTTGTATCTCCGCTTTTGGAGCCTTCAGATGAGAAGGAATTACTTGCATTTGTGCATCAGCTTGATAAACCACAGCGCCAAAAACAAAAAACCTTTCAGATGCTGAACAATACGACTCCTTTTTTGGTTTTTTTACAGCAAGAGGCAGAGCACCGCTATAAGGTAATTGAACAGCTGGCGACAGCTTTGTTTGAGAAAGGCTATGTTGAAAAGGAATACGCGGTTCATGCGGTGATGAGGGAAAAAATGGCGGCGACAAACATTGGGGCAGGCATAGCCATTCCTCATGCGAACGCTAAATATATCAAACAATCAGCAATCGCAATTGCCACATTAAAAGAGCCGCTTGATTGGGGAAATGAGAAAGTATCGCTTGTTTTTATGCTGGCTGTCAAACATGAGGATCAAAATATGACAAAGCAGCTGTTTCGTGAGCTTTCATACCTGAGTGAGCAGCCGGCCTTCGTGCAGAAGCTGACGAAAGAAACAAACGTCATGACATTTTTATCTTATTTGGATTATTAAAAGCAGGGAGGCATTCCTTGCTTTTTTTGTTTATAAGGAAAAATGCCGTTATTTCCGGAACTTATGGTAAAAAAAAGCGATTTTAACGGCATGATTTCGGTATACAGTTGAGACAAGATCTTGTTATTCACACTTTAAAGGAGGTTTCGTATGAAACTGTTAGCGATTACATCTTGTCCGAACGGAATTGCCCATACGTATATGGCAGCGGAAAATCTGCAAAAAGCAGCTGACAGATTAGGCGTTAGCATCAAGGTTGAGACCCAGGGCGGAGTCGGGGTAGAAAATGAGCTAACCGCAGAGGAAATTCGGGAAGCGGACGCGATCATTATTGCGGCAGACCGCTCGGTAAACAAAGATCGATTTATAGGCAAAAAACTGCTGTCTGTCGGGGTTCAGGACGGCATCCGCAAACCGGAAGAATTGATTCAAAAAGCACTTAGCGGGGATATACCGGTCTATCGTTCCGCTTCAAAATCGGAATCCGGTAATCATCAGGAGAAGAAACAAAATCCGATTTACCGTCATTTAATGAACGGCGTTTCATTTATGGTTCCTTTTATTGTTGTCGGCGGATTATTGATAGCGGTTGCATTAACGCTTGGGGGTGAGAAAACACCTAAAGGCTTAGTTATTCCGGATGATTCCTTCTGGAAAACGATTGAACAGATCGGCAGTGCTTCATTTTCATTTATGATTCCGATTTTAGCCGGCTATATCGCCTATAGCATCGCTGATAAGCCGGGGCTTGTGCCGGGGATGATCGGCGGATATATTGCAGCGACTGGAAGTTTTTATGACAGCGCAAGCGGCGCCGGTTTCCTCGGTGGAATCGTTGCCGGATTTTTGGCTGGCTATGCTGCACTTGGGATAAAAAAATTAAAAGTGCCAAAAGCAATCCAACCGATCATGCCAATTATTATCATTCCGGTGTTTGCATCACTGATTGTAGGTTTAGCGTTTGTGTTTTTGATCGGCGCACCTGTAGCTCAAATTTTCACATCTTTAACGGTTTGGCTGGCGGGGATGAAAGGATCGAGCTCGATCCTTCTGGCACTGATTTTAGGCGCGATGATCTCATTTGATATGGGCGGTCCCGTAAACAAGGTGGCATTTCTGTTTGGCTCGGCCATGATTGGAGAAGGAAATTATGAAATTATGGGGCCAATTGCCGTCTCCATTTGTATTCCGCCGATTGGCCTTGGAATTGCAGCGTTTTTTGGAAAAAGAAAATTTGAGGCGTCGCAAAGAGAAATGGGGAAAGCGGCATTTACGATGGGGCTCTTTGGCATCACTGAAGGAGCCATTCCATTTGCGGCACAGGATCCTCTTCGAGTCATTCCCAGTATTATGGCAGGTTCTATGACGGGTTCTGTGATAGCGATGATTGGCAATGTGGGAGACAGAGTAGCGCACGGCGGGCCTATCGTTGCAGTGCTTGGTGCAGTTGATCATGTCTTGATGTTTTTTATTGCTGTATTGGCGGGATCTCTTGTCACTGCTCTGTTCGTCAACGTACTAAAAAAGGATATTACGGCGGCGTCCCCTGTGCTCAGCGAAGCGGCACCCCCAAGTGAAGCTGCTGCAGCAAAAGAAATACCGCAGCCGATTCAAGCCGAAAGCCAAAAAGCTGAGATGACGGAAATCAAAAAACTGACAGACATCATCATGCCCGAGCTGATTGAACCACATTTATCAGGGGAAACCAGGGATGACATTATTGATGAAATGATTCAAACATTGTCCCGCAATGGTATGCTGCTGTCCGAGAGCGGGTTTAAACAAGCCATTTTGAATCGTGAACAACAGGGAACAACGGCGATTGGCATGAATATCGCAATTCCGCACGGGAAATCTGAGGCGGTCAGGAAGCCGAGTGTTGCCTTTGGAATCAAACGATCAGGTGTTGACTGGAACAGCCTAGATGGATCAGATGCAAAATTAATATTTATGATTGCTGTACCGAAAGAGAGCGGAGGGAACCAGCATTTGAAAATATTGCAGATGTTATCCCGAAAACTAATGGATGATAGCTATAGGAAGCAGCTGCTCTCCGTGCAAACAAAAGAAGAAGTATACAAGCTACTGGATGAAATCGTGTAATGCGGGGGGATTTTCATGACGGCTGAACCGTTATTTTTCAAGCCTGTTTTCAAAGAGAGGATTTGGGGCGGCACCGCTTTATCTGCTTTCGGCTATAACATTCCGTCAGAACGAACAGGGGAGTGCTGGGCTTTTGCTGCTCATCAAAATGGACAAAGCGTTGTTCAAAACGGAATGTATAAAGGGTTTACGCTCTGCGAATTATGGGAGCAACACAGATATTTATTCGGACATCTTGAAGGGGACCGTTTCCCTCTTCTTACAAAAATGTTAGATGCAGACCAAGATTTATCCGTTCAGGTGCATCCGAATGATGAGTTCGCCAAAATACATGAAAACGGGGAACTCGGAAAAACCGAATGCTGGTACATCATTGATTGCGAAAAAGATGCTGAGATCATTTACGGACACAACGCAAAAACAAAGGAAGAACTGATCTCGATGATTGAACTTGGAGAATGGGACGAACTTTTGCGCCGGGTAAAGGTAAAGCCGGGGGATTTCTTCTATGTGCCAAGCGGTACCGTTCATGCGATTGGAAAAGGCATTCTCGTTTTAGAGACGCAGCAGAATTCAGATACAACCTACAGATTATATGATTATGAACGAAAAGATGCAGAAGGTAAGCTGCGCGAGCTTCATCTGGAGAAGAGCATAGAAGTGATAGAGGTTCCATCTATCCTAGATCGGCAAACAGTTCATCATGAACAAATAGAGGAGTTATTTACAACAACATTGATTGAATGCGCTTACTTTTCGGTAAAAAAGTGGAATTTGTCAGGATCAGCAAGCCTACAACAACAAAAACCATTCCTTCTTATCAGTGTTATTGAAGGGGAAGGCCGAATGATATCCAGTGGGTATGTCAATACCTTCAAAAAAGGAGATCATATGTTGCTGCCCTACGGTTTTGGAGAATTTAAACTGGAGGGACAGGCAGAGTGCATTGTCTCTCATCTATAATTGTTTAATGTAGCAGACTAAAGTGTTGCTGAATGTGGAAAAACCCTTCTTAAATTGGAGGGTTTTTATGTCCTTTATTTTAGTCCCACCCGCATTCACGATTTAAAGCCTGACGTTCTTTAAGTTCGTGGTTTTACATTATTTTGTTTAACTTTGTTAATTAAACCTTGAATCGGCTGTAACACATTTTTTCTGCTGTTATTTTTTCTTAAAACAATTGCAGCTATACTAGCTCCTCAACCTAAAAGAGACACCCACATCATCCCTCTGTTTCGGCGGTTATTCACCGGAAATGATTCATTTTAGAGCAAGTTTCTATCATAATTTTTGTTTCGATACTTAGTTTTCGAGGAATTGATATGCTGGAATGATAAAGATGGAATTCAAGAAAGAATATATAAGAATGCAACGAATTAAAGTAAACATGCTGGACAAACTTATAGGGATTAAAAAGAAGAAAGGAGGATGGAAATGAAAAAATGGCTGCAAATCGTTAGTGTGTTGTTTCTATCGAGTTTTGTATTAATGGGCTGTAATAATGGTCAAGATAATAATGATAATAATAACAATGCTCCGGATGTTGAGGAGAACGATCAAGATAATAACGGCAACAACCAAGATACTGACAATAACAACGCTCCAGGTGTCGATGAGGATGATACCATCAATAAAGATGATGAAAAAGATAATGATCCTGATCCTGAAGATCCAGTTGAGGATCCTGAAGATACCGATAAAGATAGAAAAGACGAGTAAGGAAACTGTACAAATATTGTTTGAAGAAAAACCCGCTCTCAGTTTAGAGGGAGGGTTTATCTCTTTGTTTTATTGTTTTACATGGTAACGTATCTCCAATGCATAAAATCTTCTGACTTATGCTCCAATTCAAACCCTAAGGTCTCTAAAATATGTTGTGAACCAAAATTGTTATGTTCACATCTAGCTGTGATATGGTTCACCGTATCTTGGCTTAAGGCCCAGTTTATTATTTTTTGGGCAGCCTCAACACAATACCCTTTGCGGCGTTGGCTTTTATTTGTTGCAAAGCCGATTTCAATCATGCCATTCGTATCCGGGTCACCTAAAAATCCGGTTCCTCCTACAATTTCATGATTGTCCTTCTTTACAATAATCCATGAATCAAATCCTTTTGTTCCATTGTTTTTAACTAATTTCTCGCGGAAATAAGGGATGGCTTCAAAAAAATCAGGATTTGGCCATTCACCATTTGTTTCATAACCTAGGTCTTTAATGGCCTGATGATCTCGTTTAGATGCAGCGTTAAGAAGGGGAATATCAATCGTTTTTAAAAGCAGCCGATTTGTTTCAAGAACCATATATCTAATCCTCTTTTCTTTTAACTGGTAATCATGATAACATATTGAAATATTTATCGGTGCAAAAATTCTTGGACATGAAGAACATGAGCTGAATTTGAAATGAATTGTTTTATTGAAACCAAATTTCTACGGGCACCAACTTCCTTTCGCACTGTCTTGACGGGGAAAGATCGGAAGTGTCATAAATCCAAAACGGGTAGGAAAGCGCTGATATCAAAGCGTTCCTACCCGTTTTTCTGTTTCTGCTGAAAACATTTTGTACTACCTTTTCGCAATCAAGTAAAGCGATATCGCTCTTTGGGTTTGAACAGGGTTATGAATGATTATGACCCATTGGTTTCTTCTCCTTGGAAAGCTTGCGATTGCATACAATGGAGCAGTATCGCGTGGGGTAAACCCGCCATTAATCACTTGTATATCTCTTCCTTCAAGATGACAAACAAGATATTCACCAGGATCTATTACCTGTTGGCCAGTCCATGCGAAGGAATAAAAGCCGTCTCCGAGATCCTCAGAGGAAGATGGCGGTATAATGCCATCTACATTCAGTGTGATTTCTCTTCTTCGCTGTCTTTCTGAAAAGTCTGGATTTCTTTGAGTGTTATGAGTATGTGTAAAGTAAGGAATTAACGCGGGACCATAATAGTAATGATACAAAGCAACCACTCCTTAATTTTACATTCATACAAATTGTATGTTATTACATGTCGTTCATTCCTTTTTGTTTCGTATTTTGGCTTTCTAGAGGTTTTTCTCTCTTTTGAACATGCAGGTTAATAGCATATGTCTGTTTTCGATGATAGTATTTATATATTAATCACAGTATATTTAGGTTTTTTTCGATAGTGGGGGAAAAGTATGGCGAAAAAAATGGCAAAAACAAATGCGGTTCGTTTGATAGAACAGCAGAACATCTCCTATGAGTTATTAGGGTATAAAACAGAAGGCGGCCAACCGGTAGATGGCATCTCTGTTTCGGAAAAAATCGGTTATCCTTCAGAATATGTATATAAAACATTGGTGGCAACAGCAGGAGCAAAAGATTATTACGTCTTTGTTGTACCCGTTGCAGAAGAATTAGATGTAAAAAAGGCAGCAAAAGTAATAGGAGAAAAGAAAATAGAAATGATTGCGATGAAGGAATTATTAGGGGTAACTGGCTATGTTCGCGGCGGCTGTTCACCAATTGGCATGAAAAAATCGTTCCCGACCTATATTGATGCAGCCGCTGAAACACTTGATTTTATCATTGTCAGTGCAGGGAAAATCGGTATGCAGCTAAAGGTGGCGCCTCAAGATTTAGCGAAAGCATGCGATGCCGCATTTGCAGAAATTGTATAGATGGCACGCAATGAAGATAAACCGAAAAAGCTTAGTCATATGGACTAAGCTTTTTCCACATCTCTTTCAAATATGATCTCAAAATAAGCAGCTGCTCCATACCCATCTATACTGGGAGCGAAAATCTGAATGAATGTCCAGCCTCTTTTCGCATAGTCATGGATGATTTGCTGGTAGTCTTCTTTAGGCCTTCTTCTCATCGTACTCAGTTCAACTCTTACGAATTCATACTCTTTCATCGTTTGATCCCTCCTATTAAGGTATACGTAAGAGTGAGAGGGATGTTCCGAAAACATGGGTGTAGGGCAAAAGTAAAATTTGTAATAGAAATAAGGCCTTACGAGTGTCCACTTTCTCAATGTCTTCTTTATAAATGGCAACACATGAAATTCTTTTCCGCATCTGCAATGACCCCAACAATAACAAGCGTAAGTTTTCAATGAAATAGGTCTGCAACAAGCTCGCTTCCACTAACTTTGGCAGCGGGTTCCGTTTCAATTTTCTAGACTTCCAAATCTATGAACATAGGCAAACTATCATATGGATAATCGGTACAATTTCTCTTACTGTTCTTGCATGCAGATAAAGAAAAATTCTTTTTTTGTTTGTTTTTGGCTTATAATACCTGATGATGGAAAAAAAGTTCGAGTTTATAGAGCGAACACCCGATAGTAAGCTGGGGGACGTGCTGTCTTTTCGTTTATGGGTTTATTTTTTCTTGTATCGGCTTTAAGAAAAAAGTGCATTTCCCGATTGACTTATTCTAATGTTCTTATTTTCATTAGGCGAGAGTACAGCAGCAGACGGTTCGAGCTTTCCGCTGCTTAGTTTATCGCAAAAGATCTGCTTTTTCTCTGAAGCAGTTTTCATCTGTTTGCCTGAACTTTGCAAAATGGCTGGCTGAAAAAAACAAGGATATCATTCAATTAAAACATGCAACGATGCAGACATGTTTTGTATCCGACTGGACTTTACCTCATCATTTATTTTGCATTTCAGTAATATTTTAAGAAGGCGATGGTATTTCATGAACAAAGAAACTTTAAAAAACATACTCATGATTTTTTCAATATGCGCAACCCTCCGAGAAACCGATGGTATGCGTATTGGCCATAGCTGGATTTTGAGTGAAATCGTCCGATTTTTGATTTGCATGGCTGTGTTTTTGATCGTGACATTTCTATTAGATGCAGTTTTTCCAAATAAAAAAGAGTCACATTAATGTGTGGCTCTTTTTGCATAACATCATCTGATCAAAAACATCACAAATGAATCAACCATCATGATCAAAAACAGCAAGCAAAAATAAATGAGCGAGTAGACAAACATATCCTTTGCCCACTTGACGTCATCTTCCGTTTTGAATCCCTGAATGCTTTTTTTGATCCATATGCCTCCGAGAACCAGGGCAGCTAAGAAATAAAATGGGCTGATATGGCCGGTGCCGAGAGAAAAAGGAAATAATAGCGTGACCGGCACCAGAACTGCAATATATTGAATCATTTTTATTTTTGTTACATGATTTCCTTTTACAACCGGCAAGAGCGGAACGCCTGCTGCCCGATATTCCTCTTTGCGTCTGATCCCAATCGCCCAAAAATGCGGGGGCTGCCACAGAAACATAATCGCGTACAACAGCACTGCAGTCATACTGATGTCTCCGGTTACCGCACAATACCCCATCAACGGCGGCGCAGCTCCCGGGAAGCTCCCGACAAATGTGCTCCACACAGAGGTTCGTTTCACCCATACTGTATAGATTATTGCATAAAAAATAAAGGCAGCCAGTCCGAGAAGGGCAGTTAATGGATTGAGGGAATACAGCATTGCAAGGCCTGCGATTCCTAAGACGGAGCCATACGTTAAGATCATGGCAGGCGGCATTTTTCCTGTGACGGAGGCCCTGCTGCGGGTGCGTGCCATTTTTGCGTCCATATGCCGATCAAAAAAGTTGTTATAAACAGTGCCAGAAGCCATTACAAACGCAGTTCCAAGCATTGCTGTCACCATTGTCATCAAAAAAGCCATTCCGGTTAATGGTTTTTCTGCGCTTGCAAACGCGATCCAAAATCCGCCGAAGGCTGCTATCGAGTTTGATATGATAATGCCGGGTTTTGCAAGTTTGATAAAATCGTAAACTGTTACCCGGTTCGAAGCTTTTATGTATTTCGTTTCAGATAGAGCTGCAGAATCTCTTGTATTCTCCAAAAACAGACGCCTCCCCCAAAACTGCATGCTTTTGTTATCGTAACAAGAGGGCTATGGAATCACAATTATTTCCTATATTTGTCATGATATTGTCATTTTTTAAAACAAAAAAATGGGGAGCTGGACTGCCCCCATTTTGGTAAACGGCGTTTAGTATCCGTATCCTCCGCCGTATCCTCCACCATATCCTCCGCCGTAACCGTACCAAGGGTAGTAAGGCGGGCGTGGGCGCGGGTAATAGTAAGGCGGACGCGGATAAAACGGATAGAACGGTCTTGGGTAATAATAAGGCGGATAAAATGGCGGTCTCGGGCGCTGATAATAATAAGGCTGTCTTTCATCATAAGGTGTAATTTGTTCAAATGTCTGTTCATTCAAAGGATAATCCAAGAGGAAAACCTCCCTAGTTTTTTTATTCCTTTTACCATATTCTTGATGTTTAGGTTGGGTGTATGTACATTCGAGAAATCGGATTTTTTTTATGATGAAATCCCTGAAAAAGGATTGACAAGAACTTCTAAATCTCATAGTATTACAAATGTGAAATAAATGTTACTCTAATGTTACAAAAGTATTTCTAAATAGATACAGTTCTAACTGATGAAAAATAAATCGAAACGGTTATGAAAGAAGGAATTTGGGTTGTTGGCAAAAAGAATCAAATGGTTTCATGTATTAATAGCAGTCGTATGTGTGGCGGGCCTTATCGGCTTTTTTCATAATTCATTAAAAAAAGAAACGGTTATGAATAAAGTGAAAACTGATTCTCAGTATGGGAATGTGGAGATCGCAACGCTTGTGAATGACGGGAAAACCTTCAATTATGCGGTCAACTATCCCGTTTTCAAAAATAAAAAAATGGATTCGGTATTAAAGAGTTTCGCAGAGAAAGAGGTTCGCCAATTTCAGAAGGAAACAAAAGACGTTGACCAGGAACATACGACAAAGCGCAACGAATTAAATGTTGATTATAAAATTGTCCATTATGCCAAGCAGACTGTAGCGATTGTATTTAATGAATATAAATATATCGGCGGTGCACACGGGCAAACTGTGAAAAAAACGTTCAACTATGATTTTAGTAAACAAGCTTTTCTTTCAATCGATGATATTTTCAAAGAGGACGCTGACTATTTACATAAGCTCTCGTTAATCGCTTATCATGAGCTGAAAAAGGATAAGGACATTGCTGCAGACGATGCGCTGTTAAAGGAAGGAACGGCACCGAAAACAGATAATTTCAGCCGCTTTGCCATCAAGGAAGATTATATCGAATTTTATTTTGATACATATCAGGTCGCAGCAGGTTATCTTGGAGAGCAATCGATTGCCATTAAGAAAAGCCTTTTGAAAGACATCGTGAAAGAACAATATATTGATAAAGCAAAAAACAAAAATAAAATCAAAGAGAAAAAGCCGAAGCATGAAGTAATTTCTTTGCCCAAAGAAGAAGCGGTTGATCCAAATCAAAAAGTCATTGCGCTTACTTTCGACGACGGCCCGAATCCTGCGACAACAAATCAGATTCTGGACTCCTTGAAGAAATATAAGGGACATGCCACGTTTTTTGTTCTCGGGAGCAGGGTGCAATATTATCCGGAAACGCTAAAAAGAATGCTAAAGGAAGGAAATGAGGTGGGGAACCATTCGTGGAGCCATCCGCTTCTCACAAGGCTTTCAGTGAAAGAGGCGTTAAAGCAAATCAATGACACGCAAGATATCATTGAAAAAATAAGCGGATACCGCCCGACGCTTGTAAGACCTCCATACGGCGGGATTAATGATGAGCTGCGGAGTCAATTGAAAATGGATGTCGCGTTATGGGATGTTGATCCGGAAGATTGGAAAGACCGAAACATAAAAACAATCGTTGACCGTGTCATGAGTCAGGCGGGAGATGGAAGAACCATCTTGATTCACGACATTTACCGCACCTCTGCTGATGCTGCCGATGAAATTATCAAAAAGCTCACTGATCAAGGCTATCAATTGGTGACGGTCTCTCAGCTTGAAGAGGTTAAAAAACAAAGAGAAGCAAATTAATACGTAAAGGCTGCCGCGGATATTGCCCGGACAGCCTTTTTTCTTTTTAATAAGAGCCTGTGGTGGCCCAAACATTCAGGTTGGGTCCTGAATACTTGCCAAAAGCGTAAGAAGTCCTTGGATCTAAATCATATACCATCGGTGTATAACAAGATTTTTGCCCGGCCACCGCTTTTCCATTGCCGCCTGCAGAATCACAATTATATCTCTTTCCGTCCGTGTTTCGGGTAATCTCCGCATTTGCTTCAAAGCCTGACGTCAATGTATGATTCATCGTGATTTTTGCCCAAGCCGTTTTACATGTACTGCTGAATTTAAGCTCGACTACTCCGATGACTTGATTGTTGGCATTCACTAAGTTTGAGGATTTTTTTGTAGAGCCGCTGGACGCACAATCATTGTAATAAGGGCTTTTTCCATCATAGGCATGGGTTTCCGCATTGGCGGGCGCTCCTTTGACGGCAAAAACAAATACAACTGCGAATAACACCAATGAAGCCTTCGTAAACAGTTTTTTCATGTCCTTTATGACCTCCTTAATATGGCAAACAATAAATCATACGGAGGAACAATCAAAACATGCATGCTTTTTTGTGAACAATAAAGGCGGCCGGGAGGATGGAGTTCTTGGCCGCCTTTGGTGTGGGGGTTAACCTTTTATATCAATGGTTTGTCCGAACGTCGGATGCTGAATCATCTTTAAGGTTTGATCGGCATTTTGCTGGGCGGTGTCCAGCATTTTTTTCGTTAAGGCGATATCAACATTTTGGGCAAGGGATGCTTGGTGCATCGCAACTGATAAAGCAGGAATATCCATCGTTCCACCTCCTATGCCTTACCTATCGGCGGCTTTGGATGATTTTACAGTGAAAAATGGCTTAATTTTCCCTGTTGACCCTTTCGCTGCGGCATACCGTATGTTTTTGACAAGGGGGGAATCAGGATGAATCTTGCAATGGAAAAGACCTTTGAGCAATATGAAAAGCTGTTTTCAATGGTAGAAGAGAAAAGAGAGGATGAATTTCGGTATATGATGATGAGGCCGTTTGAAAAGATGTGGAGCGCCATCCAAGTTCCCCTGAGAGCGAAGGAGCCGAACGGCTATGATGTAATCATGGCTGTGAAAATGCTTGGTTATTTGGATGTCCGTGATGCTGAAGCCGGGCAGCAAGCATTAAGGATACTGAAAGAATCACATGCTGCAGAGACAGCTGAATCTGCGCTCCGGCAATGTATCTATTTTGCAGAGCGCGAACAGCTGCGGGTGAATGCAGACGAGATCAAATTCGGCCTTTACATCGCCGATCCAAATAAGCTTCAGCTGCAAAAAGGCTACTGCGGATTTGGCGGGATACCGGGCTTTATACATGTATGGGTGAATCCGAACAGCTATAACCTGCCAAGGATACCTTCAATTATTGCTCATGAGTTTCATCATAATTTGCGGTTTTCGTATGTTGATTTTCATCATGGCTCTGTGAGTGTCGGAGATTATCTTGTGATTGAAGGGTTGGCTGAATCATTTGCCAGAGAGCTGTTTGGCGAGGCTCAATTGGGTCCTTGGGTAACACGCTTTGATCAAGAAGATTTGCAGTATTCCATTGAAGTCATCAATGAGGTGCTGGATGTGAAAGGCTTTTCGGAAGTAAGCCGTTATATGTTTGGTGATCCAATTGCGAAAGTCCAAGGCTTTGAGCCTGCCGGATTATCGGCTTTTGCGGGTTATGCCGTTGGATATCACGCCGTTCAGTCATTTATGGATAAGCATCAAGTCACGATAAGCGAGGCCACGCTCTTGGATGCGGAGACCATTCTGTCTCAGTGCGGGCTGTTTTCCAAATGAAAAAAGCGTCACATATAGCGGCGCTTTTTGATCCCCAGAGCCAGCAGTTCTATGGCGGCACAAAAGGCAATTCCAATCGTATACGCTTCGATATCGCTCCATAAAAATCCGTACCCCAGTACAAGCCCGCCAAGAGAAGTGTCTCTGATCCGGTCGATCCACTCGGCGTGATACAACTGGCTGATTTCAATGATAAAACAGAAAGAAAGACTGATAATGCCCGACAACATTGTCTTCATTTTCTGAAATAGAAACCCGCATCCCGTAAAGATCATGGCAGCCCAAAGCGAGTCTCCCAGATAAGTATTGATGGTATTGGGCAGAACATTGGAGAACGCTCTTGATCCCAGCCCCAGCACCATGATCAGAATGGTGACAGCTACATATATCCATCGATTTCGCTTCATTGAGAATTGATACCCCGTCTCTGCTTCATCTCCCATGTATTGTAAGGAATATATCTTCTATTTGTCCAATAAAAAAGCGCTGAACAGCCGCATGATGGGTTTATTTTGCTTTAAGGTTTACATGGTCAGCGGTCTGGTCCTTGCCAATTACAAAATGAAGTTCATATCGGCCTGTGTCATATACATAGTCGATTTCATCGGTAAACGGGACGGTTAACACTCGATTCGCGGGGCCTATTTCATTCCGCAGCATTTCCGGGGTAACTCCGCCTAAATTCAGCTGCCGTTCGACACCGGTTCCAAAGTAGCGGATTTCTGAAATGGTCATGTCTTTATGATAGGAAAATCCGTAGCCTGGGTTCCCCATATTCCAGTGATATAAATCAAACCGATTGTCTCCTCGGGACGGTCGTTCGGGTTCCCCTAATGTAGCATGAACATCACCTTTCGTGCTTTTGTTGATGGTAAGGCCTTGCACCCGCTGAGGCATTTCCCCTGTGTAGGCGGAGTTGTAAAGATTTTTGACAAGCTCGGCGGCTGATTGGTTTGTGTTTTCAGAGAGCGAGGTTGTTTGAGTTACGGCGTTTGCCGGTGTTGAAAAGGACGCCGCCCCAAAGCCGGAAAGAGAGCCTGTCAGTGCTGCTGCCACGGTTAGAACAGACATTGCTTTTTTCATGCTGATCCCTCCTTTTTCATCTACCCTCTCGTTTCCCGGTGATGATGCAATAAAACATGTGAGTGCGCTTTGTATGTTTTATTGATCCCTTGCAAGGGAAGAGAACTGGGTAATTCGGTATATACACAAGCAAGAAAGGGGAATGGAGATGGCTGAACAGAAAAAAATCACAATAAACGGCGTTGAAATGGAAGCATCCGAAGAACAGACGGTGCTTCAGCTTTTGAATAACAGTTCGATTGAAGTGCCACAAGTTTGCTATCATCCAAGCTTAGGGCCGATTGAAACATGCGATACGTGCATCGTCAGCATCAATGGCGAGCTGAAGAGGTCGTGCTCCGCTGAATTAAAGGATGGCGACGTCATTGATACGCTTTCGCCTGATGTGAAAAAAGCGCAGGTCATCGGGATGGACAAGATTTTATATAATCATGAGCTTTACTGTACAGTTTGCGATTACAACAACGGAGGATGCGAAATACATAATACGGTGAAGGAAATGAAAATCAATCACCAAAGCATCCCGTTTGACCAGAAGCCTTACCATAAGGATGAATCTCATCCGTTTTACCGGTATGATCCAGATCAATGTATTTTGTGCGGACGCTGTGTCGAAGCGTGCCAGGACGTTCAGGTAACTGAAACACTGACCATTGACTGGGAGCGGAAACGCCCCCGCGTCATTTGGGATAATGATGTGCCGATCAATGAGTCATCTTGTGTATCATGCGGCCACTGTTCTACCGTCTGTCCGTGTAACGCGATGATGGAAAAAGGAATGGAAGGGGAAGCCGGGTATTTAACAGGCATCAATGACAAAACACTGCGTCCGATGATTGAGATCACGAAAGGCGTAGAGACAGGTTACGGCTCGATTCTCGCCATTTCTGATATGGAATCCGCCATGCGTGATGAGCGAATCAAAAAAACGAAAACCGTCTGCACCTATTGCGGTGTCGGCTGCAGCTTTGATGTCTGGACAAAGGGCAGAGACATTCTGAAAGTTGAGCCGCAGGAGGAAGCGCCGGCCAACGGCATTTCTACTTGTGTGAAAGGAAAGTTCGGCTGGGATTTCGTGAATAGTGAGGAACGCCTGACAAAGCCGCTGATCCGCGAAGGCGACCATTTCCGTGAAGCGGAGTGGGAGGAGGCGTTATCACTGATCGCCAGCAAGTTCACGGATTTAAAAGAAGAGTTTGGCCCGGATTCACTTGCCTTTATTACATCATCTAAATGTACAAACGAAGAATCCTACCTCATGCAAAAGCTGGCGAGAGGGATCATTGGCACAAATAATGTGGACAACTGCTCGCGCTATTGCCAATCTCCTGCGACTGCCGGCCTCTTCCGGACAGTCGGCTATGGCGGTGACTCAGGGTCGATTACAGATATCGCGCAAGCGGACCTTGTGTTGATTATCGGTTCGAACACGTCTGAGTCGCATCCGGTCTTGTCCACTCGCATTAAACGGGCTCATAAGCTGAGAGGGCAGAAAGTGATCGTAGCGGATATCAGAAAACACGAAATGGCAGAGCGTTCAGATTTATTTGTCCAGCCGCGTGCCGGATCAGATATCGTCTGGCTGAATGCCATCGCCAAATTTTTGATTGAAAACGGCAAGGCCGATGAACGCTTTTTACAGGAAAGAGTGAACGGACGGGATGAATATGTGAAAAGCCTGGCACCGTATACCCTTGAATATGCCGAGGAGAAAACCGGAATTGATCAAGAAACCCTCATCCAAATGGCAGAGATGATTGGTCAGGCTGACAGTGTGTGCGCCTTGTGGGCAATGGGCGTGACACAGCATATTGGCGGAAGTGACACAAGCACGGCAATCTCAAATCTGCTGCTTGTGACAGGAAACTACGGAAAACCGGGAGCAGGCTCTTACCCACTGCGCGGCCATAACAACGTCCAGGGAGCAAGTGACTTCGGAAGCATGCCTGACAGAATGCCGGGGTATGAAAAAGTGACGGACGAACAAGTCCGCCAAAAATACGAGCGGGCGTGGGGTGTACCACTGCCGAAGGAGCCGGGCATGACCAACCACGAGATGATCGAAAAAATCCATTCCGGCCAGCTGAAAGCGATGTATGTAAAAGGTGAAGAAATGGGTCTGGTCGATTCCAATATCAATCATGTACACGCCGCATATGAAAAGCTTGATTTCTTTGTGGTGCAGGATATTTTCCTTTCACGTACAGCTGAGTTTGCTGATGTTGTTCTTCCTGCGAGCCCAAGCCTTGAAAAAGAGGGAACCTTTACAAACACTGAACGCCGTATTCAGCGGCTGTATCAGGTGTTTGAACCGCTGGGCGAATCAAAGCCTGACTGGCAGATTATTATGGAGGTTGCCAATAAGCTCGGTGCTGACTGGCACTATGAGCACCCTGGAGACATTATGGAGGAAGCAGCCATGCTGTCGCCGATTTATGCCGGCGTCACCTATGAGCGCCTTGAAGGGTACAACTCCCTGCAATGGCCTGTAAGCGCTGATGGAAAGGATTCGCCTTTACTTTTTACTGAGCGCTTCCCTTTCCCAGACGGCAAAGCCATTCTCTATCCTGTTCAGTGGACAGAACCTGAAGAGTTCGGTGAGGAATATGATATCCACGTCAACAATGGGCGGCTCTTGGAGCATTTCCACGAAGGGAACCTGACCTACAAATCAAAAGGCATTTCGAAGAAAACACCGGAAGTGTTCTTAGAAATTTCTCCTGAACTCGCGGCAGAACGGGGGATTCAGGACGGAACCCTTGTCAGACTCACATCGCCTTTTGGAAATGTCAAAGTGAAGTGCGTGATCACTGATCGTGTCAAAGGGAAGGAAGTATACCTGCCAATGAACGATTCAGGGGAAGCAGCGATCAACCTGTTAACAGGCAGCCATGCCGATAAGGATACCGATACGCCTGCTTATAAAGAAACATCAGCCAAGATGGAAATTTTGAAGTACGACGGAAGCAATCCGCTGCCTAAGATCAATCACCGCAACGGCAATCCGCAGCCGCAAATCGGTGTGCAGGTACAAAAGAAATGGGCGCGGAAGGATTATATTTTCCCTGGCGACGCTGTGAAAAGGGGGATTGGGCATAATGGCTAAAGCGATTAAACGAATTCAGAAAATCGAGATAACCGAAGAGGATCAGAGAAAGCGTGATATGAAAGAAATTGAAGATGCATTAGTCGAGAATAAGGAAGCCATTCTTGAAACGCTGCATATGATTGGCCACATGACCGAGCGTGGTGTTTTGCCATTGCTCCGCGGCCTTTTTGGCCAAGGAGATAAAGTCCTTGACATCTTAGTGAAAAAGGCAGATACAGAGGAAACAGCCAATACGTTGAAAAATTTGCTTCTTCTGTTTGGAACGCTAGGCATGCTGGATGTGAAACAGCTGGAGCCCCTCATTTTGAAAGTGAATGCGGGTGTGGCAAACGCGGTGGAACAGAAGGACAGCGAAGAGAAAACAGGTTATTTTGATATCATCCGCTCGCTCAAAGACCCGGAAATCAACAAAGCAGTTACACTGCTTTTCTCCTTTTTAAAAGGAATGGGACAAGATACAAAGGAGCTGGAACGCACGACTCAGCCTCCCGAGCACCAAAAACATCATCAGGAACCCCGAGAGAAAAGGGAAATGAATAAGCGAGATTGATCACCTGCCCGAGCCGGCTGCTGCCTGCTCGGGTTTTTTGTGAGATGAGCCTCGGGAACTAGGTATAAACACCCAAATTAGAAGCTAGACAAAGAAGCTTTTTGTTTTGGAAAATGATATGCCATCACCGGCCTGTCCAGTATTTTTTCCAGTAAAGGATAAATATCTATGTCATTGGCTGACCTATACTATGAATGGATATGATAGAGTAATTTGTTACTTTGTTCCCTGTTAAGAAAAGGAAAAGCGTGATTATAATAGAAAACGATTACTTTAGATGGAGGAACAGCAATGAAAAAAGCATTATTCATTTTGTTTGTGCTAACGATTGGATTTGCGCTTTCTGCGTGCAGCCAGTCCAGTGATGCGTCAGCTGAGCAAAAGACAGAAAAGAAAGAAGCAACAGCAACGGAAAAGAAAACAGAGGAAAAAGAAATCAAAACGGATGAAAAGGTGCATAAAGTAGGCGAAACTTTTAAAGCTTCCAGCACAAATTTCTCGGTCAATAAAGTATATACGACGGCAGAACAAGGCGAGTATAAGACAAAAATTGGCGACAAAGAAAAAACAATAAATAATAATGAAGAATTTTTAATAGCTGAGGTAACGATCGAAAATACAAGCGACAAGTCTTTCAATTATACGAGTGGCGGTTTTGAATTGAAAGACAGCAAAGATCAATCGATCAGAGCCAACATAGTATCTACTGCTGACCTGAAAACAAGCCTTAAATCAGGAAAGTTAGCCTCGGGTAAAAAGGTAACAGGCACAGTCAGTTTCGTGATTCCAAAAGGAGAAAAAAACCTTAATCTGTCATATAATCCATCATTTTTAAATTTTGAAACAGAGGATATTACATATTTCGTAAAACTGAATTAAGGTATCTTTTGAGCATGTCACCGGAAAATCGGAGCATGCTTTTTTTATTTTAAAAGAGATTGATAGTATAAAATGGTAGTGAGGTGATCAATTATGCAAACCAAATGGCTAGAACGTGCACAACGGATTCGGGCAATCGCACAAGCGGGGCTGGCTTTTTCCAAGGATGTGTATGACAGGGAAAGGTACGAAGAGCTGATGAAGCTCAGCGTAGAGATGATGGCGGATTACTCTCAGGCGGAAATTGAAGTTATCACTGATTTATGGAAGGGCGAGATAGGCTATCCGACACCGAAAGCGGATGTTCGCGGAGCAGTATTTCGAGAGAATCAGATTTTGCTTGTTCGGGAGAAGCATGATGAGCTGTGGTCACTGCCGGGCGGGTTTTGCGAGATTGGTTTATCACCGGCTGAAAACGTGATCAAAGAAATCAAAGAAGAGTCGGGTTACGATACTGAACCGTCCCGATTGCTGGCCGTGCTAGACAGCCATAAACACCCTCATCCGCCTCAGCCATATCATTACTATAAGATATTCATTGAATGCAGCATAACAGGCGGGCAGGGGGAAACAGGAATTGAGACGAACCATACCGCTTTTTTTCCGGAAGACAGGCTCCCGCCGCTTTCTCCAAAACGAAACACACCTTCACAGCTCAGCATGCTATTTGACTTTTTGCGCCATCCAGAAAAGAATACGATATGTGACTAAACAAAGAAAGAGCCCGGAAGGCTCTTTCTTTTTTATAGCGCAATATGTTTTTCATTGGCGAGTTTCAGAAGGGTCAAAATAGAATCGGCTTGTTTATGGCCGAGTTTTTGCTTTAATTTGTTTTCTTCAACTAATCGGCTGCCGTAAATCTCGACAGAGGCTTTGTCAACGACAGTATGCCAGTTTTCCTGCTTTTTTCCCTCAACAAGCGGTTTTTCATGTCTCTCAGAAAAAGAGAACACAAACAATACAAATGCAAGTGAAAGTAGGATGCCGACAACTTGTTTTTTGAAATCAGTCTGTGCTGCCATGTTGTTCTCTCCTTCACCTTTTACCTTTTATTTAATCATAGAATCAGCTTGCTTTATATAATGGAAAAGTCATTTTTTTAGGTTAGTGCTATTGGTTGGAAATAGGGGTATTTTCTGATTGGAGCGGTGCAATTGAATGCATATTGGATTTGCGTGCTTATGCCTAAGGTCACGTTGTGAGCCAAAACAGCAGTGCAGAATAGAAAAAAATTGAAAGATTATGGTAAGATGAACGAAATTCGAGGGGGAATATATGATGCCTGCATCGAACATCGTGATCGCCTGCCTGCTGTTATCAATTTGATTATATTTGGTAGTCCCTCTCTTTTTCGAAAGCGAGAGGTGAAATGGAACGTCAATTGCTGAATTCTTTCAAGGGGAGTGACAATGCATGAATGTGTTAAACCGCCGGCAAGCCTTGCAGCGAGCGCTGCTCAATGGAAAAAACAAACAGGATGCTTATCATCCGTTTCCATGGTACGAATCGATGAGAAAGGATGCGCCTGTTTCCTTTGATGAAGAAAACCAAGTGTGGAGCGTTTTTCTTTATGATGATGTCAAAAAAGTCATTGGGGATAAAGAGCTGTTTTCCAGTTATATGCCGCAGCAGTCGAGTTCTATTGGAAATTCCATCATTAACATGGACCCACCGAGGCATACGCAAATCCGTTCTGTAGTGAATAAAGCCTTCACGCCGCGTGTGATGAAACAATGGGAACCGAGAATTCAGGAAATCACAGATGAACTGATTCAAAAATTTCAGGGGCGAAGGGAGTTTGACATTGTTCACGGTTTTTCATATCCGTTACCGGTTATCGTGATATCTGAGCTGCTCGGAGTGCCTTCGGAGCATATGGATCAGTTTAAAACATGGTCTGATCTTCTGGTCAGCACGCCGAAGGATAAAAGTGAAGAAGCTGAAAAAGCTTTTTTAGAAGAACGAAACAAGTGCGAGGAAGAACTGGCCGTGTTTTTTGCCAACATCATTGAAGAAAAGCGGAACAAACCGGCACAGGACATCATTTCAATTTTAGTGGAAGCGGAAGAAACAGGCGAGAAGCTGTCCGGAGAAGAGCTGGTTCCGTTTTGCACGCTGCTGCTGGTGGCTGGGAATGAAACCACGACAAACCTGATTTCAAATGCGATGTACAGCATATTAGAAACGCCGGATGTGTATGATGAACTTCGCAGCCATCCTGAACTAGTGCCTCAGGCTGTTGAGGAGGCCCTGCGTTTCAGGGCGCCTGCACCGGTTTTGAGGCGAATTGCCAAACGGGATACGGAGATCGGGGGACATCTCATTAAAGAAGGTGATATGGTTCTGGCTTTTGTGGCATCTGCAAATCGTGATGAAACGAAGTTTGACAGGGCACACCTGTTTGATATTCACCGCCATCCTAATCCGCATATCGCGTTTGGACACGGCATCCATTTTTGTCTTGGGGCACCGCTTGCCCGTCTTGAAGCAAAGATCGCGTTAACGTCTTTGATTTCTGCTTTTCCTCATATGGAAAGCGTCAGTATCACTCCGATTGAAAACAGCGTGATATACGGATTAAAGAGCTTCCGTGTGAAAATTTAATAGATAAGGAGACTGGAGATTCATGAAAAAGCACCATATTTCGATGATCAATATCCCGGCGTACGGGCATGTCAATCCTACGCTTGCATTAGTGGAAAAGCTTTGTGAGAAAGGGCATCGTGTCACGTATGCGACGACTGAGGAGTTTGCGCCCGCTGTTCAGCAAGCCGGTGGAGAAGCATTGATCTATCATACATCCTTGAATATTGATCCTAAGCAAATCAGGGAGATGATGGAAAAGAATGACGCGACGCTCAGTCTTTTGAAAGAATCACTCAGCATTCTGCCGCAGCTTGAGGATTTATATAAGGATGATCAGCCTGATCTGATCATTTATGATTTTGTCGCGCTGGCTGGAAAATTGTTTGCTGACAAGCTTAATGTGCCGGTCATTAAGCTCTGTTCGTCATATGCCCAAAATGAATCCTTTCAGCTCGGAAATGAAGACATGCTGAAAAAAATAAGAGAAGCAGAGGCTGAATTTAAAGCTTACTTGGAGCAAGAGCAATTGCCGGCTGTTTCATTTGAACAATTAGCTGTGCCGGAAGCATTAAATATTGTCTTTATGCCGAAGTCATTTCAGATTCAGCATGAGACGTTCGATGACCGGTTCTGTTTTGTCGGCCCTTCCCTTGGAAAACGGACGGAACAAGAAAGTTTGAAAATTGAAAAGGGTGACCGCCCGCTTATGCTGATTTCATTGGGAACGGCGTTTAACGCCTGGCCGGAATTTTACAAGATGTGCATCGAGGCATTTCGGGGTTCTGCATGGCAAGTGATCATGTCGGTCGGGAAATCGATTGATCCTGAAGGCTTGGATGATATCCCTGCTAACTTTACCATTCGCCAAAGTGTGCCCCAGCTTGAGGTATTGGCGAAAGCCGATTTGTTTATTTCTCATGGCGGAATGAACAGTACGATGGAAGCGATGAATGCCGGTGTGCCGCTTGTCGTCATTCCGCAAATGTATGAGCAGGAGCTCACTGCTAAGCGTGTCGATGAATTAGGCCTTGGTGTTTATTTGCCGAAAGAGGACGTTAGTGTTTCCAAGCTACAGGAAGCAGTGCAGGCCGTATCCAATGATCAAGAGGTGCTCAGCCGCGTCAAGAATATGCAAAAGGATGTAAAAGAAGCAGGCGGAGCGGAGCGTGCAGCAGCTGAGATTGAAGCGTTTATGAAAAAATCCGCTGTACCGCAATAAATCACAAAAACCGAAATCAAAAATTAGATTTCGGTTTTTTGTTAAATATTTTTTTTCATCCCGCATCTCCGGCATTCTCTAAGAAATTTTCCGCCTTTTACAGAGCTTTTGAACAGTGTGTAATCACAGTTATCGCAGCGCCCGCTGCGGACGTCCGGATATTCATTGAATTCGTAAACGATCGATGTATCGTAGCCTTTTGTTTCATATTCTTCTTTTTTTGTTTCCATGGCGATCCCCCGTTAGCAAACGTATCTGCTGTCTATATTACAGCAAGCTTCAGGTGTATTCAAATGGATTTTAGAGGCTTGGGTTTATCTTGATTTCTCCCTTGGTTTGCGCCACAATAGCTTTATTAAACTTGTATACATAAAAAGCCTATGCAAAGAGGAGAGAAACGGGTATGGGAAAAGGGTTACATGGAAAGCGCGTGGCAATCGGGGGCTCCCGAAAAACGGAAGAAATCAGCACGATCATTGAAAAACAGGGCGGAACTCCTGTCATCCGGCCTCTCCAAGGCACGGTTTACTTAGCAGAGAAGCAGGTGGAGCCGGATTTGCGGACGTTTGTGGAGGAAAAAGCTGACTGGGTTATTTTCACGACAGGCATCGGCACGGAGACTCTTGTCGATATGGCAGAGAAAATCGGTCTGAAAGATGAGTTTCTGCAGGCCATTCGCCAAGCGAAAGCGGCATGCCGAGGATACAAAACGCTGGCTGCGCTGAAAAAGCTTGGGATCACCCCGGAAGCTTCAGATGAAGACGGGACAACAAGAGGTTTAATCCGTTCCTTGGAACCTCACGACTTTTCAGGAAAAACAGTCATGGTGCAGCTTCATGGAGAAAAAGCACCGGTCCTCATGGCATTTCTTGAAGAAAAGGGCGCGTCTGTCCTGCCGATTCTGCCTTATCAGCACATCCCGCCAGAGGAGGAAACGGTGGAGCGGTTATGCCGGGAGCTGATGAACGGTGAGATCGACGCCGTTTGTTTTACAACGGCAATTCAGGTTCGTTCCCTGTTTGATTTTGCCAAGGGGCACGGCTATATTGATGAAGTGAAGGCTGTATTCGAAGAGCGCGCCATCGCTGCGGCTGTCGGAAAAGTGACTGCTGAAGCACTTCGGGAAGAAGGCATCACGAGACTGCTTGCGCCGGAGATTGAGCGGATGGGCGCGATGATTGTTGAGCTGTCCAAGTATTATGAAGAAAAGGAATAACCAGTACAAAAAGCCGCTTTCCAAGGGAAAAGCGGCTTTTGTCTGTCATCCATTCTGCTTCAGCTGCTGATGCGCGGTGAATAATGACGGGTATGTCAGCACGCTTAAAATCACACATGTCAGCGCCGCTGACGCCATCGTTGTAAACACGATTAAGAGCTGAAAACGAACCGCCTGAATTGGGTCCGCGCCCGCTAAAATCTGGCCTGTCATCATGCCTGGAAGCTGAACAAGCCCCAGTGTTTTCTGGCTTTCCAGCGTCGGGATCATACTCATTTTCATCGCAGAAGTAAGAATACGCTGTATGGATTGCTTCGGTGTGCCTCCAAGAGACAATATTAATTGAATTTCTTCTTTGCGAACTTCGACTTCTGAGCTGAGCCGGTTTAAAAACAGGCTCGAGAGCACCATCGAATTTCCGATGACCATTCCGCTGATCGGAATGACATATCGGGCCGTAAGCGGGATGATATGAAGAGACAGCAGAATTCCCTGCGTTACAATTTCTACAATCGCTAACGCGGCGAACACTCTCCAAAACGAGCCGATTGTATTTTTCTTTCGTTTGATGACATTTTGCGCCGCCACCGCCAGCATTAACAGCACCATCAGCAGGATAAAAACGGGATGGTCTCCGCGGAAAATCAGCGACAGTACATAACCGATGATAAGCAGCTGTACCGCGGCCCGGATGGTGGCGATGATCATGTCTTTTTCTACGCCTGCTTTAAAGGATTTTGATAAAAACAAGGCGATCAAAACAAAGATCATCGTTAAAGAGAGGGAAAGGTAATCCATTACCGAGTGCCTCCCTTCAAAAAGTCTCTCGCTGCTTCATGTTGCGGATTGGAGAAAAATGTTTCGGTTGCTGCAGTTTCCAGAAGCCGTCCATCCGCCATAAACCAAATGGTATCGGCAACTCGTTTTGCCTGCTCCATATTATGAGTCACCCACATGACCGTCCATTTTTTCTCTTGATGCTGACGTTTGATCAGCTTTTCAATTTCAAGAGCAGAAACCGGGTCCAAGGCCGACGTGATTTCGTCTAATAATAGAATAGAGGAAGGATTTGCGAGCGTTCTGGCTAGTGACAGCCTTTGCTGCTGTCCGCCCGATAAGTCCTTGGCGCTTCTGTCTAACAGCTCTGGCGGGAGCCCTGTAAGAGAAGCGAGCTCTTCAGGGGAGTACAGCTGTGATTGGTGAAGCCTTTGGACCAGACTTAGATTATCACGCACTGTCCCGTCGAGGACGGGCGCCGATTGAAATGCGAGGGCTGCCGTTCGCCTCAGCTCATTGACATTCCATTCTCGGACTTCCTTTCCGTATATATTTACTTCGCCGCTGTCAGGCGTTCTCATTAAATTGCACATGGACAGGAGGGTGCTTTTGCCTGAACCGGAAGGACCTAAAACGGCCACGATTGTGCCCTGTTGAATGTCTCCGGTGACATCCTGCAATACATCATAGGTTTGTCCGTCTTGTTCATAGCTTTTTTTGACTGATCTGAAGGAGATGGCTGGTTTGTATTGTGTTTGATTGTTTGCTTCCATTACAATAATCACCTTTCAGTAAAGTAGGCTTATACTATATTTAACTATAACGTGAAACAGATGCCTTTTGGTAGCAAAAATAAAGGAGAACAGGCTTTCACCCGTTCTCCGGCAGATGCTACGCGGTCAGATTTGACCGTGTTTTCTTTTTCGGTTTTCCCGGCTGTGAAGCGAAGGTATGTAACACCATCCCCGCTATAATAATGAATAAACCGGCAAATGATAAAAGAGATGGGAAAACGCCTGACAGTAGAACAATTTCACCAAGCAGCGCGAAAATCACTTCACCGGATTGAGTTGCTTCAACGGCTGCGAGTTTTTGCGGATTGTCTCTGACCATATCAGTGGCCCAGAAAAATAAAACGGTCGCAATGATGCCTGAGCTGACGGCCACGATAAAGGATTGAACGGTTTGGCCAGCTGTCGGAAGGCCGTCTGACCACCAGCCGTAAGCTGCTACTATAAGCCAGAATGGAAGGCTAGCCAAGGTCATCCCCAGCACACGCTGAAATGTATCAAGCCGGCCCCCGTATTCTTCGAGCATTCTCCGGTTTCCTAGCGGATAAGCAAAAGCCGCAATGACAACCGGCAGCACACTGAAAAGCAGCATCTTCCCAGAAAGCGATTCTGCATGCTGAAGCTGTATCAGTGCCGCTCCGATCAGGATGATCACGGAAGTGCCAAGTGAAACTAGGGGAATCTTTTGCCGAACGAGCTGCGGCCCGTCCGGCATGTCTTTTTTGACATAGAAAAATGGAGATAGCAGAACACCGGCTACAATTGTGATTTGCCAGGTCCCGGCTACGAGCCAACCTGGACCGTATGCAGCTGCAAATGTGATCGGCGCGTAAAAAAGCACGAAGCCGACAAAGCTCCATTTAATCCAAAAGAACGGCTTTTTCCGCATCTCTTGTAAGAGAGGGGCGAATGTCCCTCTCATGATGACTATCAAACATAAAAACGGAACCATAAAAATAAAGCGCAGCGAAGAGCTCCAAAGCCAGCTGCCTCCGGATAACTCCATGGCTCTGTTTAAAATAAAGGTAACAGCGAAAAAGAGTGAAGCCAATATTCCGATAACGATTGCTTTCATGATATCCCTCATTCTGGCATTATTTTTTTATACTATACTATTCGATATCGCACAGATCAATGGAGTCGTGAGAAAATAAGCATGTTTTGCGAACCGCTAAGTGTGGAAGACAAAAAATGGAGGTGAGATTGTTGGAAGCAAGGACACAGACGTACTTCTTTCAGGATGACGGCAGGATTCCGAATCACCCTGATTTTCCGCTTGTTGTGTATCAAAACGCACTCAAGGACACCGGTCAGGCAGAGCGGATCGTCAACCGGCATGGCTGGTCTAACAGCTGGTCAGGGAGTGTTTTTCCATACCATCATTATCACAGCAATACGCATGAAGTCCTGATTGCAGTTAGGGGAGAGGCTGTGATTCAATTTGGGGGAGAAAAAGGGGCCGCCATACCTTTCAAATCCGGCGACGTAGTCGTGATTCCAGCTGGAGTCGGCCATAAAAAGCTAAGCTCAAGCGCCGATTTTACCGTCGTTGGCGCCTATCCGGGAGGCGTTCAGTATGATATGAAGACGGGAGAGCCGAATGAACGGGAGGAAGCGATGAAACAGATCAAGCAGGTGTCATTGCCGGCGAAAGATCCGATCACAGGAAAAAGAGAACCTCTATTGGGAATATGGGTAAAGTGAAGGGGAGAAAATTGCTGGATTGTCAATAACTAGTGTCGCAGAAATGTTATGACATGGGCTCCATATAAATTAATTTCATAATCGAAGCAATTCACGTTCAAATTTTGTTCAAAAAGTGTTATCATATAGAAGGTAATCGAATTGGAGTTTTTTGTGTTTGCTATTTTCAGAGAGAGTAAAGGATTTTTGACTTATTCAATTGTTTATTTTTGAGATAAAAATAATACTGAATATGGCAAGATGAAAAACTGGGTAGTAAACATTTATTTTTGTAAATGATTGTGCATGAATTCACAATCCTTATTCTTATGCTTTCATGCATGAGACCAGGGAGAGGCACTACCCTTTCCAAAAAAATCTGCAAACTGCTTATAGTAAAGGAGAATTGGATATGCCAGAAACAATCGATCAAACAAATGCGTCTGTCAGCCAAAGCCAGCAAGATCTTATTGATCAGCTGTTAAAGCCGGAAGTTCAAGAATCACTGACCGTTTTAGTTGACCAGCTTCCGAAGCTGACTGAGTTAGTGAATATTTTAACGAAGTCTTATGATTTCGCTCAGTCTGTAGCAACTGACGAAGTGCTAAAAAGCGACACTGTCGGTGCTATCACTGAAATTCTTGAGCCTGTAAAAGAAACAGCGAAAGAAGTAGCTGCGACTGCAATCGAAGCGAAAGACCGCGCGGATGCAAGCAACGAAACGATTGGTCTTTTCGGCCTGTTGCGCATGCTGAAAGATCCTCAAGCTCAAAAGCTGTTCCGTTTTGCTAACAGCTACCTTGAAGTCATGAACGAACGCGAAAACCAAAAATAATCTCAGATTCAAATTGATATAAAGGACGGAGGATATACGATGTCAAAACATATTGTCATTCTAGGCGCTGGTTATGGCGGAGTTCTTTCTGCTCTAACAGTTCGCAAACATTACACAAAAGAACAAGCACGCGTGACTGTGGTAAACAAATACCCAACTCACCAAATCATTACGGAATTACACCGTCTTGCAGCAGGCAACGTGTCTGAAAAAGCGGTTGCAATGCCATTAGAAAAACTTTTCAAAGGCAAAGACATTGATCTTAAAATCGCGGAAGTAAGCTCTTTCTCTGTTGATAAAAAAGAAGTTGCGCTTGCTGACGGTTCTACATTATCTTACGATGCGCTTGTTGTAGGTCTTGGTTCTGTAACAGCTTACTTCGGCATCCCAGGTCTTGAAGAAAACAGCATGGTATTGAAATCTGCTGCTGATGCGAACAAAGTCTTCCAACATGTTGAAGATCGTGTGCGCGAGTACTCTCAAACGAAAAACGAAGCTGATGCAACAATCCTTATCGGCGGAGGCGGCTTAACAGGTGTTGAGCTTGTCGGTGAGCTTGCTGATATCATGCCGAACCTTGCGAAAAAATACGGCGTAGACCATAAAGAAATCAAATTGAAACTGGTTGAAGCAGGTCCGAAAATCCTTCCTGTTCTTCCGGATGATCTTATCGAACGTGCGACTGCAAGCCTTGAAAAACGCGGCGTTGAGTTCTTAACAGGTCTTCCTGTTACAAATGTAGAAGGAAACGTGATTGATCTGAAAGACGGATCTAAAGTTGTTGCCAACACATTTGTTTGGACTGGCGGCGTACAAGGTAACCCATTAGTCGGTGAATCAGGTCTTGAAGTGAATCGCGGACGCGCGACAGTAAATGACTTCCTGCAATCTACATCTCATGAAGATGTATTTGTTGCCGGTGACAGCGCAGTTTACTTCGCTCCAGACGGCCGTCCATACCCGCCAACTGCACAAATCGCATGGCAAATGGGTGAGCTGATCGGTTACAACCTATTCGCTTACTTAGAAGGCAAAACGCTTGAAACATTCAAGCCAGTAAACTCTGGTACACTTGCAAGCCTCGGACGCAAAGACGCGGTTGCCATCATTGGTGCTAATTCTACACCGCTTAAAGGTCTTCCTGCTTCCTTGATGAAAGAAGCAAGTAACGTACGCTACTTAACACACATTAAAGGACTTTTCAGCCTGGCTTACTAATCCTTTTTGTGGACTCGGGCATTGCCAAAAGCGTTCCTTTCGGAATGCTTTCCGGCAATGTCTTTTTTTTATTTTTCTGCTAACGTTAACATTTCATTTTCAAAAAAGAGATTGATCCTAGAGGAATATAAAGGTAAAATAAAATTAAATCAAAATGTTAACGTTAACATTTTGAAATAGAATGAAAGACGGTGAGGACATGGAACCCTTTATGGGCGAGAATTTTTTGCTGAAAAATGAAACCGCTGTCAGCCTCTATCACAATTATGCGAAAGACATGCCGATTATTGATTACCACTGCCACTTAAGCCCGAAAGAAATCTATGAAAATAAGACATTTCAAAACATTACGGAAGCTTGGCTGTATGGAGACCATTACAAATGGCGCATCATGAGAGCCAATGGGATTGAAGAGACATACATTACCGGCGAAGCGGCAGATGAGGAGAAATTTATGGCTTGGGCGAAAACCGTGCCGATGGCGATTGGCAATCCGCTCTACAATTGGACTCACTTAGAACTGCAGCGTTTTTTTGGCATTTATGAGATTTTAAATGAGCAATCCGCGCCGGCTATATGGAAACGGACGAATGAACTGCTTCAAGGAGAAGGCTTCGGGGCAAGGGATTTAATCGTAAAATCAAATGTAAAGGTCGTTTGCACAACTGATGATCCTGTCGATTCTCTTGAATACCATCTATTATTAAAAAAAGTCAAAGATTTTCCTGTCAGCGTGCTGCCTGGATTTCGGCCGGATAAGGGACTTGAGATCAATCGTGAAGGCTTTCCTGATTGGGTGCAGGCACTTGAAGATGCCGCAGCCATATCGATTACAACCTACGATGAATTTCTAAAGGCACTGGAAAAACGGGTGCGATTCTTCCACTCAGCCGGCGGCAGAGTGTCTGATCACGCGATAGATTCGATGGTATTTGCCGAAACGACAAAAGAGGAAGCGGGACGGATTTTTTCTGACAGATTACAAGGAACAGAGGTTTCTTATGAAGATGAGAAGAAATTTAAGACGTATACGCTTCAGTTTCTTTGCGGTTTGTATGCGGAGCTCGATTGGGCGATGCAGTTTCATATCAACGCTTTAAGAAACACGAATACAAAAATGATGAAGAGACTTGGACCTGATACAGGCTATGATTCTATGAATGATGAAGAAATTGCTAAGCCTTTATATAAGCTGCTGAACTCAGTTGAGATGAAGAACAAGCTGCCGAAAACGATTTTATATTCACTTAATCCAAATGATAACTATGTCATCGCCAGCATGATCAACAGTTTTCAGGACGGTGTCACCCCGGGAAAAATACAATTCGGTACAGCCTGGTGGTTTAACGATACAAAAGACGGGATGCTCGAGCAAATGAAAGCGTTGTCAAACGTCGGGCTTTTCAGCCGCTTTATCGGCATGCTCACCGACTCCAGAAGCTTTCTTTCCTATACGCGCCACGAATATTTCAGGCGGATCGTCTGCAATTTGATCGGGGAATGGGTGGAAAACGGCGAAGTGCCGCGTGATATGGAGCTTCTGGGAAGCATTGTTCAGGGAATTTGCTATGACAATGCGAAACACTACTTTCAATTTCAAGAAGAGAAAGCAAACGTGTAACCAAATGTCCGCTCAGCAACGAGATCATGCGTCATCCTGAGCGGACCACTACCCGAAAATTCTTAAGACACAGAGGTGGAAGATGCGAACTGAACTGGCAAATAAGGTTGTGTCGATCGAAACGGAGAAAAGGCTTTCGTTGAAAGAGAAAATTTCCTATGGATTTGGTGATTTTGGCAACGGTTTTATGTTTGATCTCGGCCAGATTTATTTATTAAAGTATTTTACTGATGTAGCGGGAATCCCGGCTGCGATGGCCGGCGGCATTTTTTTAGTCAGTAAGCTGTTTGCGGCGATAACAGATCCAATTGTCGGCTCATCTATTGATTATCGCAAAAATATCGGCAAACGGGGGAAATTCAGGCCTTATCTATTAATCGGCAGCATCGTGCTTGCGGTGCTTACTGTTCTTATTTTTCTGTCTCCCAATGTATCAACGACCGGAAAACTCATTTATGCATATGCATCCTATATGGTTTGGGGCATCGGCTATTCATTTGTGAATATTCCGTATGGCTCATTAGGGGCAGCGATGACTCAAAATTCTGAGGATCGGACCTCTATTTCGACTTTCCGCCAAATCGGATCACTTGGGGCTTTGTTTATCACAAGTGTGGCAGTGATGCCGCTGCTCGTCAAGTTTGATAATCCGAAGGTCGGCTACCCGGTGGTCATGGGCTTGTTCGCCGCACTCGGTGTGATTTGGTTTTATATTTGTTACCGCAATTGCAAGGAGCGCATTGTCATATCGGAAGCGCCAAAAGAAAAATTAACACTCTCATCTGTCGTCAAAACATTTATCTCGAATAAACCGCTGTTAACCCTTGTCCTGATGACGATTTTTTCAATTTCCGCATACAACATTAAATCCGCCATGCTAGTCTATTTCGCACAATATAACCTGGGCAATGTTGAATTAATGGCTTATATGAACTTTATTATTATCGGTTCTTCCTTTTTGGGCGTCGTATTTCTGCCAAAGCTCGTCAAGATGTTTGGAAAGAAACGAACGGCAATGATCGGCTTCGGCATCAGTGTAGCCGCGGATCTGATCAACTTTATGCTGCCATCAAACGTTTATGTGTTTACGGTTCTTGCCAGTATCGCCTTTATCGGAATCAGTATTCCAAATGGCATCACGTGGGCGCTTGTCTCCGATATTATTGACTATGGCGAATGGAAATCCGGTGAACGGAAAGAAGCAACGACATATTCACTTTTTAATTTCTCCAGAAAGCTTGCTCAGTCATTGTCCGGTTTTCTCTCGGGAATCGGTTTGGGGCTTATCGGCTATGTGCCGAATGCAGTCCAGACAGCACAGGCGCTGATCGGAATCAAAGCGCTTCTGCTTCTGTATCCGGCCATTGCTTTGGCATTAGCGATGATCATTATCGGCTTTCTTTATAAACTCACAGACCAGCAGCATGCACAGATTGTTCAGGATCTTCATCAAAAGAGCTGACAACGTAATATAAAGAATATTTAAAATAATTTGTAAATATGATGTATTTGTAAGGGTTTTCGCTTAGGAGTGCCCGAAGAACTGAAAAGAAAGGAGGCACTTTATTGAAAACGGTAACGATACCAGCTGAAGAAGCAAAGGAACTCGTTCGGGTCAAGCTGATCGGTGCCCATTTGAATGAACGAGACGCTGAAAAAGTAGCAGATGTCCTCGTGCACGCCGATTTACGCACTGTACATTCGCATGGGGTGCTGCGAACAGAGCACTATGTGAACAGGCTAAGGGCGGGAGGGATCAACCCCGAAGCACATCCTGTTTTTAAAGAAACGGGGCCTGTGACCGGCGTGCTTGACGGAGATGATGGTTTCGGCCATGTGATTTGTGATATGGCGATGGACCGTGCAATTGACATGGCGAAGAAAAACGGAGTCGGCATGGTCACGGCCGTAAACAGCAGCCATTGCGGAGCGCTAAGCTATTTTGTGCAAAAAGCAGCTGAAGAAAAGCTGATCGGAATGGCAATGACACATACGGACAGTATCGTTGTTCCATTTGGGGGGAGGTCTCCTTTTTTAGGGACAAATCCGATTGCTTACGGTGTTCCGGCTAAGCATAAGAAACCGTTTATCTTAGATATGGCGACATCCAAAGTGGCCTTTGGGAAGATTTTGCATGCCCGTGAAGAGGGCAAAGACATTCCTGAGGGATGGGGGGTCGATGAAAACGGAGAAGCAGTAACCGATCCTTACAAGGTCGTCTCACTTTCAACCTTCGGCGGCCCGAAAGGCTATGGACTATCTATTGTGGTAGATGTGTTTTCCGGATTGCTGGCGGGCGCGGCTTTTGGCCCTCATATCGCCAAAATGTACAGCGGCCTTGATCAAAAAAGAAAGCTGGGACATTACGTTTGCGCGATCAATCCGTCCTTTTTTACCGACCGGGATACGTTTTTAGAGCAGATGGATGCCATGCTCAATGAACTGCAGCAGTCACCGCCGGCTGCTGGAGTCGAGAGAGTGTATGTGCCCGGCGAGATGGAGCAGCTGCATGAAGAACGAAATAAGGAACACGGAATATCAATTGCTCGAAGCGTGTATGAATTCTTAAAAAGCAGGTGAGAAAAATGAAAGCGGTTCAAGTGCGAAAAGCGTATGATCTGGTGACTGCGGAGATGAAGAAGCCGGTTCTTTCAAAGGATGATGAAGTGCTCGTGAAAGTCAAGCGAGTCGGGATTTGCGGCTCAGACATGCACATTTATCATGGCACGAATCCGCTCGCCACCCTCCCGAGAGTCATCGGACACGAGGTAACGGGACAAGTAGAGGAAGTTGGGGCGAATGTACAGAGCATAAAAACCGGTGACCACGTTGTGATTGAGCCGATTTCTTATTGCGGAACGTGTTACGCCTGCCGCAAAGGGCGCCCGAATGTTTGTGCCAAGCTTTCTGTGTTTGGCGTACATGAGGATGGCGGCATGCGGGAATATGTTGTGCTTCCGGAAAGGCAGCTTCACGTTGTATCAAAGGACTTGCCTTGGGAAGAAGCGGTCATGGCCGAGCCTTACACGATAGGCGCCCAGGCAGTGTGGAGAGGCCAGGTGGAAAAAGGTGATACCGTTCTGATTCAGGGAGCGGGACCCATCGGGATCTGTGTGTTGAAAATGGCTAAGCTGGCGGGCGCTGCCGTCATGATGACTGACTTGAATAACGAGCGGCTGGCATTTGCGAAAGAAAACGGTGCCGACGCTGTCGTGAATGCCCAAACAGAAAATGTTGCTGAGCGGGTCCGGGAATGGACTGGGAATGAAGGAGCCAATGTGGTCATTGATGCGGTTTGTCTGCCGGCGACTTTTGAGCTTTCAGTTGAGGTCGTTTCTCCCGCGGGACATGTGGTTGTGCTTGGATTTGATGAAAGAGCGGCACAAATTTCTCAGCTGCCGATTACAAAAAAAGAAGTCATGATAACCGGATCGAGATTGCAGACCAATCAGTTTCCCAAGGTGGTAGAGCTTTTGAATAAAGGACGGTTAGCGCATAACGGGCTGGTGACCCATACATTTTCAGTAGATGACGTCCATCACGCATTTCAGTTTATCAAGGAGCATCCAGATCAGGTGCGAAAAGCCGTTATCACGTTTGATTAATCCACTGAATCCGGAGGTGTACACATGAATATGACATTTCGATGGTATGGCCGAGGCAACGATACAGTCACACTGGAACACGTGAAGCAAATTCCCGGAGTCAAAGGCATCGTCTGGGCTCTCCATCAAAAACCTGTCGGCGATGTATGGGAAAAAGAAGAAATCAGAGCCGAGACCGAATATATTCAATCCTATGGTTTTCATACTGAAGTTGTAGAAAGCGTGAATGTTCATGAAGCGATTAAACTCGGTAACGAAGAACGCGGCCGGTATATTGAAAACTACAAACAAACCATCCGCAATCTTGCCGAATTTGGCGTGAAAGTGATCTGCTATAATTTTATGCCGGTTTTTGATTGGACACGCACGGACATGTTTCGTCCACTGGAAGATGGATCAACCGCTCTGTTTTTTGAAAAGGCCAAGGTAGAGAGCCTTGAGCCCCAAGAGCTGATTCGGACGGTGGAGCAAGCATCTGACATGACACTGCCGGGGTGGGAGCCCGAAAAATTAGCTCGGATCAAAGAGCTGTTTGCAGCCTACAGAACGGTCGATGAAGAACAGCTATGGGACAATCTATCATTCTTTTTGCAGGAAATTCTTCCGGTTGCAGAAAGTCACGGTGTTCAAATGGCCCTTCATCCGGATGACCCGCCATGGCCGATCTTCGGGCTGCCGCGTATTATCACAGGGGAGGCAAGCTATAGGAGGCTAAGGGCGATATCGGATTCACCGTCTAATTGCATCACTCTTTGTACAGGTTCAATGGGAGCCAATCCCGCTAATGACATGGTGGAGATTGCTAAGACGTATGCCGGCATCGCTCCATTTTCACATATTCGCAATGTGAAAATTTTTGAGAATGGCGATTTTATTGAAACATCTCATCTGACGAAAGACGGTTCGATCAACATTCAAGGCGTGATGGAAGAACTGCATAAGCAGGATTACAAAGGATATGTCAGACCGGATCATGGGCGCCATCTTTGGGGTGAGCAATGCCGCCCGGGATATGGCCTATACGATCGGGCACTTGGCATCATGTATTTGAACGGGCTGTGGGACGCCTATGAAGCAATGGCAAAAAAAGAGGTGGAAGTATGATCCCGCTGCATGAGAACCTGGCTGGTAAAACGGCTGTCATCACTGGCGGCAGCGGCGTGCTTTGTTCAGCGATGGCCCGGGAGCTTGCCCGCCATGGCATGAAGGTGGCGATATTGAATCGGACGGCTGAAAAAGGCCAAGCGGTCGTGAAGCAGATTATGGCGGCTGGCGGCACAGCTTGCTCTGTTTCTGCGGATGTGCTGGACAGGAGGTCACTTGTGCAGGCAAAGGAGGACATCCTCGGCCGATTTGGCTCTGTCGAACTGTTAATTAACGGGGCTGGCGGCAATCATCCTGACGCGATAACCGATGTGGAGACATATGTAGAAGCAGGAGAAGGCCAATCCTTTTTTGATATGGATGAGGGGGGCTTTTCAACTGTATTCTCTACCAACTTCACCGGTGCGTTTCTGGCCTCTCAAGTGTTTGGAAAAGAGCTGCTGAAGGCTGATTCACCGGCGATTATCAATCTATCTTCCATGAGTGCTTATTCACCTATGACGAAGGTTCCGGCATACAGTGCCGCCAAAGCATCGATCAATAACTTTACGATGTGGATGGCCGTTCATTTTGCTGAAACCGGACTGCGGGTCAATGCGATTGCCCCAGGCTTTTTTCTGACAAAACAAAATCATGATCTGCTGATCAATCGAGACGGAACCTTAACCGGACGTTCTAACAAAATTATTGCGGGAACACCGATGAAGCGTTTTGGAAAACCGGAGGACCTGCTCGGCACACTTCTTTGGCTGGCGGATGAATCCTATTCCGGTTTTGTCACCGGGGTCACTGTTCCTGTCGATGGAGGATTTATGGCTTATTCAGGCGTGTAACGAAAGCAGCGCAACAGAAGCTGAACCAACATAGGGGTGAGGTTGAGATGTTCTCAAAAGATAAGCTTCCCGTTATCCTTTTTTTGTTCCTGGCAGGAGTGATTAATTACCTGGATCGCTCGGCACTTTCCATTGCAGCTCCTTTTATTCAAGATGATCTCACATTATCTGCCACGCAAATGGGCTTGATTTTCAGCAGTTTTTCGATTGGTTATGCCATTTTTAACTTTCTTGGGGGCGTGGCATCTGACCGCTACGGGGCAAAGATGACCTTGTTTGTCGCCATGGTCGTTTGGTCGCTGTTCAGCGGAGCAGTCGCCCTCGCCTTTGGTTTTGTCAGCCTGCTGATTATACGCATCCTCTTCGGAATGGGAGAAGGCCCGCTGTCTGCGACCATCAACAAAATGGTGAATAACTGGTTCCCGCCGACCCAGCGGGCGTCCGTTGTCGGTGTGACCAACAGCGGAACGCCGCTCGGGGGAGCCATTTCCGGCCCGATCGTCGGCATGATCGCAATCGCGTTCAGCTGGAAGGTATCCTTCGTTCTCATTATGGTTATTGGATTAATATGGGCAGTGCTCTGGTTCAAGTTTGTCAAAGAGAAGCCGCCAGTAGCGATGGGGGATGCACCGGCAATCAAAGCAGAAACGCCTCCTAGAGAAAAAATTCCGCTCACCTTTTACCTGAAGCAAAAAACAGTCCTGTTTACGGCGTTTGCTTTTTTCGCTTACAACTACATCCTCTTCTTCTTTTTGACGTGGTTTCCGAGCTACCTTGTTGAAGAGCGGGGACTAAGTGTTGAATCGATGAGTGTCATCACGGTCATTCCGTGGATTTTAGGCTTTATCGGCCTTGCAGCGGGGGGATTTGTTTCCGACTATGTGTACAAAAAAACAGCCCGAAAAGGTGTGCTGTTCTCGCGCAAGGTTGTGCTTGTCTCATGTTTGTTTTCCTCAGCGGTCCTGATTGGTTTGGCCGGGCTTGTGACAACTACTGCGAGCGCTGTCACACTTGTCGCTTTATCAGTGTTCTTTCTCTATTTGACAGGCGCTATCTATTGGGCTGTCATTCAAGATGTGGTTGATCAAAACAATGTCGGTTCTGTAGGCGGATTCATGCATTTCCTTGCTAACACGGCAGGAATTATAGGCCCGGCTTTAACCGGCTTTATTGTTGACCGAACGGGCACGTTTTCTGGAGCATTTTTGCTTGCCGGAGGGTTAGCTGTCTTTGCTTCACTAGCTGTTATTCGTTTTGTCCGTCCGATCATCGGCAAACCAGCAGGAACAGAAGCGGAGAATCCGGTGTCTTATTAATCTGGAAATATAGTGGGAGAGGCGGTATGTTTGATGATACAATATACAGTAACTAATCGCAGCCGGTATGATAAGGAAGGGAATTAGATGGTAACCATAAAAGATATCGCAAAACTCGCAAACGTATCCCACACAACCGTTTCCAGAGCACTCAACAACAGTCCTTACATCAAAGAACATACGAAGAAAAAAATATTAGAGCTCGCAGCACAGCTCAACTATACACCAAATGTAAACGCGAAAAGCCTGGCGATGCAAAAGTCACATACGATCGGGCTTTTCTTTACAAGCATCACAAACGGAACTTCACACAGCTTCTTTGCTGACACAATCAAAGGCGTAAATCAAGCCATAAGTGAGGATTACAATCTCTATGTCCGCGGCATCGATGATCTGAAAAACTATGACTCCGTTACGCCGATGAGATATGACGGCATCATTTTAATGAGCCAAAGTGACATTGATAATTCTTTTATTTATCATATTCGAGAAAAAAACATCCCGCTTGTGGTACTGAATCGCGATATTGATGACCGCAGCATCACGAATATTTTGTCCAATGACAAAGAAGGCTCTCAGGAAGCTGTAGAATACTTCATTAAGAACGGACATCAAGATATCGCCATCATCGAGGGAATCGAAGGCTTTAAATCCTCCCAGCAGCGTAAGGAAGGCTACTTAGCCGCACTGATTCATCATCATATTCCGATCAAACATGAATACAGTGTCAAAGGGCAATACGATATGGAAAGCGGCTTTCAAGCGATGGAGCGGCTGCTGGCACTGCCGAATCCTCCAACTGCTGTCTTTTGTTCGAATGATGACATGGCAATCGGAGCGATGAATGCGATATTCGCAAAGGGCCTGCGCGTCCCTGATGATATTTCAGTGATCGGTTTTGATGATATTGGATTTTCACAATACATTACGCCAAGGCTTTCAACAGTGAAGCGTCCAGTAGAGAAAATCAGCGTGCTTGGCGCGCAAAAACTATTGACGCTGATCAGCGAGCCGGAAACAAAAGCAGAAAAAATCTTGGAAAACACAGAATTCATGGTGCGTGATTCAGTCAGACGATTGACGACGTGATGGCCCGTTTTCAGCGGGCATTCTTTATACAGAAAAATGTTAACGTGTGCATAAATGAGAGAGGGAGGCAATGAAGATGCAGAAGCTAAATAAAAGTGTGTACGATCACTATACTCAGTATCCGGAAAAAATTCTCCAATTCGGAGAAGGGAACTTTCTTCGAGGATTTGTCGATTGGCAGATTGATCAATTGAATCAACACACTGATTTTAATGGGAGCGTCGCAGTTGTGCAGCCAAGAGGGTCAGAAAAAATCAAAAGGTTAAATCAGCAAGATGGTTTATACACGCTTTTTTTACAAGGAATGAAAAACGGAGAAGCGGTAAACGAGCATATGATTATCAACTCAATCAGCCGCGGAATTGATCTGTTTTCTGATTATGAAGCTTACAAAGAATTGGCTTCAAGTGAAGAGCTGCGGTTTATCATTTCCAACACCACTGAGGCCGGTATCGTATGTGATGAAAAAGATCGTTTAGAGGATAGGCCGCAAAAAACATTCCCTGGGAAATTAACGGCATTTCTCTACTTTCGCTATCAAGCTTTTAAAGGAGATCAGACTAAAGGCTGTGTCTTGATCCCATGTGAGCTGATCGAGAATAATGGCGAAAAGCTGAAGGAAACGATTCTTCATTATGCAGATCTATGGAAGCTGGAAGAAGGGTTTACACAGTGGATTCATGATGCCAACACGTTTTGTAATAGTTTAGTAGACCGCATTGTCCCGGGCTTTCCTGTCGACAGCATTGATGAGATTACTGCAGATCTGGGCTATCAAGATGAACTGATAGTTGTGGGAGAGCAGTATTATTTATGGGTTATCGAGGGGCCGGATTGGATTGGGGAAGAACTGCCTTTTGCAGCTGCCGGGCTCCATACAAAGATTGTCAGCGACCTGACCCCTTACAGGATTAAAAAAGTGAGAATTTTAAATGGCGCTCATACGGCAATGACGCCAGTTGCTTTATTATACGGCTTAAAAACTGTGCGGGATGCTGTCGAGCATCCGGAAGTGGGGCAGTTTATCAAAGATATGATCGGTGATGACATTCTTCCTGTTTTAAAAATGGAAGGGCTTTCTCAATATGCTGATGATGTGCTGAATCGTTTTAAAAACCCGTATATTAAGCATTATCTAGAAAGCATTGCATTGAACTCCGTTTCCAAATTCAAAACGAGAAACCTGCCGACCATTCAGGAATATGCTGAACAGAAGGGACAGCTTCCTGAACGCTTGGTGTTTTCTTTCAGCGCTCTTTTGTATTTTTATCAGGGAAACGAGAAATTGCAGGATGATCCGGCTGTTCTTCAATTTTTCAAAGAGGTGTGGCATCAGGAGAATGGAGACATGCTGCGTATTGCCTCAAGGGTGTTAGGCGTAGAGCGGCTGTGGGGGGCAGATCTGAACGAGATACCGAGGCTGACTGAGAGAGTCGCTGATTACTTGAATCATATTCATGAGCTGGGAATGCAGCGGGCTCTTGAACAATGCTACACACAAAGGGGAGAGGTACGATGAAGTCATTTATAAAGATTCATAAACAAGATAATGTCCTTCTTGCTCTGCGGGATATTGAGAAGGGAGAGCGGCTGAATGCGGATGGCATGTCGATTGAAGTGAAGGATGATATAAAAAGAGGCCACAAGATTGCGCTTCAGCCTATCAAAGAAAACGACAGCATCATCAAATACGGGTTTCCAATCGGGCATGCAACACAAGATATATCCATCGGAGAGCATATTCATGTCCATAATACAAAAACAAACCTGTCTGATATCCAAACATACAGCTATACACCGAGATTTGATGAAAATCCGTACTCAAATGAGAACCGGACGTTTAAAGGATTTAAAAGAGAAAACGGAGCTGCCGGTGTACGCAATGAATTGTGGATTGTGCCAACTGTCGGCTGCGTCAATGGGATAGCTGAAAAAATGCTCCAGCGTTTTGTAAGAGAAACGGGGGATATCGCTCCATTCGATAACGTGCTCGTGTTAAAACACCAATACGGATGCTCGCAGCTTGGCGACGACCACGAAAATACGAAGCAAATCCTGCTGAATGCCATTCGCCATCCAAATGCCGGAGGTGTCTTGGTGTTAGGGCTTGGCTGTGAAAACAATGAGCTGGCAGGAATGAAGGAAGCACTGCAGGACGTGAATCTGAATCGGGTGAAGTTTCTCGAATCCCAGTCTGTGACCGACGAAATGGAGGCAGGCGTTGCTTTGCTGAAGGAGATTCATGAAGCGGCCAAAGGGGATAGGCGAGAAGACATTCCGCTGTCCGAACTGAAAATCGGGCTGAAATGCGGAGGTTCGGACGGTTTTTCCGGTATAACGGCAAACCCGCTGCTTGGACGTTTTTCAGATTATATCATCGCACAGGGAGGGAGTACGGTGCTGACGGAAGTCCCGGAAATGTTCGGTGCGGAAACCATCCTGATGCAGCGGGCTGCCAATGAAGAAGTGTTTCATAAGATTGTCCATTTAATCAATCATTTCAAACAATATTTTATAAAACATGATCAGCCGGTGTACGAAAATCCTTCACCGGGCAATAAAGCAGGAGGGATTTCTACGCTTGAGGATAAATCGCTGGGCTGCACGCAAAAAGCGGGGATTTCTCCTGTCGCGGATGTCTTGAAATACGGCGAAGTGCTCAAGACAAAAGGGCTGACGCTTTTGAGCGCGCCGGGCAATGATTTGATCGCTTCCTCAGCATTGGCGGCGGCGGGCTGCCAAATTGTCCTCTTTACAACGGGGAGAGGCACGCCGTTCGGCACCTTTGTCCCGACAGTGAAGGTAGCGACAAACACTCAGCTGTACGAGGCAAAACCGCATTGGATTGATTTTAACGCAGGTCTTTTAGCGGAGGATGATGTGCATGAGGAATTTGTGCTGCGGGAGTTTATCCACTATATGATTGAAGTGGCCAGCGGTCAGCTTGTGAACCATGAAAAAAATGATTTCAGAGAACTTGCCATTTTTAAATCGGGTGTGACGTTATAATGAAAAAGGCTATCCTCCGGAGGATAGCCTTTTTCATTAGATCAATTTTAAGCCGCTGACCAAAATGATGGACGCCATAATAAATTGCAGCGGACGCGGGGAGAATCGAGGCGAGAGATGGCTCCCGATAAGCACGCCGGGAATCGAACCGATCAGCAGATTAGCTGCCAGCATGTAATCCACGCTTCCGAAGCTTGCGTTCAAAATGCCTGCTGCCGTAACGAGAAGAAAAGCATGCGCGATATCTGTTCCGACAATCTGTGACGCTTTCATGTTGAATAAGTAGATCATGGCAATTGCAAATAATGACCCGGAACCGATGGATGTTAATCCGACAATAAATCCAAACACAACACCAATAAGAATCGTCAGCGCCCGCTTGTTTTCAAGCGGCATCAGCTGCCAGCGGTTCGGGCGAAGCTTTCTATCCAAAAACAAACGAACGATGATTGAAATGGCAACAAGCGTTAACACATAGCCAAGAGCGTGCTTAATAATTTCTTCCTGATGCTGATGAAAGGCGGGGAACAAATGCAGTATGCCAATGGCTAGCGACGCACTCGGAATACTGCCGATGGCTAAGTATTTTACTAATTTAAAGTTAATCGTTTTCTGCCGCCAATGGGAGGCAACGCCAAACAGCTTTGTGATCGAGTTATATACAAGATCCGTACCGACCGCGATGGAAGGATTAATTCCAAGCACAATTAAAAGAGGAGTTAATAAGGCCGCTCCGCCCACTCCCGTCAATCCGACTAAGGCTCCGACAAACAAACCCATCAATATGATGCTTACACTCATGATAAAGGCCTCCTGAAAACCCGACTATTTTTATCAGATTATATATGATTAGGTCACGTTAATCAATTAAATTTTTTGAATATTTGCACGTTAGCTTCTTGGGATTTTGGTTTGCTCAATATCTTTATTCATTTGACCTATAATGAGTGTCTGGACGAAATCTGGAAGTGAGCCGGAGGCATAAAAAAAGATACCCTAAACAGGTATCTTTTTTCTCGTTTACGTTACATGCGCTGCTGATAGAAAGGAAGCTCTGTGTGGCCCATTTCCCGCACATAAACGAACAGGTTGCCTTTATGATGAATTTCATGCTCCATTGCTAGCTGAAGCAGGGCGCTGCCTGTGACTTTTCTGCCGAAAGCGGCTGTCAGATCAATTTCTCTATCCAGTTGCTCTTCAGTCAGCTGTTCAAGAATAGCGGCCGTTTTTTCTGTATAAGCTTTTGCCAGAACATTGAGATCTGTTTCTGTTTCTTCCTGCTTGTTTTGAAATGGTGAAGCATTGCCTTCTTTAATGACATTTGCGAACAAGTGGAAAGACGTAAGAATGTGTTTGACCAGCTCTTCCGCTGACATTGACGTTTCAGCCGGTTTGTAGCCGTAATGGTCTTTGCTGATTTTTTCAGCAAGCTCATTGGTCACGTTTCGATGGGATAAAAAATGGCTGACAATTTGATTGGATTGGCTCAATATGATCTCCTCCATATGTAAAAATGAATGGTGCAATGAAATCCTATATCAACGGTTATCAATTCACAAGTAATATGCTGTGGGATGAAACAAAATGCTATGTCAATCGTATATATAACGTTCACAAAATATGAAATGGAGTATAAACATGACAAACATACCTTTCATTTATCAGTACGAAGAAAAAGAGAATGAAAGAGCTGCAGCGGGCTACGGCACTTTCGGTTACCTTATCACACGGATTGAAGAAACGCTTTATGATCAATACGGTATATTCTATGAGCTCTATGCCAGTGATGACCCGAACACGGAATACTGGGAGCTTCTTGTAGAAGATGTCCGCAGCGGTTCATTGGAGCCTGAGCATGTGGCATATATATTTGAAAAGCTTGAAAAGAAAACCTTTGCTTACGATGAAGATGAAAAAGAACCGGATTATACCGTCCATAAGTCTATAAGAAACAGTGTATACGCGTATCCTGAAAAGGGAGTTGCTTTTGCCAGAATTCCTTATTTTCAAGATGGGAGCATCATGAGTTTCGATTGTCTGTTTGCGGTTAACGATGAAAAGATGCGTGCATTTCTGGAGGGAGTCAGACCGCGTCTCTGGGAAAAAAGCAAGCGGAAAGTGACCGTTTTTACGGATGGAGATGGAGGAACTTCAAGAGAGCAGGAAGCGATTGTCAGAGAGGTTCAGCGGAGTCAGGTAATCATGAATCCGCTATTGAAAAAAGAGATATACAGATCAATTGATCAGTTTTTTCATAGTGATAAATCGTTTTATCAAACGTATGACATCCCTTACAAGCGCGGCATTCTGTTATATGGACCTCCTGGAAACGGAAAGACGACATTAGTGAAGTCGATCGCAGGCAGTATCGATGCACCTGTTGCCTATTGGCAAATTACTGAATTTACGTCGAGCGAGACAATAGAAGAAGTCTTTCAGGCAGCGAGACGCCTCGCTCCTGCAGTTCTCGTCATCGAGGATATAGATTCGATGCCGGAAGATGTGCGATCCTTTTTTCTCAATACGCTGGACGGCGCGACATCAAAAGAGGGGCTATTTCTCATCGGCACGACAAACTATCCCGAAGAGATCGATCCAGGTTTGATGAATCGTGCAGGACGATTTGACCGTGCCTATGAAATCGGGCTTCCGGATGAAGAGCTGCGGCTGGAATATATGAAAATGAGAGGCTTTGACATCTTTTTGAGTGAAGAAGAAATAAAAAACGCCGCAAAGCTTACAGAAGGCTTTTCCTTTGCACAGCTGGGAGAATTATATGTATCTTCAGCGCTTCAATGGCACCAAGAAGGGAATCATTATATTGAAACCATGGTGAAAGACATGACAGGAGAGCAAAGAAAAAGCCGGCAGGGAAGCTGGATGGAAAGAAACAAAGTCGGTTTTCACTAAAAGAAAGCACGGGTTTTTGAAAAACCCGCGCTTTTTTGTTGCGGTTAGCCGAAATTCGACAATTGCGGTCTTTTTGCGTTCTTCTTTTTCTTGTAAATATGATAAAATATGACATATCTCGGGTAACTCAAAAGGGGGGATTAATTGAGGATGAAGCAGACGATTCCGTCCTCTTATGTCGGGCTTAAAATTAATGAATGGTATACCCATATCCGGCAGTTCCACGTTGCTGAAGCCGAACGGGTCAAGCTCGAAGTAGAAAGAGAAATCGAGGATATGGAAGAAGACCAAGACTTGCTGCTGTATTATTCTTTAATGGAGTTCAGACATCGTGTCATGCTGGATTACATTAAGCCTTTTGGAGAGGACACGTCGCAGCTAGAGTTTTCAGAATTATTAGAAGACATTGAAGGGAATCAGTACAAGCTGACAGGGCTTCTCGAGTATTACTTTAATTTTTTTCGAGGAATGTATGAATTTAAGCAGAAAATGTTTGTCAGTGCCATGATGTATTATAAACGGGCAGAAAAGAATCTTGCCCTCGTCTCGGATGATATTGAGAAGGCAGAGTTTGCTTTTAAGATGGCCGAGATTTTTTACAATTTAAAGCAAACCTATGTTTCGATGAGCTACGCCGTTCAGGCATTAGAAACGTACCAAATGTATGAAACGTACACCGTCCGCAGAATCCAATGTGAATTCGTTATTGCAGGAAATTATGATGATATGCAGTATCCAGAAAGAGCATTGCCCCACTTAGAACTGGCTTTAGATCTTGCAAAGAAAGAAGGCAATCCCCGCCTGATCAGTTCTGCCCTGTACAATCTCGGCAACTGCTATGAGAAAATGGGTGAACTGCAAAAGGCAGCCGAATACTTTGAGAAATCTGTTTCTATTTGCAAGTCGGAAAAGTTCGATAATCTTCCGCATTCTATCTACTCTTTAACACAGGTTCTGTATAAACAAAAAAATGATGCCGAAGCGCAAAAACAGTATCGTGAAGGATTGGAAATCGCCCGTCAATACAGTGATGAATTATTTGTGGAGCTTTTTCAATTTTTACATGCGTTATATGGAAAAAACATTGACACAGAATCAGTCTCACACACCTTTCAATTTCTTGAAGAACATATGCTGTATCCTTATATTGAAGAGCTGGCGCATGATGCTGCCCAATTCTATATAGAAAACGGACAGCCCGAAAAAGCACTTTCATTTTATGAGAAAATGGTGCACGCACAAAAACAAATCCAGAGAGGAGATTGTTTATATGAAATCTAAATGGATGTCAGGTTTGTTGCTCGTTGCGATCGGGTTTAGCTTTACTCAGGTAATGGTCCATGCAGGAGAAACAGCAGACGCAGAGGGGAAAACATTCCATATTGCGGCACGCAATCAAACATGATGATGACAAAAAAGACCCTCAGGGGTCTTTTTTATTTTAGCTTCCATTCTTTTATGGTCAGCTCAGAAGATCCGCTTGCCACCAGAGGATCTGCATGTCCGATTTCCGCCGTTTCTTCCAGCGAACCTGCTTCGATGACGTAGGCTCCGCCTGTGGCGTCGCTGAATGGCCCGAACATTTTTAAGCGCTTTTCTGCCTGTAAGCGATCCAAAAATTCATAGTGGCCGGCTACATGCTCCTGATTGAATTGATCTGTTCTCGTTGTCAGCATTAAGTACGTATTCATCTCGTATCCCTCCTATTGAACTTCAGTTTAACACAATTATCCATATACCGGTGACGGATGATATGAGCTTTTCGTCCTACGAATGCCACCTATTTATGAAAAAGAAAAAGGAGAGATGATAGGTGAGCATTCAAGTGAAGAAAAATTTGGTTTCTGAAGCGAAATACGCGCTGAAGTGCCCCAATGCGATGTCCGCTGAATACATTACCATTCACAACACGGCAAATGATGCATCAGCGGCTAATGAAATCAGCTATATGATTGGGAACACCAGCTCGACAAGCTTTCACTTTGCGGTGGATGATAAAGAGGTGATTCAGGGTCTGCCGCTAAACCGAAACGCCTGGCACACGGGTGACGGCACTAACGGTACAGGAAACCGCAAATCAATCGGCGTTGAGATTTGCTACAGCAAATCGGGAGGTCCAAAATATGAGGCCGCCGAAGCCTTGGCGATTTCTTTCGTGGCTCAGCTTTTGAAAGAGCGCGGCTGGGGAATAGACCGAGTGAGAAAGCATCAGGACTGGAGCGGAAAGTACTGCCCACACCGTATTTTATCAGAGGGGCGCTGGGATCAAGTGAAGGCGGCAATTGAGAAGGAGTTAAACGGAGCCGTGTCAGCGAAAAAGGCTTCAGTCTCTTCTTCGTCGTCTGAATACCATGTGAAAAAAGGCGATACACTGTCGGGGATTGCCGCATCACATGGTGTCAGTGTGAAAACGCTGCAAAGCATAAATCATATCACCGACCCTGATCACATCAAAGTCGGACAGGTGATTAAACTGTCTCAGGCGGCAACTTCTTCTAAAAGCCATGCCGCGTCTTCCTATCCGCTCCCATCGGGAGTGATCAAAGTGACAAGCCCGCTAACGAAAGGGACAAACGTAAAGCAGGTGCAGACTGCTTTAGCTGCCCTTTATTTTTACCCTGATAAAGGAGCGAAAAATCACGGCGTTGACGGCGTTTATGGCCCGAAAACAGCAAATGCCGTGAAACGTTTTCAGTCTGTCAGCGGATTAACGGCAGATGGCATTTACGGTCCGAAAACGAAAGCGAAAATAGAGGAAAAGCTGTAATCAACAAACGGAAGCAGCCAAGCTTCCGTTTTCTTCTTACATACAAACTGCGGCAAGAGCCTTTTGAATATCATAAATGCTATCGTCTTTTTTAAACTGCTTTGAGACAGCGGGAAGTTCTGCGCCGGAGATCCAAATTTTCAACTCTGAATCAAGATCAAAGCGGCCGGCAGTCTCCACGCTGAATCTAGAAATGCTTTTGTACGGAATCGATTGAAATTCCGTTTTCTTTCCTGTGATTCCCTGCTTATCTACAAGAATAAGCCGCTTGTCAGTAAAGACAATTAAATCGCGAACCAATTTAAACGCGGCATCGACATCCTCACCATCGAGTAAAATATGAGCCAGCTCTTCTTTCACCGCAGCCGTTGACAGTGTTGACGCATTGCCAAGTAATCCTTCAATAAATCCCATGATATACCTCCTAATACGTATTCTATCAAATCATACTATAAAAAAGGTTTTCATACATAGGCGAGTAGAGTAAACTGGTGCTGACTGGTAAAGGAGAGCATTCAAAATGAAAGATATGTATGACAGCTTTGCAGCCCTTTCTGCTTCTGAATCGGAGTACCGGATTATTTATGAGGAGAAAAACGAAAGTGAGCTTATCGTCCTCGGTCCCCACGGCGGCAGAATTGAGCCTGGCGTCAGTGAGCTGGTGCGGGCATTTTCCGATCAATGTTCCATTTATTTGTTTGAAGGTGTGAAGCAGCGAAACAACCGTTCCTTGCACCTGACAAGCACTCGTTTTGACGAGCCGCTGGCTTTAGAAAAAGTGAATGCCCACTATTACGCATTAGCATTTCATGGGTATCATGATCCTAAAACTCCGCATACATTGGTCGGAGGCGCGGACCGTAAAAAAGCCAAGCGCATTTGTGAGCAGCTGAATGAAGCTGGCTTCAGCGCCGAGCTCACGAGTGAGAAAGACCGGCTGGCAGGTGTCCATCCGAAAAATATTGTCAATCGGACGAAGAGGGAAATGGGACTGCAATTGGAAGTAAGCACGGCACAGCGAAAGGCGTTATTCCGCAATTTTGGCTGCCGTGATGAAAGTTACACACAAAACGATCTGTTTTATCGATATGTGGAAGCCATTAAGCTTGGCTTTTATGAATAAATATAACGGGACCTGCACGATCGGCCTATTCCTTCATACGCTGGGGTTGTGCGAAAGTGTAGGGAGGAATGAATATGTTTTATCATATAAAAGAGCTTCAATATCAAGCAAAGCCAGCACGTCCTGATCCTGTCTATGCAAAAAAGCTTCAAGAAATACTGGGCGGCCAATTCGGTGAGATCAGTGTCATGATGCAATATTTGTTCCAAGGCTTTAACTGCAGGGCGGACGCCAAATATAAAGATTTGTTATGTGACGTAGGTACTGAAGAGATTGCACACGTAGAAATGTTGGCGACGATGATTTCCAGGCTTCTGGATAATGCACCAGCCGATGTACAGGAGGATGCTTATAAAAGCAATCCCGCCATTGCAGCAGTTATGTCAGGAATGAATCCTCAGCATGCGATTGTGTCCGGTTTGGGTGCAATGCCAGCAGATAGTGAGGGCTATCCTTGGAATGCCAAATACATTATTTCAAGCGGGAATTTGCTGGCGGATTTTCGCGCAAACTTAAATGCGGAATCTCAAGGACGCCTTCAGGTGACTCGGCTGTATGCGATGACCGATGATCCAGGGGTAAGGGATATGCTGTCATTTTTGATTGCAAGGGATACTTATCATCAAAATATGTGGTATGCGGCTATTAAAGAGCTGGAAGAAAGAGAACGGGATATTGTCGTTCCAACAACATTCCCGCGTGAGCTCGAAAAGCGGGAAGTGGCCTATGACCTGTTTAACTTTTCCAGAGGGGATGAAAGCTCACAGGGGAGATGGGCTCATGGCGAAGCCTTTGACGGCCGGGGAGAATTCCGGTATATTCCGGCCCCGATTGCATTCGGGCCTGCGCCTCATCTTAAACCGGCGCCAATGTGGGTGCATAATACGATGCCCCCAATGTCAAAATGCTAGTTTTTCTGCCGGGCTGAGGATATATATTCCCAGCCCGTTTTTCATCAGCTGTATTTGCCGATATGATATAACGCTTTTTCTTCAGCGACCTGCAAGTGCTGCTGATCGCCTTCCTCGTACACAATTGGCCGCTTGTGTGATAATAAGTAAGCGAGCCGCTTCTGAAATTGAATACCTGCTTTACGCCGTTCAAACATTTCAAGCCTTTTTTCAGCAAATTCCTTTGTTACCCGGAATACCCCCGCGATTGTGGCAAGCGCCTGGCTTCTCCATTGCGGCAGTTCCATCTGCAACAGCATAAAGGTTGGCACACAGAAGTGGTACATAAATTGATTCGCCTGAAATTCCTGCAGTTCCCTGAAGAGCTTGTTCATCTGAAAATGATTGCCTGCATGCTTTAACACGTGGCACAATTCATGGCCAAAATCTTCCCATTGCTCTTCCCGTGATCTTCTCTGATTCAATACGATACTATACATGCCGTCGTATTTGACCATCATGCTCCCCATATCCTCAAAATGAACCCAAATATCCAGATCCTTTGCGATTTTCAGCATGTCAATGTGATGGGGGGAGGTGATGCCCAGCCGACTGTATAAATTTTTTACGTATTCCTCCAGATGTGATAGGTAATCGCCCAATTGAATACTCCCTTTCGAACGTGTGTTCTGTTTTTAGCGAGAAAGAAAAGCCCTTATAGGACTGGAAAGTGTGTTGAAATCTTTCCCTTTTCTTAAAAAAATAAACACTTTTTTCTTTATATCGGTCTATTTTTCATATGTTTTAGAGAACAGAGAAATATTTATTTATTTTTTGGTTTCCGATTTTTCTCTTTTTCTTTTAAATAGTTGATAAATTCAATGGCTTGCTGTTTGCTTTCTGGGGAAAAATCCTGCATATCACGGTATGCTACCTGCAAGTCCGGATCTGAGAACATATCGTCATCGGATTTTTTGTCTTTCCCTGTTAATAAGTAATCAGTCGTTACTTGAAAGTAATCAGCCAGCTTTTGGAGTGTGTCGTAATCAGGTTCGCTTCGCCCGTTTTCATAGTGGGAATATCGTGCCCTTGACACACCGATGTGAGATGCGATTTCTTCCTGTGTCCTTTTCCCTCTGAGACTCTTCAATCTGCTGCCTATCATACTATGACCTCTCTTTTTTAAACTCCCTAAGTTACTTATGATTATAGATACAATCTGTATCAAAATAAAGTTATGATAAAAAAAGTATCAAAAATAACTTGATGATACAGATTGTATCGTTTATACTTGGTAACAGTTGATACGAAATGTATCGAAAACAGATCAGGAGAGTGATCACATGTATCCAATCCAAATTGTTTTTAGTGAAAATCCCATAGATCAGCGCCATCTCGGACAAGCCGGCGGCACCATATCGTTTACGGCATGCGGCCTTCCGGTGTTCCACTTTGAAACGCGAGAACAGTTTCAAACATACATGATGTTAAAAGGAGAAGCGGCGTACAATGAAAACCGATAAAAGCTATCCTTTTCCTACGTATTCAGGGTTATTGAATTCAGAACATTATGACAAAATTGGTCCAGCGCTATGGCTGTTTCTCTGGTTCATCAGCGCAACAACAAAAGAAATTGAAAAAGACGGCGTATGCTGGGGAATCGTACTTGGCCATAAGCCGTTAAAAGCGAGAGAAATGGCGGCTGTTTTCGGGGTGAGTGAGAAAACCGTCAGAAGATGGCTGGAGCTTCTCGAAACCCATGAGTACATAAAGGCTGTCCGCGCGCCATACGGACTGATGATTTCTGTAAAGCATTCCAAAAAATTCAGTTTCAGATCGGACAAAACTGCACACCGGAGCATAAAGGAACGGCCATTTTCGCCGCAGGCACCGGACACAGACGTCCGCTCAGATAAAGATAAAACAAATATAAATACTGCTGCTGATGATGCAGTGGATTACATTGCGAAGCGGTTTACACAATTACGTTCGGCTCAAGAAGGACGCACCGTGTATCCTTCCTCCAGAGATTATCAAGCCATCGCCCGTATTGTTGCCATTGGCGTTCCTGTAACACAAACAATCAAATGGCTTGAGGAATGCTTTCAAGCCTTTGAAAACCGGCGGACCGCCGCTTCAGAAACAATCAAGGCCTTTCGCTACTGCTCAAAATTCATTGAAGACCGTTTTTTAGCGCAGCAGGCCAAAAACAATGCCGCAATTCAACATGAGAGGATGGAAAGACATGACAAAACGAACAATCGAGCAAATTTTAGAGGAGCTGCGAAGAGGGAGACGTCCATTACTGGCGGACAAACCGGCCGAATCAGACGCAAGCCGGTATGATTGCCCGCGATGCAAGGATCAGGGAGGCTATCTCATCCGGCAGAACGGCCTGGAAGTCTGGACAATGTGCAGCTGCATGGCAGAACGGAAAGTGAAGCGGCTGCTCGGTGCCAGCGAGATTACCCACGCCTTCAGACAACTGGACTTCAGAGAATTCCGCACGGAGGGAAAGCCGCAGGCCATAAAAGACGCGTTTGAATGCGCAAAAGAGTATGTGGCCGATTATGAACAAATCAAGGAGAGCCGGAAAAACAGCATTGCCCTTTTAGGACAGCCCGGATCAGGGAAAACGCACCTTTTGACCGCTGTTGCCAATGAATTAATGAGAACACGCCATGTGCCGGTCATTTATTTTCCGTTCGTGGAAGGCTTTACCGATCTGAAAAATGACTTTGACCTTTTGGAAGCGAAGCTGAGCCGGATGAAGCAAGCAGATGTACTGTTCATAGATGACCTGTTTAAACCGGTTAACGGCAAACCGCGCGCCACAGATTGGCAATTAGAGCAAATGTATTCGGTACTTAACTACCGCTACTTAAATCATAAACCAATTTTGCTTTCAAGCGAGCTGACGATTGAAACACTTGTACGGGTCGATGAAGCGCTCGGCACGAGAATCTACGAAATGTGCAGCGACTATTTAGTGATTATCAAAGGAGCAGCGTACGAGCTGAATCATAGATTGGAGGGTGTCAGATAATGTGCAAGCTTTGTCAAACAAAGAAAGTCATTGTGGAGCATATCGAAATTGGAGCCGTTTTTCATCCATGTCCGAACTGCCGGTCCGGCACTGATTTAACGCCGGTCATTCGAAAGCTGGAACAAATGTTGACAGCGGAAAAAGCGAGGCTGAATGTCCATGATTAAACAGCTGACTGCTCTAATTGCTTTGCTGTTTCGGGCAAAGCGAACAGAAAAAAACATTGAACAATGGTATAAGGATGACGGGAAGTGAAAGTGTTGGCAAAAACAAAACAAGCAGAGAAAAGCCCTGCGCCGTGGCGTGCTGTCCCGTGCGGGGATACGAAACCGATCTATATTTATTCAGCGTACAGTGAAGAAGAAAAAGAAAGATTCCCATATTCAAACGGCCGGCTGATCGCCGCTGTATTTGACCTCAGCTCTTATTCGCAAAAAAGCAATGCCGCCTTGATGGCGGCTGCACCTGAACTGCTGGAAGCGGCTAAAGCAGCTCTTGATTTTCTGAAAGGGAATTCTGTTCATTCAAAGGAGCGCATTATTCAGCTATTAGAAAAAGCCAAAACAAGCGCTGCACCGGAAAGGGAGGAAAAGAAACATGATCAATCCTAAAAAACTGCTAGATATTGATTCTATCACGCTGGAGAGCCAGCTGGAGGAGGGAAAAATCCGTGTGATCATTGTGGATGGCATCAAGCAAGAAGCATGGATCACAGAAGCGCCGGAGCATGGAAAAACGCTCGTCGAAACGAGAAAGGGAGACCTTGCCCGCGTGGAGTTTGAAATCGGCTACAAATTAAATTAAAGCGAAAACAGAATACGTCCAAGACGGAAAGCCTGCGGACACTGATCAACTGCACAGCATTTGTGCGTTGATTGGTGTCCGTTTTTTATTGCCAAAAATGAGGAGGATCATAGAATGCAAGACTTACTATTTGAATATAAACGCACGCTAAAACAAACAAGAACACAATATAAACCGCTCGCTGAAGCAGATGAATCCGTGCTTTCAGCTGAGGAGCTGAAAGATAAAAAGATCATTAGAAATATCATCACGGATCTTGAATATATAACAGAATGGCTTGAAAAAGGAAGACAGCCTGGCATCAGACGGGCGATTGACCGGCGTGATGCCTACCAGCGGCTGATGATCAAGGACCCGAGAATCATCGAATCATTTTCCAGCACAATGATGGTTGAGCCGGACGGGCAGGTATCAGAAGAAGACAGAGAGAGAATCCAAGAAGCGTTATCCCTGTTAACGGACAGAGAAAAAGAAATGTTTTTGCTGCATAAGGTAGAGTGCTTTTCTTATGAACGGATCGCTGATCTTCTCGGTGTGAAAAAATCGACTGTGCAAACGACCATCAAACGGGCAATCGCAAAGATGCAAAGACAGCAGGAAGAAATGAATCGATCGCTTGCCTGAAAGCTTGTCATACGTTTGCCACCTATAAGTGAATAGAGCATGACACATAAGCGGCTGGCACGATCAGCCGCTTTTATGAATAGACATCCATGCTGGAGGTGGCGGTGATGCCGTAGCATGAAAACACAACAGCGCGAACAAGCATTAGCAATCTATCAACAACATCAAGGAAAGATCACAAATCGGGCGATCGCGGACACAATCGGCGTTTCCGCGAAAACAATCGGCATCTGGAAAAAACAAGACAAATGGAAAGAAGCCTTGTTTTCTGAAACCAGAAACGAACAAACACAGCGCCGGATAGACAATGAGGAATTAAATGAACGCCAGCGGCTGTTTTGCCTGTATTACGTCAAAAGCTTCAATGCCACACAGTCAGCAATTAAAGCGGGCTATTCTCCGGACAGCGCCCATGTGACGGGCAGCCGGCTGTTAAAGAATGAAAAGGTCGCTGCTGAAATCAGACGCATTAAAAAAGAAATGGTCAGTGAAATGTTTATTGAAGCGATGGACGTGCTGCAGGTTTATATCAAGATCGCTTTTGCGGATATTACGGACTATGTGACTTTCGGAAAAAAAGAGGTCCAGGCTGTCGGGAAATCGGGACCGCTGTTTGATGAAGATGATAACCCGATTATGAAGGAAATCAGCTTTGTCGATGTCAAAGATTCCGGGCTCGTTGACGGCACCATTGTGACGGAAGCGAAGCTTGGCAAAGAGGGCATCGCCATCAAGCTCGCCGATAAAATGAAGGCGCTTGAGAAGCTGTCCTTATATTTTGATTTGTTTCCGGATCAATTTAAACAAAAAATTGAAAACGAGAAATTAAAGCTTGCCAAACAAAAAGCGGAGAAAACAGATGACAGCCAAGAGCCGATTGAAATCATGATCAAACGAAAAGAGTCCAAGCCATGATTGTAAAAGAAATCAACCCTCATTTCGAAGATTATGTGTTCAATTGGGAGCAGACGTACCAGTTTCTCGTCGGCGGCTACGGCTCATCCAAAAGCTATCATACCGCATTGAAAATCGTGTTAAAGCTGTTGAAGGAAAAACGGACGGCCCTTGTCATCCGCGAGGTGTTCGATACCCATCGGGATTCGACCTTTGCCTTGTTTCAAGAGGTGATTGAAGAGCTCGGCCTCACAAAAGCTGTGGCGTCCCTTTCTTCCCCGCTGCAGCTGCGGTTTCAAAACGGCAGCCGGATCATGTTCAAAGGAATGGACAATCCGGCAAAATTGAAGTCAGTTCATAACATTTCATTAATATGGATTGAAGAGTGCTCAGAGGTGAAGTATGAAGGCTTTAAGGAATTAATCGGACGTCTTCGCCACCCTGAGCTGAAGCTTCATATGATCTGCACCACTAATCCCGTCGGCACCTCCAATTGGACGTACCGGCATTTTTTTCGGGATGAACGCAATAAACGGTTTGTGCTTGATGACAGCGAACTTTACGAAAAGCGGACGATTGTTAAGGGAGATACGTATTATCATCATTCCACAGCGAATGACAACCTCTTTCTCCCGAAAAGCTATGTGAAACAGCTCGACGGGCTCAAGGCGTATGATCCCGACCTGTACCGGATTGCCCGTAAAGGACGATTCGGCGTCAACGGGATCAGAGTGCTGCCGCAGTTCGAGGTGCTCCCGCATGGCCAAGTAAAAGAACGCATCGCAGCCATCAGCAAGCCGATATTTCGCACAGGCATGGATTTTGGATTCGAGGAATCCTACAATGCCGTCGTCCGGCTCGCTGTCGACCCTGAAAAAAAATACCTCTACATTTATTGGGAGTATTATCAAAACAAAATGACAGATGACAGGACGGCTGAGGAGCTTCGTGAGTTTATTGACACACAGGAATTGATCAAAGCCGACTCTGCTGAGCCGAAAAGCATCCAATATTTCCGCCAGCAGGGTTTTCGGATGGTCGGAGCCAGAAAGTTTCCCGGCTCCAGACTTCAATACACCAAAAAGGTGAAACGATTCAAAAAAATCTTCTGTTCGGACCGCTGTGAAAATGTCATCTATGAGCTCAAGACGCTAACGTATGCTAAAGATAAAAACGGCGCGCTGATAGAGGATGAATTTACGATTGACCCGCATACGCTTTCTGCCATTTGGTATGCGCTAGATGACTATGAGGTTGCTGATATGAAAGAGACAGCACACAAACGAATCCGGCCCAACCGGGAAAGGAGGAGGTCATAAATGATGCACAATCAAACAGTCAGAGCGACTGTGTTCAAAGCCAATGCCGCCGTTCCTCAGACAAAGCAAATCTATGAAGATGACTTTTCTGAGCTGTACGGAGAGGATATTATCGCACCGCCCTACAACATCATCGAGCTTAAGACCATTGCTGAATATTCGACGATTCTTCAGCAATGCATTGATGCGTACAGAGTGAATATTACGGGTTTTGGATTCGATGTTGAGTACACGTTTGATGTTAACGCAAGTGACGTTGATCAGACGAAAAAGAAAAGAGCGGAAAAAGAATGGGCCAGACTTGAAGCCTTCTATAAATGTCTTCACTTTGACGAATCAGCCGAAATGATTTTAGGTTATGCCATCGAAGACAGAGAAAAAACAGGCAACGGTTTTATGGAAGTGCTTCGCGACGGGATGAGAAAACCGGCCGGCATTGAATATTTAGATGTGAAAAATATGCGTGTATGCGGAGCCGGTGAACCTGTTGAGGTCTCATTTGTATATGAAGAAAACGGGAAAATGAAAAGGATCAAAAGGCAAAAACGCTTCCGAAAATATGTGCAGATGATCAATGGAAAGAAAGTATTTTTCAAGGAATACGGCGATCCGCGAAAAATGGACATGCGCACGGGTGAATATGTAAACACATTAGCAGAAAAGCATCAAGCGAATGAAGCCATTCACCTCAAAATCGGAAGCGGCGTGTACGGCGTGCCCCGCTGGGTCGGCAATATCGTCAACTTATACGGAGCCCGAAAAGCGGAAGAGCTCAATTTTATGTATTTTAAGCAGGGCCGTCACGTACCCGCTGCAATCACAGTGGAAAACGGGATGCTGTCGGAAACTTCTTACCGAGAGCTGCAAGAGTATATGAATGATCTTGAAGGCGTGGAAAACGCGCATAAATTTCTTCTGATTGAAGCGGAAGGAATCGCAAAAGAGAAGGATCTCCATGGAGGCGAGGATATTACGCCAGTGTCCGTGGAAATCAAATCCTTGGCGGAAATTCTGCAAAATGACGCCTTGTTTCTTGAATATGATGAAAAAAGCAGAAATAAGCTGCGCTCGGCGTTCCGCCTCCCGCCGCTGTATACAGGCGAGGCTCAGGAATACAACCGGGCGACAGCTGATACGGCTAGAAAAATTACGGAGGAGCAGGTCTTTCAGCCGGAGCGAAAAACGCTCGTGAATAAACTGAACACGCTGCTTTTGCCGGAGCTGAATATTCATGATGTCAGGCTGACATTAAAAGGACCGGACTTTCGTGATCCGCTTGAGATTGCGAAAGTGCTCGGTCCTTTTATTACAGCCGGAGCGGTCTCGCCGAATGATTTACGCGACCTTGCCGGACGGGTGCTTGGAAAAACGCTGGAGGAGTGGCCTGAGGAAATTTATAAACGGCCTGCAGGACAGGATGCGGAAAAGACAAACCTGACTGCGCTCATGCAGGAGCTGAAAGAAAGCATCGAAGACATCAAAACGTCCTGAAGGGAGGTGAATCAAGCAGGTGGCGCGGGAATTAAGAAATGCCAAAATCAGCTTTGTCAGCTATGTGGACAAGGCGGCTAACCAGACAGAATTTTTCTTTACGAAGTCAGCCGGACCTCCGTCATTTGAAAAAAAGGTTCGGCTGTTTACAAAAAGTGAGCAGGATGAACAAAAGCTCGTGTACGGAATCGTGTATGAGCCTGATGTTCCTGATGCCCACGGCGATTTTATGACCGCTGAGGAAATTGAAAAAGCGGCGCACGGCTTTCTCGCGGAGGCACGGGAGATTGATATCAATCACAGCTTTGAGGGCGGAACCGGCGTCGTGGTCGAGTCATATGTGGCGCCCGATGATTTTATGATCGGGTCAAAGCAGATTGCAAAGGGTTCGTGGGTGCTCGTGACGAGAGCGTCTGACGAGGTGTGGGAACAGATTAAGGCTGGAATCATCACCGGCTACAGCATGGCGGGCACTGCTGATGTGTATGAGGAAGAACCGGTTGAAAAGGCGGGATTTTTCAGTGTGTTCAAGCAGATGCTGGCTGACAAAACAGGGAAGGAGACTGAAGAAATGAGAAAAGAAGACATGAAAGAATCATTCGAGCATGCGCTTTACCCTCTGCTCAAACGGCTTGAGCGGATTGAAAAAAACACAGACACGGAGGAAAAGCCGGAGCAGACGGGTGATGACGAGCGTCTGAAAAAGCTCGTTGAGGACCTGCTCGCCCCGCTGATTGAACGAATCGAGGCTTTGGAAAAAGCGCGAGGCGCGTCTAAGCAGACAGCGGACGATGCGGGCGGCAATACAGAGCAAGTTAAAAAATCAATCTGGAGCGGACTGCTGTAAACCAGTCAAAGAGGAGGAAATCAATTGAGAAATCAAGAGATCATTCGGAAAGCGGAAATGTCGCTTTCTGCTTTAAAAAGCGGGGGGCTTATGAATCCTGCGCAAGCATCGGCTTTTATCCGCATGGTGCAAAACACGCCGACCATTTTTAGTGAATCCCGCGTGATTCAAATGGAAAATGACTCGCAAAAATTTGAGAAAATCGGGTTCGGCCAGCGTATTCTGCGGGCTGCTCAAGAAGGAAAAGCACTATCAAACGACGAGCTGACAGTTCCAACGACAAGCACTGTCCAGCTGAACACGAAAGAAGTCATTGCGGAAATCAACATTACGTATGACACACTCGAAAACAATATTGAAAAAGACGGCCTACAGCAGACGATCATGCAAATTTTAGCAGAGCGCGCAGCCGTTGATATTGAAGAGCTGATTGTAAACGGCGATACAGCATCAGCTGATCCGTATCTGGCACAGCTGGACGGCATCCGCAAACAAGCGGTGTCCCACATCGTTGACATGAACGGTGAAGAACTGTCCAGAGCGACATTCAAGAAAGGCTTAAAGGCTGTTCCGCCGAAATATTTGCGTATTCCTCAAGAATTCAGATTCTATACGTCTCACGGCTTAGAAGTTGAATGGAAGGACCGTGTGGCAGACCGCCAGACAAACCTTGGGGACCTGGCTGTTCAGGGTGGTTTATCAACAGCATTCGGCGTACCGGTTAAAGGGGTATCCAATATTCAGCCGTACACAGTCGGTGAGGGGGATGCGCAATATGACGCTTCTGATATCATTCTCACACATCCGAAAAATATCATTCTCGGCTTCTCCCGCAATATCCGAATTGAAGTCGACAAAGACATCCGCTCCCGTAAATTCATTATTGTCTTAACGGCCAAGCTGGACAGCAAGTTCGAAGAAGAGGATGCCTGTGCGAAATTAATTAACGTAAAAGAATAATAGAAACGAGGTGGTCAGCTCATGCTCATTGAACCATCTGACGTAGCCTCCTATTCGGTCTATGCTCGGGTGAAAAACAGGCCGGAAGAATTGCTGGCGCAGGATATCATTGAGGCGGAAGCGGAAGCGGCTCTCATCACGGGCCACTGCTTTGAAGACAGCGTTTATGACCCGCTGCCCAACAAGGCGAAATTGGCTTTGCTGAAGCTTGCCCAGTATTTTGCGCTTGTAAATAGCGATGAATCAGCATCATCAAGCTATCAGTCTGAAAAAATGGGGGATTATTCGTACACGATTTCTGGAGAAGGCGGCATTCAGCGGCCAGAGGTGTATCATTTGCTCGAAGAGTTTATCATACCGGGCTACGTCCCTGAATCTTCCAGACTGAAGGTGAGGTCTTTATGAGTTATCAGCAGATGCTCATTCACCGCTGCGACATTTATCATGAAGCGGCGCAAGCGCCGTCTGCAGGCCGATTCGGGATTCCGGCAGACAAGCTGCAGCCGGTGATTTCATATCCGGACACACCCGATGAACAAGGTGTCCCTTGCTATTTTTCTGAAAAAACGCAGCAGCTGACCCAGGAGGAGCCGGATCAAACTGTATATCACAGCTTTCTCGTCCATTTTCCGTTGTCAGCGGACATCCGCGTGAACGATAAAATCATTTGGGAGAATCATAAATATATACTAAAGCTGCCGAAAAAGATCAGACATCATCATTGGGAAGTCATCGCGGTCAGGGATGAAAGCCTATGAAAATAGCGGGACTGAAACAGCTAAACACGTCATTAAAAAAAACGACATCAGGCGGCTTTTCACGTCAGGCATCCCGGTGGCTTGAGGAGTGCGGGCAAGATTTTCTGGAGATCGTCCAATCTGAACTCATCAGCACACAAACGATTGATACAGAAAAACTGCTCAGCTCGTTCGAGAAAGGCGCCGAAGACAATCTCTGGATTGTGCAAAGCGGCGGGCTATCGCTTGAGGTGGGTACACAGCTTGATTACGCCTCATTTCTTAATGACGGCCATTGGACGTCAAAACAAGATGTGAGATGGGTGCCGGGGCATTTCCAAGGCTCGCGGTTTATTTATAATCCCGCGGCTTCAACGGGAATGGCGCTCAAGAGAAAATGGATCCCGGGCACGAGCTACTGGGATCATGCGCTGCTTTTATATGAACAGCTGTTTGAAAAATCGCTGGAAAGCAAATTGCGCCATTGGCTGAAGAAGCTGTAAAGGAGGAGCAGGATGAACAGCGAAACAGGATCGATCATGGCGTTTTTGTACAGCCGGTGGTCTGTTCCCATTTATGAACGTGAGCTGCCTGATCAATTTCAGGTGCCGTCGTTATACGTCCCATCGCCATCTGTTTTCGAGGAAACAGATACGGTCTCCACATTTAAAAAAACCTACAGTCTCAATGTGAAGCTGTTTCATCATGACTCCGTTCAGGCGCTGGATGAAGCGGACAGGCTCGCGGATGCCATCAGAGAAGCGAGAAATATGGTTCCGCTGCTCAGTGAATCCGGTGAGAAGACGGGGGATATGGTTCGCGTTACCCGAATTGAGACAAGGGTAGGAGACAGGGGCGAGGCGGTCATGGTGATCAGGTGGAGCAGCCGATATTATTATCACAAAACAGAACAGCCTGTCTTACAGGATATCGACATGAACAGCGGGGTGAAATAAGCGGTGGCAAAGAACAAACAACAGAAGAAGGCTGTACATACGGAGAGCCGGGAAGCTCTTTTTGATACAGCGGATTTGATTAAGCACGCGAAGGAGCTGTTTGGCGTTAAGCCGGATATCCTTCAGGGGGCTTTATTTGGCGTGGATCAAACACGTATGACGAAATCAGAAGCCAGTCAATTGATTCAAACATTTCTAACCAAGGAGGTCATGTCATCATGAATGGCGGAACATTTACAACAGGCAAAGAAAAAGAACGTGCAGGCATTTATTTTAACTTTAAAACGACAGCGCAGGAGCGGGTGTCACTCGGTGAACGGGGGACAGTCGCACTTCCGGTTGCATCAAGCTGGGGCGAAGCGAAAACGTTCGTCTCCATTTCCAGCGTTGAGGATCTCAACAAAAAAGTGGGCCTCAGCATTGATGATCCATCTTTATTGCTTTTGCGTGAAGCAAAGAAAAATGCGAAAACGGTATTGATGTACCGTCTAACCGAAGGTGTCCGAGCGTCTGCTGATATTGCTGAAGGCGTCAAAGCCACTGCGGTATATGGCGGAACAAAAGGAAATGACATTATCATCCGCATTAATCCAAATGTGCTGGATGCTGCTTCTTTTGATGTAACAACGTATATGGATGAATCAGAGGTTGATAAACAAACCGTCAAAAAGGCTGAAGAATTAACAGCTAACGGCTATGTCACCTTTACTGGAACAGGCGATCTTTCTTCGACGATTCCGCTCACTGGATCAGAAGGAGACACTTCAGCTGAGACATTGAATGCATCTGCAGGAATCCGTTTATCCGGCGGTACGGATAAAGCTCCTGTCAACTCCGACTATACAGATTTCTTAGCCGCGGCTGAAACGGAGAACTTTGATGTGATTGTGCTGCCTGTTGCGGAAGGTGATCAGCTGAAGGCGACATTTGCTGCTTTCATTAAGCGTCTTCGCGACGGCCAAGGACAAAAAGTGCAAGGGGTCACAGCCAATTATGCAGGTGACTATGAAGGCATCATCAACGTAACAGAAGGTGTGCTGCTGGAAGATGGCACGGAAGTTACGCCAGACAAAGCAACGGCTTGGGTAGCTGGAGCGAGTGCAGGAGCAACCTTTAATCAATCACTTACATTTGTAGAGTACGAAGGCGCGGTTGATGTGTTACACCGCCTTGACCACGATACGATTGTTGAACGCCTGGGCAAAGGCGAATTTTTATTCACATTCGACGCCCGCGATAAATCTGTCAGCGTAGAAAAGGACATTAACTCACTCGTTACGTTCACAGCTGAGAAAAACAAAAAATTTGCGAAAAACAAAATCGTCCGTGTCCTGGACGCTGTGAATAATGATTTAACACGCGAACTGAAAGCCTTAATTAAATCAAGAAAAGGCAGCGGAAGCGATATTCCGGCGTCTGAAGACGGACTTCAATATGTGAAAACGATGATCACGCAATATATGACAACTCTTCAGGATGCTGGCGGCATCACTGGCTTTGATTCTGATGAAGATATCACAATTTCAATGAATGAAGACCGTGACGGCTTCTTGATTGACCTGGCTGTACAGCCTGTCGACGCAGCAGAAAAATTCTACTTTAATGTGGAGGTAAACTAATATGGCATTAAAAGCACAGAACACAATCTCAGGAAAAGAAGGCCGCTTATTTCTCGATGGTGAAGAAATGGCGCACATCAAAACATTTGAAGCAAATGTGGAGAAAAACAAGTCTGAAGTAAACATTATGGGCCGCCGCATGACAGGCCATAAAACAACAGGGGCAAACGGAACTGGAACAGCAACGTTTTATAAAGTCACATCAAAATTCGTGATTCTGATGATGGACTATGTCAAAAAAGGCAGTGATCCTTACTTTACGCTGCAAGCTGTGCTGGATGATAAGTCCTCCGGACGAGGCACAGAGCGAGTCACGCTGTACGACGTCAACTTTGACTCTGCCAAAATCGCAAGCCTTGATGTCGATTCAGAAGCGCTAGAGGAAGAAGTTCCATTTACCTTCGAAGACTTCGACGTGCCTGAAAAACTTTCTGACACGTTTTAATCAAAGCTGAACCAGCCATACGCAGACCTTTCTCAGAAAGGTCTGTTTTTTACATGATGAAATCTATTAAAAGAGATAAGGGAGTTTTTTACATGAGCGAGAAGAACGAAAACGTATATGATCTTTCCTTTTTTATGCCGGGAAAAACAATTGAAGCTGAGGAAATCAAAGTGCCAATCTCAAAGCGTTTTGTTGATAAAAAAGGGAACATCGTGCCATTTATTTTTAAAGCGATCACGACGGAGCGCATTGATGAATTAGAGAAAGAAACAACAACGTATAAAAATGTCAAAGGCAGAGGCCGTGTAAAAGATTTAGACAGCCAGCGCTTTTATGCCCGAATCGCAGTTGAATCAACCGTTTACCCTGACTTCCGTTCAAAAGAGCTTCGAGAAGCTTACAAAACGGCCGACCCGGTAGAAGTTGCGAAACGCGTCCTCTCAGTTGGAGGCGAATACGCGAACTGGTTAAACAAAGCGATTGAGATTAATGGCTTCGAAGATGAATTAGAGGATCTGGAAGAAGAAGTAAAAAACTAATCAAGGATGGGCATAAAGAAGCCGTGTACCTCTACTATGCGATGCACGAGCTTCATTATTCTCCATCAGATTTATTAAAACTGTATGAAGCGCCCAGAAACTTTAAGGCGCTTTTGTATGGACTGATCGGCTATAAGCTGGATCTCCTTGAAAAACAAGCAAAGAAGGGAGGGGCATCGTAATTGGCAAAGCTGACAGCAAGATTTGATATGGAAGACCGTGTAAGCAAAAAATTAAGAAAGATACAAAATGGATTTAGAGCGCTTGAAAAATATAGAAAAATGGCGCAGCGAAAAAGCGCTATCGATATAAGAAAAGATAGTAAAACTATATTAAGAACTATTGACCGCATACAAAAATCTCTAAAGAAAAAGCTTGGTTCTCAAATGATTTCCATCTCAGCTGAGGATAACGCCAGCACTGTCATTCAGCAGGTTCAAACTCAATTGCAGGGATTGCCGGCATCCGTATCTATTAAAATCGGCGCTAGTGATCAAGCAACAGAAAGATTTGAACGATTAAGAGAGCTCGTTGCAGGTTTTAAAGGTTTTACGATCACGTTGAGTGCAGAAGATCAAGTTTCGCCGGCTGTGCAAAAAATAAAGCGTTATATGGAAACCGCACTTAAAAATGGTTACTCTGTTACAATACGCGTGATTGATCACGTCATGAAAACAGTCGGTCGCATTTCAGCCGGTATTGATGCCTTAACAGGAACAGACAATAAATTGGAGCTGGCTATTAATGACAAGGTGTCAGATAAGCTAGATTCATTGCAGAAAAGAATTGACAGCATAAGAAGCTCAGGTTCACCCGATAAAGCAACCCCTTCAGCTGGAGGAAATACAGGTGATATTGCAAGCATGTTTGATCCAGAAACGATTTTGACAGCACTGGACAAATTTGCTGCATCATTCATGGAAAAAGTGGATGAGATCGCCACAAAATTCAGCCCGGAAACAATCCTGACAGAGCTGGACAAGTTCACAACATCATTTATGAGTAAGCTGGATGAGATCGCCACAAAATTCAGCCCGGAAACAATCTTGACAGAGCTGGATAAATTTACAACATCGTTCATGAATAAGGTGGATGAGATCGCCACAAAATTCAGCCCGGAAACAATCCTGACAGAGCTGGACAAGTTCACAACATCATTTATGAGTAAGGTGGATGAGATCGCCACAAAATTCAGCCCGGAAACAATCCTGACAGAGCTGGACAAATTCACAACATCATTTATGAGTAAGGTGGATGCAATTGCGACAAAGTTCAGTCCAGAAACGATTTTGGCACAGCTGGATAAGTTTACAACATCGTTCATGAGCAAGGTGGATGCAATTGCGACAAAGTTCAGTCCAGAAACGATTTTGGCACAGCTGGATAAGTTTACAACATCGTTCATGAGCAAGGTGGATGCAATTGCGACAAAGTTCAGCCCAGAAACGATTCTGGCACAGCTGGATAAATTTACAACATCGTTCATGAGCAAGGTGGATGCAATTGCGACAAAGTTCAGCCCAGAAACGATTCTGGCACAGCTGGATAAGTTTACAACATCGTTCATGAGTAAGGTGGACGCAATCGCTACGAAGTTCAGTCCGGAGACGCTTCTAAAACAGCTGGACAAGTTTACAGGTTCATTTATGAAGAAAGTAGACGAAATTGCAAGTAAATTCAGTCCTGAAGCTATTTTTAAGCAGCTGGACAAATTCACAGGCTCATTTATGAAAAAAGTAGACGAAATTGCAAGTAAATTCAGTCCTGAGGCCATTTTTAAGCAGCTGGACAAATTTACAGAGTCCTTTATGAAAAAAGTAGATGATATTGTAAGCAAATTTAGCCCGGAAACCATTTTTAACGAACTAGACAAGTTTACAGAATCCTTTATGAAAAAAGTGGACGATGTCGTGAGCAAATTTAGTCCGGACGCGATTATCACTAAAGCAGAAGACTTTGTAACAAATATTGTTGACAAAATCTCAGAAAAATTCAATTTCCTGAACCCAGATAAAATCGCCAATAAAGCGGAAAAGTTTTTTGATAATATTATCTCAAAAATCGCGAAAAAATTTGAGAAATTCAGCCCTGATAAAATTATTGAAAAAGTGGGAGAGTTTTTTGAAAAGATTATAAAAGGCATTGCTGAAAAGCTAGGGAATCTGGATATTGGAGGACTGCTTGGCGGCAAATCCAGCGGAAGCAAAGGCAAACAAAAAGCCTCAAAAGCCAATACAAAGAACTCTATTTCTAACAACTCAAACCGCACTAAAAAACCTTCTATGAATCAAAAAGCGTCAGGTTCTAAATCGAAGAAGTCAGGCGGCAAATGGGGCGGGGCTTGCGGATGCTGCTGTGCCGGAATCAGTACAGGCAAAAGCAAAAAAGTCAAAAATAGAAATGGTTCATCAAACAAAGGCAATAAATCAAATCCTATGAATACGCCTAAATCGGCAAAAGCAGCTAAAGGCGGATCAGGCAAAGGTTTTTCAGGCCTTCTGAAAACATTGGGAGAATCAAAAGGTTTGAAGGGCGGACTGAAGGGCTTAAAAGGAGCTGCAAAGGGAATACCGGGATTAGGAGAAATTTTGTCTCTTACTGACTTAGCCGGAATCAATAAGGATAATGCCGGTGAAAAGGTAGGTTCAGCCGGCGGAGGGTTAGCAGGAGCAGCTGCCGGAGCGGCTATTGGAAGCGTTGTGCCGGGAGTCGGAACCGCTATTGGTGGTGTTGTAGGAGGAATTGCCGGCACTTTCGGTGGTGAAAGTTTAGGGAAGGCAATTGATGCCGGCGCTCTAAATGATACATGGAACAGCATTACAGAGGGTGCGCAAAATGCCTGGTCAGCCATTCAGGGTACTTGGGGAACTGTATCAACATGGTTTACGGACAATGTTTGGACACCAGTGTCATCCGCGGTTATGGGAGTGGCTACAAGTATATGGTCAAACATCGTAAACGCATGGACAACGATACAAACAATTTTCAGTACCGTATCAACATGGTTTATGGACAATGTTTGGACACCGGTGTCATCCGCGGTTGTTGGTGTGGCTACAGCCATATGGTCTAAAATTGTAAACGCATGGACGACGATTAAAAATGTGTTCAGTACAGTTGCTTCATGGTTTATGAGCAATGTGTGGGGACCAGTCAAATCGGCTGTTATCGGAGCGGCAACCACAATATGGGATAAAATGACCGGCGCTTGGACTAAAATTAAGAGTGTGTTCAGTACGGTATCGGGATGGTTCATGGATACAGTCTGGAACCCGGTGAAAAATACAGTCTTAGATGTAGGCAAGGGAATTTCTGACGCTTTCAAAAAAGCTATAGACACCGTTAAGAACATTTGGAAGGGTCTGAGCGGCTGGTTTAAAAAGAATATTCAAGAACCTCTTACAAAGGTTGGAGAAGCCATTTCAGATGCTTTTTCTAAAGCGTTCGGCTGGGTGAAGCAAATTTGGGATAAAGCTGGCGGCGTAGCTAGTAAAGTGATTAATTTTGTAACCGGCGGCGGAGATCCGAATAAAGGTAAGGATCCGGATAAAAATGCCACAGGCGGCTACATCACCAAACCAACCATCTCTTGGATCGGTGAAGCCGGCAAGGAATTCGTTATCCCGGTTGATAACAACCGAGGCCGGGGGAAGATGCTTCTTTCACAAGCGGCGTCTAAGCTGGGTATGCAAGTCGTAGACGACATGGGAGCCGCCTCGTCTTCTGGTGGAAATCCGGTATCATCTGTTTCAGCAGGAGGAGCCGCTTCCAGTCCGTTAGCAGGATCAGCCTCTCCATCAATGGACACTGCAAATCTTACAGGCCAAGCGTCCACACTCGGACAGCAATTTTCAGAAGGCTTTGGTAAAGGCATCAGCAATCAGCCAGTCAAAATGGAAGATTGGAAAAAGAAAAACATCAATACGCCATTTACACAAATGATCTCTTCTTCACCAAATTACGGAAAACAAATGGTGAGCGGCTATGCCAAGGGTCAAAACGGCACTGCAACCGGAACAGATGGCTTTTTGCAATCCAAAGTTAAAACGCCGTTCCAAGCTACTGTGAACAAATCGTCCTCATGGGGCACAGGAACGGTCAAAGGCTTTGCACAAGGGCAAAACTCAACTCAAACAGGGACAGCACAGTATGTCAGCACACATGTTGACAAACCGTTCCTGCGTTCAAAAGACACATCCAACAGCTGGGGTTCAGGCATGGTCGGAAACTTTGTGACAGGCATGAATTCTAAATCCAGTGAAGTAAAACAAGCTGCAAAGGATATGGCGAAGAGAGTGGAACAGGCTTTTCGTGAGGAATTAGATATCCATTCACCTTCCCGCGTCATGATGAGCCTGGGGCGTTTTGCTTCAATCGGTGTTGTCAAAGGTCTTGGATCAGTAGATGTAAAGAAATATGCTGAAAAACAAGCTGGATCACTAGCTGCTGCTTATTCAGGGATAGGCGCTATGAGCGGGAATGTGAAACAGTGGATTATGGCCGCTCTCATGGCCACAAAGACACCGATGAGCTGGCTTCCGGGACTAATGACAATTGCACAGCATGAATCCGGAGGCAACCCGAACGCAATCAACCTGTGGGACAGCAACGCAAAAGCGGGGCATCCGTCACAAGGGCTCATGCAGACAATCCCAAGCACCTTTAATGATCATAAAGCACCAGGTATGGGTAACATTAAAAACCCGATTCACAACGCAGCTGCTGCGATCGGCTACATTAAAAGCAGATATGGGTCAATCAACAATGTGCCGGGGATTAAAAGCTTGAATCATGGCGGTCCCTATGTCGGTTATGCCAACGGCGGGCTGATTACAAAAGAACAAATTGCCCGTGTCGGTGAAGGAAACAAGCGGGAATGGATCATTCCGGAGGAGCGGGGCATACGCGGCCGCTACCTCCTTCAGAAAGCGGCGCAAGCTCTTGGTATGGAAGTGACAGATCCATCTCAATCCCAGCAGTCTGAGCTTTCTTCAGGACAAGTTTCAGCCGTTACCTCTGGAACCCGGCAGACGATACACACAGTCGGAACGAAAAAAATTAAGATTGAGTTTAACGGCGATCAGCATTTCCATAATGAACAGGATGCTGACAGCCTAGTAGCAAAAATCAAGCAGGCATTACTTGATGAATTACAAAAAGACATTAACACCGGATCAAAGGGGGTCGTGGCTTTTGACTAAGTCTGTCTATGAATTTTGGATATCACAGGGAAAAGAAAAGCTGCGATTCCCTATTCTTCCTGAAGCGATTGACATAGCGAATAGTGTACAAAATGACTCAGTAAAGATAACAGGACTTGGTGAACTAACGTTTATTGAAGAACCCGGAGCGAAAGAAATTTCATTTTCTTCTTTTTTTCCAAAAAAGTATACGCCGATAGCTGAATATCAAAATCTCCCGTCTCCGGAAAATGCCATTGCGAAAATTGAAAAATGGATGAAAGCTAAAAAACCTGTCCAATTTTTAATTACGGGAACAAAAATCAATATGACATGCAGCATTGAAAGCCTTAAATACAGTGAAGGAGACAATGAGATAGGAGATAGGGATTTTGATATTGTACTAAAAGAATACAAAACCGCTTCCCCCCGAAAAATCAAGCAGAAGAAAAAAACAAAGGCAAAACGCCCGTCGAAGGCTTCTCCGAAAACTTACACAGTGAAAAAGGGAGACACGCTGTGGGACATTGCCGGCAGGTTTTACGGGAACAGCACGCAATGGCGCAAAATTTGGAACGCCAATAAAACAGCAATGATTAAACGAAGCAAACGAAATATCAGGCAGCCGGGCCACTGGATTTTTCCCGGCCAAAAATTAAAGATACCGCAATGAAACAGGTGATGTATGATGATTGAACTGTTCGTCATTAAAGACACAGAGTGGCTTGAGCTGGTTGCAGAAAGCGTATCGCTGGAAGGCCACCGTTATCAGGCGCCGCGCTCCATTGAAGCGACCATCGTCATCAAACAGGGCGACCAGACGTATTACAGCGTCACAGAAGGAGATACGGTCTTATTTAAGTGGAAGGGAAAAGAGCTTTTTCGGGGCATTGTTTTTGCAAGAACCCCGGACGAGCATACGCTTGCTTTCAGCGCATACGATATGCTTCAGTACCTGGTCAAAAATCAGGATGTGTACGTGTTTTCCAATCAGCGCGCTGATCAAATGATCAAAAGGATCGCCAATGATTTTCAAATACCGACAACCTCGATTGCGAACACAGGCCATACGATTAAAAGCCTAGTCATTAAAAATGATACGACCCTGTATGACATCATACTAAAAGCGTTGAAACAGACGAAAAGCCAGACGGGACGACATTATCAGCTGTATTCGGAAAAAGGAAAGCTCGGTCTGCGCGCTTGGCCAGATCCGTCAGAGGTATGGGTGCTGGAAACAGGCGTCAACATCACGGGCTACCAATTCAGCACTTCTATAAACGACACTGCCACACGGGTGGTGCTCCGCCGGCAGAAGGACAATAAGACGTATAAAGCCTCTGCCAAGGACAGTTCAGGCGTAAACAAATACGGTGTGCTTCAATATACGGAAACGGTCACTGATGACATCAACCAGGCACAGCTTCAGCAGCGGGCAGATGTGCGCCTTGCTGAAAAAAAGGGCGTGAAAAAAGAACTGAAAAATATTCAGGCAGTCGGCATCCCAGAAGTGCAAAGCGGTTTGCCTGTCTATATTTCCATACCGGAGGCCGGGATCAAGAAAACCTACTGGGTGGATACGGACCGGCACGAGTTTAAAGGAACGAAACATATGATGACCATTGATGTTGTCGAAAAGAATACGATGCCGGAAGGAGTTTCCTGATGAGATTGAGTGAGGCTATTAAACATTTGGCCGTTGGCGCAGTTGACGCTGAGTCTCCGGTGGAGCTGCTGCCGGCTGAGGTGGTTTCGGTTTCTCCAGTTGAAATCAAATTAAAAGAAAACAGCAAACTGATCATACCGGCTGACGCCATCATCATCCCAAAACGAATGCAGTCCGGAGGAGAAGATGCACTCGAGCCGGGGGATCGCGTCATGACCGCGGCTCTGGCTGGCGGGCAATCGTTTTTTATTTTAGATAAAGTATAGACAAACCGCTTCGTATGAAGGGGTTTTTATTTAGCTTGTAAAAAGGAGTGGGCATCATGGCCCTGACACCAGAAGTGGAGTTTGAGGATATCGAAGATGACAGCGAAGTCATTGAAACCTCTAAAACATACAAAATAGATTTTGAAAACGGAAGAATTACAAATGAACTGATTACCGGACTTGAAGCGATCAGACAGTTCGTGTATATCGCCTTACAAACAGAACGATATGCGTACTCCGTATACAGCCATAATGTCGGAAATGAGCTTCAGGACGTGCTTGCAGATCATGAGACGACTGATGCCTACAAAAAAATGGAGATTCCGAGGCTGATAGAAGAGGCGCTGGTTTATGACGACCGGATATCTGCTGTAACCGATTTTGAGATAGAAAAACAAGGCGATGCGTTTCATGTTTCCTTTGTGGTGGAGACAGATGAAGGGACGCTTGAGATTGAGGAGGTGATTGGCGAAGATGTTTGAAGATCAGACCTTTGAAGAGATTATGGAGCGTATGCTGAACAGCATCTCCGCAGATATTGACACAAGAGAAGGCAGCGTCATTTATAATGCCTTAGCTCCGGCGGCAGCCGAGCTTGCGAAGTCATATATATGGCTGGATACAGTGCTTGAGCTAGTCTTCTCTGATACCGCGCAAGGCGAATTTTTAGACCGGCGTGCAGCGGAAGCGGGGATTGAACGGACAGCCGCGACAAAGGCGGTCAGAGCGGGAGAGTTTACGTCTGGGATTACTATTCCTGTGGGCTCCCGCTTCTATGTGGATAATCTTTATTTTCAATATACGGCGGACGGGACGCTCATCTGTGAAACACCTGGTGAAGCAGGAAACGCCAATTTGACCGGACGCAATTTACTGTCGCTGGATACCATTCCCGGATTAGAAACAGCCATTGTCAAAGAAATCCTGATCCCGGGGCGAGAGGAAGAAGGAGATGACAGCTTAAGAGAACGGTATTTTACAAGGGTTCGGCGCGAGGCTGTCAGCGCTAACAAAATGCACTATAAAGAGTGGGCTGAAGAAGTGGACGGTGTTGGAAAAGCAAAGATCTTCCCGCTTTGGAACGGAGACGGCACGGTCAAAATTGTCGTCACGAATGCGAATCTTGAGCCGGCTTCCGATATCTTAATTCAAAAAGTGAAAAACTATATCGACCCTGAACCAGGACAAGGGGAGGGACAGGCGCCAATCGGAGCCGTTGTCACAGTAGAAAGCGCGGTCTGGAAGGAAGTTGAGATTTCTGCCGAAGTGCTGCCTGAGATCAATCACTCAATTGATGAAGTGAAGTCAGAAATTGAAGAGGGCGTTTTAAATCTCTTTAAAAAAATGGCGTTCGAAGACAACGTCATCCGCCTTTCTCAAATTAACAATATCGTCTATAATTCACCGTCAGTCAGTGATTATTCCAATATTAAAGTCAACGGCACCTCCGAAAATTTGGTGCTGAGCGACGTGGAAATTCCTAAGCTGGGGCAGGTGAAGATCATTGAGCAAACAAGATGACATGACAGCGTATCTGCCTCCGTTTCTCACCAGCCTTAAAGAAATGGCAGAACTGCTGAAAGCGGAAGTGCCTGAGTTTGATAAACAGAATCACAGCATATTTGATCTGACGGATCAGCTATTTGTGCCGACAGCGACATGGGGGCTCAGCCGCTGGGAAAAGATTTTAAACGTGCCGCGGGAATCAGGTGACACCGATGAAATCAGACGATTGCGGCTCATTTCTAAAATGTCGAACATCCCGCCAATCACCTACAGGGCCATTGAGCAGGCCGTGAATCGTTTCTTAAAAAACCCGTCTGCACAGATCCGCCTGCTGCCCGGCGAATACCGATTTACCGTAGATATCAATGTTGATGACCTTCAGCACATGAATGAACTGATCGAAGCCATCGAAAACATGAAGCCCGCTCATTTAGCGTATACGCTCAGAGGCGGATTAAATGAGACGATTCAAATCAAAGATACAGTTATCCTGAATCACCGCAGATACCGAACAGCCAGTGAGCTGAAAGTCGGTTATTCTGTCACCCTTAACAACAATGAGGTGGTTTTAACTTGATTTCAACCATATACAGAGAACGTACAGCTGCTGATCTAAAAAGCAGAATTGCTCACGTGCTGCTTAACGGACAAAAAACAGAAATAGTAGAGCTCTCCATTGACGGAGCGACAGTCACCGTTCTGACAAAACGTGAGGAAGACATCAAGCATATCGAAACGGTACAAATTTTTGACGAACTGGGCAACATCATTACAGAAAGAAAAACAGACCTGGACGTCAGCGAAAACAGAACACTCGATTTCAGATTTACTTTTGAGGTGGTGTAAACATGGCATACGAAGAAAAAACAGACTGGCTTCCGGATGACCCAATCAACGAAGATGACGTCAACCGCTGGGAAAAAGGAATAAAAGACGCCCACACAGACCTGGCCGCCCACAAAAACGACATGAACAACCCCCATAACACAACAAAGGCACAAGTCGGGCTGGGGAATTTGGATAATGTTCAGCAGGCGGCGAAGAAGGATTTTGAACTGCATGTGCAAGATCAGGTGCGGCATATTACAGAGAAAGAGCGGGAGAAATGGAACGGCGGTCAGTTATCTAAGATTACGAAAGATGATGGTTCAGTCTTTATCAGTATTGATAATGGACAAGACTTTAACGAGGTAGCTGCTCAACAAAAGAGATCATTTACTTTTCACACAGCAAAAACAAGCGTGAATACACCCCCGCAACCTACTAATGGCATTTATTTGTACTCTTCTGAAAATGATGGGGAAGCAATCGCCATGACAAATGACGGAGGAGTTTGGAGAAAAACATTAACCAGCGGTGAGTGGTCCGAATGGGTATCTTTCGAGACAGAAGCTGGATCTAGGAGTAAGGCTGAACAGGCTGAGAAAAATGCTAAAAATTATATAGACAATCATACTGATAATAGCAGTATTCATATCACCAATGATGAGCGTGTGAAATGGAACGGAGCTCAACTGACAAAGTTAACGAAAGATAACGGCAGAAGAACCTGGGTACCTGATGGGACTGATATTCTATCATTATCAACGGGATTTTATTATGGAGTAGGAAAGTATGTAGTAAACAATCCAGTTGATGATGATAATGCTTGGTATAACTACGATGTGATAGAGGGTGAGAGCGGCAGAAAAACAATTGTTGCTTACCAAAGCTTTGAAGTCACCATGTGGATTGGAATGGTGCATACTGACGGGGAATTCAGAGGATGGAAACGTCTGGTCACATCAGAAGAATTGAATAGTGAAAATATCAATAAAATTGCCGATGAATCTCTTTATCAGGATGCATCATACTCAGGAAACAACTATCCTATTGGTATTACCACTGTCGGAATTCTTCAGGGGTCTACAGGATATCCCCATGAGTACGGTGAAGTGCTGAATATAAAATCTAGTAAATACCGTTTTGCTCAATTTTTCTTTTATGCCGGTAACACAGGCCAAAAGAAAGTATTTATTCGTCATTGGTACGATACTGTAGGCTGGACTGAGTTTATTACCATTCCTTCATCAGATGAGCTAGAATCTGTTTTAAATACAGCAAAGCTTTATACGGACAGTCATGCAAATAACATGGAAATCCATGTCACGCAGAACGATAAAACTAAATGGAATAACAGCCAGATTTTCAAATTGACTCAAGATGATGGAACGTTGGGAAAATTCTACAATGAAGATTTAAATAATATAACAAAAACAGGATTTTATTATATTTATTCTTCGACCACGGAATTAAATGCTCCAATTAATAGAAATGGGTATTTGCTTGTCTATAATGTTGAAACTTATCCTTATCAAGAGTTTACTTCTTATTCGGGATATTCAGATTCAATTCCAGACAATAGAAGAAAATTTATCCGAAATAAAAAGCAAGATTCAGAAGAGTGGACTCCATGGATGGAGATCGAATATTCACAAGGAGCACAAGCAAAAGCAGATAAAGCCTTAGCTGATGCTAAAAACTATGTTGATACAAATTATACAAATCAAAAATTAACCAAACTTTCAGGCTCTAATGCAGTAACAGATGCAAGAACTGGAGGGGATGAGTATCCTCAGGGACTAACTTTGATGGATATAGGTCAAGGAAATAATACCGGTTACCCACTTCGTTATGGCTTCGTGAAAAATGAGAAATACAGTGATTTTAGATTTGCTCAATATTTTTATGGGACTGGAAATGAATCTGGCAGTTATATTGATAGTACCGGTACATGGATACGTCACTGGTGGAGTGGTTCAGGCTGGACAGCTTGGCATAAAATTTCTGGATTCGCTCATGCGTATATCCGAACTACAGGTATTCAGTATCTTGATAAAGCAGCCCATACAAAAATTCAGTTCAATCGCAAAATTAAAGATAGTCACAATGCTTTTGACACAAAAAATAGTAGATTCGTTGCTCCTAATGATGGAATGTTTTTAGTAGGAGTTGGGCTGTATATGATAAATACACCGGCTTACATCAATTTTCATTTGAAACTCTATCTAAATGGATCATTGTATAAACCAATTGACCATAAGAGAGGGGACTTTGTTGATAAGGAAAATGAAATGAACCTTGACTTAAATGGTAATGTAACCGTTCCTATGAACAAAGGTGACTATATAGAGATCTATTGCTATTGCAACTATCATGGTACTGATAGAAGAGGTGTATCCGATTATAACGAAGTATACAATTATATAGACATTCAAGAACTTGGAGGGCTTAACTATCCTACAGTATAAGTATAGGAGGAAAAACGATGATCGCAGAAGCAATCATGTATAAATACCCTAATACAGATCCAACAAAAGATTTTATCGTTCAAAATGACGGGGAAGGGTCTTATATAGCTGAATGGAACCTGCGCGCCCCAATCCCAACCCAAAAAGAACTCGAATCCTGGTGGGAAGAGCTGCAAAAAAACCCACCGTATGAGCCGCCTGATCAGGTGGAGCTTCTCGCTCAGGAATTGTCACAAGAAAAGCTGGCTCGTAAGCAGCTAGAAGAGCTGAACAAAACTTTAGGGAGCGAACTGGCAGATATAAAGCTCTCATTACTTTCTTTGAAAGGAGATCATGCTGAATGAATTATTGGGTGCTTGCCCTCTATTATGAGTGGGCGACAACGGATATGGTGAAACAGGCTTTAGCATATCAAGACTGTTCAATTGAGGATTTGGCAGAGGGGGTGAACAAAAAGCTGATTACATCTGACCAGTATGAAGAAATTACCGGTAAAGCCATGTAAGGCTTTTTTATTTTGCCTGTTTTTAGATCAAAAGGAGGATGAAGATGGTGAAGTATCAATATGAATTTCCTCTCGATAAGACTGGAAAAGCCGGAGCTGTAAAGCCCTATAGAGGAGAAAAAAATGATTTTGTGACACCTGTTTCGAACTTGTCAGGTGTTGCGGAGATTTTAACAAACGCTGCCTTAAAGGCGACTGAGGCATACAGTCAGCTCGGGCAAGACAGGCTGGGTGCAGTTTTGATTTCGAAAGTGAAGGGATGGGCGTATGCAGATCGTGAAGGCACGCTCTTTATAGAAGAAAGCGACAATAACAATGCTTGGACAACGACAGCAACAGTTAATGTCGCAGCGGGTGTCCTGACAGCGACAGACTGGGTGTACCTTTCTAAACGCTATTACCGCTTTCGTTATGTGAACGGGAACCTTCAGCAATCAGAGTTTGTATTATACCAATCAGTCGGCGCGGGAGAAATGGACGTGCGTGTAAATGAAAAAGCCCCTTTGCAGATAGACTTTTCGGAGATTCAAACAGGCGATGGACGGCTAAAAGTAAAAGCCAGCCAAACGTTTGACTTTGTCTTTCATGAAAATGCCGAGTCCGCCGGCGAGGGTGCCGCTTTACCAGTGGGCGGTGCCGCGCATTTACTCGTTGAAGTATACGGCACAGCGGAAACGAGTGAGGTGAAATTTTGGGGGAAATCAGTGTCAGGACAGAAACTTCCGATCAGAGGCGTGAAATCTGATGATGCGTCCTCAGCCTCGAGTACGTTAAGTAAAGCTGAGGCGTGGGCCTTTAATATTAAAGGGTTTAAGGAGATCATCATGGAGATCGCCAGTATCACCGGCGGGACTCTTTCGATAAAAGGAACCGTGGTTTCATAACCATTTCGGCCTTCGGAAGGGAGGTGATCCGCATGTAAAGGAGGAGTGAGTGATGCAGCAAGAGATAGATGTAAATGTGGTTCAGCAGGATTTAGCAGACATGAAAGGTGAGCACAAAGCGCTGGAGCAGAGGGTTTCCGTATTAGAACGAGTGTCTGACCGGCAAGATCAGCAAATCATGACGCTGAACGAAAAATTAAACAAAATTGATGAAAATACAACGTGGATTAAACGCACCATCACAGGTGCCATCATTACAGCAGTATGCACAGGGATCATTGGCGGAGCCATCGCCATTATGTATAACCTGCTGCAGCATTAAAGGGGGATTTTTATGAAAACGTTTGACAAAGGCACGGTCATTAGGACGGTGCTTCTTTTGGTTGCATTAATCAACCAGACCATGCTGATGCTTGGCAAATCACCATTGGACATTCAAGAGGAGCAGGTCAATCAGCTTGCCGACGCACTTTATTCTGCCGGATCTGTCATTTTCACAATTGGAACGACACTTGCCGCTTGGTTTAAAAACAATTATGTAACAGAAAAAGGGAAAAAACAGCGTGACTTGTTAAAGGAAAACAATCTGACCAAATAAGGAGAGATCTAAATGGTAAACATTATTCAAGACTTTATTCCAGTTGGTGCAAATAACCGTCCAGGCTACGCAATGACGCCGCTTTACATTACAGTGCACAATACAGCGAACACTGCAGCCGGAGCGGATGCTGAGGCGCATGCCCGCTATTTGAAAAATCCTGATACGGCGACAAGCTGGCATTTTACAGTTGATGATACAGAAATTTATCAGCATCTGCCTTTAAATGAAAACGGCTGGCATGCAGGAGACGGAAACGGCAGCGGCAACCGGGCTTCTATTGGGATTGAAATTTGTGAAAATACCGATGGGGATTTTGTACAAGCAACAGCTAATGCCCAGTGGCTCATCAAAACATTAATGTCTGAACACAATATCAGTCTCGCCAATGTCGTCCCTCATAAGTATTGGTCTGGGAAGGAATGTCCGCGCAGACTATTGGATACGTGGGATACATTTAAAGCAGGGATTGGGGGAGGCGGCAGCCAAACTTACGTTGTGAAACAAGGTGACACGCTTACATCCATAGCGAGAACGTTCGGTGTTACTGTTGCTCAGCTGCAAGAGTGGAACAATATCGAAGACCCGAATTTCATCAAGGTCGGTCAAGTGTTAATTGTAAGTGCGCCATCGTACGCTGAAGAACCAGAACTCTATCCGCTACCTGACGGCATTATCAAACTAACAACGCCTTACACCTCAGGAGAACACGTCTTTCAGGTGCAAAGAGCATTGGCGGCCCTCTATTTTTATCCTGATAAAGGAGCTGTTAACAACGGAATTGACGGCATTTACGGGCCGAAAACAGCTGATGCAGTTGCGCGTTTTCAGTCTGTTAACGGTCTAACCGCCGACGGTATTTACGGGCCGGCGACAAAAGCGAAGATTGCAGCACAATTAAGCTGATCACAGCGCACGGAAAATCCCGGAGTTTCTCCGGGATTTATTTTTTCTTCTTTAACTTTTTTAAAATTCCTGCACTCCGCTCTCTCACCCGAAGCGAATACCCGGAAAGGCCAAACTTTCCGTAATCAACAAACTTCACACGCCTCACCAATTTTTTCACTGTATCACCTGACAATATCCTCTGTTTGTTTTATTATATGTAACCCTTATAAGAAAAGGAATAAGGACAAGAGCTGTTTTCTCTTGTCCTTTTAGTGTGATCATGCTTTTTTTCGTTTATACTCGTCAATCAGCCGTTCGTTTTCTTTGAAGATTCTTGCAGTATGCGGACTGACTTGATAGCTCGCGACACTGGTAGTTGAACGTTTTTTCAGGATTTTAAACGGCTTCGCCGCTCGGGGCTCGCATCCGTTTTGAAATGCGCGTTCCATTATCCTTCACCTTCCTCCTCAATTGGAAGCACTAAATCATATATGCTTGTTAATGATGTGAAAAGCAAATAATCAAATTCCGTGACAATGCTGTCAGACGTCAGCTTGATGACGTAACTCTGTGTCTCGATGGTAAAAGGGATGAGAACCACTTTTCCGTATTGGTCGTAATAAACATCCTTTCGATCAAGCCGAGTTTGCACGTCTGCCGGATCGTCCATATGCTCGGTTAACCGGTCTTTATCAGCCTGTGTCGAATAGTGACAAAGGGAGGCCGTTAAGTTCATTTTATCGGCATAGGTTTTCAGCAGTTTATCAATACCTTCAGCATATGCTTCTATACTTCCATAATAAACGTGGATCGGTTCGTTTTTCAATAGGTATTGGTATGTTTTCAGACGATTGAGATACATGTGGAGCATTTCGTTGTTTTCTTCGAGGATTTCTCTTGTGTCTGTTTCCAGTTCGCTGCCGGCCAGTTTTTTGACGTATGCACTTAAGAAGATGAAAGCGTCAATTAAAGCAAAACTGACGGCGACAATGAGATACCGTTCCCAGTGAGTAAACAGGGAAGAGGAATCATATGTCCAGTATACCATAGCGCCCAGAACAAACAGCAAATACCATGTTTTCCGGATGGCGGACATTTTTTCTTTGACCTTCGATTCGAAACGCCACGTGGCATACACGTATAAGCCCAATCCGGCCATGATGCACCAGACCATGATCTGAAAGAATAAAAGCATACATCAATCCCTCACATCTGAAATAGGTTCTGCTTATTGTATTCGAGAGATACGGCTGGTTTTCCTGTTCCATCAAAAAAACCGCTCCTTTGACAGAAGCGGTGTAACATTAAAAAATCATATTTAAAATAAAGTAGGCGATGGCACCAAGTGTCGCTGAAATCGGAAGTGTGATGACCCATGTAATGAGCATCCGCTTGGCCGTACCCCAGTTTACGCCTTTTACCCGGTGTGACGCGCCGACGCCAAGGATTGATGAAGAAATGACGTGGGTTGTACTGACCGGCAAATGAATAAACGTGGCGCCGAAAATAATAGCTGCACCGGTTAAGTCAGCAGAAACACCGTTTACCGGACGAATTTTCATGATCTTTCCGCCAACGGTTTTGATGATTTTCCAGCCACCGATTGATGTTCCGAGACCCATGGCTGTCGCGCAGGCGAATTGCACCCAAGTTGGAATATCGTTAGACGAAGTATGTAAATTCGCTGTAATGAGAGCCATTGTGATAATTCCCATTGCTTTTTGAGCATCGTTTGTTCCGTGTGTATACGATTGCAGGGCAGCTGTTATAATCTGCACTCTGCGAAATTGCTTGTTCGTTTTCGCCAAATTGCTGTCTTTGAAAATCAGCTTGACGATGCTGTAAAGAATAAACCCAAGGACAAAGGCAATAATTGGTGAAAAGATAAGTGCTTCAATGATTTTAATGAATCCCTTATAATTTAACGCAGCAAATCCGGCTGACGCAATGGCGGCACCGGCAATAGCTCCGATGATGGCATGGGATGAGCTGCTTGGGATGCCGTAGTACCATGTGATCAGGTTCCAGGCAATCGCAGCGATTAATGCAGCCAAAATTACGACAGAGCCATTTTCTAATGTATAAGGGTCTACAATGTCTTTCGTAATGGTTTTGGCAACACCTGTAAATGTCATTGCTCCGATAAAGTTCATCACAGCCGCCATTATAATGGCATGGCGCGGTTTCAGCGCTTTTGTCGATACTGAAGTCGCAATTGCGTTCGCCGTATCATGAAACCCATTGATGAAATCAAACGCCAGAGCACAAATGACTATTAGTATCGTTAATATTAATAGAATATCCATTTTAACCCCTCGTTACGCGTTTTTCATAATGATGGTTTCAAGATTATTGGCAACACTTTGGCAAGAGTCGGCTATTTCTTCAAGCGTTTCGTAAATTTCACGATATTGAATGACTTTGATCGGATCTGTTTCATTTCCGAAAAGATTCTTTAATGATTTTCTGTGCAGGTTGTCACAGCTGTGCTCATACTCTTTAATTTTGATCGCGTGAGGCTGAATATCTTTTAAGCGGTTTTCTGCCAGCAGCTCAATTGTAATTAAAATTTCTTTGGCACATTCTCTGATGTATCCGCTGAATTTATCGATATGCTCGTCTGATGAAGTAATCGAGAAAATCTCCATCATAGCAGAGAAGTGTTCGATTCCGTCGAGCACATCATCCAGGCTGTTTGTCAGCTGAAGGATATCTTCGCGTTCAATAGGAGTGATGAACGCTTTGTTAAGCTCTTTAATCATGACATGAACATGATTGTCACCTTTTGTTTCAAATTCTTTTAACGTATCTGCGAATTCTTTAAGCGTCGTTTGGTTTGTGACCTTAAAGTTCACAAAATATTCGGCAGTTTCGTCTATATTTTTTGCGATTTCTGTTAAAAGGAGTGAGAACTTATCTTTTTTTCTTCTTATCATTAAAAACCCTCCATAGTTTGAATGAGACAATGCACACATCAAATTATTATATAGCCTTTTGTCGAAAAAAAACAGGTTAAGTCGAAAAAAACACGGCTTGACTTTTTCGGCAAATCATGTCCACTTATTTTGGCCTACTTCGGTTTAAAAAAACGACCCAAGTTTGCACAATCTTTCAGCTTAACGTAAAAAGTATATCAAAAGTTGTATTTTTCCTGTCAACTTTTATCTTCTGTTTCACCAAAAAACGGTTCCCTAAACAAGGGAACCGTTTTATCAGCTTGCTTTTCGTTTTTTCATCCAGTAGTAAACAGGCAGTCCGGCAAGGCCGATGAGGATGGATAAACCGCAGCTCAGTGTATCTGTAATGAGTGTGCTTCCTAACACAAAGAATGAACCTGCGATGGCCAAAATCGGCATGAATGGGTATAGCGGAACACTGTAAGCGCGCTTTTCTCCCTTTGTTCGCTTGCGGAGGATAAATACCGCAAAAAAGGCCATCACATAAAAAATGTAGATCATGAAAATAGAGATTTCCGAAAGCTTATCAGGGTTGCTGATCAGCATCAAAATCAAAGCCACGATAATTTGGAAGGAAATCGCAATCCATGGTGTGCGGAACGTCGGGTGTACTTGTGACAATTTTTCAGCAAATGGCAGCTGTTTACGTTCTGCCATCGCAAATGATACACGCGGGAAAGAAAGGACCTTTCCGTTTAAGCAGCCGAAGATGCTGACAATAATCCCGACACTGATCAGCTTTCCGCCAATTGACCCGAACAGCATGGTGGCAGCAGTGCTTGTCGCATTTTCACCAAGTGTGACAATTTCGTTCGCAGACAGGATGTGAAGCAATGCAAAATTAATGAAAATATAGATGGCTGTTACGATTAATAATCCGCCCGTCATTGCGCGTGGCAGCAGCTTTTCGGGATTTTTCATTTCTCCGCCGAGAGCGGCCAGAAGAATCCATCCGTCGTAAGCAAACAATGTAGCCAAAATCGCTGCTCCGAAATTCATATCGGCAATGCTTTCGTTTACTGCTGTGAAGATGTGCTGATCGCCTTTCCAAAGGCCAAAGATGATGATGCATGCAATCGGAATCAGCTTTCCGACCGTTGTCAGTGTTTGGACAAAGCCGCCGTATTTTGTACCGATAATATTAATGACACATAAAAAGAGAACTGCTATAATTCCGATTACTTTTGATAGTCCAGATCCCCAGCCGAAAAGATTGGCCATTAAAGATCCAAAATATAAACCCAGCGCACCGATAATCGCCGGACCGTAAATGATAATCTGCACCCAGCCGCACAAAAATCCCCAAAACTCGCCGTATACTTCCCCAAGGTACGTATAAAGCCCGCCGGTTTTTGGAATCTGCGTTCCGATTTCCGCGATTGTCAAACCGCCTGCCAATGTTAAAATACCGCCTAACAGCCAGGCGAACAGCGCTGTCTTTGAATCACCTGAATAAGCGAGCACAGCGCCAGGCTTCATAAAAACACCTGAACCGATAATGGTTCCGATGACAAGAGTAAGGGCAAACAAGAGGCCTATCTCTTTTTTCAAACCGTTGTCTTCAGTATGCATGTCCTTAACCTCCTATGATGTTGAAGCTTCATGAGAAGAATCTTTTTTCATATTGTAAACCCTATTTTAGAAAAGTGAAATAAAATAAATTTTCTGATTTTCGATATTTGCTTTGTTTGTGGTTAGTAAACCTGTGAAAACGTCTGATTTAATAAGTGATAAGCGAATAAATATATGGTTTTGTAGTTAGAAAGTTCGTGTTTTTCGGGCGGGATTTAACCGAAACTGAGGATGCGATGAGAACCCAGCAAAATAACGAACCTTCGCTGAAGCTGATATGTTGACTTTCCCATGCGAATAAAATACCTTGTAATTAGAACAATAAATATACAACTATGATATAATATCTCGAAATCGAGATAAAATGACCTGGAGGGACAGTATATGAAAGTCAATGGCATTCACCACGTGTCGGCATTAACGGCCGACGCACAAAAAAACTTAGATTTCTATAAGAAAGTATTAGGATTAAAACTTGTCAAAAAATCCGTCAATCAGGATGAACCGACAATGTACCATCTGTTCTACGGAGATGAAGTGGCAAATCCGGGAACTGAGCTGACGTTTTTCGAGATCCCCCGCATTGCGCCGTTTCATGCGGGAACAAACAGTATTTCTTGTATTGGTTTGCGCGTTCCAAGCACAGAAGCCCTGCATTACTGGAAAGAACGTTTTGAAGAGCATCAGGTGGCGCATAGCGGCATCACCCAAAGAGCGGGACGTGACATATTGGCATTCCAAGATCATGAAGGACAGCGCCTTGTGCTGAGTGCTGATGAGAAAGGAAAAGGATATGGCCTGCCTGTTAAACAAAGCGACATTCCAGAAGAATTTTCGTTTCGCGGGTTAGGGCCGGTTGAACTGACTGTGCCATATGCTGAACCAACCTTACACGTATTGACGAATATTCTTGGATTTACAGAAAACAATCGTGAAACAGTCGAAGGACAAGGAACCGCCGTTATTTTGGAATCTGGAGAAGGCGGTGCTGCAACGGAAATCCATTTAATAGAAAGAAACGATCTTCCCCGCGAGCGCCAAGGCAAAGGAAGTGTTCACCATGTTGCATTTCGGGTAAGAGATGAAGAAGAACTTGCCGGGTGGCACCAGATCATCAGCCGGGAAGGCTATAGCAATTCCGGCATCGTTGAACGCTACTACTTCAAGGCGCTGTATTTCAGAGAGCCGAACGGCATTTTGTTCGAGTTATCAACAGACGGTCCGGGCTTTATGGTTGATGAAAACCTTGATGAGCTCGGCCAAACGATCGCACTTCCGCCGTATCTTGAGCATCGAAGAGCTGAAATTGAAGCAAAACTAAAACCGATTCAATAAATTGTAATTGATTTGCCTTCCGGCGCTGCCGGAAGGCTTTTTTTTAATATCGTCATACATTTTGACATGAACAGGATGGCTTATTGGGGAGGAACTATCAGATACCGATTGGGAGAAATGGCTTAAACCCCGTTGTATATATGGGCGATTGGCATGAAATGGTCTCGGCAAAAATATTGTCTTTGTTTATTAATAGTTTATTCATATTTGCTTGTTACACTATTTCAAAGTTAGACAAAAAGGAGTGAAAAAAAGTGGAAAAGAAAAAACGCGAGCTGGATATTGTCCTCATCCTCATTTTGCTCGCATCTGCATTCTTAAATATCTATAACATTTGGACGGACGACACGGTGAATCCTTATTACACCGCGGCAGTTACAAGTATGATGCAAAGCTTTCATAATTTCTTTTATGCTTCGTTCGATGCTGCCGGCTTTATAACAGTTGATAAACCGCCTATTACATACCAAATCCAAACGATCAGTGCATTGATATTTGGTATGCATGGGTGGAGCGTCATTCTGCCTCAGGCATTAGCGGGTGTAGGTTCAGTCCTCCTTATGTACTTGCTGATTAAGCCGACATTCGGAAAAACAGCGGCGCGCATTGCCTCATTTGTTATGGCATGTACACCGATTGCTGTAGCTGTAGCACGTACAAACAATGTTGATGCATTACTAGTATTTTTCTTATTGCTGGCCACATGGCTTCTCTTTAAAGCGATCAGAAAAGGAAAGCTGATCTGGCTGTTAGCAGCATTTTTCGTTGTTGGAGTAGGCTTCAATACAAAAATGCTTCAGGCTTATATGATTTTGCCGGCCTTCTTATTGTTCTATCTGATTGCGGCAAACGCCACAATAAAGAAAAAAATCATTTCCTTGGTAAGTGCTTTAGCCGTATTAGCAGCCGTTTCCTTATCATGGCCGCTCATTGTTGACAATATCCCTGCAAGCAAGCGGCCTTATATCGGAAGCAGCCAGACCAACTCCGTTTTGGAATTGGCTTTCGGATATAACGGGATTCAGCGGCTGACAGGCCAAAATTCCGGCGGCGGCCAGGGCGGACCAAACGGAGACGCTTCAAAAGAAATGTCTTCTTCTGATAACAGTTCAACACAAAATCAAGCACCGCCTAATCAGTCATCAAGCAGCAGCTCATCAAGTGATGACAAATCATCAAATGGCAATATGACGGCACCTCCATCCAATGGTGAAATGCCAAGCGGCGGTCAAGGAGGCCCTCCAAGCGGCGGAGATGGCGGCCAAGACGGTCCTGGTGGAGACGGAGGGAAAGGCGGTGCAGGAACCAGCTCGAAAATGCAATCAGGTTCAGGAATGTTCGGAACGGGAACACCTGGTCCGCTGCGGCTTTTCCAACAAGAATTATCTGATCAAATCAGCTGGCTTCTGCCATTTGCGATCTTTGGAATCGCAGGCTTACTGATCGCTGGGGCAAGAGAAAGAAGAAGATTATCTGCAGAGCAGAAGGAAACGGTGTTCTGGGTTGCATGGCTTGTTCCGATTGCCGGATTCTTCAGTGTTGCAGAATTTTTCCATCATTATTATCTCATTATGCTGGCACCGCCGATAGCGGCTCTTGTCGGTGCGGGATGGGTTGCCCTTGTTCACCTGCACCGCAATCAGACAGGCTGGAAATCATGGCTACTGCCGGCAGCGATTATTGCGACAACTGGATTTGAATTGTTTATTCTCAGAAACTACAACGATCAAATTGGTGCAGGCTGGAGCATTGGCGTAGGTATTATCGGCGTGATGTCAGCGATTGCTCTGCTGCTGTTCAAACAGCGCCAAAAACCGATCAGTTATTATGTATCACTTGCAGCTCTTCTCGCATTGCTGGTGATGCCGATTTATTGGGCAAGCACACCGCTTCTGTACGGGGGCAACAGCTCACAGCCTGAAACAGGTCCTCAGCTTGCATCCACCATGAGCGGAAAAGGCATGGGAATGTCTGATGCAACTGTAAATGAAAAACTGATCAAATATTTAGAGGAGAATAACTCCGGAGCTGAATACCTGTTCGCCACAACCGACTCGAACACAGCGGCGCCATATATTATTAAAACGAAAAAAGCTGTCATGGCTATTGGCGGATTCAGCGGTTCTGACCCGGCTATCACGCTGACTCAATTCAAAAAGCTTGTAAAAGAAGGAAAAGTGAAATACTTCTTAGCTTCTGGAAGAGGAAGAGGCGGAAACAATGACATTGTTGAATGGGTTGAGAAAAATGGGAAAGAAGTGTCTTCAGATAAGTGGCAATCAAGTTCTGATCAACAATCATCATCTGATCAGAAAACAGAAAATACTGATTCAGCTGATACTTCAAACAACAGCAAGTCTTCAGGCGAAAACAGCCAAATGGGTGGCGGACCTGGCGGAATGAATCAGTCAGCTACATTATACGAACTACATGCTGATGAATAGGAGGAAAAAGCATGAGCAGACATATTCAATATTCAGTTGTTGTACCTGTGTATAACGAAGAGCTTGTCATTCATGAAACCTATCAGCGCTTAAAAGAGGTCATGGATCAAACGAAGGAAAACTACGAGCTGCTTTTTGTCAACGATGGAAGCAAAGATCGCAGTATTGAGATTTTAAGAGAACACAGCCTGATCGATCCGAGAGTGAAAATCATTGATTTTTCAAGGAACTTTGGGCACCAGATCGCCATTACAGCGGGTATGGATTATGCACTGGGGAATGCAATCGTCGTCATTGACGCCGATTTGCAGGACCCTCCTGAACTGATTTTAGATATGATTGACAAGTGGAAGGAAGGCTATGAGGTCGTATACGCCGTACGGACAAAACGAAAAGGGGAAACCTTTTTCAAAAAACAAACTGCGGCTATGTTTTACCGGCTTCTAAGCAGCATGACGGATATTGATATCCCGATTGATACAGGGGATTTCCGCCTCATGGACAGAAAAGTCTGTGATGAAATGAAGAGATTAAAAGAAAAAAATCCTTTTGTCAGAGGGCTCGTCAGCTGGGTGGGCTTCAAACAGACAGCGGTCGAGTATGTACGTGATGAAAGGCTTGCTGGAGAAACAAAGTACCCGCTGAAGAAAATGCTGAAGCTTTCAATGGATGGCATCACGACATTTTCGCACAAACCGCTGAAGCTGGCGAGCTATGCGGGGATGTTAATGTCAGGTGCTGGATTTCTGTATATGTTTATCGTGCTGTATCTGAAGCTATTCACAGACAGCACGATTACCGGCTGGTCATCACTTATTGTGATCCAGCTCCTGTTCAGCGGCATCGTTCTTCTAATTCTGGGCATGATCGGCGAATATATCGGCAGAATCTACGATGAAGCTAAAGACAGGCCGCTTTACATCGTTCAGAAATCATATGGAATTGAAAATAAAAGACTCTATAGAGACCAGCATATGTCGTAACCTGAAACCCCTGTCCGTGACGGACAGGGGCTTTTTATGTTCTGCGCGATGATCAAAGCAACAGATGCTGATCGTTTGATAGGACTAAGGGATTGTGAACTTGCACTGCGGTTCAGTCATGCTGAAATAAAAACAGCAAAGCTTAAAGATTTCGTCTTCGGCTTTGCTGCATGTCAGCTGTTATATTGAGGGGCTTTTAAGAAACGCATGATCACTGCCGTACCAGTGACGTTTAATAGAATACTGGTACCCAGTACAACTCCCCACGTCAACGTCGATTCAGAGAGAAGAAAGCTTAGCAAGAGAAAAGCCAATCCTGCGCAGATCATACTCAATCCCACGGTTTTCATGTTCATACCTCCTTGCAAACGATGTCTCAAGCATCGGATGAGAATGATGTCAGTCTGTCATATATACGGATGCCTCGGAAGAAAGTTTCATAGAGCAGTTAGGTCTCTAGTCTAATAAAAAAGCCTCAGACCGCTTTTGCGGCCTGAGGCGTTATGTCTTACGAAGTTGTTTCTTCTTTTTGGTCGAGTTTGATTTTTTTCGTCATTTCTTTGCCGTTTCTGAGAATTTTCACTTCAACAGTGTCACCGATGTTTGCGTCCTTATATAAGATATTGCGCAATTCACTGCCTGTATCGATTTCTTTGCCTTTCAGGCTGATGATAATATCCTCCGCTTTCAATCCAGCCTTTTCAGCAGGAGAGCCTGAAGCGACCTCACGGATGTATACGCCCTTATTTAGCTGATTGCCGAACAGGCCGAGTGTGCCTTCTTGGTAGTTTTGCGGCACTTGTTCTAAATCAAGCATGCTGACACCGATATACGGACGTTCAATTTGTCCTTTAGACAGCAATTCTTCTGCAATCGGTTTTACGTCATTGCTTGGAATTGCAAATCCGATGCCCTCTACATCATCTTCACTGATTTTCATACTGTTAATGCCGACAATTTTGCCGGAAGTATTTAACAATGGGCCGCCGCTGTTACCTGGGTTAATTGCCGCGTCAGTCTGTATCACATTAATGCTTGTTTGACCGGCTGATGTTGACATTGAAACCGTTCTGTCCACACCGCTTACAATTCCTTGTGTTACTGTGCGGGACAGGTCTTTTCCGAGCGGATCTCCAATCGCAATGACGGTCTCGCCTGTTCTGAGATCAGATGAATCACCGAAGCTTGCCACTTTTGTTACGTGGTCATCACTGATTTGGAGGACCGCTAAATCTGTTAAGGAGTCACTGCCTACCAGCTTTGCTGTCACCTCAGTGCCGTCATATAAAGAGACCTTCAGTGAAGATGCCCCTTCTACGACGTGGTTATTCGTAATAATATAAGCCTTGCCGTTCTCTTTTTTGAAAATGACACCAGATCCTGAACCGCTTTCTGTATCTTCGCTGGAACCAGATGAACTAGAGCCGAACAAAGAGCTGTTTGACTGAGCTTGAAGATTTGTAATACCGACAATCGCCGGTGAAATGTCTTCCACCATATCTGAGATTTTAGAAGAATCCTCGCTCTTAAATGCAGATGAGCTGCTTGTGCTTGACGTGCTTTTGCCAGATTCAGAGGACGTGCTTTTAGCTGTAACAGATTGTGTTTGCTGCTGGCTGGCTGATTGTTTTGCAGTGTCCTGAGAATCATGGTCGCCAAGCGGTGTAAACGTGTAAATGCCAAGGGCGAGACTGCCGCCGATCACTCCGCCAAGCAGCGGTCTGAACCATCCGAACCCACGTTTTTTCTTCTCCTGATCATGAATGACATTGCGGGCTGAGTAGGAGGTGCTCTGATCGTTCTCTTTCGCTAGAAAGACCTCACTCTCATTGCCTTCCGTTCTGTTTTCGTCACGATAGTTATCCATCATGTTCACTCCGTTTCTCTATTTTCACTAATTTCTTTTTGATTATGATAGGTTTATGACTTGAGTTTATCATAAACAAAAACTGTGGGATAAAAATGAAAAGATTATGGGAAATTGTGAAAAAGTGCGGAAAACGGTACACTTCATATTGTATATGAAAGGACTGAGTCGATGGAACAGATTGGATTGATTGGATATGGCAGCATGGCCGATATGATCGCCAGGCAGCTGTTGAAGCATGAACAAATCAAGGAGCATGAGCTCTTTATTGAAACAAGAACGAAGGGGGAGCGGCTGCAGGCGCTGATGTCAGATTATCCAAATGTATCGGCTGATTCGCTCGAGAACTGGGCGGCAACGTGCCGTTTGATTTTTATATGTGTCCCGCCGCTAAATATGATTGAAACGCTGCGCCGTCTGCACCCGTATGTGAACAGGAATACGCATATCGTTTCCATTGCTGCCGGTGTGCCGTTGCGTCTTTTGGAGGCTGAAACGGAAGCCGGTATATCACGTTTCATTCCTGCGATTACATCCGAAGCAGGAGCGGGCATCTCGCTTGTCGTTCACAGTGAAACACTGACAGCGGATAAAAAAGAACGCCTGAATGAACTGTTATCGGTTTTCAGCCGTGTACGAGAAATCAAAGAATCGAATTTGGATGCCGCCAGCAATTTGACGAGCTCGGCACCAGGGTTCATAGCTGCAGTCTTCGAAGAACTGGCTCTGTCTGCAGTCAGAAACAGCAGCCTGTCCAAAGAAGAAGCCTTTGATTTTCTGATTCATTCACTATACGGAACTGGCAAGCTGCTGATCGAAAAGAAGATGTCTTTCGAGGAAACGCTGGAACGTGTCGCAACGAAAGGCGGAATTACAGGTGAGGGAGCTGAAGTGATACACGCCTCTGTGCCGGACGTTTTTGATGAGGTGTTTGAAAGAACCTTGAAAAAATATAAGCTTCTTACAGAACAGGCGGAGAAACAGACATGAATCCTTTGAAAGAGGATTCTTCAGCGTGTCGACAAAGCCTCGCATTCTTTGTCAGATCTGTGCGTTGGTGTTCACATTCTCAAAGGAACGGCGATGTTCAGGCGTCCTGCCTGAACATCGCCGTCATCACATCCTGTGAAAGGCCTGCTCCAATGCTCGTCCTTCCTAGACTTCAAGGGTTTTCAATCACGCTGAAATGATGACAACATCCCAAAACGAAAACCGTTTTAGGATGTTGTCAACTATCTGTTGAATCCTTAAAAGAGGATTTTTTTTATCATTGAATCGTTGTGATTTCCTTCAGTTATATTGCATTTTTCCTCTTTTTTTAATATAATTTGTTAGAATATTCATAATTTAGTAAAAAAGGAGGAACGTTATGAAACTGTACATGTCAGTAGATATGGAAGGTATTTCGGGTCTTCCGGACGATACCTTTGTGGATTCCGGCAAGCGCAATTATGAACGCGGGCGGCTCATCATGACTGAAGAAGCAAACTACTGTATTGCCGAAGCGTTTAACAGCGGGTGTACCGAGGTGCTTGTCAATGACAGCCATTCGAAGATGAATAATCTGATGGTTGAAAGGCTTCACCCTGAAGCAGACTTGATATCCGGTGACGTCAAACCATTTTCAATGGTAGAGGGGCTGGATGATACGTTTACAGGCGCTTTGTTTCTCGGTTATCATGCGAGAGCTTCAACCCCCGGTGTGATGTCACACAGCATGATTTTCGGCGTCCGTCATTTTTACATAAACGATCGGCCTGTCGGTGAGCTCGGGTTAAATGCATACGTTGCCGGTTATTATGATGTCCCGGTCTTAATGGTAGCCGGAGATGACCGGGCGGCAAAGGAAGCGGAAGAGCTCATTCCGAATGTTACGACAGCCGCTGTCAAACAAACCATTTCAAGATCCGCAGTGAAGTGTTTGTCCCCTGCGAAAGCCGGCCGGCTGCTGACAGAAAAAACCGCATTTGCCCTGCAAAACAAGGACAAAGTCAAACCGCTCACACCGCCTGACAGACCGGTTCTGAGCATTGAGTTCGCCAATTACGGCCAAGCAGAATGGGCGAATCTGATGCCGGGAACTGAAATAAAGCCGGGAACCACAACCGTTCAATTTCAGGCGAAGGACATGCTTGAAGCCTATCAGGCGATGCTTGTCATGACTGAGCTTGCGATGCGGACATCATTCTGCTAAAGGGGTGTTGAGGCTTTGGCGCGATACATGATGAAGCGTTTTTGGGCAATGGTAGCTACGATTTTGGTGATTACCACCCTGACTTTTGTTCTCATGAAGGTCATTCCCGGATCTCCTTTTAACGAGGAGAGAGGTACAAATGAAGCCGTTCAAAAAAATCTCGAAGCCTACTATCACTTAGACGATCCTCTCATTTTCCAATACATCATCTACCTAAAATCCATCATTACATTCGATTTCGGACCTTCAATTAAAAAACCGTCAGACAGCGTAAATGATATGCTGGAACGCGGATTTCCCGTTTCCTTTGAGCTTGGAATGACAGCCATTGTCATAGCCGTGATCTCTGGGCTGGTGCTGGGCGTAATCGCTGCGCTCCGCCGCAATGGCTTTTTGGACTACGCCGCGATGAGTCTCGCGGTACTCGGCATCTCCATCCCGAATTTTATTCTGGCAACATTGCTCATTCAGCAATTTGCCGTCAATCTCAAACTATTTCCCGCTGCCACATGGACGAGCCCGGTCCATATGGTGCTTCCGACCGCAGCGCTTGCTGTAGGACCAATGGCGATCATTGCTAGGCTGACACGGTCAAGCATGGTCGAAGTCCTGACACAGGATTATATCCGCACTGCAAAGGCAAAAGGGCTTTCTCCGTTCAAAATTATCGTAAAACACGCACTCAGAAATGCACTCATGCCCGTCATTACCGTCCTGGGCACACTCGTCGCAAGTATTTTAACAGGAAGCTTTGTCATTGAAAAAATCTTTGCCATTCCGGGAATGGGAAAATATTTTGTTGAAAGTATTAATCAGCGGGACTATCCCGTGATTATGGGAACGACCGTTTTTTACAGCGTCATTCTGATCATCATGCTGTTTTTGGTCGATTTGGCCTACGGTCTGCTGGACCCGCGCATTAAACTGCATAAGAAAGGGTGAAGCGTGTGAATCTCCCTGTACAAACAAATGAACGCCAGCCAGAGCAGCACATTCAGGTGCCGGATGAGTGGTTTGTCTCGAATCAGGAAAAAACTCGAGAAGCCGATTCGGTCAAGCGGCCGAGTTTGTCATACACGCAGGATGCTTGGAGGAGGCTGAAGAAAAATAAATTAGCGATGGCGGGACTCTTTATTCTTTTATTTCTTTTTGTCATGGCAGTTATTGGGCCCTTTTTATCGACCCATAGTGTCGCGCGCCAATCGCTGACCGAGCAAAATCTCCCGCCTTCAGCCGATCATTGGTTCGGCACCGATGAGCTCGGCCGGGATGTGTTTACCCGAACATGGTATGGAGCGAGGATTTCGTTATTTGTCGGAGTGATGGCAGCGCTGATTGATTTTGTGATCGGTGTCATTTACGGAGGCGTTGCCGGCTATAAAGGCGGCAGGACTGACAGCATCATGATGCGGATTATCGAAGTGCTGTATGGCTTGCCGTATCTCCTTGTTGTCATTTTGCTGATGGTGCTGATGGGGCCGGGACTGGGCACCATTATTGTGGCACTGACTGTGACCGGATGGGTCGGGATGGCGAGAATTGTAAGAGGACAGGTGCTTCAGATTAAAAATTATGAATACGTACTCGCATCGAAAACCTTTGGTGCGAAAACCTTTCGTATCATCCGGAAGAATCTGCTGCCGAATACAATGGGAGCGATCATCGTACAAATGACATTAACCGTACCTGCCGCTATATTCGCAGAATCTTTTTTAAGCTTTCTCGGCCTCGGCATACAGGCTCCGTTTGCAAGCTGGGGTGTGATGGCGAATGACGGCCTGCCTACGATTTTGTCCGGGCATTGGTGGCGCCTGTTTTTTCCGGCCTTTTTCATCTCCTTGACGATGTATGCGTTTAATGTGCTGGGGGACGGATTACAGGATGCGCTCGACCCTAAGCTGAGGAGGTAGCTGTATGGAAAAAGTTCTGTCAGTCAAAAATCTGCACGTTTCTTTTACGACTTACGGCGGGACGGTTCAGGCGGTCAGAGGGGTGAGCTTTGATTTGTATCAAGGTGAAACCTTTGCAATCGTCGGCGAATCCGGCTGCGGCAAAAGCGTTACCTCCCAAAGCATCATGGGCCTGCTTCCGCCCTATTCGGCGAAAGTGACGGACGGCAGCATCCTATTTAAAAACAAAGACCTTTGCCGTCTCTCTGACAAAGAAATGAGAAGCATAAGGGGAGCCGACATATCTATGATTTTTCAAGACCCGATGACAGCATTAAACCCGACGCTGACTGTCGGAGATCAGCTGGGGGAAGCGCTCCTGCGCCACAAAAAAATGAGCAAAAAGGCGGTACGGGAAGAGGTACTGTCCATGCTGTCATTGGTCGGCATTCCCGATCCCGAAGAGCGTCTCAAACAGTATCCCCATCAATTCAGCGGCGGCATGAGACAGCGGATTGTCATTGCGATGGCGCTGATTTGCGAGCCAGACATCTTAATCGCAGATGAACCGACCACTGCCCTTGACGTGACCATTCAAGCGCAGATTTTGGAGCTGTTTAAAGAGATTCAGAGAAAAACGAATGTGTCTGTCATTTTGATTACACACGATTTAGGGGTCGTTGCCCAGATTGCTGACAGAGTTGCAGTTATGTATGCCGGTAAAATGGCGGAGATCGGCACGAGAAAAGATATTTTTTATCAGCCGCAGCACCCTTATACGAAAGGGCTGCTGAACTCTGTCCCGAGGTTGGATATGGAGGGCGCGGAGCTGATTCCGATTGACGGAACGCCGCCGGATTTATTTTCACCTCCGCCAGGCTGCCCGTTTGCCGCCCGCTGTCCGAACAGGATGATCGTGTGTGACAGGATATACCCGGGCAAGACCATCAGATCTGACACGCACACTGTCAACTGCTGGCTGCAGGATCAACGGGCTGAACATGCAATGCTGTCCGGAGGTGCGAAGGATTGATCATGAAAAGGGGGAAGAGGATGAAACGAGTGAAAAAGCTATGGGGAATGGGCCTTGCATTAGGACTTTCGTTTGCGCTGATGGGATGTACAGCGAACGAACAGGCCGGAAAGGAAAGCGGTAATGATAAGGCAAAAACAAGCGGGGAAAAGGTGCTGTATATAAATAACGAAAATGAACCGACTTCGTTCGATCCGCCGATCGGTTTTAATAATGTGTCGTGGCAGCCGTTAAATAACATCATGGAGGGGCTGACACGTCTTGGCAAAGAGAATGAGCCTGAACCGGCAATGGCGGAAAAGTGGTCTGTATCAAAAGATAAAAAAACCTACACATTTACGATTCGAGAAAATGCGAAATGGACAAACGGAGATCCGGTAACGGCCGGAGACTTTGAATACGCGTGGAAACGGATGCTTGATCCGAAAAAAGGCGCTTCATCTGCGTTTCTCGGCTATTTTATTGAAGGCGGCGAAGCGTATAACAGCGGGAAAGGGAAAAAAGACGGTGTGAAGGTGTCGGCAAAGGATGATCGAACCCTTGAAGTAACACTTGAAGCACCGCAAAAATATTTTCTCAGCGTCGTGTCCAATCCGGCGTATTTTCCAGTAAACGAAAAGGTCGATAAAGAAAATCCAAAGTGGTTTGCTGAGGCAGATACATTTGTCGGGAACGGTCCGTTTAAGCTGACGGAATGGAAGCATGATGACAGCATCACAATGGAGAAAAGCGACACGTATTGGGATAAAGATTCCGTGAAGCTTGATAAGGTGAAATGGGCGATGGTCAGTGACAGAAATACAGATTATCAGATGTTTCAGTCTGGTGAACTGGATACCGCTTATGTCCCTGCTGAATTAAGCGATCAGCTGCTGGATCAGGACAATGTCAGTATTGTTGACCAGGCGGGCCTCTATTTCTACCGGTTTAATGTGAACATGGAGCCGTTCCAAAATGAAAACATCAGAAAAGCCTTTGCGATGGCTGTCGATCAGGAGGAAATTGTAAAGTACGTCACGAAAAATAACGAAAAACCGGCACACGCCTTTGTATCGCCTGGATTTACGCAGCCTGACGGCAAGGATTTCCGTGAAGCGGGCGGAGACCTGGTCACACCAAATGAAAGCAAAGCGAAGCAGCTGCTGGAAAAAGGCATGAAGGAAGAAAACTATGATAAGCTTCCTGCGATTACTCTTACTTACAGCACAAAGCCGGAGCATAAAAAGATTGCTGAGGCGATCCAGCAAAAATTAAAAAATACCCTTGGAGTCGATGTGAAGCTGGCCAATATGGAATGGAACGTATTTTTAGAGGATCAAAAAGCGCTGAAATTTCAATTCTCTCAAAGCTCATTTTTGCCTGACTACGCGGACCCTATCAGTTTTCTGGAAGCCTTCCAAACAGGAAATTCGATGAACCGCACAGGCTGGGCCAATAAAGAATACGATCAGTTGATCAAGCGGGCGAAACATGAAGCCGATGAAAAAACGCGTTTCTCCCTAATGCATCAAGCGGAAAAGCTGCTGGTCAATGAAGCGCCGATCATTCCGGTTTATTTCTACAACCAGGTCAACCTGCAAAACGAAAATGTAAAGGGAATCGTCCGGCATCCTGTCGGCTATATCGATTTAAAATGGGCGGATAAAAACTGACGCCGGCGATTGGGAAAATACTGCTTCTTTATGCGAAGGAGCGGTATTTTTTCTCTTTCTTGCACGTATACGTAGGGTGCAGAGCAAATGAAAGGAGTGATTCAGTTGAATCACAAGCCGAAAGCGCTGAAAAAGGGTGACACAGTCGGAGTGATTGCGCCTGCAAGCCCGCCGGATCCAAAGCAGCTTGACACCGCGCTTTTATTTTTAAAAGAGCTCGGACTTCAGGTGAAATTGGGCAAGGCACTGAAAAACCAGCACGGCTATTTAGCGGGACAGGATGATGAGCGGCTGGCTGATCTCCATGAGATGTTCAGAGACGAGGAGGTAAAAGCAGTGCTGTGCGCATGCGGGGGTTTTGGGACAGGACGTATCGCCGCCGGCATTGATTTCAGCTTAATCCGCAAATATCCTAAAATCTTCTGGGGATACAGCGATATTACGTTTTTACATACTGCCATCCATCAAAACACAGGTCTTGTCACCTTCCATGGCCCGATGCTCAGTTCAGATATTGGTCTCGACGACGTTCACCCGCTGACAAAAGCGTCGTATGAGCAGCTCTTCCAAGAGAGGGAATTCACCTATACAGAAGACCTTTCTCCGCTGACCGTGCTTGTTCCTGGAAAAGCGGAAGGCGAACTTGTCGGAGGAAATCTCTCTTTACTGACGTCTACGCTGGGCACGCCGTTTGAAATTGATACGAGAGGGAAGCTTCTGTTTATTGAAGATATTGACGAGGAGCCATATCAAATCGACCGGATGCTGAATCAGCTGAAAATGGCGGGAAAGCTGACGGATGCAGCCGGAATTCTTGTTTGTGATTTTCACAACTGTGTCCCGGTGAAGAGGGAAAAGTCTCTGTCGCTTGAGCAGGTGCTTGATGACTATATTGTATCAGCGGGCAAACCTGCTCTGAGAGGTTTTAAAATCGGCCACTGTTCACCGAGTTTCGCCGTTCCGATCGGTGCGCAAGCTGCTATGAATACAACACAAAAAACAGTCGTGATCGAGGCGGGCGTTTCAGAAGGGGCGCTGAAGACATGAAAATCACGCGAATAGAAACAAGCCGAATCGCCGTACCGCTGACAAAGCCGTTTAAAACTGCGCTTCGCACTGTGCATACGGCTGAATCGGTCATAGTAAGAATCACTTATGACAGCGGCGCAATCGGATGGGGAGAAGCGCCCCCGACGATAGTGATTACAGGAGACAGCATGGATAGCATTGAAAGTGCAATTCACAATGTCTTGAAGCCGGCACTGCTTGGAAAAAGCCTGTCCGGCTGTGAGGCCATCCTGCACGACATCCAGCACCTCCTGACAGGTAATATGAGCGCTAAGGCGGCTGTGGAAATGGCGATATACGACGGTTGGGCGCAGATGTGCGGACTGCCACTTTATCAAATGCTTGGCGGATACCGAGATACGCTGGAAACGGATTATACAGTCAGTGTCAACTCACCTGAAGAGATGGCAGCTGATGCCGAGAATTATCTCAAACAAGGCTTTCAAACGCTGAAAATAAAGGTCGGAAAAGATGAAATCGCAACAGATATCGCCCGTATCCAGGAAATCAGAAAACGTGTCGGATCAGCCGTGAAACTGCGTTTAGACGCCAATCAGGGGTGGACGCCGAAGGAAGCGGTAACTGCTATTCGGAAAATGGAGGATGCCGGTCTTGGCATAGAGCTTGTCGAGCAGCCTGTCCATAAAGATGATCTCCCTGGGCTTAAAAAGGTGACAGATGCGACAGACACACCGATTATGGCCGATGAAAGTGTTTTTACGCCGCGGCAGGCGTTCGAAATTCTTCAAACCCGGAGCGCTGACTTGATCAATATTAAATTGATGAAAGCGGGCGGCATCAGCGGAGCAGAGAAAATCAATGCCATGGCTGAGGCGTGCGGAGTAGAGTGCATGGTCGGCAGCATGATTGAAACGAAGCTGGGCATTACGGCCGCGGCGCATTTTGCGGCAAGCAAAAGAAACATCACACGCTTTGATTTTGACGCGCCGCTGATGCTGAAAACAGATGTCATCAAAGGCGGCATAACATACAGCGGCAGCACGATTGCGATGCCTGACAGACCGGGTCTCGGAATCACCGGAGCTGCGCTTTTGAAAGGGGAAATAGAGCAATGATGCACACTGTCATATCAGCAGTGGCCAACATCTGGACAGCGCCTGATTCACCTCGGCCATCTGATCAAGCGATGCTTCGTCCGACCGTATTGATCAGAGACTGGCTGGAGCGCATGACGTATGATGAGCGGCTTGGATTATGTACAGACAATGTGATCCAAACTCAGGTTCTCTTTGGCGAAAAAGTACTGGTGACGGCGGAACAGGGTGAATGGGTTTCTGTGATCGTGCCGAGCCAACCATCCCGAAAAGATCCACGCGGATATCCGGGCTGGATGAAAAAGAACCAGCTGAAAAAAACAAGTCCCATCCATACACAAAAAGATGTCATGATCAGCAAACCTGCTGCCTTTTTGTACAAAAGCAATGGAGAAAAGGAGATCGAACTGAGCTTTTTGACGGTTCTTCCCCTCATTGCAGAAGAAAACGAATATTTTAAGGTTTCGACCGTTTTTGGGGAAAGGTTTGTGAAGCAAACTGATGCAGTGCCTGTCCGCGAACAGAAAGGGACTGCTGAAGACATCATTCAAACGGGGGCGTTTTTTCTCGGGCTTCCCTACCTGTGGGGAGGGATCAGCGGGTTTGGGTTTGATTGCTCCGGGTTTATGTACAGTATATTTAAGGCCAATGGATACAGCATCCCCCGTGATGCAGGAGATCAGGCAAAGGCTGGGAAGGAAATCCCGCTTGATGATATGAAAGCCGGTGACCTGCTGTTTTTTGCTTACGAGGAAGGAAAAGGAGCGATTCATCACGTCGGTCTGTCCGTCGGCGATGGGAAAATGATTCATTCTCCAAAGACGGGAAAATCAATCGAAATTCTTACATTAAAAGAGACAATCTATGAAAAAGAACGGTGTGCGGTGCGCCGCTGTTTTTCAGAATAAGGAGGGAGACAAATGACGCCACTGCCTTTGTTAGAGGTCAGCCAGCTGAAAATGCATTTTGACGCAGGAAAAAAGCGGACAGTTAAAGCCGTCGATGGGGTCACCTTTCAGATTCATGAAGGAGAAACGTTTGGGCTAGTCGGTGAATCAGGGTGCGGGAAATCAACCTTGGGGAGAGTGCTGATGCGCCTTTATCAGCCAACAGAAGGAAGTGTGAAATACCGCGGCACCAACCTCCACTCACTGAGTGAGAAAGAGCAGTTTGCCTTTAACCGCAAGCTGCAGATGATTTTTCAGGATCCTTATGCTTCGCTTAACCCGCGTATGACCGTTCGAGAAATCATTTTGGAGCCGATGGAAATCCACAACCTTTACAATACCCACAAAGCGCGGCTTCTCGTCGTGGACGAGCTGCTTGAGGCAGTAGGGCTTCACCCTGATTTTGGCAGCCGTTATCCCCATGAATTCAGCGGCGGGCAGAGACAAAGAATCGGGATTGCCAGAGCGCTGTCGCTGAATCCTGAATTTATCGTGGCAGACGAACCGATTTCTGCACTTGATGTCTCGGTTCAAGCGCAGGTGGTCAACCTGCTGAAGCGGCTTCAAAAAGAGAAAGGGCTCACGTTTTTATTTATTGCCCATGATCTTTCGATGGTGAAGCATATCAGTGACAGGATCGGTGTGATGTACTTAGGGCACATGATGGAAATAACAGAGAGCGGCACCTTGTATCGCGAACCGCTGCATCCCTATACAAAGGCGCTTTTGTCCTCGATTCCGATTCCAGACCCTGAATTGGAGGACAAGCGTGAGCGCATCCTCTTAAAAGGGGAGCTGCCGAGCCCTGTCAATCCGCCGAGCGGCTGCGTGTTTCGGACCCGCTGTCCGGAGGCGATGCCTGAATGCGGGGAATCCCGCCCTCAGCTTCAGGAAATTGAAGCCGGTCGATTTGTCGCCTGCCATTTGTATCGAAATGCTGAGACGACAGAAAAGGTAAGATAGTCAAAAAAGACTGGCTCCGGAGCCAGTCTTTGCTTTTATCATTGATGTAAAAATTTCACACAAACCGGGTAAGGGACAGAGACAGTTGATGGAAGCACTGTCAATCGGCCGGTTTCTTTGTCTCTTTCAAACAGGACAAGGTTGCCTGTTTCTTCATTTGAAGCAACAAGGAATGCTTCCGTTGGATCAAATACAAAGTCCCGAGGCCAGTTTCCTTCTGTCGAAACTCTTTCCACAAAAGCCAGCTCGCCTGAATATTGATTCACTTCAAATACAGCGATACTGTCATGGCCGCGGTTTGCGACGTAAACAAAACGGCCGTCCTGTGTGACATGAATTGCACTTCCCTGGCTGTTATCTGTAAAATCATCAGGGATGGCAGAGACGACTTGGATTTCTCTGAATTCGCCGGCTGTCGGATTGTATTCAAGCGCAACCACTTCATTGCTTAATTCTGTCATCACATAAGCGTATTTTTCTTTCGGGTGAAAAGCGATATGGCGAGGCCCTGCGCCGGGAGCGAAGGAATGGCTTCCGGATTTAGCCAATACGCCGTCTTTCAGCTTATAGGTGTACAGCTTATCGGTCCCTAAGTCAACCGCTACGACATAGTTATGTTCAGGTGTGAACCCTGCGTAGTGTGTATGCGGCTTTTCCTGTCTTTCGTGCGGTCCTTTTCCTGTGTGAGCGGCTTCTGCAGCAGGAGATTGCAAGCTTCCGTCTTCCTGAACCGGAAAAGCGTGTACCTTCCCGCTGTGATAATTGGCAGTTAGTACGAACTGACTTTGATCATCGACGCTTACGTGGCATGGCGATGGCCCATCAATTAACTGATGATTCAGAAATGTCAATTCACCGCTGTTTTTATCGATTTGATAGGCAGCAACTCCGCCTTGGCCGTCTGCTTTTTCAATTGAATAAAGAATGGTGTTGTCTTTATTCGGTGTTACATATGTCGGGTTGCCCAGCTTAGCGGCAAGCTTTGGCTCGCTAAGTGTTTTTTTCTCAGTATCAAGCTCAAATGAATAAATCCCTTCGCTTCCGCCTTTTGTATATGTTCCGACATATCCTATGTACTTTGTCATGCGATTTCCCCCTTAAAATGATGTCATCTCTATATTAACGTATCTTGATAAAATAAGCTGTTCAAAACATGAAAAAGGGGAATTTCTTCACTCGCCGCGAATCAGCGGCATCGTACAGCATCTGAAGGAGCCGCCTGATTTAATAATTTCTGACAGGTCAATTTCGATGATATGATAGCCTCTTTTCGTTAGCTGTTGATTGACATGGCGGTTGCAAGGGAGGCTGATGATCGTTTTTCTACCGATTGAAAGGACATTGGTGCCAAGCGTAAATTGTTCGTCCTCGGGCACTTCAATGAGATCGTAACGTTTTGCAAGCATATTAACTGCCCCTGGTTCAAGGGCTTTAGGATAAATTAACGCTTCGTTTTCAGATACGATGTTAAATACGCAGTCCAAATGCAAAAATTTTTCATGCAGCTGCACGGGAACGACTGTATATTCAGGTAGCGCCTCTTTTAGCTGGCCAATGGCTGACATGTCGGTGCGCTGGCTGATGCCGACGTAGACGATATCTTCATCGATAATGACGTCACCGCCTTCAATGCTTGTATCAAGCATACGGGTGTAAGAAATGCCTTGGCTGTGAAAAAAATCTTTTATGATGGCTTCTTCCCCTTGGCGAATCGGTTCAGTCATGCTTGAGAGGAAGGCTTTTTCTCCGATGACAAACCCTATGTCCCTGGTGAAGACCTGCTCGGGGAGCCCATCGCGCACGGGCAAAAGAATGACTTCAATGTTGTGTGATCTGAGTGCTTTAATTAAGCGGCTGTGCTGATCTGTGGCGGTTTTGACATGAATATTGTCATCTTCAAAATGTTTTTGGGTTTCGTTAATGACATCTTTTATGGTCATGTGCTCGGGTCTGCATAAAATGACTTTCTGAAGTGTGCCGTATTCCGTTCGGCATACCGTTTTGTGCTGATGTTTCGGGATGGATAAGTCCATTGTTTGTCCTCCTGACCGTGTGAAGAATACATTTATTATTCCCTCATCATGAAAATCATTAAACGTTTTAGCAAGAAATCCTGACAGACAAAGCATTTTAAATTTTAGACAAATGGCAGAGAATATTGTTTAATAGGAGAATATGAGTGCATTTAACTAAACGATCAGACATCAAAGGGGAGAAAGGTATGGAAACACCGGAAACAAAATTTTGTAAAGAGTCAAAGGTTGTAAAAACCAGCAGGGTGTTCCCGCTTGATACAAACAATCATAATACGCTGTTTGGCGGAAAATTAATGAGCTACATCGACGACATCGCTTCTATTTCCGCGGCGCGCCATTGCAGACGGGAAACAGTAACAGCTTCGATGGACTCTGTAGATTTTTTGAAGCCAATCGGGCAAAAGGATTCTGTCTGCCTGGAGTCATATGTGACATGGGTCGGCACATCTTCCATGGAGGTGTTTGTAAAAGTCATTAAGGAGCACCTGATGACTGGCGAAAGGGAGCTCGCTGCGACATCCTTTTTGACGTTTGTCGCATTAGATTCAAATGGCAAGCCGGTGCCTGTACCGAGAGTTGTACCGGAAACAGAGGAAGAAATTATGCTGCATAATACAGCGGTTCAGCGCGCTAATGAACGAAAGAACCGCAAAAAACACAGCCAAGCGCTTGCAAATGCGCTCGGAACTGAAAAGCCTTGGTAAACGTTAAACCCAAAACATATGTTGTTTTGGGTTTTTTTGTGCTTTTCACTTTTCTGATGGTGATAATTACAATGGTTAGTCCGTTTTTGCTAGGGGATTTTATAAAAAGCAACAATTGTCACGTTAAATTGATAATTTTGTGACAACTTTATTAAAGATTCATTTTAAATATATCTTTTATTCGTGAGATCATGTATTTTAAAGATATATTTTAAATACATCTTTTTGGAAGGGATTGTTTATACGATGTTAGATAATAAAACAATCGAAATCATTAAAAGCACTGTACCCGTATTACAACAGCATGGAGAAACCATCACTGGCCGTTTTTACGATCTGATGTTCCAAGACCATCCAGAGCTTTTGAACATTTTTAATCAAACAAACCAAAAAAAGAAAACACAGCGCGCTGCACTTGCAAATGCCGTTATCGCCGCTGCGGCAAATATTGACCAGCTTGGAAATATCATTCCAGTCGTCAAACAAATCGGCCACAAGCACCGCAGTATCGGAATTAAGGCTAAACATTACCCAATCGTTGGAAAATACTTGCTGATTGCGATTAAAGACGTTCTGGGAGACGCTGCGACACCTGACATTATGCAGGCATGGGAGAAAGCGTACGGAGTAATCGCTGACGCGTTCATTGGAATTGAAAAAGAAATGTATGAGCAGGCGGAGCAGCAAACTGGCGGCTGGAAGGAGTATAAGCCGTTCGTTATCGCGAAAAAAGAGCGGGAAAGCACAGAAATTACATCCTTCTATCTGAAGCCGGAAGACGGCAAGCCGTTACCTGATTTTCAAGCAGGGCAGTATATCAGCATTAAAGTGCAGATTCCTGATTCTGAATATACGCAAATCCGTCAATACAGCCTGTCAGATATGCCGGGAAAAGACTATTATCGCATTTCAGTGAAGAAAGACGGTGTCGTGTCTTCCTATTTACACGATGGACTGCATGAGGGAGATTCAATAGAGATCAGCGCACCGGCAGGGGACTTTGTTTTAGATGCTTCATCTCAAAAAGATCTCGTTCTGATCAGTGCCGGAGTTGGCATTACACCAATGATCAGCATGCTGAAAACGTCTGTTTCCAAGCAGCCTCAACGGCAGATTCTGTTCATTCATGCCGCGAAAAACAGTGAGTATCACGCATTGCGTCATGAGGTGGAAGAAGCGGCAAACCATTCTTCTGTCAAGACAGCATTTGTGTATCGCGAGCCGACAGAGGAAGACCGTGCAGGTGATCTTCAATTTCATGAAGGACAGATTGATCAGCAGTTCCTAAAAGAACTGATTGCCAATACAGATGCGGATTATTATATTTGCGGTTCACAGTCATTTATTACAGCAATGCATAAACTTGTGTCAGACCTTGGATCAGCGCCGGAGTCTATCCATTACGAGCTGTTCGGCCCGCAATTAAGTATGGCACAGTCCGTTTGATCACATAAATGAAACTCTTCTCTTTTCTGAGAAGAGTTTTTTATTGAGATAGAAGAAGGCGGACAAGCGCCTGCTTCTACATCCGGACAATCACTGACCCGCCTCCGCCGCTTGTGCATACACGGTTTTGCTGTTCTTGCATCGTTCTCAGCAATTCATTGTTTATCTCAATCGCTCGGATTAATTGCTCCATTTTCAGCTCTAAACCGGCTAGCCTGTCGAAAGACTGCTGTTGCTTATAGCCGGCGGGATGAGGAGCCGATGACAGATCATAGGGCCAATGGGTATTCGTTTTCTGATGTTTCATTTTGCGCCTCCAATCGATGTCATTTTCTATTATGTTATGTGCCGCCGATCTGCACGTTCGCCTATTTAGAACCGGATAAAAGGGAATGATGCATAGAGGGTCTGCCTCGGGGAACAATAGGCTCAAAATGACCAGCGGATGGAGGTAAGATCGGTGTTGTGGATGGTATGGGCATTTTTACTGAAGCCAATTATCGTATTTTCGATTGCGTATATTCTGTTTCGGCTTGCCGGTAAAAAAGCTGTGTCACAAATGAACAATTTTGATCTGCTTTTGACCTTCGCAATCGGAACCATTATCAGTGAGCCGATTCTTACATCCAGGCTGCCGATGTCGATTTATTACGCGGGCTCTTTTTTGGTGCTTTATCTTCTGATGAGCAAGCTCTCTCTTTCTAATAAATGGCGCTGGCTGCTGGTCGTAAGCCCGACTGTCTTAATCCGAAACGGGGATATTGATGAACGCGGACTTCGTAAAGAAAGGCTGACGGTTAATGAACTGCTCGGAAAACTAAGGGAAAAGGGCTATGCCGATCCGGCTGACATTGATCTTGCCATCATTGAAGAAACAGGAGAAGTAAGCGTCATTCCAAAAGAGGAAGCGAGAGCGGTGCAGGTGCGGGATTTGAATATGGAAGCTGAACGGAATTTTATCCCGATTCCTCTCATACTGGACGGCGAAATCCTTGATCATAATTTGAAATACCTCCAAAAAAACCGAACCTGGCTGTTTGAGAAGCTTGAGGAAAAAGGATACAGCCCAAAACGCCTCTCCTTGATCACGCTTGGCACGATGAATGCCCGCGGTGATATATCGCTTGATTTGAATACCTCAAACGAACCGCAGCATGATCCTTATTTATATAAACCGGGAAATAACAATTAAGATTGCTCTCTATTTTTAACGAGAGCTTTTTTCTTTTTTAAAGGGAATTTTTGTTTGGTGTCAAATGTACCTAGTTAGGAGGGGAACTGAACATGAAGGACTTATTCATTAGAAACGATATGGCACCAACGGTCAGTCTGTTGTATTCAGCAGTGGAAGAAAACAGTCTCCGTCTAGCTTCTATCGTAAGTCACATGACACACAATGAACTTTACTATAAGGGGCGCTGCCAAACAAAAAACAGCACAGCTCAGCTTTTGCACCATATCTCAAATGTTGATATCAGATGGGTCTGGCGTATCAAGGAAAACCGGATACCAGATCATATTGAACAGGTATACGGCCCGATGACAGATGAAAGCGGACGGCTTCCTGAACCGGAGAATCAGCCCGGATTAGATGAACTCCTGAAAAGACATCAGCATATGGTAAACGAGCTGAAATCATTATGTTACACCTTAACTGAAAATGATTTGCATCAGCCGCTTTCTTACGATGGTGACACCGCGACCATACGGTGGGGCATTTGGCATATGGCGGATCATAACCGCTATCATCAAGCACACATTGAAGCCCTCAAAAAAGAATGGAAGCAGGATGTAGCGAAATATGAGCGCTAAAACGAAGCTGCTGACCGATCGAATTCGTTTGCGCTGTATGGAAGATCGGGATCAAGCCTCTTTGTTTGAGCTTTTTAACGATCCTGACGTCATGAAATATTATTCCGGTTTAAAAGATAAAAGGCAAACCCGCGAGTGGATCAATTGGAACAAAAGAAATGAAAAAGGGTACGGCGTCAGTCTGTGGATCGCCGAAGATAAGCGGACAGGGGACTTTTTGGGGCAATGCGGCATCGTTCCTCAGCAGGTCGAAAATCAAACAGTAATGGAAATCGGCTATATGTTTGCCTGCCGCCACTGGGGGAACGGCTATGCGCAAGAAGCGGCTCGGGCCTGCCTGGACTACGGCTTCAACGAGCGGCAGTTCGGCAAAATGGCGGCTTTGATTGACCCTAATAACAAAGCGTCCATACGGGTAGCAGAGAAAATTGGCATGCTTTATGATAGAACGATCAGAAAATGGAATAAACCAATCGCAGTATATGAAAGAAAATCTTACAATTGAAAGATAGAGCTGAGTTTAGTATCATGATGTCAGGTAAAGTTTTCTAGGGTTCCGCGTGTCAATGGACATGGACTGGTCCGAGAGAAAACACATACGCGTAAATAGAGGCGTGTATGCACACGGAGGGAAAAAAGCCCGGGAGAGTCAATCTCATGAGAGACGACTGTCCGGGGTTTTTTTGTTTTCGGAGAATCTTACTGGAAAGAAAGGAATGACTTGAAATGAAATGGGGATTAGTCGTGCTTGCCGCCGTTTTCGAGGTGGTTTGGGTGGTAGGCTTAAAGCATGCTGACTCAGCTTTAACATGGAGCGGCACTGCCGTTGGCATCATAGTCAGCTTTTATCTTTTAATGAAGGCGACAAACAGTCTTCCTGTCGGAACCGTGTATGCTGTTTTTACCGGACTCGGAACGGCAGGGACAGTGCTGAGTGAAATCATTCTGTTTCATGAGCCGATTGGATGGCCGAAGCTTTTGTTAATCGGCGTGCTCCTCATCGGTGTAATCGGATTGAAGCTTGTGACACAGGATGAGAAAGAGGAAAAAGGAGGCGAGGCATAATGCTGCACTGGATCAGTTTATTGTGCGCGGGCTGTTTGGAGATGGCCGGCGTGGCCCTTATGAATCAATATGCGAAAGAAAAAAGCGTGAAATGGGTGCTGTTGATCATTGTTGGTTTTGCCGCTTCATTTTCCTTGCTGTCGTATGCCATGGAAACCATTCCAATGGGCACGGCTTACGCTGTCTGGACAGGCATTGGCACCGCCGGCGGAGCGCTTGTTGGCATCCTCTTTTACAAGGAGCCGAAAGACGCCAAACGGATCTTTTTTATCGCTTTGATTTTATGTTCAGCTGTCGGTTTAAAAATTCTGTCATAAATTGATTTTTATCAAATCTTCAGTATAATGGATAAATAGTTTAGACTTACAAAGATAAGAGGGATTATTCATGAAATCATATATGACACAGCGGTTGAACGAATACCGTGACGGAAATGAGGATAAAGGGCGTCTTTTGGTCAGCTGTCCCGATCAGCCTGGTATCGTCTCTGCGGTTTCCGCGTTTTTATTTGAACACGGCGCTAATATTATAGAATCCAATCAATATACGACAGACCCTGAAGGCGGCCGATTCTTCCTAAGAATCGAATTCGACTGCGAGGGTATTCGTGAGAAAAAAGAAACACTGCAGGAGGCGTTTGCGTCTGTTGCGGAAAATTTCGACATGACATGGAGCTTAACATTGGCAAGCGAGCTGAAGCGTGTCGCCATTTTTGTCTCAAAGGAGCTTCACTGCCTGCATGAGCTGATTTGGGAATGGCAAACCGGCAACCTGATGGCGGAAATCGCTGTTGTCATCAGCAACCATGAGGAAGCGAGAGAACTGGTTGAACGGCTGAACATTCCATTCCACTATATGAAAGCGAACAAAGACATCAGAGCGGAAGTCGAAAAGAAGCAGCTTGAACTGCTTGAGCAATATGAGATTGATGTGATCGTGCTTGCACGCTATATGCAGATCTTAACCCCTGACTTTGTTTCGGCTCATCCGAATCGCATCATCAATATTCACCATTCGTTTCTGCCTGCTTTTATCGGTGCGAATCCGTACAAACGGGCTTACGAGCGTGGCGTGAAACTGATCGGAGCGACATCTCACTATGTCACAAACGATCTTGATGAAGGGCCGATCATTGAACAGGATATTGAGCGCGTGGACCACCGCGATAATACGGAAGCACTGAAAAACATCGGAAGAACAATTGAACGCAGTGTGCTTGCCCGTGCTGTAAAATGGCATTTGGAAGACCGCGTTATCGTTCACGAAAATAAAACAATCGTCTTTAACTAGACGGCAAGATGCCCGCTCCATGCGGGCTCTTTTTGGTGACAAAAAACCTTGACAAGTGTCCTTTTTCTTTGCATAATATAAAAAAATCATTGAGCGTTGAAGAGGATTAGTAAGCAGACCTTTCTGTGACAGAGAGCAAAATGAACCGCTGAAACATTTTGCCGCATGAAACCTGCCGAACCTGCCTTGGAGTCTTAGGGGGAAAACCTAGGCGCGTAACCTGGCGTTACAGGAAAGCGGAGCGTGCATCAGCGCGTTCAATCAAGGTGGTACCACGGAAACCCATTTCGTCCTTATGAATCAGGATGAAATGGGTTTTTTTATTGTAAGTTGGCTGGCAAAAAGCCGCGGAGGAGAATAAATGAAAAAACAAAGAATAGTAGTGAAAATAGGAAGCAGTTCGCTCACAAATAGCAACGGAAGCATTGATGAGGCAAAAATCAGAGAGCATGTCCAAGCCATTTCCCTCTTGAAGAAAGCGGGACATGAAATGATTCTTATTACCTCGGGAGCCGTAGCGGCGGGGTTTTCCAGCCTCGGTTATCCGTCCCGCCCCGTTACCATTAAAGGAAAGCAGGCGGCGGCCGCGGTCGGACAAACACTGTTAATGCAGCAATATATGAATCAATTTAAACAATACTTATTGACTCCGGGGCAAATCCTTTTAACGAGAAATGATTTTTCGAAAAGAGAACGGTATCGAAACGCGTATGCAACGATAATGGAATTACTGGAGCGCGGCGTCATTCCGATTATCAATGAAAATGACTCTACATCTGTTGAAGAATTGACATTCGGGGATAATGACATGCTTTCTGCGTTAGTCAGCGGATTGATTCATGCGGACCAGCTCATGATTCTCACTGACATTAACGGACTGTATGATGCCAATCCGAATGAAAATCCTGAGGCGAAACGATTTGATTATCTGCCGGAGATCACGCCTGAATTATTGGGATATGCGGGCTCAGCCGGATCAAAGGTCGGCACCGGCGGTATGAAATCAAAGCTATTAGCCGCTCAAACTGCGCTGTCTCTTGGAGTGAAAGTGTTCATTGGAACAGGCAGCGGAGAGCAAAAGCTGGCGGACATATTGGACGGCAGGGGAGACGGCACTTATATCGGAGACAAAGAACTATCCTCGATTAACAACACGAGACAGTGGATTCAGTTCCACTCGCCGATAGCAGGAGAGATCCTCATTGATGCGGGTGCCGAGGAGGCGATGATCCATAACGGAAGCAGCCTACTGCCGGCTGGCGTAGTGGGCGTAAATGGAAGCTTTCCGAAAGGGGCGGTCGTGGAAGTCAGGGGACCGGGCGGCGTGATCGGCAAAGGCCAAACTCATTACTCCTCCGAGGAGATTATGGAGGCCAAAGGCAAACGAAGTAATGAACTTGATTTTGAGAGAACGTTTGAGGTTATTCATAGGAATGACTGGGTCAATTTAAAAGACTAGGAGGCAGAAAAATGAGTGAAGTTTCTGTAAAAGCGAAGCTGGCGAAAGAAGCAGCAGCCGAAATGATCATGAAAACAACGGTCGAGAAGGATGAGGCGCTCAGTCTCATTGCAAACGGACTCCGCAACGAACTGGACTTTCTCTTGTCAGAGAATGCAAAAGACATTAAGAACGGAAAAGAAAATGGTTTAACACCGGATGTCATTGACCGTCTCACGCTGGATGAGAAACGCATTCGTGACATTGCGGACGCGGTAGAGCTCTTAATCGACTTGGCGGACCCGGTCGGCGAATCTCTTGAAACGATTGAAAAGGAAAACGGCCTGTTTATTGAAAAAATCCGTGTGCCGCTCGGTGTTGTCGGAATGATCTATGAAGCGAGGCCGAATGTGACAGTCGACGCGGCGACCCTCTGCTTAAAGACGGGTAACGCGGTTGTCCTGAGGGGGAGCTCCTCAGCCATTCACAGCAATAAAGCACTCGTCAATGTTATTCACAGAGCACTCGAGCAATCAGCGCTTCCGATCAACGCTGTGCAGCTGATTGAGGATACGAGCAGAGAGACAGCAAAAGAGCTCTTTACGTTAAATGATGGCTTAGACGTATTGATTCCGCGCGGTGGCAAGAAATTGATCGATCTCGTTGTCAGAGAATCAACAGTCCCTGTATTAGAAACCGGAGCAGGAAACTGCCACATTTTCATTGACGAAACGGCCAAACCGCAAATGGCAGAAAAGGTTGTCGTAAATGCCAAAACGCAGCGCCCTTCCGTATGCAACGCGATTGAATCACTCCTGATCCATAAAGCATGGGCGAAGCAACACGGGAAAGAATTGCTGGCTCAGCTAGAAAACGCAGGAGTTGACATTCGCGGTGATGAATTTGTATGTGAACTTCATCCTTCAAGCAAACAAGCGTCAGAAGAAGATTGGGAAACGGAATTTTTAGCGCCAGTCATTAGCGTAAAGACGGTTGAGAACGTCCAAGAAGCTGTGAAGCATATCCAGCAATACGGCACCAATCATTCTGAAGCAATTTTAACTGAAGATGACAAGCACGCGGCTTATTTTCAAACGGCTGTCGATGCTGCAGCTGTCTATCATAATGCGTCAACCCGTTTTACCGATGGATTTGAATTCGGCTACGGAGCCGAAATCGGCATCAGCACGCAAAAGCTTCATGCAAGAGGACCGATGGGACTTCCAGCACTGACTTCTACAAAATTCATTATTAAAGGAACAGGGCAAATCCGCGAATAGCGGGGCAATATTCGATGAAAAAGCTTATCTCTAACGGGATAAGCTTTTTTTGTGCGCAGAAAAATTGACACTGTAAATTAGATTGTGTACAATTTAATTGTATAAAATATATTTAGGGGGATACAAAAATGAGTCAGCCATTATTTACAGCCACTGTTTCAGCGGTAGGAGGAAGAGAAGGAAAGGTGATTTCATCAGACCGCGTTCTCGAGCTCGATGTCGCAATGCCGGGGACACCGAGAGCAAAGAAATTAGAAAAAGCGACAAATCCGGAGCAGCTGTTTGCAGCAGGTTACGCAGCTTGCTTTGACAGCGCACTTCAGCTTGTAGCAAGAACAGAACGAATGAAAGTGGAGACAGAGGTTACAGCGCATGTCAGCCTGTTAAAGGATGAAGCAGATCAAGGCTACAAACTGGGTGTGACGCTGCAGGTGAAAGGAAAAGGAGTCAGTGCATCAGAATTACAGGCACTTGTGCAAAAAGCGCACGGCGTCTGCCCGTATTCAAAAGCAACCTCCGGAAATATCGATGTTACGCTTGAAGTAGCTGAATAATAGAAAAAAAGAGGATACCTCGTATAAGGTATCCTCAATTTTTTTGATGAAGTGTTTCCAGCAATGTATATAGAGCGGATTTTAACTGTTTCAGGTCCTCTCCGGACTGATTTGAAAGCCCTAGGATTGTCCCTGGAATGTCAGCCGCTTTTTCTTTTAGTAACTCTCCGTCCTCTGTCAGGCTGATCAACACGGACCGCTCATCCTCTTCAGATCTTTTTCTCGTAATCAAACCCTGCTGTTCCATTCGTTTTAGCATCGGAGTGAGCGTTCCCGAATCTAAATATAGCAGCTCGCCCATTTTTTTGACAGTTAGCGTTTCGTGTTCCCATAACAAAAGCAAAACCAAATATTGAGGGTACGTCACATTTAGCTTTTCAAGCAGCGGCTTGTATTGCTTTGTCATTTCCCGCGAGCTCGCATAAAGCAAAAAACATAGCTGATTCTCCAATTTCATATGGTCAAATTCATTTTCCATCTTGTTCACCAACTCTTTTTGTCATTCGATTCTATTGTATCTGAAAAACTTCACTTTTCCTATTCTCGGCTAACATAGCATGTTTAAAAAGATCAGAAAGGGAAATATAACAACTAGATACAAATAAGGAGGTTGGATAATATGGCACTATTTACAGCAAAAGTAACCGCGCGCGGCGGACGGGCAGGACATATTACATCAGATGACGGTGTTCTTGATTTTGATATTGTAATGCCAAATGCCAAAAAAGAAGGACAAACCGGCACAAACCCGGAGCAGCTCTTTGCGGCAGGATACGCTGCTTGCTTCGGCGGCGCGCTCGAACATGTGGCCAAAGAACAAAATATCGAGATTGATTCCGAAATTGAAGGACAGGTCAGCCTCATGAAGGATGAGAGCGACGACGGGTTTAAAATCGGCGTCACACTTGTTGTGAACACAAAAGATTTGGATCGCGACAAGGCGCAAGAGCTTGTCAATGCTGCTCATGAATTCTGTCCTTATTCAAAGGCAACCAGAGGAAATATTGATGTAAAATTAGAATTAAAATAATGAACGGCATCCTGAGGGTTCTCAGGATGTTTTTTTGTGGGGAAGCATGCGGGGCGGGCATGATCTTTTCGAAGTGTGAATACATGTAATATAGGTGAATTCAGACTAGAGAAAAGGTGAGTACATGAAGAGACCAAAGCTGTCAGTATGTATGATTGTGAAAAATGAAGAACGCCATATTGCCCGCTGTTTAGAGAGTGTGCAGCCTGTTGCCGATGAAATCATTGTGATTGATACCGGGTCAAACGATCGTACGGAAGACATTTGCACAAGCTTTCATGCCCAGGTGTATCATCATAGATGGGAGCAGGATTTTTCACAGGCGAGAAATGCCAGCCTGCAGCATGCCAAAGGTGAGTGGATATTGATCTTGGATGCCGACGAAGAATTAGATCCGGACACAGGCAGCCTATTGCCTTCGCTGCTGACTGACAGCCTGCCATCTCTCGGCTGCATGAAGGTTGTGAGCTATACAGGGAAGGAATGGGATGAAAACGAAGCGTTTGAACAAAGGCAGATCAGGCTGATCCGCAATCAGCAAAACATAACGTTTACGGGAAGGGTTTGCGAAAGGCCTGAGGGAGAAGAAGAAAGCAGTATTTTCTCACTTCCATGTATCATTCACCATTACGGGTATTTAGAGCAGGAGGCACAGCAAAAGCATAAACACAACATGAGCTTATTGAATATGGAATTGCTGACATCCAGTACTGACCCGTCTCTCCTTTATCAGAAAGCAGCTGAGTATGATAGAGGAAACGAACATGATAAAGCCCTCCGGCTGGCAGTGGATTGCATCAAGGAGTATAAAAGAAAAAAGCAAATTCCGCCGCTTGCTATCTATTATTTAAAGTATAAATTATTAATTGACGCAGAACGGTACGAAGAAGCGGAACGGGATATCCATGAAGCGCTGAGACATTATCCGGATTACTGCACGCTTCACTATTATAAAGGAATCATCATGTATCAGCTTAAAAAAGTCAGAGAAGCGATCACAGCGTTTGACACTTGCCTGCAAACCAATAATGAAAACCATCAGTACGTACAGGTGAAGGGGGCAGCTGATTATAGATCAAGCTGCTGGCTCGGTGTCTGCCATGCTGAATTGCGTCAGCATATGACTGCTGTTTTGTATTTGCAAAAGGCGCTGAAAGCCAACCCGAAGTGCATACGGGCACAGCGGCTTCTCAGCGAATTAACAAAGGATCAGGCCGCACATGCCTGATCCTTTTAATATTCTTTCTTATTGGCAAAATCCCGCCATGCCTGAAACGGGGATAAATGCTCCGTCAGCGTCACTTGATAAAAGGGGATCGTTCTTTCTTCAGCAGGTTTATCAATTTCTTCATAAATGAAAGAATCATCAAATCCGGCTTCAGCAGCATCTGTGTGCTCCGCTGCATAGTAAACAGCTTTGGGCCGGGCCCAGTAGATGGCGCCTAAGCACATGGGGCATGGTTCACAGCTCGTATATAAAATGCAGTCATCAAGCTGGTATGTTCCAAGTGCCTTGCAGGCGTTCCGAATAGCTGTCACTTCCGCATGGGCGGTCGGATCATTGCTTGTTGTGACGTTGTTCTGCCCCTCTGCAATAATGGATCCGTCTTTCACAATAATGGCTCCAAAAGGCCCGCCAACTCCTGCATTCACCCCATCACGAGCAAGATCGACAGCCCGCTTTAGGAACTTTTTATGATTCATCCCAAACCCTCCTGTCAATTGAGTGTTATAAGTATAGCCGAAAAAGGGGCAAAGAACATTCTCAAAAAAGTGCAAAATAAACAAAGTATTTGGGGGATTTGCTAAGATAAGAGGAGAAAAGAGGAGGGGTAATGATGCTGCATTTATATATTGCCAGGCACGGACAGACTCAATGGAACGTGGAAAAACGGATGCAGGGCTGGCTGGATTCTGATTTAACAGAACTTGGACTGTATAACGCCCGCGCTCTTGGGGAGCGTCTGAAGGATATTGAATTGAATCAGGTATACATCAGCCCGAGCAAGCGGACAGAAGAGACAGCAAAAACCGTACTGGGATCGCGGAGGCTCCCGCTGGTTAAAGATCATATGTTCAGAGAAATGTCACTGGGCTCATGGGAAGGGAAAAAACAAGAAGATATTGAAAGGGACGAACCAGATCTTTTTCATGCTTATTTTCATTATCCCGAAGCTTATCGCCAGCAGGGATGTGAAACGTTTTTTGACTTTGAAAACCGGGTAAGGCTAGCTCTCCAAACTATTTTAGACAGCCATTCTTCCGGTAATGTTCTCTTGGTTACCCATTCTGTCTTTATATTAATGCTGTTAAATATCATAAAGGGAAGACGCGTTCATGACATATGGAATTCTGCTTACATACATGATACATCATTGAGCCTTGTGGAATTTGATGAAAATGGAACAGCCAAAATATTAATAGAAGGGGACGGGAAGCATCGGAAACCGATTTCCGCTTTCTAATAGAAAAAACCATCTGCCAAAGACAGATGGTTTCTATTTTATACAAGCTGTGTCTGCTGAGCTCTTGCCTGTTTTGCGGCTTCAACCATGTTTTTCAATGCGGCAACTGTTTCTTCCTGCTGTCTTGTTTTCAATCCGCAGTCTGGGTTTACCCAGAAGCGGTCAGTCGGACAGACGGCAAGCGCGTCAACGATAATGTTGTACATTTCTTCAGTTGACGGTACACGAGGGCTGTGAATGTCATATACACCAAGGCCTAGCCCTTTCAAATACGGATGGTCTTTTAAATAATCTAAAAATCCTCCGTGGCTTCTGCTGTGTTCGATTGTAATCACATCGGCATCAAGATCATTGATCGTATCGACGATGTCTTCGAAGTTGCTGTAGCACATATGTGTATGAATTTGCGTCTCGTTTTTCACGGAAGAAGTGGTTAATCTGAATGCTTCTGCCGCCCAAGTCAAATACTCATCCCAATCTTGGGTTTTTAATGGAAGGCCTTCGCGCAGCGCCGGTTCATCCACTTGAATAATTTGAATGCCTGCGTCTTCAAGCGCTTTTACTTCTTTGCGAAGGGCAAGCCCGATTTGGAAGGCGATTTCTTTTCTCGAAATGTCGTTTCGAGGGAAAGACCAGTTTAAGATTGTAACAGGACCGGTCAGCATTCCTTTCACATGCTTGGATGTCAGGGACTGTGCATATACCGTGTCTTTCACTGTCATCGGTTCAATGAATTCAACATCTCCGTAAATGACTGGCGGGCGGACACAGCGTGAGCCGTATGATTGAACCCAAGCGTATTTTGTGAAGGCAAAGCCGGCCAGCTTTTCACCAAAGTATTCGACCATATCTGTCCGTTCAAATTCACCGTGCACTAGCACATCAAGATCCAATTCTTCCTGAATATCAATCCATCGTTTTGTTTCCGCATTGATAAAGTCTTGGTACTGTTCATCAGACCACTCATTTTTCCGCCATTTTTGGCGTGCGCTCCGCACTTCAGCAGACTGCGGGAAGCTTCCGATCGTAGTCGTCGACAAAAGCGGAAGGCCGAGAGAGTCATTTTGCAGGGCTAAACGTTCTTCAAACGGAATCGGGCGTTTGAAGTCTTTATCGGTTAATTGCTCAAGTTCTTTCTTTTGTTCAGAATTTGCGCCTGTTGCAAACTGTTTGAGCGCCTGAATATCAGCTTTCGCCTGCTGAATCTGTTCGCTGATCGCCGCTTTTCCTGATACTAAACCTTCTTTCAAAGCTGTCAGCTCGGCTAGTTTTTCTTTTGCGTAGGATAATCCGTTCAGCAGATCCTTTTCCAAATGCTCATCAGGGTGCTTCGCTACCGGAACATGCAGCAGGCTGCTGGAAGGCTGAATCCACAGTTCATCAACCTTTGCAGTGCTGAGAATATCAAGAACGGCATCGAGACGTTCTTCAAGATCCGCTTTCCAAATGTTGCGTCCGTCGATAACGCCGGCTGCTAGCACTTTGTCTGTTGGGAATCCGTGTGTTTTCAGCTGTTCCAGGTTTCTGCCTTTATCGTGAACGAAATCAAGGCCAATTCCCTGTACCGGGTAAGAGATCAGCTCTTCATAAGCATCAACAGAATCAAAATACGTCTGCAAAAGCACATTCAAGGATGAAAGCTCGTTAGTCATGCTTTCAAATAATTCTTTTGCGCCGCGGACATCTTCGGCAGAAGCTGTAACAAGCGCCGGCTCATCGATTTGAACCCATTTTACGCCTTCTTCTTCAAGCTCTTTCAGAAGCTGTACATATAACGGCACAAGGCGTTTTTGGATTGCTTTTGCTTCAGACGGTTCATAGCCTTTAGCAAGCGTGACGAACGTATAAGGGCCGACAATCACAGGTTTTGTTTCAACGCCGTATTCCTGTTTGATCCGGCGGTAATCTGTGAGCTGTTTGTTTCTTGTCAGGCGGAATTCAATGCTCTCGTCATATTCCGGAACGATGTAATGGTAATTTGTATTAAACCATTTTGTCATTTCACTGGATACGGCGTCTTTTATTCCGCGGGCGATAGCAAAGTATGTATCGGTAGCGTCAGTCAAATGTCTGAACCGTTTCGGAATCCAGTTGAAGCTGACTGCTGTGTCGAGTACATGGTCATACTGTGTGAAATCAGAAACAGGCACAACATCAATCTGCTGGTCAATTTGTGTTTTTGCTGCGGATAAAAATAGGTCGTCGATTTGCTTTAAAAACGTATCTTTATCAGTGCTGCCTTTCCAATACGCTTCAAGTGCTTTTTTCCATTCTCTGTTCAGTCCAATTCTCGGGAATCCTACATTCGATGTTTTGATGGTTGTCATTGTTTCTCCTCCTTTATATGTAAAACACTCTCGTTAACCCGCGGATACAGGCCGCTAAGAGGTTTTCTCACAATAAAAAGCCTCTTTCCCATGAGAGAAAGAGGCTTTTCTGCGTAAAACACTGCCTCTCTCATCTCTCAGACACAATCTGATGGAATTAGCACCGTGCCTTATGAGACATCAGTCTCGGCGCGAAAAGCAGTGCGCCCCATTTCACAATGGAATTACGGTCGGTTGCTGTTGGGGTCAAAAGGCCAATCCCTCGCCCAACTCTCGATAAGAGAAAATGTTATTAATTTTTTGAAAAGTTGAATCATTTGTTGGTAATCTTAACAGTAATTCAAATTCGCTGTCAACATAGAATTTGAAATTTTATTTACAATATTTGGTTTATGTTATATAAGAAAAATAATTTTATAGGGTCATCAAATGTGATTGCTCTGCTCTTTCTGCCAGCTCATCAGGAGCAGTTAAATACAGGAATCCATTGCCTGCCAGCGTTTTAGCAATATCAAGCGGAAGAGTCCTGCGGATCAGCTGTGCATAAACCTCAGATTCAGAAAGCTTTCTTTGAAATGATTCTTCTTCATAGCTTTTGATTAAAGCAAGCGCTCCGCTGACATGAGGAGCAGCCATTGAAGTGCCGGTAAGCTTACCGTACTTCTTGTTAGGAAGAGTGGATAAGATATTTTCTCCGGGAGCCACAAGGTCAATCTCTTTATTCGCGTTAGAAAATTCTGATAATTCTCGCGCTACCGAAACAGATCCGACCGCGATGACTTCATTATAAGCCGCAGGGTAGGAAAGCTCTTCTGTGCGTTCGTCTCCGTCACCCTCATTTCCCGCTGCGCAAACGACAAGCACTCCGTTTTTGACGGCGTTTTTCACTGCTTCTGCCAGCTCTGGCACATCGCTTGGTCCGCCAAGGGACATTGAGATGATATCGACTTTCTGTTCCACCGCGTAGTTAATGCCGTTAATAATCCATTCGTATTGTCCGCTGCCGTTTTCACCGCCAAGAACCTTTACAATCAATAGGCTTGCCTCAGGCGCGACCCCGGTAATGCCGCCGTTTGAATCGTTAGCTGCAATTGTTCCAGCGACGTGTGTGCCATGTCCGTTGTAGTCGGAGATCGCATCTTCCTTGCCGCCGTCATCATCCGTGAAGTTCTTTCCTCCGATGATTTGGTTCTTTAAATCAGGATGGCTTGTGTCGCAGCCCGTATCCAATACAGCAATTTTTACATTTTTGCCTTTTACCCCTTTTGCCCACATTTCTGGCGCCTTAATCACTTTAATGCCCTCAGGAAGCTCGTTTACATCCATGATCTGCTCATTCGTCACATACGGGATCAAGCGGATTTCACCATTCATAAAAAAGCCCTCCTTTTTTATGCTTTCAAGTGGATTCAAGGGTGTTGCCTCATATTATATGAAAAAATCAACCGCTCGGACAGAGCCATTTGAAGCATTTTGAAAAAATAGGATACAACCCAAAGAATTAGTAATTTTCAAAATATTGGATGGCTTCAGCATGTATGACTGGGATTCAGCTGTTAGTCAAGTTATAATAGTGTTGGGGAAAGGAGCAGTGTGATGAAACTGAATGAAAAATTATATGCATTTTTTTCAGAACATGTTGAACAAATGGCCGAGGAATGGATTGAAACGATGGAGGAAAGCGATCCGAATTCGCTTTACGCCTTACATAATGCTTCTGTAACGGAAGAATTGAAAGAGCAGGATAGAGAATTTTATCGGCATCTGAATTACATGTATGTTTTACCGGAAAAACAATTTCTCGAAGAATTTCAAGAGTGGGTCATTGAGCTGACGAACGATCAAAAGCATCTTGACACTCCGGTTCAGTATGTCATTCGGGAGTTTATGAGAAACCGGAGATTATATACGAAGTATTTTGAGAAGTTCGCAGAAGAAAACGAGTCGGCGTTTGAATCGGGAGAGAAACAAAAATGGGCAGATTTGATTGTAAAAGTATTTGATTTTACCATTTATACCTTCGTCGATCACGCTGAAATGAATGCCAAACAGCAATTAAACGCCCAAAGAGAAATGATACTAGAATTAAGCTCGCCTATCATTACCCTGAGCAAATCAACAGCTCTGCTTCCGCTTGTCGGTGACATTGATACAGAACGGGCAAAGTTTATTCTGGAAAACACGCTTCAGGCTTGTGCAAAAAGACGTGTGGAGCATCTGTTAATCGATCTGTCAGGTGTTGTGGTGGTTGATACGATGGTAGCACACCAAATCTTTAAATTGATCGAGGCGCTCAATTTGATCGGTGTTAGGTCAACCCTGTCAGGAATCAGGCCTGAAATTGCGCAAACCGCTGTACAGCTGGGGATTGATTTTTCGAATATTACAATTAAAACCAATCTTGCCCAGGCATTAAACTATCATCAATAAGAAAAAATCCGCTATCGCCGATAGCGGATTTTTTATGAGGCAAAACAGAAAGATACGAGAAAAGATCCTGCGAATAACAAGAGAACGAGGCAAAAGAACAGCCAGTCGCGCCGGTTGACGGTTAGTGTCCGGTAATATGTCCGGTTTCTGCTTCCAGTAAAACCTTTCGATTCCATCGCAAGCGCTGTCCGTTCCGCTTTTCTAATGGCGCTTGCCAAAAGCGGGATGGTATACCGCTTTAACGCGCTGATTTTCTCAATGAAGCTGCTCTCCGCCGCTCCTCCTCTGATCTTGTGAGCCTGCTGGATCAGCTGGACCTCATCCTTTAATAGCGGAAGAAAACGAAAGCCTGCAATGACGCCATATGCGAGCTTTGGTGAGAGCTTGCACTGCTGGACAAGGCTCAGCATAAATAAAATCGGATCGGTTGTAAAAACAAACATCATCGATAAGGCAGAAAAGCACAAAATACGAAACCCGAGAGAGATGCCGACAGATACATTATCGCTGTTGATCGAGATAGGACCGGCTTGAAATAAGAAATTATCCGGAGTTGTCGGAACCTTGCCAAAAACAGCGGCTGTCCATACGCATCCGAATGCCAAAATCAAAAACGGAATCGTAAACAAAAACCATTTTTTCAATGGGATTTTGGCCGCCAATAGGATACCCGCAACAATGATGATATAAAAACACGCAGGAGTGTAAGGATTGTAAATAAACGACAGCATGACAACACAGCAAAAAACGGCGGCCGCTTTCACTGTCGGATTAATGAGATGTAACGGCTGCTTCATCACGCACCTCCTTTTGATATGCCATCCATTCATATAAAAGGGGAAGGGTGAGCTTTGCTTTTTGGACAAGCCCAGTTTCCTGAGAAAATAACTGCGCTGGAGATCCGTCAAAGGCCAGGCCCGTATCGTGAAGCACTAGCACGCTGTCGGCATACGAAGACACAAGCTCCATATCGTGTGTAATCATGAGGACAGCGGTTCCTTCTGCCTTGATACGCTGAATCATGTCCATGCATTCAGCCGCCGTACGGGCGTCCTGGCCAAAGGTTGGTTCGTCTAATAATAAAACCTTTACGTCATGCATGAGCATGGTAGCGACGCTCAGGCGCCGTTTTTGCCCTTGGCTGATTGCAAACGGATGATGATCAGCCAAATGCGCAAGACCGAAACGATGCAGCAGGTGCTGCGCTTTTTTCTCAGTTTCAGCATTTACTTTCTGGCCGAACAGCAGCTCGTCATATACTGTGCCGGCGACGAACTGATGCTCCGGGTTTTGAAAAACAAATCCCATTCGTTTTCGCAGTTCAGTTTCTTTATACGATTGCAGCGGCTTATCATATAGAAGAATCTTGCCGCTTTTCGGCTTCATCAGACGGGCGAGGACGGATAAGAGTGTTGATTTTCCAGTGCCGTTCGGGCCGACAAGCGTCGTCAAAGAGCCTTCGCGCAATGAAAAGCTGATGTTTTTGAAAATCGTCTGCTGTCCTCTTGCGAACGAAAGGCCGCTGATTTCCAGCACACTCTTCCCAGAAGGAGCTTCCTTCTTTTCGGCATGCCCAGCAAAGGGTTCTTTGAAAAGCGTTTCTTTTGATAAAGTAAACGGCATACTGAGTTTTTCCTGCAGGCCACACACTTTTGGAATCGCGATGCCCAACTCCTTTAGGGTTTCCGCTTCGTGCTGAAATAGATCTTTCGTCCGGCCATCGAGCGCTTTTTTCCCTGATTTGTCCAGTACAATCGTTCTCTCAATCCAAGGCGTCCATTCTTCAAGCTGGTGCTCAATGACGAGGAGGCTGAAGCCTTTTTCTTGCTGAAGATCTTTCATCATGTGAACGAATTCCCGAGCTGAATAAGGATCTAATAAAGAAGTTGGCTCATCTAACATAATAAGCTCAGGCTCCATCGCCAAAATACAGGCGAGAGCCACTTTTTGTTTTTGTCCTCCTGACAGTGCAGATATTGTTTTTTCTTTTAAATGGGTAATGCGTAATTTTTCTAATACGGCATCAATCTTCTCCGCCATCTCTTCTTTCGGAACCTGCAGATTTTCTAGCCCGAAAGCGATTTCGTCCTCCACCGTCAGCATGCAAAACTGCTGATCCGGGTCCTGAAAGACGACCCCGGCATGCTGAGCAATTGTTTCGGAGGTTTCAGCACCAGTGACCGGCTTTTGAAATAAAAATACATGTCCGGACTGTATGCCGTCGCAAGCCTCCGGGTAAAGACCGTTTAAACAAAGGGCGAGCGAGCTTTTTCCGCACCCGCTCGGCCCTAACAATAAAGCGCATTCTCCTTTTTGAAGCTCAAACGAAATGTTTTGAAATACCGGTTTCTCGTCTTCTTCATAAGAGAAGCTGAGCTGGTCAACCGTCAGGAGGTCATCAAAGGCTTGCATGTTCTGATGCCTGCTTCCGTTTCTTTTTCAGTTCCTTTCCGAGTGCCATTCCGTTTAACACACCCGTATAAGCGAGAGAGTCACTGATCGCTTTTCCGAGCAGCCCCGCAAGCAACGCGCCGGAAATCAGACGGATGACAAGCATAATAAGAAGATAACCTGGTGAATAGGCTGCATAGCCAGAAACAAAGAGATCGTAGATAAAGCTGGCTACTGAAGATCCCATTCCTGCCAGCAGAAGTACAGGCAGAGAGTATACTTTCCAGCGTGTCGCGAGAAATACAGCCTCAGCCCCGAGACCTTGTACAATGCCGATGACGATGACCATCGGGCCAGACGGATTTCCCAGCAAGCATTCTACGAGAGCGGCAATGATTTCAGAAACTAGCGCCGCACCCGGTTTTCGAATAATGTACGCGGCGATGACAGAAACGATAAACCAAATGCCGTAAATCGGTTCATAGGCGATTGGCCCGAACATACCTGCAAGTACGTTTCCGAAATGCGTGAATAATAAATAAACAACGGCAAAAACGATACTGATAACGGACATGATGACAATTTCTTTTACTTTCCAGCTTTTCATTTTATCCCTGCTTTCTGTTTTTTCTTGATGGACTGTTAGCCGAGAGATTCACAGTCATGGTTACGTGGTTTGTTTGCTGTTCAGCCATGCGGAAAACGGCCTCCAGTGTTCTGAACACGTCATGCGCATCTCCGTCAAGCTCGCTCGCATAATGGACACCTTGTGCGAAGGTGCCTTCTGCTTTCGCAATATCGACAGCTTCCATGATCAAGCCCATATAATCCGGCTCATTCATCGGATAAAGCGCAAATTGGCACGGCGCTTCCGCGTTTAGGCTTCGGACAGCATCTTCATTGACACGCTTATCGTTCGCGGAAAGATATGTATCTCCCTGTGTATCGCCCGGGCATCCGATGGAAAACATGCCGTTCATGACGATGTGTTTTTCGCTGTTCGCCGCATAAAGATAAATGGCTTTGGCAGCGTCGAATACATGATCAATCGATCCGCGCAGAACTGTGCTGATATGGTCGGTTTTCGTCCAAACTTTAGATGTGTCTGTTTTTTTTAGCGCAGACTTGATCACACCGATAAAATCATCCGTCATCGGGTATAAAGAGAACCGAAACCCGGCAATTCTGCTTGTACCACAAATATGATCCATTTCTCCGACCTCCTGTTTTTTTTGTAAAATAAAAAACTGCATATCCTAAGGGAATATGCAGTCATAGATCGATTAAGCGCACAAAAAAATACACCATTCGGTCAACCTGCACTTCCCCACGCTGGTATTATCCAGATCGGGTCATAAGGGATCAAAGCGCGTGTTTGCGCGCTTTATCTCAGCCAAAACAGCACCCCTAGTGCTTTCCGTATACAATTTTTTATTTTGACATCATAATAGATGATAAGACTCATTTTGTAAACAATGAAATCATTTTTTTCATATAGGGACAGGAGAGGATGATCAAATTTGGAAAAAGGGCACATATTAATTGTGGAAGATGAAGAGAAAATTGCCAGGGTGCTCCAGCTTGAATTGGAATATGAAGGATATAGCGTCACTATTAAACACGATGGCACAGAAGGACTGAATGCGGCCGCGGAAGGCGGGTATTCCTTAGTGCTTCTTGATGTCATGCTTCCGGGACTTAGCGGCCTGGAAGTGCTGCGCCGCTTGAGAAAAACGGATCAGCAGACACCGGTCATTTTATTAACGGCACGCGACAGTATCCCTGATAAGGTAACAGGGCTGGACATCGGTGCGAATGATTATGTCACCAAGCCGTTTGAAATCGAGGAATTGCTTGCGAGAATCAGGGCGGCGCTGCGCCAAAATGGAACAAAAACAGAAGATATTGGCACCTTTCTTACATATGACGACTTGCGGGTGAACGAAAAAACCCGTGAAGTGAGACGCGGAGACAAAGAGGTGGAATTAACGCCCCGGGAATTTGATTTGCTCGTCTATATGCTGAAGCATCCGCAGCAAGTGCTGACACGGGAGCAGATTCTAAACTCGGTATGGGGATTTGATTATATCGGTGATACAAATGTCGTGGACGTCTACATCAGATACATTAGAAAAAAACTGGACTATCCTTACGAAAAACAGCTGATACATACCGTTCGCGGGGTCGGCTATGCCATTAAGGGGTAAACGATGAAGCTGAAGACCAAGATTCATCTGTACACATCAATATCGCTGTTGATTTTATTAATTTTGGTCCATACCGCAGTCTATCTCATTTTTTCGTCCGCGCTGACCTCAAAGGATGCAGCCCGGCTTGCAGATGAGACGGATAACATTGCCGAAGCGCTGCATGCTGCTGAAACAGAAGGAGTGGCTTTGCAGGACATGCTGCAGGCCTATCTTCCAGCAAACGGCATGGTTCGTGTAGTGAATGGTGACCAAAAAGCCGTCATGACCATGACAAAAGAAAAAGGGTATAAAGATTTTCCACTCTCTTTTCACAGCGGGGAAACGGCAGATGTAAGGAAACATGACGGCAAACTGTTTGCTGAAGCTGCTGTTCCGGTTATTTGGACCGATGGGCAAGTGGTATCTCTTCAGCTGGTTGAAAGGCTGGAGAACACAGAAGAGAGTCTGTTTCTGCTGAAAATCATTTTAATCGCTGCAAGTGCTGCTGTTTGTATCGCTTCTTTTTTTGCCGGCAGCTTGCTGGCCCGCCATATCATCAATCCGATCAGACGATTAATGATGACGATGAAAGACATACAGCGGGAGAAAGCATTCAAAACGATTTCCTTGGAAGGACAGTCGCACGACGAGTTATATCAGATGGGGCTGACATTTAATGAGATGGCGATGATGCTGAAAGAGCATTACGATAAACAGCAGCAGTTCGTTCAAGATGCTTCACATGAATTGAAAACTCCGCTCACGATTATAGAAAGCTACAGCAGCCTGATGAAGCGGTGGGGGGCAAAAAAGCCGGAAGTGCTTGAGGAATCGATAGAAGCCATTCACTCAGAAGCGGTGCATATGAAAAAATTGACCAATCAGCTTCTGGCGCTGGCCAAAAGCCATAAAGGATTTGAGCTTGACCTGAAAACAATCGATCTGGTTAAAGTATCGCGCGCCGTCATGCAAACGCTCCAGCCCGCCTATCAGCGTGACATTTTGCTTGAAACAGATAAGGAGAGCCTGCTTGTAACAGCTGATGAAGAACGGATCAAGCAGCTGCTGACCATTTTGCTTGATAATGCCATAAAGTATAGTGAAAAAGCCATTGTGATGTCAGCCGGAACGAGGAATGGACGGCCGTTTCTGTCTGTGAGAGATGAAGGCATCGGAATACCTGAGGAGCATATCCCGCACCTGTTCGAACGGTTCTACCGGGCGGATGAGGCACGAAACAGAAAAACAGGCGGGACGGGTTTAGGCCTTTCCATTGCCAAGCAAATCGCCGATGAACACGGCATTGAGCTGTCTGTCAAAAGCAAGCCGGGACAAGGAACAGCTGTCACCATACAATTCAGAGAACAGAATGGGGGAGGCCGATGAACAAAACAATCAAAGTAGCATCTGCTGCTGCAGCAGCGGTTTTAGCCGTCATCATCTGTGCGTTTCTCATCATTCGGCAAACCCATGAGGATGTACTGTCAAAGGAGGCTGTCGTAAAAAAAGTCGAAGCCTCTTATGAAGGTGAGGTCACGAAAGTAACACAATCAAAGGATAAAAAAACATATGATATGACCCTTGAAAATCCAAAGGGAACTTATTTTATAAAAACTGACGCAAAATCGGCTGACATTCTTTCGATGAACAGAGTAAAAGCGTTGAATCCATCTGCCATGACAGAAAACGAAGCCGAGCATCTCGCGCTTGAACGGGTGCCGGGAACCGTCAAAAAACAAACACAACAGAATCGTGTTGCCACATATACCATTCAAAAAGAAGATGGAGAAACATACGAAGTGAAGGTAGACATGCAGGCAAAAGCAGTCGTGTCTGCCGATCGAATCATCGGTGAAGATCAACCAAAAACACCGATTACGAAAAAAGAAGCCAAAACAATTGCTGAGCGAGAAACGGGCGGGACAGCGGATGACGCAGATCTCGAAAAAAGTGAGGGCACTCTCATCTTTGAAGTGGATGTTGATCTTCCGGATGATAAAGAAGCGACTGTGAAAATAAATGCCTACACGGGAAAGGTTGCAAACATTGTGTATGAAGACTGATGATTTCTCATCAAATTCTCATCTTTCTCTCGTTTTCCTTTCATGTTGAGTGTGTAAACTGTACTCATACAAAACAAAGGAGGAATCACATATGCTTAAGAAAAGATGGATGGTTGGTCTTTTAGCAGGGTGTTTAGCGGCTGGCGGATTCAGCTACAACGCGTTTGCAAAAGAAAACAATGAAAACACACAGCCTGCTTCTTCAAAGACTGATGCACTCACTGAACAGGAAGCGAAATCAATAGCCAAAACGGTTGTTGACGGAACAGTGGACGACATCGACAGAGACATTTACAACGGCAAAGAAGTCTATGAAGTGGAGATCGAAAAAGACGGTGAAGATTACGACGTTTATGTAGATATCAATACAAAACAAGCGCTCAATGACCCGTTAAAGGAGAAAGCAGAACAAGTCGTCATCACAAAAGAAGAAGCTGAAAAAATTGCCTTAAAGCAAACAAATGGTACCGTAACAGAAAGCAAGCTTGACGAAGACGACGGCGCTTACACCTACGAAATTGAGATCCAAACGAAGCAAGGAACTGAGGAAGAATTTGACATATCCGCAAAGGATGGACGTATCATCAAGCAAGAGATAGACGACTAATCAAAACCCCGCTGCTGCGGGGTTTTTTCATGATAAGAAACCTTCTTTTGGACAATCTAAGTAGAAAAGGAGGCGAAAAACGCATGGAAAAGAAAGAGGAGCAATACATCAATCAGGCTGAATATGTCCCTCATCCGACGAAGGAAGGAGAGTACGCTTTATTTCTTCATGAAACATATCATTTGCTCTCTGAAGATGATGAGACGCAAACAACAGAATAAGGGCTTAGGCCCTTGTTTTGTTCCGTAATTGTGATGAAAGCGCATTAATTAATTTTTTGAGTTGACACAGCTTGTTTTTTTCTGTAATCTCAGTGTGTCAATTCAATTAGGAACTTCGTTAGGTGAGGCTCCTGTATGGAGATACGCTGCTGCCCAAAAATGTCCAAAGACGCCAATGGGTCAACAGAAATCATCGACATAAGGTGATTTTTAACGCAGCTGGATGATTAGATCCTATGCCATACAGTGCTAAAGCTCTACGATTGAAGGCGCCCGCACGCTTTTTTTGCCGTGCTTCTTTCTCCTTCAATCCCGAAGGCTTTTTTTATGCCTTTAAAACGAAACTTATCAAAGGAGGTGCGGAGTATGGATTCTCCCCATTCGAGTCAATCTGAAGAAGTACCCATATACTATGACAGCAAGGCAATTGATTACACGATGAGGAGACGATCTGCCGCACCTTCAGGCGAGGCCGGCACGTCTCCGTAGAGGAGGTACGAGTCCCGATGGTTCAAAACATGACCTATGACGAACTCATTTTACGCATCATTATTTTATTGCGAGACGGGAAAATTAAGGATTTCAGAAGCGTGATTGATGAGCTTCAGCCCTATGATATGGCATTTATTTTTAAGGAAATGCCGGAAAAACACCGCGCCCGCTATTTATCTTATTTAACTGTAGATGATATCACTGATATGATTGGGGAGCTGGAACGCGAATATCAGCTTGCCGTCTTAAATAAAGTTGGAAAAACAAAAGCAACACTGGCGATGAACAAAATGGACAACGATGACCTCGCTCAATTGCTAGAAGAAATGGACGAGGAACTGAAGGAACAGCTTTTGTCCAGCATGGAAGCGTCAGAGTCAAAAGCTGTACAACTTTTGATGAATTATCCGGCTGACTCAGCGGGACGCATGATGACAAACCGCTATGTATGGATTCCTCAGCATTATACGGTAAAAGACGCGGTCGTCAAACTGAAAAGCTTTGCTGAAATAGCTGAATCGATCAACTACTTATACGTCATCAATGAAAGCAAACAGCTGGTTGGCGTACTTTCGTACCGCGATTTGATTCTGGGCGAGCCTGAAGAAAAGGTGCAGGATTTAATGTTTACCCGCGTCATATCAGCAGACGCTCTTCAGGATCAGGAGGAGGTTGCCCGCCTGATTGAACGTTACGATTTCTTGGCCATCCCGGTTGTGGAAGAAAACAACGTGCTTGTCGGTATTGTAACGGTCGATGATATTATCGACGTCGTCATTCGGGAAGCTGATGAGGATTACGAAAAATTTGCCGCTTCAGGTAAAGACATCACCTTTGACACAAAGGCTTACGTGGCGGCATACCGGCGCCTGCCATGGCTGATTTTACTCTTGTTTATCGGACTGATTTCAGGAAGCATTATCAGTTACTTTGAAGATGCGCTGCAGCAGGTTGTCGCGCTGGCGTTTTTCATGCCGATGGTGTCAGGGATGACAGGAAATACGGGAACACAATCCCTCGCAGTTGTCATCAGAGGTTTGTCTAAAGAAGAAATGAACAAAAAAACGATTGTACGCCTGATCTTCCGGGAGTTCAGAACAAGTATTTATATCGGAGCGGTTTGTTCTGTGCTGATTGCGATTGTCTCTATCTTATGGCAAGGAAACGCACTGCTGGGATTTGTTGTCGCCTCTTCACTGTTCTTCACTTTAATTATCGGCACGATGTCAGGAACGGTTATCCCTATTATTTTGCATAAGCTGAAAGTAGACCCGGCGATCGCTTCAGGGCCGCTGATTACAACGTTAAACGATATTTTGTCTTTATTAATTTACTTTGGCATTGCCACTGCATTCATACACTCATTATAAATGATAAAAGTCCGTCTCAATAGCGAGTCGGACTTTTATCATTTAACGGTTTTTGTACCGAAAGTGAGCATTAAGCTGCCCCTCCAGCATTTTTTTCCGCACTTGCGGATCGTTTTTTAACATTTGCTCTTTTTTGCGCATATCCTTTAAAATCTCTGCCGTCTGTACGCCGTCTTCACGCTTATTGGCAATATCCATCAGCCGCTCCACATCGGCAAAAGAATATTTTCTCGTTCCCCTTGAAGAACGCTGCGGATAAATGAGCTTTCGTTCCTCATAATACCTGATCTGTCTTACGGACAATCCTGTCAATTCACTCACAATCCCGATTGAAATCACTTTTTTGTCTTTATAAGAATGATCTTCTGTGGCCATTTTTCCACCCCTGGATGTCTTTTGATAATAGTATATAAAAAACAAAGCGAAAAAACCTGACGCTTGTCATATTTTCTAACATCAAATAGAAGATTTTTGAAAAAACACGGAAGAAAAATTAACAAGAATAATGCGTAACACACAATCGCGTTTTATCCTTTATGTAACGAATAACTGAGGAGGAAGGATAATCATGGAGGAAGAAAAAGCGGTCTCGCTGGCAAAAGAAATTATAGAGTTGGATATCAAGCGTGATGAAATGCTGGAGACGTTTATGCAGCTTGCCGGAGAACATGCTTTTCAATTATTAAGATCGGTTCAAAACGGACTTTACCGAAAATCTTCGTAGACATAAATTCTTTACATTAGATTCATACCACGTTCATTTAAAAAGAGTATCTTGTGTATAGGATACCTCAAAATGAAGGAGGACGCTATGAGTAATTTATTGAAATCCGCTTTAGAAAAAGAACGACGCCATTATTCTGAAAAACTCTGTCAAATTGGAGTTTATAATAAAGAAGTCATGAACAAAATGACGATTTCTGAGCTTCGGAAGGAATATGCTTATTTCTTTCGAAGCATTCAAAATCACAAAAAATATCCTTATACAAGATAATGTATAAGGATTTTTTTGCTTTCAGAAGGAATTTCTCGAATTATAGCGAATACGTATAGTAAGGGACTGAACTCTTATTATATGTAAGGGTTTTCATTATTTTTTTATAAAAATCCTATATACGAGGTAGATATGATGAGATTATCGTTTAACGAAGAAGAAGTTGAGCGTGCGATGAATTTGTACAGAGTTTTTGCAAGGGCTTTCAAAAGTGTGTCTGAACATAGTATCCGTGACAGCAAAGAGCACGGCTTTAATCCCACTGAGTTTGCTGTACTAGAGCTCCTGTACACAAGAGGCCCGCAAAAATTACAGCAAATTGGGTCGAGACTTCTGCTTGTGAGCGGAAACGTCACATATGTCATTGACAAATTAGAAAGAAACGGATTTTTAGTAAGGGAGCAGGATCCGAAAGATAAACGCTCCGTTTACGCGCATTTAACTGACAAGGGAAATGAGTATTTGGATAAAATTTATCCAATTCATGCTCTGCGTATTGCGAGAGCGTTTTCAGGCCTTTCGCCTGATGAACAGGACCAGCTGATCGACCTGCTGAAGAAAGCAGGCATTCACAGCCAGCATTTGCTGTTTCGTTAACTATTCTACACTCTCTGTTTCAGGGAGTGTTTTTTTATGTCATATCATTCTTTTTAAAACATCTACAATCTTCCGGTCAGATATTTCGCCAAGATATCCATTGACATGTTTTTCATATTCTTTCATCTGTTCATTCGATTGAAAAAATGCCGCAATACGCTCCTCTGCTTTCTGTATGTCCCAGTTTCTCATATCTGTGACAAGCTTCCGTTCCTTTAGAAGGTTCAAATTCATTTCCTCCTGTCCCGGCAGCGCATGATAAATAAATACCGGAAGCCGTTTCTGTAAGCATTCGCTAATGGTCACGCCTCCGGGTTTTGTCATGATGCCTGCTGCTTGATCGTATAAACGATTCATCTCTGCTTTGCTGTGAAGGTAGGGAATCGCCTCAATAAAAGGGTGGCGTAAACTTTTGACATAGCAGTAGAGCTTTTCGTTTCTGCCGCATAATATTTTGTATAAGATGTTTCCGCCTGGCGACAGATCCTGAACCCATTTTAAAATACCCCCGACCCCCATGCTGCCGCCTGTGATAATGATGGTATATGGCGGATGATGCTGACAGGTGTCTGCTGATTCCATTTCAAACATCCGGTGAACGGGAATGCCGGTCAAGTATATGTTTTTCTGATCGATTCCTTCAGACATGAGCTGCTTCTTGACATCCATGATCGGCACAAAATGGTAATCAATATTCTCCCGCCCCCATAATTGATTCATAAAAAAATCAGTATAAACATTCACAACCTTCATATTCGGATATTCCGGCTTTAGCCGGTTCAGCAGATAAGAAGGCAGCGCGTGTGTGCAGAAGGCAATATCAGGCTGTTTTTCTTTTAGGATGTGTCTCATTTGTTGTGTGAACAGCCATTCGTACATGGCATAGCGTTTGTCATTCTGATATTTTCCGCAGGCGAGGAGCCTGTAAATGCCGCTGTACGTTTTCGGGAAATATTGAATCCATTTTAAATACGCCTCAGAGGACAGTTTTTCTAACCGTCTATACGTATGTGAAAAGATATCAATTTTCTCAGCTGCCAGTCCTTGAGACTCCAGTTCAGCCTCCAAGGCATCTGCAACATGGTGATGCCCGGTAGATATACTTAAAAAAGGAAAAATGAGAATGTTTGTCATGGTGTCCTCCTAAAAAAATATGGCAACTATATTTTGGGGAGAACGTTCACAAAATATAAGGGTGTTTTTGATCATAAGGAAGGTGAAGAGATGAAAACCTGTTTCCTTTCTATTTGGAGAGTGGTTGACCCGATTTATTTCTTTTTTTCAAGACTGACCTTGATTGACAAAGATCGAAAAAGCGTCTTTCGAGTCAGGCTGACAAAGTACAAAGGACATCATGTTGTACTGAGCGATGGAACGCATATCAGAAAAAATGATGTGCTCGTTAAAATACACCTGCACAACATTAAGCTGGTCAGGGAGCTGCAAAGCATTGAGAGCGCAGTCAGAAAGGGAATCATTATCTATCAAAAAGTATATCAATCGATGCCGATTCTATTGGATTACATCAATAATCACAAAAAAAGTGAAAAAATTAAAGGGATTGTGGGCATTACAATGCTTGACAAAGGTGTCGAAAGGCTCGGTTTTGATGTGGTCACCCCGGTCAACCCTTTTTACAGGTGCTTTAAAAAGATCACACATATACCGATTTTTTATCTCACTTCAAAGCAGGTGAGCTTGCGGCGTTTACCGAATACATCCTATTTGTTTATTTCGAAAGAAAAGCTGCAGAAAACCTATCAAAAAAAAGACTGATGCCTTGGTCAGCACAGTCTTTTTTGATTATATCTGATGAAATGTCACTTCAGGGCGGCTACCGACACGGATATTTACACCGGTTTGTCCCAAGCCTTCGCTGATATAAAACGGTTTATCATGGTGATAATGAAGGCCTTTAACCATGTTCATGCGCACAAGCTTGCCCATTTTCGCCAAATGGTACGGTTTTGGCCAGTGAATTTGCCCGCCGTGAAAATGGCCTGAAAGCAGGTAATCATAATGAACATCTTTCATATCCAGAATAATGTTTGGGTCGTGTGTTAATACAAGATGGTAGCCGTTTTCTAGATTTTGATAAGAGCCGGTAATATTACTGCGATTCGTGCTGTAATCATCAATGCCGATAATATTGACAGGCCCTGCGGCCGTCTCGATTTGAACATGTTCATTTTGCAGTGTGATACAGCCGTTTTCCTCTAAAACATGCTTCAAACTCTGAAAGTCCTTTTCTTTCAATACATAATCGTGGTTACCGAAAACCGCGTACATTCCATATGCAGGCTTCAGCTTTTGCAATGCGTTCAAGTAACCTGCTAGCTTCGGGATATTACGTTTCCGATCTAGAAAATCCCCGGTAAGCGCGATGATGTCCACAGGCTGGTCTTTTGTTAAATGATATAGCTCTTCAGGTGAAACAGAAATGTTTTCTAAGTGAAGATCTGATAAATGAAGGATATTTAATTTTTTTCTGGCTGAAAGGCCGTCTTTTTGATCGATTGAAATGGTGTTGACCTTTACATCTTTTGTATTGCGGTTCGCTTTATATATAAATGGCACAGATACGAGTATGGCCAATGAAAGTAAGATTGTAAACAAAATATATCCCCTCCCCACCTATCAGTATAGTAAGTAATCGAGCCTTATGGATAGCGGGAATTAATGGGTAAGAGACAGGTTGAAAAACGGATTGTCATCTGATGAATGTTTTGGAAAGGAAAAGGGATAATAAATTTTGACACATGAGGTAGAACATGCCGGATATGGTGTCAGAATAACAGATGGATGTGTAAGCGATGTTACGATTAATGAGACAACACAAAAAAGAAACATATTATCTCTGGATCGCATTATTTCTCCTTTTGCTGTATGTATCCCCGCTTTTTATTTTAAAGGAAGATGCCCATATTCGCGTCCACGACAATTTAGATTCCAATATCGCTTGGTACAAGGTACTGGCAGATAGCGGAGAAATCATCGGCAAGGTTGACGCGGCCATTCCGCAAATCATTAACGGGCTGCCGCGGGATGCCTTTGGCACTGAGTTGAGCGGAATTGTTTGGCTGCACGCTTTCTTTTCTTCCATGACCGCCTATGCAATAAGCCAGACGATTACAAGGGTTGTCGCTTTTTTTGGAATGTATATGCTGCTGAAGAAACATGTAATTCCGGAGCCAAAAGCGGCTTTCATCCGGATAGGCGTATCACTGGCCTTTGCCTTAACACCTTTTTGGCCTTCGGGAATGCTAAGTACGCTAGGATATCCTTTGGCACTGTGGGCTTTTTTAAATATCCGAAAAGGGGATATCTCTTGGAGAGAGTGGCTGACGCTCGGTTTGCTTCCTTTATATTCAAGCTTTGTCTTAGGCTTCTTCTTTTTCTTGGCAGGAATGGCGTGCTTTTGGTTGTATGATGCCATCACAAATAGAAGATGGAACCTGATTTTTTTAGGCAGTATTGCATTTATGACGAGTATTTATCTTTTCGTTGAATATCGGCTTGTCTATTCGATGCTGTTCTCGCACGCACCGATGCATCGGATTGAATTTATTTCATCAAGGCATGACGTTTGGCATTCTCTCCGTCTCTCCGTCAAAAACTTTGTCTATGGGCATAATCATGTGATGACCGTTCATACCGTTGTCATCCTTCCGATCCTGCTGCTCGTATTTGCAGCTGTACTGTTCAAGCGAAACCGGACAAAGTTAGAAAATGTTTATCTGTTTTTATGTGTGCTTAATTACGGACTGTCATTATGGTATGCATTTTGGTTCAACAAAATATGGGCGGTGCCAAAGCAGAAATTTGCCTTTTTAGCCGAATTTAATTTTGCCCGTTTTCATTTTCTGCGGCCGCTTGTCATATACGTAAGCTTTGCGCTAGCTTTGTATCTCATTTGGCGGATGAGAAGAGGATGGAAATGGCTTGTATATGCTGCGGTTGCTGCTCAGCTGATGGTGTTGGCGCCTTTTAATGAAGAATATACGTATGGCGTTCACTACAATGCGCCGACATTCCGGGAGTTTTATGCATCCGAGCAATTCAAAGAGATTAAGGAATATATCGGGCGTCCTCAAGATTCATACAGGGTGGCAAGCATCGGACTGCATCCGTCTATTGCCCAATATAACGGGTTTTACACGTTAGATACGTATAACAATCTGTACCCGCTCTCATATAAATATGAATTTAGGAAAATCATTGAAAAAGAGCTGGAAAAAAACGCTCGGCTGAAACAATATTTCGATGAATGGGGCAGCCGCTGCTATCTTTTCGTTGATGAACTCGGGAAACGATATGATTTCAAAAAGAACTCGAAGAAAACGATTAACAATCTTCAATTAAATACAGATGTATTTAAAAAAATGGGCGGGCGTTATATTTTTTCTTCAGTTCCGATCAAGAATGCTGAGCAAAACCATCTTGCGCTCGTTAAGACGTTTGACCATAAAGATTCTGCCTGGCGCATTTATTTATATGAAACAAGATAAGGAGGATATCGATTGAAACAGTCACAGCCAGTATTAACCATCGTCGTTCCGTGTTTCAATGAAGAGGAAGTGTTTCAAGAGACAAGCCGTCAGCTGACAGAGGTTGTAGACAGCTTAATTGAAGAGAAGTTAATCGGTGAAGACAGTAAAATTCTGTTTGTCGATGATGGCAGCAAAGACCGCACCTGGGCCTTGATTGCTATGGAGAGCATAAGAAACAAGAAGGTTACGGGCTTAAAATTAGCCTGCAATGTCGGACACCAAAAAGCGCTTTTAGCCGGGCTGCATAAAGCGAAGAACAGGTCAGACTGCGTCATTTCGATTGATGCTGATCTTCAGGACGACATCTCTGTGATCCGTGATTTTATGCTGAAATATCATGAGGGCTGCGAAATCGTTTACGGTGTCCGCCGCAGCAGAAAAACTGATACCTTTTTTAAACGTACGACCGCTTTAGGGTTTTATCGCCTCATGAATAAGCTTGGGATTAAATTAATTTATAATCATGCTGATTTTCGTTTAATGAATAAAAGATCGCTTGAAGAGCTCGCTCGTTATCCGGAAGCGAATCTGTTTTTAAGAGGCATTGTTCCCATGATCGGCTTTAGATCAGCCGAAGTCTTGTATGACCGTAAGGAACGCTTTGCCGGCAAAACGAAATATCCGCTGAAAAAAATGCTATCATTCGCTTTTAACGGGATTACATCATTCAGTGTCGCGCCGATCCGATTCTTTACGATTTTAGGTTTTGTTTTATTTTTCTTCAGCGCTGTGGCAGGAGTTGGCGCATTTATACAAAAGCTGCTAGGCCATACAAATGCAGGATGGGCGTCGCTCATCATTTCCATTTGGTTTTTGGGCGGGCTGCAACTAATGGGAATCGGGATCATCGGAGAGTATATTGGAACGATTTTTTCTGAGGTGAAAAGACGGCCGAAATATGCGATTGATATCGATTTATATAATGAGCCGCTAAGCCCGCTCCAGCGCCAGGAAAAAGAGCGGTTAGAAAAAAAGTACAGTTGAATGGAAAGAGCTGACTTCATTAGTCAGCTCTTTCAGCGTGCCCGACAAACTTTACTTTTGATACAACGTACTTGAATGATAGGTGGCTAATGACTCAGGCGTCCTGCCTAAACGCCACCTCCATCACATCTGGTGAAAGTCAGCTCTTTTTCTTCAACTGATGTAAAATGGCGTTAAGAGGTTCGTCTTGCGGGTTACGGTAAAAATCAAAAAATGGGCAGCCCTGCTTCTTAATCCGATCAACGACGGTGTCAATTGTAAACATAGCGGGTGTCAAGGAGGTTTGTACCTCGTGCCAATAGAGCGGTGCCGCGACAGTGCCAAGGCCATTCCCTCTTGTCGAATAAGGACATATAATCGTTTTTCCTTCTGCATGCTGCAAATAATCAAGATACAATTTGCCGTGCCTGTTTTTGATCAAGCGTTCAGTGGTAAATAGCTCGGGAAATGCATTGGTGCAGTACTCAGCGATCAGCTGTGTAAACTGGCGTGTTTCTTCATACGTAAATGCCTCAGGGGACAAGGGGATATAAAGCTGGATGCCCTTGTTGCCGGACAGCTTTGGAAACGATGTGATGCCGAAGGAGTCAAACAGCCGCTTCAGCTCATTTGCAGCCTGTACAGCCATGAGAAAGTCATCTCGTGAAGGCGGGTCCAAATCAATCACAATCTCAGCCGGACGCCTGCTTTGAATGGTTTGAAAAGGGACATGAAACTCCAAAGCAAGCTGGTTGGCAAGCCATAATAAAGTGGACATATCCTCGCAGACAATATGTTCATGGCTTCCGTCATAGAAAGATTGAACAAAATCCGGCGCATAGTCCGGCTTGTTTTTTTGGAAAAACGATTCGCTCCTTGAACCATGCGGATAGCGGATGACGGTGACAGCACGGTTTTTCAGAAATGGGAACAGGTAGTCACTGACTTCAATCATATACTGAATAAAATCTTCTTTTGTTTTTTTATTCTTTTCAAATATGATTTTATCCAGGCTTGTGAACTGAAGCTTTGGATGGACCGGTTTGGAGTGGCGTATGACTTGCGCATAAGTGCATTCGGTCCAGTCCATATGGAATTCAAAACCGACAAACGATACCTCTCTCAATGTGCCTTGGAGAATCGTTAAGTATTGAACGGTTGCACAAATCGATGGTTCAAGCGTAAATTCGCCTGAAGATGTTTTATGTCCGTGCTGTTCCATAATCTCACGTATGGCGTTTTTTTCCTCATCACGCATTCCGTGTGAGACAGAGGCAATCGGTGTCATTACGCCGTTTTTTAACACAGACACCGTCAGAAATCCATTGTGTGGGTTGAACCCTGTTATACAAACATAAGCTTGTTTAAAGTTTTTATATTTGAGCCAATCGGACGACCGCTTTCTTTCAAGCCATTTGCTGTTTGTTTTCTTCGCTACGATTCCTTCTCCGTCATATTTCGTAACCATTCTCCAAAGCGGATCAAAATGATCATAGCATGGGATATACTGGATAGTTTCCTTAGCATAAGGGTCTGGAGAAGCAGGAAGCTTTGCCGCAGACATGAGATCGTACAGCGATTTTTTCCGGTCCAGATACGAAAGAGGCGAAATATCTTCTCCGCGGCGCTCTAACAGATCAAAGGCGAGAAAGCAACACGGACGCGCGTTTGCCGATTCCTGAATCTTATCTGGTCTTTTCAAACGTCCCCGCACCTGAATGTGTTCAAAATCTGAACGGCAAGTGTTCACCAAACAGACGATTTCGCCATCAAGTGTCAGCGGAAGATCTTTTTCCATATGCAAAAAGGCGGTTTTGGCGAATTGCGTGATTTCAGGAAAGCTACTGTTAAGCTCCAAGCCATTTCTGCTGGTTAAGGTCACACCTGCTGAATGGATGCGGAGAATACAGCGGTACCCGTCATATTTTACTTCGTAGCGCCATTCTGCTCCTATTGGCGGTGACGAAGTAAGAACGGGCTGCATGGTGAACGCCATGGGCTATGACGTGCCGGAGGCTTTTTTTCTAGTCGTTTTTCGTTTTTTATCTCCGGCTCCTTTCGGTTCAGCATTTTGTGCTGGTGCGGCTGCCGGGGTTTCCCGGTTCGGCTTTCTGGTGCGGTCGATGCTGGCTTGCAGGGCGCTGACCAGGTCAATGACATCTTCACGAGGAGGCGCTTTATCAGGAGTGACGGCTGTTTCTTTATTTTCAAGCTTGTCGTTGACTCTTTGCAGCAGGGCGTGCCGGTACGTGTCCTCATATTTCTCAGGCTCAAACTCAGCCGTCAGCTCGTCTATTAATGTGATAGCGGTTTGCAGTTCCTTCTCGTTTACATTCGATTGATCCGGTACACCTGGGACATGGGCAGCGCTTCTGACCTCATCCGGATAATGGATAGACTCCATCACGATACAGTTTTCATAAACGCGGAGAATGGCTAGCTGCTGCTTCGACCTGATTGTCATATTGGCGATGCCGATCTTTCCGGTTGAGCGCAGCGCCTCACGCAGCAGGGTATAAGCTTTTGTGCCGTTATCCCCGGGTCCGACAAAGTAGGAGCGGTTAAAATAAATCGGGTCAATTTCCTGAAGCTGAACAAAATCAACAATCTCAACCGCTTTCTCCTCATGCTCCTGCTTTAAGCTTTTTAAATCTTCTTCTGTCAGCACCACATATTTTCCTTTTACATATTCATATCCCTTCACAATTTCATCAGGACCGAGTGTTTTTTCGCAATTCGTGCAAATCTTTTCGTATTTGATTGGCGCGTGATCCTCTTTATGAAGGCTGCGCAGCTTAATGTCTTTATCTTCTGTGGCCGCATAAAGCTTGATGGGGATGTTTACTAATCCAAAACTGATAGATCCCTTCCACATTGTATGCATATCGATAAACCCCTTTTTTTCTTTAGTGTGAAGAGGAGGAGTATGATTCATGTGTAGTAACTTATGGGTGAAAAACAGCCATCGCTGTTATTGCGACGGCTGTTCGAGAATTAATTGTTCGAGTTGTTCCGGCGGTATCGGCCTGCTGAAAAAGAAGCCTTGTAAATGGTCACAGCCTTTTTCGTAAAGAAGCTGTTTTTGAGCAGAATTTTCCACGCCTTCAGCAATCACCTGCAAAGACAGCTGATGTCCCATGGCAATAATGGCTCCGGTAATTTGCTCTGATTTCGGATGGGTCTGAATATCGTCGATAAATGATTTGTCGATTTTCAGCCTGTGAATCGGAAAGTCCTTCAAATAGCTAAGGGAGCTGTGTCCTGTTCCAAAATCGTCAATACTGATTCTGATGCCTAATTCCGTTAAAGATGACAAAACCTTCTTGGAGTGATCGAGATTGTCCATTGTCATGCTTTCTGTCACTTCCACTTCAAGAAGCTGCGGAGGGAGCTGGTATTTATCAAGCGCGTCCTTGATCAGGGGAATCAGATCTTCAGATTGAAATTGTCTTGCGGAAATATTAATGGCGACAGAAAGGTCATAGCCTTTGTCATACCAAACCCTTGCCTGCTTGCATGCTTCATCTACAATCCACTTTCCGATATCAATAATGAGACCCGTTTCTTCAGCAACACCGATGAATTCTCCGGGCGGACACAGCTGCCCATCGGGTGTGACAAGGCGTATCAGCGCTTCTGCACCTGTCATTTTTTGATTTTTTGCACTGAATTGCGGCTGATAATGCAAGACAAATCTATTGTTATCGATTGCTTCTCTTAGTACCATTTCTTGGTTAAGCTTAACGGTTTCTTTGTTGCCGATCGAAAAAGAATAGTATCTGTATTTGCTTTTGTTTCGTTCTTTAGCGGCATACATCGCCATATCAGCCTTTTTCATCAATTCAAGACCATCCGTCCCGTCTTTCGGTGATATCGCAATCCCGATACTGACAGATATAACAAGCGTGTGATCCTGGATTTTAAATGGTTTTTTGAATTTTTGGATAATTTTTCTTGCTAAAACATCTGCTTCTCCTGTTCTGGTATTGGCATCCGTCAAAATAATAATAAATTCATCACCACCAAGACGGGCGATAAATCCATTATCAGGGACAACAGATGACAGACGTCTGCCTGCCAGCTGAAGCAGCTGATCGCCGACATTATGTCCTAATGCATCGTTAATCACTTTAAACCGGTTTAAGTCCAGAAAGAATACAACTGTGCTATTGTTCAACGTATGCTCGCGATTCATCACCGCTGTTAAGTGTGAAATGGCATGTCGTCTGTTGGGTAAATCTGTAAGTGAATCATAATGAGCCATTCTATGGATTTCTTTTTCTGCCCTGTGCTGCTTTGTCATGTCCTTGCAAATGACATAAATGCTGTCCAGCTCTTGATTCACCTCAACGGGTATGAGCGTAATATTTAAGTGAAACTGGCCTTTTTCAGTGATAAGATCGCTATCACTGTTAATGGCTTGTTTTTCTTTTTTGACTTGCTCAAAAAGGCGATTAATCTTCTTTGATGTATAATGTCTCCAATCGTGCATGCTAAAGCCAAATTTTCTGATCATGTCTTCACCAGCATGATTGGATGATATAATGTCTCCATCTAATGACAAAATAAAAATCGCATCAATATTGTGGACAACTAAAGACTGAAACCTCTGTTCGTTATCCTTTATGCGTTCGCTCTGTTTAATAAACTTTCGGTCCGCATGGGAACTGAATAATAATAGCGTTTGTATACAGAAAACGATTAACGTAACAAAAATCGACCAATGAAACGTTTGCACCTCCATATGGCTTCCGGGCGGTCCCATGTCCTCGTGGAAAGATGCCGCAAGCATCCCTGTATAGTGCATGCCTGAAATCCCGATACCCATGACAAACGAACTGATGACTTTATAAAACATAAGATGATCAGAATGTTTTTTTAAGGCCAAGTCAAAGAATATTTTTAACGAGACGAAAGATGCCGCAATCGCAATGATAATGGAAACTGTAAAAAGAATCGGTTCGTACATAATCATTACCCGGGAAATGGCAGACATTCCGATATAGTGCATTGATGCTATAGATGCGCCAAGCACAACTGATCCAGTAAGCAGTCTGTAATATGTAAGAATGTTCCGGCTGACAAAATATAATGACACAAATGATCCGGAAACAGCTGCGCCAATGGATGCAATTAAAGGCATGAATTCATATTGCATCGGCATCTCCATATGGACGGCCATCATCCCTACAAAATGCATTGACCAAATACCGAATCCCATAATAAGTGAGCCGGCGATCAGCCAAACTATGCTTTTTAAACCTGTGTTGATAGTGACTTTCCTTGACAGTTCAAGGGAAATGTACGATGCGGCACAGGCAATAAGAATAGATAAACATATGAGCGTTGTATTATATGTAACGTGTATTTCCAAATGGAGATTCCCCCCGTGTCGTGAGTTCCAGTCTTGTTGACCTTCTTTATTATCGGCTGCTTAACCGCAGAGTTCCAGCCTTTAAGACCATAGAAATAAGGTAAGATCTATTTTTAGTTCAGCTGACCGTGAAAAATGTGTTAAAATCATGTTGACGTTTGCCGAAAAAACAAAAATGCATTATACATAAATATGGGAAAAGGGGAAGTGATGGCTATCGAAGAGCTGGTTATGTCATGGATAGAAGCATTTAAAAGCTTATCTTATTTTGGAATATTTCTAGCGCTCTGCATTGAGTTTATCCCTGCTGAAATCGTCCTGCCGCTTGCGGGCTATTGGGTATCTAAAGGTGATATGACACTTTTTGGCGCTGTTTTGGCAGGATCTCTTGGAGGAGTGGCCGGCCCGCTTACGCTGTATTGGATAGGCCGGTACGGAGGAAGGCCGTTTCTTGAACGTTTCGGGAAGTATCTCTTTATTAAGCCTGAAGCGCTTGATAAGTCTGATGAATTTTTCAAAAAGCATGGGGGATTTGTAGCCTTCAGCGGCCGTTTCTTGCCAGGCATCCGGACATTGATCTCCATACCGTGCGGAATTGCAAAAATGAACGTTTGGGTGTTTTCGTTTTATACGTTCATCGCCATGCTGCCGATTACATTTGTATATGTTTATCTCGGTGTGAAACTCGGTGAAAATTGGAAGGAAGTCGGCTCTATTCTCGATCAATATATGCTTCCCATCGGGATAGCGATTTTGGCACTGTTCCTGCTCTATTTGCTGATAAAAAAGAGGAAGAAACGCACCCATTCCGAACAATTATCTGTATTTTTTAAAAATAAACGTTGACAAAGTATCGCGCTGCGCATATCATTGACGTATAATATCATATTTCTTGAAATCCCAAAGGGGAGTAGCGTCCGGAATGTTTTCCGGAAACAAAGTCGTCATTTCATGGATTGCGATATCCATCGGCTTTGTTGGCATGCCTGAATTCATGTCTAGCAAGACCTTTGCCTTATGTCGGCAAAGGTCTTTTTTGCATGGTCCGGCCGGCATAAGATCGGATGAAGAGAAAGAAAACAACTTTTTTGGGAGGGTATCATTTATGGATGCAGCATTATTATTAGAGTATGGTTGGGTTCTTCTCGTCTTGATCGGGCTGGAAGGGATTTTAGCCGCCGATAACGCGCTGGTTATGGCGGTAATGGTAAAACATTTGCCGGAGGAAAAACGAAAAAAGGCGTTATTTTACGGGTTGGCAGGGGCTTTTGTTCTGCGGTTTGGCTCTTTATTCGCGATTTCTTTTTTAGTCAACGTATGGCAGGTTCAAGCGATTGGCGCGATCTACTTGCTGTATATCTCAGCAAGCCATTTATTAAAAAGATATGTATTTAAGAAAGAAGACACGCATAAAGAGACAAAGCAAAGCGGTTTTTGGCCGACTGTTTTAAAAGTTGAATTGGCAGATATCGCGTTTGCGGTTGATTCTATCTTAGCGGCAGTCGCGTTGGCGGTTACGCTTCCTGGAACATCGCTTCCGAAGATCGGCGGACTTGACGGAGGACAATTTCTCGTTATTTTGGCCGGAGGTATCATCGGCCTGGTGATTATGCGGTTTGCCGCTTCAATGTTTGTTAAGCTATTAAAGGAACGTCCAAGCCTAGAAACAGCAGCCTTTGTGATTGTCGGCTGGGTCGGAGTGAAGCTTGCTTTATATACACTTGCCCATCACGACATAGCGGTTGTTTCTGAGCACTTTATCCATTCTGGAACATGGAAGCTCATCTTCTGGGGTGTTTTAGCGGCAATCGCGGTTTGCGGCTGGTTCATGTCAGGTGGAACAAAACAGCCGGAGGGCGCACAAAACGAACAAAAAAACAGCAGCCGGGAACGGGCGTAATCTGAAAGACTCTGCTTAAAAAGCAGAGTCTTTTCATGTTTAAAACGTTTTCATGAACGAAATAAAATAACATTTTTATAACAGCTTTGTTACAAAAAACACGGATAAAACCCCCTTAATTCTCTAGAAAGGCACGAAATCATGTATAGTACGTCAGAATGGTTTGTCACAATTGAGACATTGGAAATCAATATTTCTTTTTCTCCTTTGCGAATCCCTACCAAATTAGCTATCATTAATGAGTAGTTATAGGGAGGAACTGAGGTGAAACCAGTGCTTAGCCTTTTGTTTAAATTAGGAAAAAAGAAGCAAACGCTTGAAAAAACTGTTGAAAGTATACAAAAAGGCAATAAAGATCTTCAAAATGAATTAATACAGCAATATAAGCCATTTATCGCAAAGACGGTTTCATCCGTTTGTAAACGATATATAGATGAAAAAGACGATGAGTTCAGCATCGGACTGATCGCGTTTAATGAAGCTATTGAAAAATACTCACCTGAAAAAGGCAATTCTCTGCTCGCATTTGCTGAGCTAATTATAAAAAGAAAAGTCATTGATTACATCAGAAAAGAAGCCAGAAGCGCACAAAATATAAATATCGATTTACAGGAAGGAGACGATCAGGAGTCATCACAAAGCCTGATTGAAGCCGAGCTTTCCATTGATGAATACCGCCGTCAGATTGAGCAGGAGCAGAGGCGGGAGGAAATCATCTATTTTCAGAAGCAGCTCAAAGATTATGGTTTATCGTTTAAAGAACTGCTTGAAAACTCTCCAAAGCATTCGGACGCTAGGCAAAACGCCATAAAGGTGGCAATGACCCTTGTTGAACATGAAGAATTGGCCGCTATCCTGTATACAAAGAAACAGCTTCCGGTGAAACAGCTAGAACAGCTTGTCTCTGTAAGCCGAAAAACGATTGAGAGAAACAGAAAATATATTATTGCGATGTGTATTATCATTACGGGTGATTATATTTATTTAAAAGATTATCTTAAAGGGGTGCTGCACTCATGAGAAGAGGGATTATAGTAGAGAAAAATAGAAAATTCGTCACGTTGCTGACCCCTGACGGACAATTTTTAAAAGCCAAAAATGATCGCCGCAGCTATGAAATTGGAGAAGAAATCATGCTTCCGAGTGAATCACGCATGGGCAGAAGGGCCAGCTTTTTTGATTTTTTAAAACTGCGCCCTTTCAAAATGGGGATTGTTACGATGACTGCTATTATGCTTTTTATTTTTATAGTTCTCCCTGTTTTTTCTAATAATAAGGCCTATGCGTATATGACAATCGATATCAATCCAAGCTTCGAAATGGCGTTAAACAGCGATTACGAAGTGATTGAACTGACGCCTCTAAATGATGAGGGAAAGAAAGTCGTGAATGATATAGATGATTGGGAGAAGACTGATTTTAAACAGGTGATTGACGATATTATAACCGACTGCAGTGAGCACGGGTATGTAAAGAAATCGAAAGAAATATTGATTTCCACTGTTTATGAAAATACGGAAGACAATACATATAAAAAAGCTGTGAAAAAACAGTTGAATGATGTGACGGAAAAATATAAAACGACATACCGCATGGAATCTCTCGAGTCAGATATGCAGACGAGGGAAAAAGCGAAAAAGAAAGGCGTTTCAACAGGCAGCTACATCAAATCAAATGAAAAAAATGACACTAAAGAGTCAAAAGATGACTCCAGCAATCCATCCGGGGAAGAGGATCAAAAGAATACCGGAAATGAGGATGAAAATATCGATCAAACTGACGCCCAGGACGGCAAGCAAGGAGATAATGAACAGCTGGATGATACGGATTCCGGAGACCAGAAAGAAGATAAGACGGATGAACAGACTGATGATAGTGACAAAGATCAGAATGTAAAGGAATCAGATGAAAACACAAATGCCGAAAAAGATGGGGATCATGAGCAAACCCCAATACAAGATCCTCAAGATAAAGGAAATGAAGACAACCGCACTGATAAGGGGCAAAGCCAATATCACAGGGACTGGAATAACGGTGAACAAGGCAGAAATCGTTCTTCGTCCAGCAGGGATAACGCTTCTGACCGCCGTAATCCAAACGGCTACAGCAGTGATAATAATTCAGCTCAAACTGAAGATTCGCCGAGTGACCCCGGCGAATAAAGACCTGAATTTATTTAGTTGTGCCATTTAATTGTGATTGTGCTTGCTGCACCAGCCGCTTTGTCATTTCCCCGCCTACAGAGCCGTTAGCGCGTGCGACTGTATCAGAACCAAGGTTCACACCGAATTCTTGAGCCACTTCGAGTTTAAATTGGTCTAGTGCCTGCTCCACCCCTGGAACAACGAGTTTATTTCTGCTCGCCATCTTTTTCATCTCCTTTTTCTATAAAGAAATTCTTAACGCGTACTTAGTTTGAAATGTACGGGGGTTATTTATGCTGGCAATTGTTGTGGAGAATAAGAAACCCCCGGCCTCTAAGCCGGGGGTGACGCAGACTATATAATGTCTGCTGTCATTTTATGTGCGGTTGCCTGAATATGGAACGTCAAAATGGAGAGGACTGTAATGGCGATAATCTGTCTGATTTTAAGCCATTGGCTGTCATTCAGTTCTTCAAAACGGTGGCGGAGACGCTCTGTCTCCTGTTCGACGATCTCCTGCAGATTCGATTCTTTCATAGAAGGCGTGTCTTGGTGATGAACGGCATCAAGCACATATGCACAGCTTTCATAATAAGCAATCGGGCTGATGACATCATCGGATCTGTCTGAGATTGTGTTAAAGGCCACTTTTAAAATAGCCCGTATGTGTTCAAAGTCATAAATGGATTTTAAATCACGTACAATTAAAAGAATGACTGCCTGTTCAACTGAGTATTTTTTGCCCAGCTCAGGGTGTCCGATCAAATCCTTAATATCACGCTTTACCCAGTTTTGAATTGCAGTTGACTTTAACGAAGTCAGCTCACATAGGTTGCCAAGCTCTACGATTTCGTTTGTAGAGAGACCGTATTCTTTTCTCTGCTTTTTTCGTTCGTATCTTGTAAGAAATTCAGGAATTTCAAGATGATTGGCTGCTTTTTCTGCTGACATGTTCGCTGATTGGATGAGAATGTCGAGCGGGCTTATTTCTCCTTTCCCTTTTAGGGAATAGAGCAGCCGCACCATATCGGTTCGAGTGAGTTTAAAAATGTTCATTGTTCACCTCTTTAAAACAATTTGACGCGGATATAAGTCTATGTATGAGTTTAAAATTGAAGCGTCAGCAATTACATTAACATCATACGTCGAATTCCTTGCATTTTCAAACGGATGATTTATAATTTAAGTATACGGGTTCTTTTGAACTTAAAATAACGGAGGTTGTCATGGCGAAAAGAATTTTTCTGTTTATTTTAACGAATATTTTGGTGCTTACAACAATCGGGATCGTTTTGTCTGTTTTAAGCTCGGTTACCGGAGTCGGGACGTACTTTACAGCTGATGGCGGTATCGACCCAATTGCGCTCCTTGTATTCAGTTTAGTCGTTGGTTTTGTCGGTTCCTTCATGTCTCTTGCGATGTCCAGATGGATGGCAAAGACGATGATGGGTGTCAGAGTGCTGAATCCGAAAAAACACACGCTCAGCTATGAGGAACAGCAATTGGTTGACCGTGTTCACCGATTAAGCCGCTCTGCCGGTTTAACGAAAATGCCGGAAGTCGGAATTTACCGTTCACCTGAAGTGAACGCGTTTGCGACTGGGCCGTCAAAACGCCGTTCCCTTGTGGCAGTGTCGTCAGGGCTGCTGGAGCAAATGGATGATGCCGCAGTTGAAGGTGTGCTTGCCCACGAAGTCGCGCATATCGCTAATGGTGATATGGTAACAATGACGCTTTTGCAAGGTATCGTCAATACCTTTGTCGTCTTTTTATCGCGTATCGCAGCATGGATTGCGAGCCGTTTTGTCAAGGAAGATCTTGCGCCGATCGTTCATTTTATTGCAATGATTGTCTTTCAGATTATCTTTTCCATTCTCGGCAGCCTGGTTGTGTTTGCGTACTCACGCCATCGCGAATTTCATGCTGACAGGGGAGGAGCGGATCTTGCCGGCAAGGATAAGATGATTCATGCGCTTCGGACGCTTAAGAGCTACTCTTCCCGCATTATGGAAGACGATCAGACAGCTGTCCAAACATTAAAGATTAATGGCAAGAAGCGTTCTTCGCTTTTCTCAACTCACCCTGATTTAGATGAGCGAATCAGACGGTTAGAAGCTAAATAATACAAACACATTGTTCCTCTGAGAGAATCTCTCAGAGGTTTTTTATTTTATCCTTTGACTAAAATAATAAAAAAATAAGCAAGTTAAGAAAATGTTTCGTAAAAGCCTTTAAAAATGGGTCCAATATCTTTAGAATAATTACCGTACTTAAAAAGAGAGGCAGAAGGATTTTACATGAAATTAAAGTTTGGAAAATTGATACAGGCATTGTCGCCGGCCCAGCTGATTGCTGTATATTATTTTCTTGCGGTGACGGTTGCAGTTATTTTATTAAGTCTTCCTGTTGCCCATAAACAAGGAGCAGAGTGGTCTTTTATCGATGCCTTGTTTACAGCAGTCAGTGCCGTGAGCGTGACGGGTCTTTCTGTTGTGAATACTGCTGATACATTTAACACAATAGGAATTGTTATTCTTGCGTTTGTTCTGCAGTTTGGCGGAATTGGCATTATGACATTAGGCACTTCTGTTTGGCTGCTAATGGGCAAAAGAATAGGTTTAAAAGAACGGAAATTAATGATGATCGATCAAAACCAATCACAATTTTCTGGGATCGTTAATCTCATGAAACAGATTCTCTTTCTCATATTATGGATTGAGTTCTTTGGCGGCATGATTCTTGGGACATATTTTTTAACCTACTACGATTCCATTCAAGATGCTTACTTACATGGTTTTTTTGCGAGTGTCAGTGCAACCACAAATGCCGGTTTTGATATAACAGGAAGCTCTCTGGTTCCATTTCGGCATGATTATTTTGTGCAATTTATAACACTGTTATTGATTGTTTTCGGAGCCATTGGTTTTCCTGTTCTAGTGGAAGTGAAAGACTTTTTGTTTTCAAAAAACCGAAGATATCCGTTTAGCTTATTTACAAAAATTACAACCATTATGTTTGGCTTACTTGTTTTGTTTGGCTCTATAGGGATCTATGTGCTTGAAGCAAATCATTTGTTTGCAGGTAAATCGTGGCATGATATTTTATTCCTTTCTCTATTCCAATCAACCACAACAAGGAGCGGAGGGCTTGCTACGATTGATATAAGCCAGCTGACTGACCCCACTTTGCTTTTTATGAGTGCGCTGATGTTTATCGGAGCGTCGCCAAGTTCAGTAGGGGGAGGCATACGGACAACGACTTTCGCTCTGAACCTTCTTGCGCTGTTTCATTTTGCCCGCGGCAATAAGTCAGTCAAGGTATTCAAACGGGAGCTGCATCCTGCTGATCTCATGAAGTCGCTTGTTGTCACAATGATGGCGATTCTGCTCGTTTTTGGCTCGACACTCATTCTTACGATTACAGAAAAGCACTCCCTGCTGGAGCTTTTGTTTGAAGTGTGCTCGGCATTCGGCACAACCGGTCTGTCACTTGGAATTACTGCTGATTTAAGCAACGTTGGAAAATGTGTCATTATGATTGTCATGTTTATCGGGCGAATCGGTATCCTGACCTTCCTGTATCTGATCGGAAGAAAGGAAATTGAAGCGAATTATCATTATCCGAAGGAGCGAGTGATTATCGGATAGAAAAAACACCGCATGTTTTGCGGTGTTTTTTGATTGCCAAAAAAAAGATGTGTGGCGCCGTTTCAGTTGGAGAACCTAACATCAACAGATGCAGTTTTTAACGCTCCTGCATCTTTAAGTGAAATAAAATGTTTGAAAAACTGGCGAGGAGGATTCGGATGAAGCGAAAAGCTGAAGTGAATGAAGCCATTAAAAATAACAATACACCTACTGAGAGCATGGACCCAAATTCTTATAAGACACAGTATCATGACGACCCGAATTTTAGGGGTGCAAACCGCAATTCCAAACAGGGTCAGCAAGGAGGCATGTGATTTTGAAGAAAAACCGTCATAGCAGAGATATGCAAAATCATAAAAAGCCTATGAATAAGAAAGTGCTGGAGGAAGAATTCTCAAGTGAACTTGGGGATTACAATGCCGGCAAGATCATCGAAACGCTAGAAGTCACAAAGCCTAAAAAGAAAAAAGAGAAAAAACAAAAATAAAAAAAGACCTCTTAGGCGGCGTCCCGCTTAAGAGGTGCTTTTCTATTTTAAATAAGCATTTTTGCCCGTTCCTCTGACAAATTGCAATAAGCTGGTCATTCTCAGCTCAATGAAGGGCTGAGCAACTGTCTTAACAAAATTGCTGGAGAGTACTGATGTCAGGGCTGCTGTTAAAAGTAAGAGAATCACTAAGCTCTGATAGTCAGTAAGCGAATCCTCAAGCCCGGCCTGTCTCAGCGTTTTAATAATAAACCCATGAAGCAAATACACGTAAAATGTCCGGGTTCCCCATTTCGTAAAGAAGAACCGTTTTTGCGGAACGAGCGCTAAAAAGCTGAAGGTCGCCGCAAAGGCGAGTACATACCAGCCGATTCGGGAAAGTCCGCTTGCCAAGGTAACGTCTCCAAATGAAGAATACGGTTTTGAACCAAACAGAAAAGAATAGTCAAAGTCGATGCCCCAGCAGATGACGAATACGGCGGCAAGTACCCCGATCGCAATTTGTTTGCCTCGTTTTGATCTCAATAAATCAAAATGATGTTTATTTAAATAAAACCCGACAAGGAACATCGGTAAGAATACAAATGTCCGCGACAGGCTCAGCGTGCTGCTGACAAAGTCTAAATAGCCGATCAGCACGGCAATTCCGCAGCTGACAAACAGCGCCCACCGCTTTGAAAGCTTTGAAAAAGGATAAAGCAGCAGGTTCCAAAAAAATAAGCTTACGAGAAACCATAACGACCATTGCGGATCAATCGGATTCACATTTGCCATGCTTTCGTCTTGCATAATGTAGTAGAAGACAGAATAGATGATTTGGAAAATCAAATACGGAATAATCAGCTTGACCGCCAGCTTTTTCACATATCCAGCGCGTTTAAAGCCTTTTGCGAAATAACCGGATACGAGAATAAAGGCAGGCATGTGGAATGTGTAAATGAACTTGTAGAGGTAGAGCATAAAGTTGTTATCATTAATAAAGGAACGAAGAATATGACCGAATACAACAAGGAATATCAATAAGAATTTTGCATTATCGAAATAACTGTCCCGCGATTTACTCATAGCATCACCTTCTCTTTAATCAGTCACTAAGAGATTATTCCCTGCTGGTATATATTTTAAAATAAAAGATGAAAAAGGAATTGAAAAAATGGCTGATTGTTAGGACGATGTAAAGTGGCGGTAAGGATCGTAGAAAATGTCTTCGTTATGTAATCGCGCTGAAATTTTCTGAAATTTATAGGGCAAATGAAGGAAGTTACCGCATTTTGTAGAAATATTGAGGGATAGGTTTTGAAGAAGGAGTGTACACGCATGGAAACTCTTGGTGTCCAGACAAATTCGGAGCTACGGGAAGAACTGAAGCGGCTCAAAGAAGAAAATGCCCGGCTGAAAAAGGAATTGAATCAGCATCAAGTGATTGTTAACAATACGCTCGATGCTATTTTTATATGTGATAATGAAATGCGAATCGTTCAGGCGAATGAAGCAACAGAGAGGATGCTTCAAGTTGATTCGGAAGATTTGAAAAAGCGTTCCGTTTTGGATTTTTTGTTTTCAATCCCAAAGGATGAACTGAATCTTGCCGTAAAGAAGTTTTTTAAAAAAGGTTTCCTATGGAAGGAGGTCCCGATCAGGCTTGATGGCGGGGCGACAAAATACATAGAGTTTCTGGCCAAAAGAGGGATTGGCGAGGATTTCTTTTTTGTTGTCATGAGAGACATATCTTCAAAGAAAATTCTGGAGCGGGAATTCTCTATGAATGAACAGCTTTTTAAGGACTTGTTTGACAGAGCTGTTGACGGAATCGTCCTTTTTGATAAAGATGGCGGTTTTATTGATGCCAATTTGTCCTTCTGTAAAAGCTTTGAAATCAATCAAAATGAGCTGTCTCATTTATCGTTGTATGAGTTCATAGACAGCGGCTCACGAAAAGATTTTGATAATATCTGGAAGATGCTCAACCGCAAGGGAAAAGCAAAGGGGGAGCTGCCCGTCAAGCTTCGTTCAGGAGTTCAAAAGCTATTTGAATTCACGATTACATCAAACATCATCAGCGGGTTTTATATGTCCATTATGAGGGATATCACAGAGAAGCGGTCTATGGAGCTTCAGCTCTTTAAAAGTGAGGAGCGCTTCAGAGAAATATTTGAAAATGCGATGGACGCTATTATTATCTGGTCGAATGACGGAAGAATCGTGAAGGCGAATCAGTCAGCCTGTAAAATCTTTGAGCTGCCGATGAATTTGCTGTTGAAACGAAGGCTGTGTGATTTTCTCGTTGACTCGCAGCAGAAATACAGCATAACGAAGAGGAAATACGCAAAATACGGAGAGATCAGAGAAGAGCTGCTGTTTCAAATGGGGAATGGCCAGTTCAAAGAACTTGAATTCACTTCAAAGCGGACAATATTAGAGAACCAGCACTTGACGATTTTAAGAAATGTCAGTGATAGAAAGCGGATGGAAAAGGAGCTTCGAGAAAGTGAGCTGAAATTCAGAAAAGTGTTCAACGGCTCAATGGACGGCAATGTATTGTTCGACAATCAATACAGGATCATCGACGCCAACCCGTTAGCAAGCCATATTTTAGGCCTGTCACATGAAGAGATTAAACAGCACAGCCTGTTAGATATTATTTCTTCGTATGAAATAGAAAATCTTGCATCACCGGCAAGGCAGATTAATTTTGATGAAATGGACAACGAAATTCCATTTTTGCTGAGCAGCAGTAACAACAGAAAACTGGAATTCTCATTTAAACGAAATATTATTCAAAATATGAACCTGGCTATCTTTAAAGACGTAACGGAGCGAAAAGAACTGGAGGAACGCCTGCGCAAGTCAGATACCCTTCATGTTGTCGGCGAACTCGCTGCCGGCATCGCTCATGAAATCAGAAATCCGATGACAGCTCTTAAAGGCTTCATTCAGCTCCTGAAAGGAAGTGTAGAGGGAGACTACGCCCTTTACTTCAACGTGATCACCTCAGAACTAAAGCGCATCGAATCCATCATCACCGAATTCTTGATTTTAGCCAAGCCCCAGGCCATTATGTATGAAGAAAAACATGTTACCCAAATTATGAGAGACACCATAGACCTTCTAAACGCGCAAGCTAATTTAAGCAACGTACAAATGCATCTTGATTTAATGGACGACATTCCCCCGATCTACTGTGAACCGAATCAGCTGAAACAGGTATTTATCAATATATTAAAAAATGCCATCGAAGTGATGCCTGACGGCGGAAATATTTTTGTGACGATAAGGACACTGGATCAAGATCATGTTCTCATCTCCTTAAAAGACGAGGGAATCGGAATGACAGAAGATAAATTAAAGCGCCTTGGTGAACCGTTTTATACGACAAAGGAACGGGGAACTGGACTTGGGCTTATGGTAAGCTATAAAATTATTGAAGAACATCAAGGCGAAATCATGGTAGAAAGTGAAGAAGGGAAGGGCACCGTTTTCCACCTCACGCTTCCCGTCAGACAGAATGCTGAAGAAAGAAGGATTGATGAATGAACTACTACACAACAGCGGAAACGCCGCTCGGGGAACTCATAATTGCCGAAGAGGATGGCCAAATCACCCGTCTATTTCTCAGTCAGGAAGATTGGATGGATTGGAAAGAAACCGTTCAGAATACAGAGCACAAGGAAACACCTTATCTGGCAGAAGCGAAAAAACAGCTTCATGAATATTTCGCCGGCGAAAGAAAAACATTCTCACTGCCGCTGAGCCAAAAAGGCACTCCTTTTCAGCAAAAAGTGTGGGAGGCGCTGGCGATGATACCATACGGAGAATCCCGAAGCTATGCTGACATTGCCGCTGCGGTCGGCAGTCCGAAAGCGGTGCGCGCAGTCGGACAGGCTAATAAACGTAACGACTTGCCTATTTTTGTCCCGTGCCACAGAGTGATCGGCAAAAACAGCGCGTTAACGGGGTACGCCGGGAGCAAAACCGATATCAAAGCATTTTTGCTGAACATCGAGCAAATCTCCTATAAAGAAAAATAAAACATATGGCACGTTCCCTTTTTTCACGGCCGACATATCATTTTATTAAGTTAAAAAAGTTGGTCTGATGAAAAAGGAGGACAAAGCAATTGAAGCCGAGCCGCTCTGAGAAAATAGCCGTTTTTGCCAAACTGTTTGTGAAACTGCATATCCTATCAAGCGCTCAAAAAGATGAAATCATCAATATCAATAAAAACAAACAAAAAAACCGCTGACTCGGCCCGAAATGAGCAAAGTCCAGCGGTTTTTTAATGAACCTTTTCGCCTCTAAACAGCTGTTCAATATCTTCTTCGTAGTTACCGGTCATAATCCCTTTTTCTGTGATGATTCCTGAAATGAGGTCATGAGGTGTAATGTCAAAAGCGGGATTAAAGACAGGCACATCGGATGGAGCGGTCCGGACTCCGGAAATCTGTCTTACTTCCTCAGGATCCCGTTCCTCTATCGGGATATCAGCGCCGCATTTCACTTTTGGATCAAATGTAGATAAAGGTGCGGCGACAAAAAACGGTATATCAAAGGCGTTTGCTAAAATCGCGAGACCGTATGTTCCGATTTTATTTGCCGTATCACCGTTCTTTGCAATTCGATCGGCTCCGACGATGACAGCGGAAATTTGTTTTTCCTTCATCGTATGGGCGGCCATGCTGTCTGTGATCAGAGTGACATCAATGCCTCCCTGCATCAGCTCCCACGCAGTCAGGCGTGAACCTTGAAGGACAGGCCTTGTTTCACAGGCATAAATATGCAGTCCCAAATCCTTTTGTTTGGCCAAGTAAAATGGAGCGAGCGCCGTTCCATAGCGGCTTGTCGCGATAGAGCCGGCATTGCAGATCGTCATAATCCGGTCGCCTTTTTTGAAAAGCTGCAAGGCGTTTTGGCCGATCATCCGGCACGTCTCCTCATCCTCGACCTGAATCTGAATCGCTTCATGGACAAGGTTTGTTTTTGCTTCATTTACGGAAATGGCGTTTTCGATTGAACGACTCAGTCTCTCAAGCGCCCAAGATAAATTAATGGCGGTAGGCCGTGAGCTGTTTAAATATTGTTTGATATCTTCCAGTCTGCGGCGGAATTCGGTGACATCATCTGTTTCAATGTCTTTTGCAGCAAGCGCAAGTCCGAAGGCAGCCGTAATGCCGATGGCCGGGGCGCCTCTTACTTTGAGCGTGACGATGGCGTCAAATACATCCTCTTTCGTCGTCAGCTCCAAATATTCTGTCACGTCAGGAAGCTTTTGCTGATTTAAAATGGTAATGGCTGTTTCCTTCCATTCAACAGAACGGGGAACAGCAAATGAATGGGTCATGAATGGATCATTCCTTTACAAGTAACTGAAATAATTCAATAACATCCGTTATCGTTTTGAATTCCGAGCGTTTTTCGATAAAGGCTGTGCCTGTTTCGAGCGCCAGCCGTTTTCTGCCGATTCGTTTATCAAACGGCACGATTGTATCCAGATCAGCCACATGGGCAAGGCCGATCGCGCGGCGGATCAGCTCGCAGCCCGCAAACCCAATCGCCTCTTCAAAAATATGACTGAGCGTATCAGTAAGGTACCCGTCGATTTTGGCGTAAACCTCCAGACTGTCCTTTTCCCACGCTTCAGTGAATGTCTTTTGAAATGTTTCCCAGACCTGTTTGACATGGTGATATAACGGCTCTCTGTCAGCCCCGTCACGGCCGAGTGCGTTCAAAAATAAGTTGGCAATAAATTGGCCTACATCAAAGCCGATCGGTCCGTAAAAAGCAAATTCAGGATCAATCACCTTTGTTTCATGTTCGCTGGCAAAAATGCTTCCTGTGTGCAGATCACCATGAATCAGCGTTTCTGCCGATGTTAAAAACGACTTTTTCAGCTTAGCGGCTTCGATTTTGACGTTGTCATTATTCCAAAGCTTCTCGACAAAAGGACGAAGCTCTTCTTCAAAATCATTTGTGTCATGGTCAAAGAAAGGGTCTGTAAAGACAAGTCTTTCCGTAATGTCGCACAGCTCCGGATTTGTAAACTGTTTAACAAGCTGTTTTTTTACCTTGGGTTCAAGCGCGTAATCTGATGAATAGAAAAGGGTCTTTCCTAAAAATTCACCGATGTGCTGTGACAGATGCGGATAATGTTCACCCTCAATGAGTCCTTTTCTTACGATTTTCAGGTGAGAGAGATCCTCCATGACGGTAACCGCCATTTCTGTATCAGAATAAAACACTCTTGGAACGAGATGAGGGACATGCTCGCCCTGTCGGATGAGAGCGCTGCTTTCGATTCTTGCGCGATCGATTGTCAGCGGCCAGCTTTCTCCGACGACTTTTGCATAAGGAACCGCCTGTTTAATGATCAAAGCTCTATCATGTTCTTGATCATAAATATGAAAAACGTAATTTAAGTTGCCGTCGCCGATCTCCTGGCATGTCAGCGTGCTTTTGCTTGGAAATAAGCCAAGCTTCACCGCCAACGCCACAGCGGAGCTTTCATTTAACGTTTCGTATAAAGGTGTTTTTGTGACTGCCATTGTCATAACCTCCAATTATGTAATCTCTTGATATGTTTGCAGCTGTATGGTATGGCCGTAAAAAAGCCTCCTTCTCAGAGAGAAGGAGGCTTAACATGTATGTCCGCCTCTCTTATCTCTCAGATCAGATCTGATGGAATTAGCACCGTGCCTTAGAGACGAGCGTCTCGGCGCGAAAAAGATGCGCCCCATTTCGCAATGGAATTACGGTCGGTTGCTGTTGGGGTCAAAAGGCCAAATCCCTCGCCCAACTCTCGATAAGAGAATATATTCACTTGTTAAACAATTCTAATTTATCAGTTGATGAACATAGTAACAGGTGTTTTATCAAGTTGTCAATATATTTTTTAATATAAATCTTTTCTGATATCATCGAAAACAGGAATGCTCTCTCGTACCTTAACGCTTTCCTTAAGGTCGATTTCAGCTCGGACAATGCCTTCTTCCCGGCCGCCTTCAGCAAGTACACGCCCCCATGGATCAATAATCAGGCTATGCCCGGCAAATTCATTATCTGGATTTGAACCGGTACAATTGCAGGCAGCGACAAAGCATTGATTTTCAATGGCTCGGGCAATAAGCAGACTTTTCCAATGATCAAGGCGGGGAAGAGGCCATTCCGCAGAAATAAACAGTACGTTGGCACCTTTTATCGTATGTTTTCTGATCCACTCCGGAAAACGGATATCGTAACAGATCAGTCCTGAGCTTTTGACGCCATCAAGCTCAAAGTATCCGTCTTCGGAACCGGCTGATAAATACACATGCTCATCCATCAGCTGAAAAAGATGGGCTTTTCGATACTCTTTAATGATTTGTCCTTCCTTATCCGCGATGTACATTGTATTATAAACATCAGAATCATTTCTGACTGCGACCGATCCGGCGACAATATGAACGCCATGTTTTTTTGCTGTTTTCTTCAGCCAGCTCTGAGCAGAATGCCCGTCTTCATCAGCGAGCTTATCAAGGTTGGCCAAGTCATATCCAGTTGTCCATAATTCAGGAAGAACAAGAACATCAGCATGTTTGCTTTCTTTTTCAATCAAAAATTCAGCCTTTTTTATATTTTCCGAAGGTTTACCGTATGAAATATCAAATTGAAGACAAGATATCGTCCATTTCATCTTTTTAACACCCCAAATTTTTCTTTACTTTTTTCATTTAACCATATATGATGATGGACTATCATTTCAAGATTTTTTTAGAAGGTGAGAATAGATGAAATTTGAACAGTCTCATGTATTGAAAGAATTGCCTAAACAATTCTTCGCTTCTCTGGTGCAGAAAGTGAACCGAAAGCTCGCAGAAGGACACGACGTCATCAATCTCGGACAGGGAAATCCGGATCAGCCGACTCCGGAACATATCGTCGAGGAAATGAAACGAGCCGTTGCGGATCCTGAAAATCATAAATACTCGTCTTTTCGCGGCTCATACAGTCTGAAATCAGCCGCTGCAGCATTTTATAAACGAGAATACGGTATCGATCTTGACGCGGAAACTGAAGTCGCTGTATTATTCGGCGGGAAAGCCGGTCTGGTCGAGCTCCCGCAATGCTTGTTGAATCCGGGTGATACGATTTTAGTTCCGGATCCGGGCTATCCTGATTACTGGTCAGGTGTCACACTCGCGAAAGCGAATATGGAAATGATGCCGCTCGTAAAGGACAGGGCGTTTCTTCCTGATTACAGCAGCATCGCGGCTGAAGTAAGGGAACAGGCGAAATTGATGTATTTGAATTATCCGAATAATCCGACGGGAGCTGTTGCTACCTCCGAGTTTTTTGAAGAAACAGTGAGTTTTGCGAAAGAAAACGGGATCTGTGTCGTTCATGATTTTGCTTACGGCGCTGTAGGATTTGACGGCTGCAAGCCGTTAAGCTTTTTGCAGACTGAAGGTGCGAAGGATATCGGAATTGAAATTTATACGCTGTCAAAAACGTATAACATGGCAGGGTGGCGGGTCGGCTTTGCTGTCGGAAACGCTTCGGTCATTGAAGCGATCAATCTTTATCAAGACCATATGTTTGTCAGTCTTTTCAGAGCGACTCAGGAGGCTGCAGCGGAAGCACTGCTAGCTGATCAGACGTGTGTGGCGGAGCAAAATGCCCGATATGAGAGCAGGCGAAACGCTTGGATTGCGGCATGCCGGGAAATCGGCTGGGATGTGACAGCTCCGGCAGGTTCATTTTTTGCCTGGCTGCCTGTGCCTGAAGGCTATACTTCCGAGCAGTTCTCAGACCTTTTGCTGGAAAAAGCGAATGTGGCGGTTGCGGCTGGAAACGGCTTCGGTGAATATGGCGAGGGCTATGTCAGAGTCGGACTGCTGACAAGTGAAGAAAGACTCAAAGAAGCCGCTTATCGAATTGGGAAACTGAACCTGTTTACCCAAAAAAGCATTGACAAGATCTGATAACGATGGGATAATTCAAAATAATTTATAAAATCTATATTTTCTTATCAAGAGCAGGCAGAGGGACGAGCCCGATGAAGCCCGGCAACCGACTTATAAAGCACGGTGCTAATTCTTGCAGCTGGCGGCTGAGAGATAAGATTCGGACGAGAAACGAAACCTCTTTAGACGCGATTGCTGTTTGAAGAGGTTTTTTTATATGGATGAAATGAAAGGAGCTCTGGCATGAGTGAGTTATTAGCAACATATCTCCTGACCGAACCGGGAGCCGATACAGAGAAAAAAGCAGAACAAATCGCAACAGGATTGACAGTAGGCTCATGGACAGATCTGCCCCTTGTAAAACAGGAGCAAATGCAAAAGCACAAGGGGCGGGTGATAAAGGTCGAGGAAAGAGAGGGAACTCCTGCATCAGGGAAACAAGCGGTGATCACAATTGCCTATCCTGAAATCAATTTCTCTCAGGATATTCCGGCTTTGCTGACAACAGTGTTTGGCAAGCTGTCGCTGGACGGAAAAATCAAATTACTCGATCTTCACTTCTCTGAAGCATTTAAGCGCACGCTGCCGGGACCGAAGTTTGGCGTATACGGCATCCGGAAGCTGCTGGGAGAGTTTGAGAGACCGCTGTTAATGAGCATTTTTAAAGGGGTTATCGGAAGGGACCTGAGTGATATTAAAGAACAGCTCAGGCAGCAGGCGCTTGGCGGAGTTGATTTGATTAAGGACGATGAAATTTTCTTTGAGACAGGTCTGGCGCCTTTTGAAACAAGAATTACAGAAGGAAAGCAAATATTGAAAGAAACGTATGAGCAAACCGGGCATAAAACGCTGTATGCGGTCAATTTGACTGGACGTACGGCTGATCTGAAAGACAAAGCGAGACGCGCTGCCGAATTAGGAGCAGATGCGCTTTTGTTTAATGTCTTCGCTTACGGCTTGGACGTCATGCAAAGCCTAGCGGAAGATCCCGAAATCGCAATCCCGATTATGGCACATCCAGCTGTCAGCGGGGCGTTTACGTCTTCTCCGTTCTACGGATTTTCTCATGCTCTTTTGCTCGGAAAATTGAACCGGTATTGCGGTGCTGACTTCAGTCTCTTCCCATCTCCATACGGTTCGGTTGCGCTTCCAAAAGAAGATGCGCTGGCGATTCACGAAGAATGTGTAAGAGAGGATGCCTTTAACCAAACATTTGCTGTTCCGTCAGCAGGCATTCATCCCGGTATGGTTCCGCTTTTAATGCGGGATTTCGGCATAGATCATATTATTAACGCCGGGGGAGGCGTACACGGACATCCGAACGGCGCCCAAGGCGGGGGCAAAGCGTTCAGAGCCATAATTGATGCGGTCTTAGAAGCCCAGCCGATTGATGAAAAAGCCGAACAATGCAAGGATCTAAAGCTTGCCCTTGATAAATGGGGAAAGGTTGAAGCTGTATGACGACTCGAAAGCCTTTAATTATTTGTGATTTTGACGGAACCATCACGATGAACGACAACATTATAAGCATCATGAAAACATTTGCTCCGCCGGAGTGGACGGCATTAAAAGACGGCGTGCTGTCCAAAACGCTGTCGATCAAGGAAGGTGTCGGACGGATGTTCGGCCTTCTGCCAAGCAGTTTAAAAGAAGAGATTACAAGATTTGTATTGGAAGATGCAAAAATCAGGGAAGGCTTTCGGGAATTTGTAGCGTTTGTCAAGGAGCATGAGATTCCGTTTTATGTCGTAAGCGGAGGAATGGACTTTTTTGTATATCCATTGCTTGAAGGCATTGTGGAGAAAGACCATATTTATTGCAACCATGCTTCATTTGACAATGACTATATTCATATTGACTGGCCCCATTCTTGCAAAGGGACTTGCAGCAATCAATGCGGGTGCTGCAAGCCGTCAGTGATACATGAACTCGCTGAACCGAACCAATATATCATCATGATCGGTGATTCGGTTACAGATGTAGAGGCAGCAAAGCTGTCTGATCTTTGTTTTGCAAGGGATTATTTATTAAACGAATGCCGGGAGCAGAACCTGAATCATCTCCCGTATCAAGATTTTTATGAGATAAGAAAAGATATTGAGAATGTAACGGAGGTACAGGAATGGCTGCAAAACAAGAACGCTGGAGAGAACTCGCTGAAGTAAAACGAGAATTGGCTGAACGAGATTGGTTTCCGGCGACTAGCGGCAATCTGTCTATTAAAGTTTCTGATGAGCCTTTAACATTTCTCGTCACTGCAAGCGGAAAAGATAAACGCAAAGAGACGGATGAAGATTTTCTGCTGGTGGATCAGTATGGAGAGCCTGCCGAAAGCGGGCATTCTCTGAAACCGTCAGCGGAAACGCTTTTGCACACACATTTGTACAATAAAACCAATGCCGGATGCTGCCTGCATGTCCATACGGTAAACAATAATGTGATCTCAGAGCTATACGGAGATCAAAAGAAAATCACATTCAGAGGCCAGGAAATAATAAAGGCGCTCGGCCTGTGGGAAGAGAATGCAGAAGTGACCATTCCGATCATTGAAAATCCGGCTCATATTCCGACGCTCGCGGCACTGTTTGCCGAAGAGATTTCAGAAGATTCAGGAGCTGTTCTGATCCGAAATCACGGTATTACCGCTTGGGGAAGAACAGCATTTGAAGCAAAAAGAGTGCTTGAAGCATATGAATTTTTGTTCAGCTACCATTTGAAATTGAAAACACTCCAGCACCAGCTGGTTAAATAAAAGGAGGAACTGAAATGGCAACAATTCGAATTCATGATGAGGCAAATACAACGATTGAAAATCAAGAGGAAGTAGCAAGCTTTCTGGACAGTCAAGAGGTTATTTATGAGCAATGGGATATCGCGAAGCTCCCGGAACAGCTTTCAGAGAAATATGATCTGACAGAAGAAGATAAACAGCAAATCCTTGATACCTTTGAAACTGAAATTAAAGATATCTCAGCCCGCCGAGGCTACAAAGCACAGGATGTTATTTCTTTGTCAGACAGCAATCCGAAACTTGATGAACTGCTTGAGAACTTTAAAAGAGAGCATCACCACACAGACGATGAGGTCCGTTTTATCGTAAGCGGACACGGCATTTTTGTCATTCAGGGCAAGGATGGCACGTTTTTTGATGTCCGTTTAAACCCTGGAGATTTAATCTCCGTGCCTGAAAATATCCGCCATTATTTCACACTTCAGGAGGATCGCAAAGTTGTCGCGGTGAGAATCTTTGTCACAACAGAAGGCTGGGTTCCAATTTATGAAAAAGACAGCGTGAATCAATAAGCAGGAAAAGCCCCGTTCGAAGAACGGGGCTTTTTATATTTATTGCAAACGCCACTTTTCATATTGTGACATTTCTTTTTTAATCAGCATCCAAATCAAACCTAAAACAGCTGCATCGTCAATGATCCCAAGACCGAGTATAACATCTGGAATGACATCGAGCGGCATGGCGATATATAAGATGGCAGCAGTTAGAAGAAAAAGTGTTTTAACCTGAGAACGTGGATAGTCGCCGTTTCTCCAATCGCGAAGCATTTGAAAAAAAACAGTAATGTGCTGGATACATTTTTTTCGGTTTTTCCTTTTTAACATCGCTTTTCCGCCTGCCGCTCCGAGCATCATTGCTTTCTTTTTCTTCATCGGGCATCCCTCCTGCCTGGCGGTGTGTTTAAGATATTCTTCATCTGGGTATTGTTCTTCTAATCCTATCAATATATCTATTATACCTGAAAAAATAACTTATTTAATGAAAATATGTTTACAAATAAAGTATAATCTGTAATAATGCACAATAACCCAATCAAACTTGTTTCCTATTTCTTAGCGGCGAGGGGTGAAGTGAATGGGCGGTTCTTCTGAACAAGAAAGATTGTTGGTGTCTATTGATGAAAAAAGAAAGTTAATGATAGATGCCGCTAGAAAGCAGGGATTTACAGGGCATGACACGATCAGACACAGTCAGGAGCTGGATTGTTTAATAAATGAATATCACCAGCTCATGCAAGAAAACGAACATTCTCAAGGGATTCAAGGCCTTGTAAAGAAATTAGGCTTGTGGCCCCGCAGAGATGTTATGCCAGCATATGATGCAAATAAATAGCGGCGCTGTCAAATGCATATATAAAGAGAGAGCTTTTCAGAAGCGCTCTTTTTTTCTGGAAAAATTCATATGAAAGAGGGAACTGATGAAAGAACTGGCGATTCTCATTACTGAAATGGTCAATCAATTTCATGATGCTTTTATCTCATTATGCGGAATGTTTGGCATTCATTTAACCGACAAAGAGATGCATTTTTGGGTGATCGGCATTTTTGGCATAATCTTTTTCGGCGTCACTCACGCTGTGTTTTCATGGCTTTCTAAATGGAGCATGACAGCCTTGTCCTTTATCTATACCGTTACAGTGATCATTGTTATCGTATTTGCGATTGAAATTCAGCAAAAAGTGACGGGGAGAGGGAACATGGAGTTTTTAGATGCCACGGAAGGGTTAAAGGGTTTTTTAGTATTCTTTATGTTTTTTTTGCTTCTGAAATTGCTGTTCCGCTTCATCAAAATACTTTTTTCTGGCAGAACAGCAAGCAAGTCGACTGGCAATCCACGGTCACGAAGATAAAAAACCCTCCTGACACGGTCAGGGGGGCTATGAAGCGGATACGGGGAGGGTGATCGTCACCTCTGTGCCTCTTCGCACTTCACTTTCGATATGAATAGAGCCACCGTACATCAGAACGATCCGTTTACATACGACAAGGCCGAGACCGGTTCCTTTTTCTTTAGAAGTAACAAAGGGAAGGAAGATATGATCCAGCATTTCCTGAGAAATCCCTTCACCGTTATCCACAACTTTGATAATGGCCTTTTTATCCAAAGCTCCCACTGAGATCGTCAGTTTGCCTCCTTCAGGCATTGACTCGAGGCCATTTTTTGCTACATTTAAAATCACTTGTTTAATATGATCTTTGGTGCATTTTACGAGCAAAGGCTGCTCAGTTAAATACTGTAATTCGACTTCAACATTGTATAGGTTGCCCTCAGAATAGATGATCGGCATAATTTCACCGATAATATCCTGGAGCGAGTTCAGCTCCCATTTTTCAGCTGTCGGCTTGCCGAGAACGAGAAACTCACTCACAATTTGATTAATGCGCTTTATCTCTTGTTCGATAATGGAGAAGTAAAGCTGATCTTCTTCACCTTTATATTTCTTTTGCAACAGCTGAATAAAGCCGCTTATGCCGGTGAGCGGGTTACGGATTTCATGGGCTGTGCTGGCAGCAAGCGTTCCGATCAGCTCTAATTTTTGCGCCTCATTTTCTGAGCGCTCCAGCTGTGTCTGCCGCTTCAGCAAATAATACAGCACGAGAATAAAAAGGATATTCAGCAGAACAATACTACATGAAAGCGGAAGCACAAGGCTTTTCGTCAGTTCTTCTATTGTAACCGGGTTCGGATATACTTTCATATTCCAGCTGATATCATCCAGATATCCGCTGACAGGTTTCTGATCTATTGCATGTGAGGCCTGTCCGCTCGTAAAAATTATTTTTCCGTCTTGATTCACAACTTCAATATAAACATCAGGGCTAAGTAAGTTAATGAGATTTTTCAGATAATCAATTTGAATAGCTGCGACGAGATAATTTGTCACATTTCGTTTTGAGTCCAAAACAGGGACACAAATTGTAAAAATCGGCTGGCCTGTAATTCTGCTCGAATAACTATCTGAAATGACTGTCTTTTTTGTTTCCTTCGCTTTTGTAAAAAAAGATCTGTCGGCCAGGTTTACTTTCATTTTTAACTCTGTTGTGCTTGCGGTGACGTCTCCTTTGGCATTTAGAAAATAGAGACCGGAAAATCTCGGCTCTGAATCAAAGGTTTTTTCCAAAATCGACTGCATTTTCTTTATATCAACCGGTCTGTCGATGGCGATGGACAAGGAAGTCATTCTCGCCTCTGTTTCTCCGATTAAATAATTGATTTTGTTGCGGTGAAGGTTCAGCATTACACTCGCTTCTTGCTTATGTTCTGCAGCTATAGTATCTTTTTCTTTTTCATATACGAAAAAGCTGATGACGATTGCCGGAATCACGACCAGTATAATATAAAGTTTGACTCTCCCGCAGGCGCCTTTTAGTATTTTCAATTTGCATCGCTCCAACATACACCTGATTAGAGGTATTATATCATTGTTTCTTCTTCTTTAATAAGAAAAAATAACCAAAAAAATTAGAAAAAGATGTTGAGCAGCTTATAATATAAAAAAGAAGAGAAATATTGGAAAGATTTTTATTGACATTTCGGTCTTTGTTTATTAATGTTTCTCTGTAACGGTTTCTAAAAGGATGATTGAGACATGACAGAAAAATCACTGAAGTTATTTATCGTGCTGTCGCGCGCGTATCGGTCCATTAACGATCATATGAATAAGCATATTCATAAGCATGGACTAAACCCGACTGAATTTGCTGTGCTAGAGCTGTTGTACCATAAAGGCGATCAGCCGCTGCAGCAGATAGGAGATAAAATTCTCTTGGCTAGCGGGAGCATCACATACGTTGTAGATAAGCTGGAACAAAAAGAACTCCTCATTCGGAAAGCGTCTCCTACAGACAGACGTGTGACATTTGCACAAATTACTGAAAAAGGCATCGGTCTTTTGAATGATATTTTTCCTGATCACGCTGCTGAAATTGATGAAATGATCAGCGTATTAAGCGAAGAAGAGGTAGAGATGTGCACGGAAATGTTAAAAAGAGTAGGATTAAACGCAAAACAGTTTCATAATAAGTAAAAAAAGGAAGCCTGATATGTCACAGGCTTCCTTTTTAACTATTTTTCATTTGTTTCCGCTGCGCCTCTCGGCAAGATGAGAACTTCAACACGCCGGTTTTTGCTTCGGCCTTCCGCTGTTTTGTTGGAAGCAACCGGTTTATACTCACCATACCCCTTGGCACTGAATACTTTTGCATCGAGCTTAGGGTTTTCAATCAGTAGCCCCATAAAGTTTACCGCTCTCATGACGCTTAAATGCCAGTTTGATTGGAATTCAGAATTTTTAATTGGCATATTATCAGTATGTCCGCTAATAATGATATTTCTTGGCGGATTAATCACAAGAAGATTTGAAATCTCTTTTGCAAGCGGAACATCTTCCTTACGGATGGTCGCTTTCCCAGAATCAAAGAAGATACTGTCTTTAATCGTAATCAGAAGGCCTTCACTAGTCATCTTCGTTTCCAGCTGATGTTCCAGCTTTTTATCTTTGATGAACTTTTCCACCTGGCTCTTCACATTTTCAAGTTCTTTTTGATCAGCGGCTTTTTCTTTTTCTTTCTTGTTTTTCGCTTTCTCTTCTTTATCCTTTTCAACTTCATCGATTCCGTCTGACTCGTTTTCTGGAGGGGTGACACTGGAGTAGTCCATTACGCCGGTGCCACCTGTAAAGACTTCATTAAATGATTTTGAAAGCATCTGAAACTTAGCTGCGTCAATCGAGCTGCTCGCGTACAGCACAATAAATAATGCCAGGAGAAGAGTAAGGATGTCGGCGTAAGGGACGAGCCATGATTCATCAACGTGTTCGTCCTCATGCTTCTTCTTCTTTTTTCTCGCCATTTTGCGCCTCTCCTTGTTCTGCAAATTTCAAGCGGTCCTTCGCAGGAAGATACATTAAAAGCTTTTGTTCGATGACTTTCGGTGCCTGTCCTTCTAAAACGGATAAAACACCTTCAATCATGACCTCACGCAGTTTTACTTCTTGTTTTGATTTGCGTTTTAATTTATTTGCGAAAGGATGCCATAATACATATCCCGTAAAGATACCGAGAAGGGTGGCGACAAAGGCTGCACTGATAGCGTGTCCAAGCTCATCTGTGTTGTCCATATGAGAGAGGGCGGCAATCAGTCCGATTACAGCGCCTAGTACTCCAAGTGTCGGCGCGTACGTTCCCGCCTGCGTAAAAATAGCGGCTCCGGCTTGGTGCCTGTCCTCCATCGCTTCGACTTCCTCTGTCATGATATCTCTGATAAATTCCGCACTTTGCCCGTCAACAGCCATGCTGAGCCCGTTTTTCAGGAAAGCGTCATCTACATCCTCAATGCTTGCTTCTAAAGCAAGCAGGCCTTCGCGGCGTGCAAGCTGGGCCCATTCAGAGAACATAGGAATGAGCTCCTCTATCGTCAGCTGTTTGTTTTCTTTAAATAACACTCGGAACAGCGCAGGCACTTTTTTAATTTCTTTTGTTGGGAACGCAATAACGACTGCTGAGATTGTCCCGGCGATAATAATTAAAATGGCAGCTGGGTTTGCAAGCGCACTGAAACTGACGCCTTTCAGAACCATCCCCACGCTCAATGCCACAAAAGCAAGAATAATACCTATTAACGAAGTTTTATCCATAGTTTTCACCAAATCCTTTTTTACTAGCTTGTCTATGGTTAATATCGGTTTTGGTGCCCGGAACTTTAGGGACATTGTGAATTTGTTCATGAAATATTCAAGGAAGAGGCATAGAAGGGAGAAATAAACAAAAACGGGCCTTTCAAAATTGAAAAGCCCGAGAGTTTAGCGGTATTGAATTTGGCAGTTTGTTTGCAAGCTGTCCTTCAGACGGTTTTCATATAATAATAGAAATAAATATTCACTGTATATAAACATGTTCCATCCCTCCTTAAGAAAAGTGTAAAGGATGAAGGGAAGTAACGCTTCGGGGGAAGGAACGGTATTTTCTCAGTAAAGAGTATGAATCCGCAAAAAAGCGGCTTCCTAAATAGGAAACCGCTGATTATTATTTCGCTTGCACTTTGATTGTATGATCTTCTGCAGTGACGTGAAAACTTGTGATCTCGCTATTGTCAAGCAGCAGATCGGTCATTTTATCCTCAATCCATTCTTGGATGGTTCTTCTGAGCGGACGTGCGCCGAATGATGGGTGGTAGCCCAGCTCAGCGATTATTTCTTTCGCTTCGGCTGTCACATTCAAGCTGATGCCGCGTTCTGACAATGTTTCTTCAAGTTCTCCAAGCAGCAGGCTGACGATTTTGACCAAATGTTCTTTTTCCAGTGAGCGGAACTCAATAATGCTGTCAAAACGGTTGAGGAACTCAGGTTTAAAGAACATGCTCAGTGAATCAATCAATGTTTGTTCTTCGATTACACTGTCATCTGATTGGAAACCGACTTTCGTTTGTTTCTCACCAGCACCCGCGTTGCTTGTCATGATAATCACAGTGTCTTTAAAGCTTACGGTTCTGCCTTGGCTGTCTGTCAGACGGCCGTCCTCCATAATTTGCAGGAACATATGCTGAACGTCAGGGTGTGCTTTCTCAATCTCATCCAGCAACACGATGCTGTATGGATTGCGGCGCACTTTTTCTGTTAATTGCCCAGCTTCCTCATGGCCGACATATCCAGGCGGTGAACCGATGATTTTAGATACGGCGTGTTTCTCCATGTATTCGCTCATATCGAGTCGGATGATAGCGTCTTTTGTGCCGAATAATTCATCTGCCAGCGTTTTAGAAAGTTCTGTTTTCCCTACGCCGGTAGGGCCGACAAAGAGGAAGGAGCCGACTGGTCTGTTTTTGGATTTTAATCCGGCGCGGCTTCGTCTTACCGCTTTTGCCACTTTTTGAACAGCGGCTTCTTGTCCGATCACGCGTTCACGAAGTTTTGCTTCAAGCTCTTTCATTTTTGTTTGTTCATCTGCCTGCAGTTTGCCGACAGGGATGCCTGTTTTTTGTTCAATGATATCCTGAATGTGCTCAGCTTTCACAGTGACAGCGGAATGAGCAGAAGAGCTGTTCAGCTTTTTCTCTAATGCAATTTCTTCATCACGGAGTTTTGCCGCCAGTTCGTAATTTTCTTCTTCCAAGGCTTTTGTTTTTTCGGCTTCAATCGCAGTTAAGCGTTCAGCCGCATCTTCGTCATTCAGCTCATCAATTAACAGATTGGCTTTTGAACCTGCTTCATCTAATAAGTCAATTGCTTTATCCGGCAGGTGTCTGTCCTGAATGTAGCGGGATGATAAAGTCACACATGCTTTGATTGCTTCATCACTGAATGTCACGCCGTGATATGCTTCGTATTTGTCTTTGATCCCTTGCAGAATGAGGATGGCCTGTTCAATTGAAGGCTCCTGCACCATGACAGGCTGAAAACGTCTTTCCAGCGCGGCATCTTTTTCGATTTGACGGTATTCTTTCAGTGTTGTCGCACCGATGACTTGCAGTTCGCCTCTGGCAAGGGCAGGTTTAAGAATGTTGCCTGCGTCCATTGATCCTTCAGCAGAGCCAGCGCCAACGAGAAGATGAATTTCATCAATGAACAGAATGACATTTTTTCGTTCTTTCAGCTCAGTGATCAGCTGTTTCATTCTCTCTTCAAATTGGCCTCTGATCCCTGTGTTTGCAACAAGGGATGCAACATCAAGCAAGTAAAGCTCTTTGTTTTTCAGTTTGTTTGGAACATCACCTTCAGCAATTTTTAAAGCAAGTCCTTCGGCGATGGCGGTTTTCCCTACACCCGGCTCACCAATGAGAACTGGATTGTTTTTGTTGCGGCGGTTCAGAATTTCGATCACGCGCGCCACTTCTTCATCACGGCCGATGACGGGGTCAACGAGACCTGCTTTTGCACCGTTTGTAATATTTTGAGCCAGCTCATCAAGCAATCCTTTTTTCTCGCTTTGTTTTGCTGCGCTATGTTCTTTCGGCTGGAATGCTTGTTCAAACGGAAAACCGAAAGAGTGAGGACCCATGCTCATTGAAGGTTTACGAGTCAGTTCGTTATAGCAGGTTTCACATAGAACCATATGTTTATGAACGGAATTTATTTGCATGTTAAGGCGAATCGTCGCCTCGTTTTGATGACAATGTTGACAACGCATTTGCCAAAACCTCCTTAAAAGTTTGATCTTCTTTGACCAATGAATGTGAATAAAAAGGCCGTTTGGAATTGACCTTCTTTGACTATTAGTATACGGCAAACTTAACGGCTTTCAAAACAATTTGCTCAGAGCAGTCTGACTATTTGACTAACTTTGACCAATTGGTTTTTAAAAAAGGCCGGTTCATTTGACCAACTTTGATTAATAGTATACTCTGACCATCTTTGACTTTCAAGTCTTTTGCGTAAAAAATTTTTGATTTGTTTACACAGTAAAACATGTTTTCTTCGTCTTTTCAAGGAACTTGTCTCATAGGTTATAAAAAGGCATATATGGACAAAACTGCGGTTCGTTCGGAGGGGAGAAATGGAACAATCAAAAGGGTCTGCAAGTCAGCTTGCTTTTGTGTATGTCGGTACAGTAGTCGGAGCTGGATTTGCGACTGGCAGGGAAATTGTTGAGTTTTTTCTGAAGTTCGGCTGGTTCGGTTTATTCGGTATTATCATCAGCGGCGGGATGTTTACGTTTTTGGGGGCCAAGCTGATGATCATTTCAAAGCGAATCAATGCCAAGTCATATCAAGAAATGAATATATTTTTGTTCGGTGCGACAGCTGGGCGGATTATCAATGTGTTTATGCTGTTTGTTCTCCTCGGTGTCACATCTGTTATGCTTTCTGGGGCAGGGGCGCTTTTTGAGGAGCAGCTGGGGATGTCTGCTCAGATTGGGATGCTGATTACAATCGGATTGAGCTTAATTGTGATGACTAAAGGGGTAAAAGGCATTTTCGGTGTCAATGTGTTTGTTGTTCCTCTTTTGATCATCTTTTCTATGATTGTGGTGGCCGACTCTTTTATTTTCAGCGAGTCGCGGAACGCAGCTCAGTGGGTCTGGCCACATCGCTGGGACTGGCTGTTGTCAGCGGTTTCTTACGGCGCTTTGAATTTATCGCTTGCCCAAGCGGTTTTGGTTCCACTGGCGAATGAAATGCCATCGGAAAAAGTAATAAAAAAAGGCGCTTTAGTTGGAGGCACGATGCTGACGATTGTGCTGTCCGCGAGTTTTCTGTCATTGTCGACACTCCCGGATGTATTTTTGTATGATATACCGATGGCTCAAGTGGTTTATCTCTTTGCGCGATCTGTCCATTTGATTTATTTGCTCATTATTTTCGGTGAAGTGTTCACATCAGTTATCGGCAATCTATATGGATTGGAAAAACAAGTGCAGAGCTTTCTGCCAATGAAAAGCAAATATATCTTTGCAGCCATTATGATTACGGCTTATATCACGAGCCAAATTGGATACGGCAAGCTGATTTCAACGATTTATCCTTTGTTTGGCTATGTGAGTTTGGCCTTCATCGGCGCCCTGATTTGCAAAAAGTCTCCCCGGCGGCGCAGTTTGTAACATACATATATAATGAAGCGAGCCGTCATTGCAGAACGATGCTTGAACGGAAAGCTAGGGGCTGACTTTTTTTATTGTCAAGAAAAACAACATTATGGTAAGATAGCAGAAGTGAAAAATTGAAGAAAATCCGTACGATATGCGGGAGAGGTTCTAGCTACACCCTCTATAAAAAACTAAGGACGAGCTGTATCCTTGGATACGGCCTTTTTTATGTTTTTCTAGAGCACCTTCCGAAAAGGTGTTTTTTTGTGTAAATCAGCTGTAGCGATGTCTCTCGCCGAAAGTTTTTATTGCGGAGAAGGAGAGGAATCATGAAAAAAGAAAAAGCAATTGTCGTATTTAGCGGCGGTCAAGACAGCACCACATGCTTACTGTGGGCTCTAAAGGAATTCGAAGAAGTCGAAACGGTGACTTTTCATTACAATCAGCGTCATTCGCAGGAAATTGAAGTGGCAAAATCCATTGCAGAAAAGCTTGGTGTGAAAAACCATTTGCTCGATATGTCACTTTTAAATCAGCTTGCACCGAATGCTCTGACAAGAAATGATATTGATATAGAAGTAAAAGACGGCGAACTGCCATCCACATTTGTTCCGGGCCGCAATTTGGTATTCTTATCTTTTGCGTCTATCCTTGCATACCAAATTGGCGCGCGCCACATTATTACAGGAGTTTGCGAGACAGACTTCAGCGGTTATCCTGACTGCCGTGATGAATTCGTGAAATCTTGCAATGTAACAGTAAACTTGGCGATGGAGAAGCCGTTTGTGATTCATACGCCTCTCATGTGGCTGAATAAGGCAGAAACGTGGAAGCTTGCAGATGAGCTTGACTCGCTTGATTTTGTAAAAAACAACACGCTGACGTGTTATAACGGCATCATCGCAGACGGCTGCGGCGAATGTCCGGCATGCCACCTTCGTTCAAAAGGGTATGAAGAGTATATGGCGATGAAAGGAGAGCGTGCATAAATTGTTATCTCAAATTTATCCGCAGGCCCAGCATCCTTATTCATTTGAACTGAATAAGGACATGCACATTTCAGCTGCTCATTTTATCCCTAGGGAAAGTGCTGGAGCGTGCAGCAGGGTTCACGGGCACACGTATACCGTAAATATAACCGTTGCCGGCGACGAACTTGACGATTCCGGCTTCCTTGTCAATTTCAGCGTACTCAAAAAACTGGTGCACGGAAACTATGATCATACGCTTTTAAATGATCATGAAGATTTTTCTCAGGACGACCGGTATTCGCTGCCGACAACTGAAGTCGTGGCGAAAACGATTTATGACAACGTACAGGCTTATTTAGACACATTGGAGAATAAGCCGAGCTGTGTACAGGTGTTTGTCCGTGAAACACCGACAAGTTACTGTGTCTACCGTCCGAAAAAGGGTGGTTTGAATGGCTAAAGGAATTCCTGTATTAGAAATATTCGGACCGACGATTCAAGGAGAAGGCATGGTGATCGGACAGAAAACGATGTTCGTCCGTACAGCCGGCTGTGACTATTCCTGCAGCTGGTGTGACTCCGCCTTCACTTGGGATGGGTCTGCTAAAAAAGATATTCGCTGGCTGACGGCTGAGGAGATTTTTGCAGAGCTTAAGGACATTGGCGGAGACGCGTTTTCCCACGTGACGATCTCAGGCGGCAACCCGGCCCTGTTAAAGCAGCTGGATGCTTTTATCGAACTGCTGAAGAAAAATAACATCCGTGCAGCGCTCGAAACCCAGGGGACCGTTTATCAGGATTGGTTTACGCTGATTGATGATCTGACAATTTCTCCAAAACCGCCAAGCTCAAAAATGGTGACAAACTTTCAAAAGCTTGATCACATTTTGACTTCGCTTAAAGAGAATAACAGACAGCATGCTTGCAGCTTGAAGGTAGTCATTTTTAATAATGAAGATCTGGAGTTTGCCAAAACGGTGCACAAACGTTACCCGGGAATCCCGTTTTATTTACAAGTTGGTAATGATGATGTGCATACGACAAATGATCAGTCACTGATTGCACATTTGCTTGGAAAATATGAAGCGCTTGTTGATAAGGTAGCTGTCGACGCGGAGCTGAATCTGGTCAGAGTGCTTCCGCAGCTGCACACCCTGTTATGGGGCAACAAACGCGGAGTATAATAGAAAGGAAGATAAATATGACGACAAGAAAAGAATCAGAATTAGAAGGTGTCACACTGCTTGGCAACCAAGGAACAAATTATTTGTTTGAATATGCGCCGGACGTGCTGGAATCCTTCCCGAATAAACATGTAAACCGTGATTACTTTGTAAAATTCAACTGTCCTGAGTTCACATCTTTATGCCCGAAAACAGGACAGCCTGACTTTGCAACAATCTACATCAGCTACATTCCTGATGAAAAAATGGTTGAAAGCAAATCATTAAAGCTGTATCTGTTCAGCTTCAGAAACCATGGTGACTTCCACGAAGACTGCATGAACATCATCATGAATGACTTGATCGAATTAGTGGACCCGCGCTACATTGAAGTATGGGGCAAATTCACGCCAAGAGGCGGAATTTCCATTGACCCGTACACAAATTACGGAAAACCGGGCACGAAGTATGAGAAAATGGCCGAATACCGTATGATGAACCATGACTTGTATCCGGAGACGATTGATAATCGTTAATGAGAAGTCAACAAAATTAGGTAAGGTCACACTTGAAAATGGTTCATTTTATGGGGGAACGTGTGACTTTTATGCAATGAAAAATTGATCGTTCAGAAGTTATTTAAGGCGTACAAATGTGTACGTCTTTTTCTTTTTATGCACAAAAATAAACTATTAACTACGTCAGAAGGCTAGTCAAATCAAAGAAAAAGTGTTTTGTAAATCGCTTGCTTTTTCTGTGCCGGCGAGAGAAACGATTAATTTTCATTCTCTTACAATTTCATTTTGCAGGAAGCTATCACGTTATCTCGCACTTGAACATTTTTTATAGACTGGTACCGCGACAAATTATTTTACTTATACATACCAATAAAGTAGACATTAAAAGGTGAAAGAGAGGGCGAAAATGTGTGAAAATTCTTTTCCTCGAGAGTCATCCCATGTGGCTCTATGGTTTACCGAATGGGTTTAGGGAAGCAGGACATACCGTAATGATTTCGGGTCCTGTAAGTCGGGAAAATATCACTGAAATGATAGACGAATTTAAACCAGATCTAATAGTATCTATGGGATGGACACCAGAGCATTCAAGGGAAAAGCAAATCTGGATTCGCAACGCAACTAAAAAGGTGAATATCCCCCTTGTTTATTGGGCAACTGAAGACCCACTGCACACTCAAAACTTTACCATCCCGTTAATTAAAAAGATGAAACCGGATTTTGTTTTCACGGTTACGCCTTCTCTGTGTAAAACTTATGAAAGTATGGGGATTAAAGCAGCTCACTTAGACTTTGCATTTCACGAAAGTATACATCACCAGATTAAACCATTAGCAAAATACAGTTGTGATATAGCAGTGGTAGCTAATGCTTACCCTAATTTTCTTGAAGAACATCCGGAAGTGTTCCGTTCGTCCTCTTTAAAAACACTTATTCGTCCTCTTATACGAAAGGGTATTCGCATTGATTTTTGGGGGAGAAATTGGGAAAACATGAGTAAATATATAGGAAGAGAAATTCCCCGCAATTGGATCCATGGATACCTTGATTATACTGAAGCGTATAAAGTTTACAGTTCAGCAAAAATCATTATCGGATTGCAAAACTGTGAAAGCCAACTTACGCAACGCACCTATGAGATTCTTGGTTCCGGGGGGTTTTTATTGACATCGGATACACCAGCAGTTCGAGATAAATTCAAACCTGGTCGCGATCTTATCGTTTCTTCCTCACCCAAAGAAACATTGGAAAAGGTTAAATACTATTTGAATCATGATAGCGAGAGAAAAAAGATTCGGATAAACGGTAAAAAGGCTGTAAAGAAAGATTCCTATCGGCATAGAGCTGAGAAAATGATTGAGGTGCTAAAAAGCAGAGGAATCTTAAGAAACGTAGGGGAAACCATTCATTATGTAGATGTCCTCAAAGAAAAATACGAGATTCATCATGTTACTCCCGGTGAAACATTATCAAAAATTGCAAGGAAGTATAATGTTTCCCTTCAGCAGATCATGGAGCTTAATCATTTCAAATCGGATCAAATATATGCTGGACAAATTATTAAGATTAGAGAGAAACGGTCTAGAGATGTAAACAAATTTTTCTAAAGGAGAGTCATATGAATGAAGGGAAAAATACCTAAAACAAGAAATCAAGCGAATAAAGTAAAAAGAACGCCTCGTTATATGGAATTTCCCGTAACATATGAAGTTTATCATGTGGAATCTGGCGATACATTATGGACGATTTCCAAATCCTTTAATATTCCGGTACAACAACTTATGAATCTTAATAAAATTTCTTCAGATAGAATTTATCCAGGACAAATTATAAAGATAAGAGAAAGATAATCTTTGAGGTTTCGGAAACGAAACAAATTGAAATGATCAGTCTTCATTTTTTTTATTTGTTGGGAACTTGATATTTTTGGGGATGAAGGGGTTATGAGATGTTTCAAATGAGCTATTTCTATTCTGGATTAAGTAGCGATTTTATTCAACACGTTGATCAAACGAACGGAGTATTAAATGTCGTGTCTCCTGATTTTTTCTATATCAGAAAAGATGGATCATTACTTCTCCGTTCAGCTGATCCCGATGTGATTAAAACTCTTCATAGAAGAAAATTAAAAGTAGTTCCTTTTCTAAGCAATCATTGGAATCAGGATTTGGGACGATTTGCATTAAAGAACCGAGTGCTTTTGGCTAAACAAATTTCTCATGCAATAGAAGAACTGGATTTGGACGGAGTTAATATCGATATAGAAAACCTTACAGAAAAAGATCGGAAGGCATTTACGGATTTTGTTAGACTGGTAAGAAAAAGTATTCCTGGACATAAAGAGGTATCAGTTGCAGTGGCGGCAAATCCTTTTGGCTGGACGAAGGGCTGGCACGGATCATATGATTACGAAAATTTAGCAAAATATGCAGACTATCTTATGGTTATGGCCTATGATGAAAGCCGCCTTGCTGGGCCTACTGCAAGTGTAGGATGGGTGGAAAGGTCCATTCAATATGCTCTAACCCAAAAAATCTCCCCTCAAAAACTAGTTTTAGGATTGCCATTCTATGGCCGCTGCTGGATGAATGGCGAATCTAATTCTCAAGCCATTCCCCTTTACCTTGTTGACTCATTAGTAAAAAGACATAACGGGACAATTATTTTTGACACAAAGAGTCAATCTCCAAAAGCGGTGTTTACGATCAATCACGACAAGAAGGGTCCATTACCTTCAGGAACATATACATTATGGTTTGAAAATGAACAGTCGCTCAGAGCAAAAATAAAAATCGTTCAAAAATATAATCTGAAAGGCCTTGGCAGCTGGAGTCTTGGACAAGAGGATTCGTCAGTCTGGAATAAAGTGTTTAAAAATATATAAGGATTTATAGTTCTAAGCAAAATCCAAGATAATTGTAATGAATCTCTAAATCTTGGACATGCTGAAAAGCATTTAGTACGGGTACAGGTAAAACAGTGAGGACGAGGGTTTAATTCCAAAGGCTCTTGTCCCATGAACAACTTGATTGAATTAGAGGACCCGCTACATTGAAGTATGGGGCAAATTGATCCGTGATCCGTACACAAATGACGGAAAGCCTGGAACAAAGTATGAGAAGATGGCTGAGTACTGCATGCATGATGGATCATGACTTGTTAATAATCGTTAATATAGTTTCTTCTGAAAAATGCAGGGGATTTTTTACATAAAAAAGACGAGTGAATCTGGGGGGAATTCCACTCGCCGCTTCCTAATGAAAAGACGGGATGCTGGATGGCAGCTCGTCTGTTTTATTATATTTGATCGAACATATGTTTGTAAAGGTGTCTTTTCTAAAGAATTGGTTAACATAATAGGTCAGAACAGATTCATTGTAAACGTTCGCTAAGGTATGCTAAGATGCATGAACTATAAAGGAGTGAAATGAAGTGAAGACATTGCGATTAAACGATGTAACATTAGAAATGGCTGCATATCAAGAGGAGAGCGAGCCGAAGCGCAAAATTGCATTTACCCTAAACGTTACGAGCGAGACTTACCATGATATCGCTGTCCTGTTGTATGAAAAAACGTTTAACGTCGAGGTTCCGGAACGAAATCTTGCCTTCCGGGGGGAAATTACAAATTATTCAACGTCATTGACCAACCTGTATGAAGCAGGATCTGTCAGCGAGTTCTATATAGAAATAACGGAAACAGACCAAAACGCCGATTCATAATCGGTGTTTTTGATGTAAAAAAGCTGCCGGCCGGCAGCTTTTGAGAAAGCGAATTTCATATGTAAGGTGTTTAATTGTCCGTCTTGCAGTTTTTGCGAATGAATGTGGAAATGAGGAGGTTTAATAGGAGTCTCTGATGATCTTATAATTTTTATGATTAACAACTGTCAATGAATCTAACTCAAGATCCCGATAGTTATCCATAATCGTGACATCAACGATTACAGAATTCTCATTTACTTTTTCAACAACACCGGTTAATCCGTTTTTAAATTCAATGACGTTTCCAACCTTAGCGATTTTCACAAGCTTCCTCTCCTTTAAACATAATAATGCCTTTTGAAAGTATTTTGCAGTATTTTCATTGAGAAGTAAAGCGATAAGGAGTTTTATCTCCCTAATGAATTGTCCTGACGTTATAAAGATGGTATATTGATTTTCGTCAAAAGAAAGAAAAGGGGGAATTTTCGTTGCGTCCCGAAGAGATTACAGAAATGATTGAACAGCTGCGCACCGGCGCAATAAACGAACTGAGAGTCCAGAAAGAGCATTTCCTGGATTTCAGGGCTGTGTTATCTAAACAAGATGATTTTAAACATTTCCGAGGAATTGCCCAGCAAGGCGGAGATGTTATATTTCAATACTTAGAACAGCCAAGAAGCTGAAGGTTTCTCATATGTGAGAAGCCTTTTTATCATATATGACAGAATACAGGCTCTTTATTACACTCAGTTGTAACAGATGTAAACAAAATGTAAAACGCCAAAAATGGATAAACATGTTTTGAATTGACAAGATTTATAGAATTTCAAGCTGTTTTTCTTCCATTAACCAGCCTGTCATCCGGTATATTCCATCCTGATGCCTCCTTGGGAGAGTTGGAAAATCTTTTTCCGTGAAAATGAATGGATCTCTTGTTAAGGTTATGAAGTGTTTTTTTGAGCACTTTAAGGAGGAAACTGTATGACGACGAAATTCACTGCTCTGGCTGTTTTTCTTCTTTGTTTCATGCCTGCAGCAAAAATTGAACATACACAAGCTTCACTACTGAGCACAAAGAAGACAAAACATGAAGAAGCGAAATGGCTTACACATATAGATCAAGACAGAGACGAATCTTTCCCTTCACTGTCTGCTGATAAGGACCAGAAAAAAATAAAGCCGATCAAGCTATCAGCACACACTGAAAAGAAAGAGAAAGACAAGCCGGCCAAAACAACTGAAAAGAAAGAAACATATACACAGTCTGAAAAAGATCTGCTGTCCCGTCTCGTTCACGCAGAGGCTAAGGGAGAATCCTATAAAGGCAAGGTCGCCGTAGCAAGCGTTGTGCTGAACAGAACGGAGAAAAAAGGTTTTCCTGATACAATTAGAGGGGTTATTTATCAGAAAAACGCCTTTGAACCGGTTGCAAACGGAAGCATTAATCAAAAGCCTGATAAAGAATCGATTGCTGCTGCTGAAGAAGCGCTGTCCTCAAAAAATAGAGAAACAGATGCCATATTTTTTTATAATCCGAAAACAGCGTCAGATGATTGGATTCGTTCAAGGAAAATCATAGAAAAAATCGGCAGGCACGTTTTTGCCATCTAAGCATAGAAGAGACAATTTGTCTCAGCTGTGCTTTTTTACATATAAAGAGTAAAAATAAAATAATTTTTGAACTTGTCTCATATGATGTTGGTAGTACAAGAGACAAGGAGAGACATCATGAATCGATTTGTGAAAGGGATCATTCTTTTATCCATTGCCGCCTTTTTCGCTGAATGCCTTGAATTTGTCGTGAATATGATTTTGGCGCGGGAGCTTGGCGAGCACGGGATGGGGCTTTACATGAGTATTTTGCCCACGATCTTTTTAATTATAGTCATCGCAAGCCTGGAACTGCCGATCTCAATTTCTAAATTCATTGCCGAATCAAACCCTAAGCTTCATGAAAGCATGCTGAGGCACGCATTCAGAATGACGGTCGTTTTTACAGCGTTTTCTACTGCTGCTGCCAGTATTGCGCTTCCGTTTATTCCGGTATTTGATACATACCACCCGTTTATTAAAGGGATTGTCATCGGCTTAATTCCTATTGTCGCCTTTACTTCAATCGCCAGGGGCTATTTTATGGGTGTACAAAAAATGGGGAAGATCGCAATCGCCAATGTGCTGAAAAAAATCATCCAGCTCTTGTGCTTATTCCTCTTTTTTCAATGGTATTCATTTGAATTGGATATGGCTGTGCTGATTTCCTTGTTTGTCCTCGTCGTGAGTGATGTGGTTGTGCTTGTTTATTTATATTCACAATTTATCATGGCGAGGCGGGCGGTATCCGGCCAGCAGCACATTCATTTGCGCGGAAAGGATGTAAGAAAAAGACTGCTTGCCGTTTCCATTCCTACAACAGGGCTGCGCATTTTTCATGCGGTTGTCAATGCGATTGAACCCTTTTTAGTAAAAGGAGCGCTTTTGGCTGCAGGCGTTGCCGGGACAGCGGCGATCGATCAATATGGAATGCTGGCCGGTGTGGCTGTGACGATAGGGTCGTTCCCTGCATTTATTGCCCATTCGTTAATGGTTGTCATGATACCGAGTATCTCGGAAGCTTATGCGCTTTCGCAATATGACGTCGTATTAAAAAGACTGAAGCAGTCGATTTTCATTACGTTTGGCTACGGCATACCGTCCGTCTGGATCATGTTCCAGTTTGCGGGACCGCTCACACATTTGTTTTTTCACTCCCCCGAAGCGCAGTATTACTTGCAGCTGTTGTGGCCTTACTTTCTCTTTCATCTGTTTGTCATGCCGCTGCAGGCGTGCTTAATCGGGATGGGGTTTGTTAAAGAAGCTTTTTATCACAATGTCTGGAGCCATATCGTGGCCCTAAGTATGATGTATGTGCTGGGATCAATGGAGAATTTGCAAATGCTCGGGATTATCCTAGGGATGAACACTGGCATGATTTTGCTGACGAGCCTTCACTATACACAGATTTGCAAAGTGCTGCGGGTATCTGTTTTCCTTACGGGAGGAAGCAGAACGCCGCGAATTGAAGGATGATAAAGAAAAAGCAGGGGCAAGCTAATTGAAAAGCATGAAAGGAAGATTCCATGTTGACGAAGCGCTTGCTTACTGTATGCCTTATGTTATTGGGGATGATTGCATGGTTTCCTGATGTGGCAGCCGCTGAGAATAAACAGCCTGCAGTTCCCGCTGTTTTTCTTATGAAAACGATAGAAGGGGAGGATATCTCGATCCCGCATAAAGGGCAAAACACCATCCTGCATTTTTGGACATCTTGGTGTCCGCCCTGCAAAAAGGAGCTTCCCCAGTTTCAATCGTTTTATAATGCCCATCAATCCGACGGTGTAAAGCTGGTAACGGTGAATTTAGTGAACTCAGAACAAAATCAGCAAGCTGTTGAAGACTTTATTAAAGCAAACAAGCTGACGTTTCCGATCGTTCTTGACTCAAAAGGAGAATTGATGAAGGAGTATCATATCATCACGATCCCAACATCATTTTTGCTGAATGAAAAGGGAGAAATTGAAAAAACAAAAATTGGCCCGATGACGGCGGAACAACTGAAAGAATGGACGGAAGAATAGGCTGAGAGCATAGACTCTCAGCTTTTTTCATGTAGTGAAGAATTGGATGAATGTTAATGATAATTATTATCAAGAAGAAATTAAAATAATTATAATTGAAATTCTCATTGCGCATGCTATAATAAAGGAAGACATCAAGAAATAACTGACGATAAAGCTGCCTTTTGGGCGGCAATTTTGTTTTTATAAGAGAAATGATGATGATTTACGTTCTCAATTAGAGAGGAGAATTTGATATGAATGAACAAGTTATCGTTCAACACGATCCGCATGAGCCATTAAAAACAGAGCAGAGAGAAAAAAACTGGGCACAGCATGCGGAGCTTATCGCAGCACTCGTGTCAGGCGCTCTTATTTTGGCAGGCTGGCTCTTAGCCGGACATCAAGTATTATCAATAACACTTTACTTGCTGGCTTTTGTGATCGGCGGATTTGCTAAAGCAAAGGAAGGAATCGAAGAAACGCTCGAATCCAAAACGCTGAATGTAGAACTTTTAATGATTTTCGCTGCAATTGGTTCCGCCTTGATCGGATACTGGGCGGAGGGTGCTATTTTAATATTTATTTTTTCCTTAAGCGGAGCTTTAGAAACATACACGATGAATAAAAGCAGCAGAGATTTAACATCTTTAATGCAGCTTGAGCCTGAAGAAGCAACGCTGATGGTCAGTGGTGAAACCAAAAGAGTACCGGTATCGGACTTGCAGGCCGGTGATATGATTGTGATCAAACCCGGAGAACGTGTAGCGGCAGACGGTATCATTGAATCGGGCTCAACAAGCATTGATGAGTCAGCATTAACAGGTGAATCAATGCCTGTAGAAAAAAACACCGGTGACGCTGTATTTACGGGAACTGTGAATCGCAACGGCTCCTTGACCGTCCGTGTCACGAAAGCAAATGAAGATTCGTTATTCAGAAAAATTATCAAACTGGTTGAATCTGCGCAAAGCAGTGTTTCGCCCGCACAAGCTTTCATTGAACGATTTGAAAATGCTTATGTAAAAGGTGTGCTGATCGCGGTGGGACTCTTGTTATTCGTGCCGCACTTTGCGCTGGGCTGGAGCTGGAGTGAAACCTTCTACCGCGCAATGGTGTTTATGGTTGTCGCTTCACCTTGTGCGCTTGTCGCTTCTATTATGCCGGCAGCTTTGTCCTTGATTTCAAATGGCGCCCGCAACGGTATGCTTGTGAAGGGCAGCGTCTTCCTTGAACAGCTGGGCTCTGTGCAAATGATCGCCTTTGATAAAACGGGCACTGTAACAAAAGGCCAGCCTGCCGTTGAGACGATTAGAATTGCAAAAGGATTAAGTGAAGCGGAAGTGCTTGAGGCCGTCTATGCAATCGAAACGCAATCAAGCCATCCGCTTGCTCAAGCAATAACAACGTACGCTGAAAGCCGAGGCGTAAATCAGTCCGGCTACATATCTATAGAAGAAACATCAGGGTTTGGCGTTATGGCAGAAGTGTCGGGCGCGAAATGGAAGATCGGTAAGGCGGGTTTTATCGGCGAGGAAATGGCAGCACAATTTATAAAACAAACAGCATCAGATATCATTCAAAGCGGCCATACGATTGTATTTGTGAAAAAGGATGACCAAATAGCTGGCTGTATCGCACTGAAAGATCAAATCAGGCCCGAAGCAAAAGAGGTCATGGAAGAATTGAACCAACTTGGCATTAAAACGGCCATGCTGACAGGGGATCATGAGGACACGGCTCAAGCGATAGCGAAGGAAGCCGGAATGACAACTGTTGCTGCAGAATGCTTGCCTGACCAAAAAGTGAATGAAATCAAACGGTTAAAAGAAGAATTCGGAACGATTGCAATGGTCGGTGACGGAATCAATGATGCGCCGGCACTTAAAGCGGCGGATGTTGGCATTGCAATGGGCGGGGGAACAGATGTCGCTCTTGAGACCGCTGATATGGTACTCATGAAAAACGATTTGAAAAAGCTCGTAAACATGTGCCGCTTGTCACGGAAAATGAACAGGATTATCAAACAAAATATCGTGTTTTCTCTAGCTGTGATCTGCTTGCTGATTTGTGCAAACTTTTTGCAGGTGATGGAATTGCCATTTGGCGTGATCGGTCATGAGGGAAGTACAATTTTGGTGATCTTAAATGGGTTAAGACTCCTAAAATAAAATCAGCAGTCCAATTGGGCTGCTGGTTTTTTATGTATCAAGCTTTTCCTTCTTTTTTGTCTTTATCGGATCTTTTCGTAACCATGATGAGAGCGAGAATGCAGCATAGGCACCCCGCTGCACAGCCGATGATAGAGCTGTAATAATAAAAATCGACCATCTTCATACCGATAAAAGGAGCGGAAATTCCCAAAACCGTTAAGAGCATAACTGCTTTTCGTCTGAAAAAATTCATCAGCAAAACGGAACAACTCCCTACGCTTGAACTCTACTGTCAGTATACAGGAAGCGGGGCAGGAAATAAAATGGATCGAAAACGAAGGTGCCGCGGAAGGCAAACACCTGTAAAACCTGTTACAATGAAAGACAGAACAAAGCATTGCAAATGGCAGGGAGGAACTAGAAGTGAATAGAATACAACGCGTCTCTTCATGGCTGAAGGAAGCGGGGCATACTGCCGCATTTATTCATACGAAAGAGAATGTTTTTTACTTAACCGGTTTTTACACAGAGCCGCATGAAAGATTAATGGGTTTATTTATTTTCCAAGAAGAGGAGCCTTTCTTTGTTTGTCCTGGAATGGAAGCAAACCAGGCCCGCAACGCAGGCTGGAATCATGAAATCATTGGTTATGCGGATCATGAAAATCCGTGGGAGCTGATAGAGAAAGCCTTGAAAAAGCGAAATATCAGCATACATACACTCGCGGTAGAAAAGGATTCAATCTCACTATCACGCGCAGAACAGCTGAAGCATTCAGTGGGCGGGGCTCAATTTGTTTCAGCAGAAGAAACACTCAATCAATTTCGCCTGATGAAAGATGACAATGAAATTCGTTTGCTGAAAGAGGCGGCAAAGCTTGCTGATTACGGTGTTGAAGTCGGCACAGCTGCTTTGCGTGAAGGCATCAGTGAAGTGGAAGTGCTCGCTCAAATCGAGTATGAGCTGAAGAAAAAAGGAATTCAGGGCATGTCTTTCTCCACAATGGTTTTATTTGGAGAAAAATCAGGCCAGCCTCATGGAAATCCGGGTACAGCCACGTTGAAGAAAGGTGATTTTGTTTTATTTGATCTCGGTGTTATTCTTGACGGCTATTGCTCTGATATTACAAGAACGTTTGCATACAAAACCATCAATCCGAAGCAAGAGGAGATTTATGAGACCGTGCTTCAAGCGGAAAAAGCCGCGATTGAAGCAAGCAAACCAGGTGTCAGAATTGGAGATCTGGATTTAACTGCCCGCGGAATTATTGAAAAAGCGGGGTACGGAGATTATTTTCCTCACCGGCTGGGACACGGACTCGGGATTTCTGTCCATGAGTACCCATCAATGAGTCAAGCCAACGATACACTGCTGCAGGAAGGCATGGTCTACACGATCGAACCGGGGATTTATGTGCCTGAGATCGGCGGCGTGCGCATTGAGGATGACGTTCATGTAACAAAGGACGGAGCGGTTGCTCTGACCCAATATCCAAAGGAATTAATCATACTGCCGTAACTGGAAATAAAAAAGGACTTTGTTCTCGACATCGTCCTTTTTTATCTGCATTAAATAAAAAAATCATCAAATGTTCGAAAGGGTTTAATTTCATGTTTTTGGTTGAGAGGTTTTACTGCAAGACAGCTGCCGCCAAGAACAGTCAGACATAATCCAATTAAAATGAAGAAACCCATATGATCTTCTCCTTTCAGCTAAAAATACAAAATATGTCTGGTATGTTCATATCATATTGTATGAAATGCATTCCAGATCAAGGGAATTTAGAAAGAAGGGAATCTATGGCTAATATTAAAGACATTGCAGAAAAAGCCGGTGTCTCCGTTACAACGGTTTCCCGAGTCATAAACAATCACCCTTATGTCAGTGAAGACAAAAGAAATAGAGTGCTTGAGGCAATGGAAGCATTGGAGTACACGAGAAATATCCATGCCGTGCATTTGTCGAAAGGGTTTTCAAACATGATTGGCGTTGTCTTGCCGACGATTAATCTGCCTTATTTTGCAGAGCTGATTGCAGGAATAGCCGACGCAGCCACGGAATCCGGGTTTCACCTCTCTTTATTCCAAACAAATTATGATGTACAGAAAGAAATCTTTGCGCTAACCCAATTAAAGCAGCGCCAGGTTGACGGGTTAATTTTTTGCTCAAAGGCGCTTGCTGATGAGAAACTCATGGAATGGGAAGGCCCAATATTGCTTTGCCAGAATTCAGATATCGGCCGTTTTCCAACCATCAGCATTCCTCACCAACAAGCATTCCGGTACGGCTTGGACTATTTAATTGCCAAAGGGCATAAAAAAATAGCCATCTGTTTGGCAAGAAAAAAAGGCATGAACAGCCATTTTCGAATCAAAGCCTATAAAGAAGCATTGGAAGAGATCGGAGAGGCATTTCATGAAGACTGGGTGGTTGAGAAAGCGATTACAATTAATGATGGCAAAGCGCTTTTTCATAAGTGGAAAAAGTGGAAGGAAAAGCCGACGGCTATTTTCGTTGCCAATGATCAAGTCTCAGCAGGGCTTTTACTTGAAGCAAAGGCCCAGCGGGTATCGGTACCGGATGAGCTTGCCATCTTAAGCGTTGATAACCATGAAATCAGCCAATCACTTGGTATCACAACGATCGATATTCAAACAAAGGAAATGGGAAAGCAGGCGTTTGCCATGCTGGAAAAAAGAATTCAGGGACAGCCTATTGAAAGGAAGGTTCTGGATTACCGTCTCATCGAAAGATCGACTGTTTAGTGAAAGCGTTGAAAAAAGGTTTGACGTGCATTCCGTTCGTTATGTACGATATGAGGTATTGAATGACAAAGGAGCTGAGGATCGTGAATGGGTCCTTCACAGTGAAAAAGGTACTGAATAATAACGTCTTAATTGCTTCTCATCATAAATACAGCGAAGTCGTTTTAATCGGAAAAGGTATTGGTTTCGGAAAAAAACAAGATGATGTCATTGAAGATAAAGGTTACGATAAAATGTTCATTTTAAAGGACGAGAAGGAACAAAAGCAGTTTAAAAAGCTCCTTGACTATGTTGATGAAAAGCTCGTTGATATTTCAAACGATGTCATCTATCACATTAGTAATAGGACAAACCACTCATTAAATGAACATATTCACATTGCACTGACAGACCATATCGCATTTGCGATCAAAAGGCAGCAGCAGGGCTTTGATATGAAAAATCCATTTTTAATGGAGACTCAGTCACTTTATCCTGAAGAATACCAAATCGCCAAAGAAGTCATAGATATGATCAATGAAAAAGCGGGAATCTACCTTCCGGAAGGGGAGATCGGCTTTATTGCTCTGCATATCCATTCAGCTCTGACAAACCGTCCGCTGTCCGAGGTCAATCAGCATTCGCAGCTGATGGCACAGCTTGTTGAGGTGATTGAAGACTCGTTTCAAATGAAAGTAAACAAGGAAAGTGTCAACTATTTGCGGCTGATCCGGCATATCAGATTTACAATAGAAAGAATCAAAAAAGAAGAACCGACTAAAGAACCAGAAAAATTAATGTTGTTATTGAAAAATGAATATCCGCTATGCTACAATACAGCTTGGAAATTGATTAAAATCTTGCAGCAAACATTGAAGAAACCAGTTCATGAGGCGGAAGCGGTTTACCTGACGCTTCATCTGTACCGATTAACCAATAAAATTTCATAAATTCAGTTTATCCTTATAACGTGTTACTGATCCGATCAGGCATGAGTGATTGAGGGGAAAAAACGGGAAGTCCATTCTCGTTCTTTTGCGCACCCAATTTTGCTCATGCCCTTTTTGTTGTGTAAAAGGGCAAATGTAAACGGTTAAACTGGAAGACTTACGCCTGTGAATTCGTTGTCATGATTTTTAGCTGTAAGGTCAGACTAGTAAAAAGAGGAGGTCAATTCTTATGTTTAAAGCATTATTCGGCGTTCTTCAAAAAATTGGGCGTGCGCTTATGCTTCCAGTTGCGATCCTTCCGGCTGCGGGGATTTTGCTTGCGATCGGGAATGCGATGCAAAATAAGGACATGATTCAGGTCCTGCATTTCTTGAGCAATGACAATATTCAGCTCGTAGCGGGTGTTATGGAAAGCGCTGGGCAGATTGTTTTTGATAACCTTCCGCTTCTATTCGCAGTAGGTGTAGCCATCGGGCTTGCCAACGGTGATGGAGTTGCAGGGATTGCAGCAATTATCGGTTATCTGGTGATGAACGTATCCATGAGTGCGGTTCTTCTTGCAAACGGAACCATTCCTTCCGATTCAATCGAAAGAGCCAAGTTCTTCACGGAAAACCATCCTGCATATGTAAACATGCTTGGTATACCTACCTTGGCGACAGGTGTGTTCGGCGGTATTATCGTCGGTGTGTTAGCTGCATTATTGTTCAACAAATTTTACACAATTGAACTGCCGCAATATCTTGGTTTCTTTGCGGGTAAACGTTTTGTTCCAATTGTGACGTCAATTTCTGCACTGATTCTGGGTCTTATTATGTTAGTGATCTGGCCTCCGATCCAGCATGGATTGAATGCCTTTTCAACTGGATTAGTGGAAGCGAATCCAACCCTTGCTGCATTTATCTTCGGGGTGATTGAACGTTCGCTTATTCCATTCGGTTTGCACCACATTTTCTATTCGCCGTTCTGGTATGAATTCTTCAGCTATAAGAGTGCAGCAGGGGAAATCATCCGCGGGGATCAGCGTATCTTTATGGCGCAGATTAAAGACGGCGTACAGTTAACAGCAGGTACGTTCATGACAGGTAAATATCCATTTATGATGTTCGGTCTGCCTGCTGCGGCGCTTGCGATTTATCATGAAGCAAAACCACAAAACAAAAAACTCGTTGCAGGTATTATGGGTTCAGCGGCCTTGACATCCTTCTTAACAGGGATCACAGAGCCATTGGAATTCTCATTCCTATTCGTTGCCCCTGTCTTGTTTGCGATTCACTGTGTGTTTGCGGGACTTTCATTCATGGTCATGCAGCTGTTGAATGTTAAGATTGGTATGACATTCTCCGGCGGTTTAATTGACTACTTCCTATTCGGTATTTTACCGAACCGGACGGCATGGTGGCTTGTTATCCCTGTCGGCTTGGGACTTGCGGTCATTTACTACTTCGGATTCCGATTTGCGATCCGCAAATTTAATCTGAAAACACCGGGACGCGAGGATGCTACGGAAGAAACAGCAGCATCTGGGAAAACTGGTGAAGCAGGAGATCTTCCTTATGAGATCCTGCAGGCAATGGGTGACCAGGAAAACATTAAACACCTTGATGCTTGTATCACTCGTCTTCGTGTGACTGTAAACGATCAGAAAAAGGTTGATAAAGACCGTCTGAAACAGCTCGGTGCATCCGGGGTGCTGGAAGTCGGCAACAACATTCAAGCTATTTTCGGACCGCGTTCTGACGGTTTAAAAACACAAATGCAAGACATCATTGCGGGACGCAAGCCAAGACCTGAACCTACAACATCTGCTCAAGAGGAAGTAGGTCAGCAGGTTGAGGAAGTCATTGCAGAACCGCTGCAAAATGAAATCGGCGAGGAAGTTTTCGTTTCTCCGATTGCTGGGGAAATTCACCCGATTACTGATGTTCCTGACCAAGTCTTCTCAGGAAAAATGATGGGTGACGGTTTTGCGATTCTCCCTTCTGAAGGTATTGTCGTATCACCGGTTCGAGGAAAAATTCTAAATGTGTTCCCGACGAAACATGCGATCGGCCTGCAATCCGACGGCGGAAGAGAAATTTTGATCCACTTTGGTATTGATACTGTCAGCCTGAAGGGCGAAGGATTTACATCTTTCGTATCAGAAGGAGACCGCGTTGAGCCTGGACAAAAACTTCTTGAAGTTGATCTGGACGCAGTCAAACCGAATGTACCGTCTCTCATGACACCGATTGTGTTTACGAACCTTGCTGAGGGAGAAACAGTCAGCATTAAAGCAAGCGGCTCAGTCAACAGAGAGCAAGAAGACATTGTGAAGATTGAAAAATAAGGGTATATAGTACGCTGTGCTTGTCAGATGACAAGTACGGCTGTATGATATAATATTGTGAAGTAATAAAGCTTTAAGTTAAAAGGAGAATGATAAAAATGGCACAAAAAACATTCAAAGTAACTGCAGATTCTGGAATTCACGCTCGTCCTGCGACAGTTCTTGTACAAACTGCAAGCAAATACGACGCTGACGTTAATTTAGAATATAACGGCAAAACTGTAAACCTTAAATCAATCATGGGTGTTATGTCTCTTGGAATCGCTAAAGGCGCTGAAATCACAATCTCTGCAGCTGGCGCTGACGAAAACGATGCTCTTAACGCTTTAGAAGAAACAATGAAAAGCGAAGGACTCGGCGAGTAATGCAAGAATTAAAAGGGATTGGTGCTTCAGCCGGCATCGCGATTGCAAAAGCGTACCGGCTTGAAGAGCCAGATTTAACGGTTGAAAAGAAAAACATCTCTGATTCTGAAGCGGAAGTAAGCCGTTTTGAAGAAGCGATTGCACGTTCTAAAGAAGAGCTCGAAAAAATCAAAGAGCACGCTTTGAAAGAACTGGGTCAGGATAAAGCTGATATTTTTTCTGCTCACCTTTTAGTTCTCAGTGACCCTGAGCTTCTGAACCCTGTGAAAGAAAAAATCAGCACTGATTCAGTGAATGCTGAATTCGCTTTAAAAGAAACGTCTTCTATGTTCGTTACTATGTTTGAGTCAATGGACAACGAATATATGAAAGAGCGTGCGGCAGATATCCGCGACGTAACAAAACGCGTAACCGGCCACCTGCTTGGCGTCGAAATTCCGAACCCAAGCATGATCTCAGAAGAGGTTATTATTGTAGCTGAAGACTTAACACCGTCTGACACAGCTCAATTAAACCGTGAGTTCGTAAAAGGATTCACAACTGATATCGGCGGACGCACATCTCACTCTGCCATCATGGCGCGTTCTCTTGAAATTCCGGCAGTTGTCGGTACGAAAGCGGCTACAGGCACGATCCAAAACGGCGTGACTGTTATCGTTGACGGTATCAATGGCGATGTCATTATCGACCCATCTGCGGAAACTGTAAAAGAGTATGAAGAAAAACATAATGCTTATTTGGCTCAAAAAGCTGAGTGGGCAAAGCTTGTCAATGAACCGACTGTCTCAAAAGACGGACATCATGTAGAGCTTGCAGCTAACATCGGTACTCCTGATGATGTGAAAGGCGTTCTTGAAAACGGCGGAGAAGCAGTTGGTCTTTACCGTACAGAATTCCTTTACATGGGAAGAGATCAGCTGCCTACAGAAGATGAGCAGTTTGATGCTTACAAAACGGTTCTTGAGCGTATGGAAGGAAAATCAGTTGTCGTGCGGACACTTGATATCGGCGGAGACAAAGAGCTTCCTTACCTGCAGCTTCCTAAAGAAATGAACCCATTCTTGGGATACAGAGCGATTCGTCTTTGCCTTGAAGAGCAAGAAATCTTCAGAACACAGCTTCGCGCGCTGCTTCGTGCAAGTACATACGGAAACCTGAAAATCATGTTCCCTATGATTGCGACAGTTAACGAATTCAAAGAAGCAAAAGCGATTCTTCTTGAAGAGAAAGAAAAGCTTGTAAAAGCGGGACAGGCTGTATCTGACGATATTGAAGTCGGTATGATGGTTGAAATTCCATCAACTGCAGTCATCGCTGATCAGTTTGCTAAAGAAGTTGATTTCTTCAGTATTGGAACAAACGATTTGATCCAATACACAATGGCAGCTGACCGTATGAATGAACGTGTATCTTACCTGTATCAGCCATACAACCCAGCAATCCTTCGTTTAATTACACTCGTAATTGAAGCGGCACACAAAGAAGGAAAATGGGTTGGCATGTGCGGAGAAATGGCAGGAGACGAGATTGCGATCCCGATCCTTCTTGGCTTAGGCTTAGATGAGTTCTCAATGAGCGCAACTTCAATCCTTCCGGCAAGAACACAAATCAGCAAATTGTCTAAACAAGAAGCTGAGTCATTCAAAGAGAAAATTTTATCTATGAGCACGACAGAAGAAGTTGTCGCGTTCGTAAAAGAAACATTCAAGTAATGTCTAAAAACCAGACGGCCTCCGGCCTGTCTGGTTTTTTTCATAAGTAAAGGTATAGAAGGGCACAATAACATGGCTAGGAGGGATAGTATGTCAAACCAATTTAACGCAGGAGATACAGTTTACGTGATCTACAGAAATCCGCATGCCGCCAATGTTGCCCATATAAAGGAAGCTGAAATTGTGCACCACCCATACCATGAAGGCGAGCTCTCACTGTTTATTTATGAAACCTTTCATCCGTTTGCAGAGGATGATGCTGTATTTGCAAGCTATGAAGAAGCTAAATCACTCTACAAAGAACTATTTGATATCGATCCGTATGAGTAACAAGGAAATCATTACAACTCATATCCTTTCCGCCTTAAGAGAAAAGTAACGTTAGTAAAGGAAAAGGATGTGGCATTATGCAGAACCCATTTGTTCCTCAGCTTGTGTATATTGAACCGAGAGCGCTGGAATATCCGCTGGCCCAAGAATTACAAGATAAATTTGAGAAAATGGGCATTGAAATCAGAGAAACGACATCCCACAATCAAGTTCGTAATATTCCTGGAAAAAACCATCTTCAGCAATATCGCAACGCGAAGTCAACTTTAGTCATCGGTGTCCGGAAAACATTAAAGTTTGATTCTTCTAAACCTTCGGCTGAATATGCCATTCCGTTTGCAACAGGCTGCATGGGGCATTGCCATTACTGCTACCTGCAAACAACGATGGGATCAAAGCCGTATATCAGAACCTATGTAAACGTCGAAGAGATTTTGGATCAGGCAGATAAGTATATGAAGGAGCGCGCACCAGAATTCACAAGGTTCGAGGCCTCATGCACGTCAGATATTGTAGGAATCGATCATCTGACACACACGCTGAAGCGCGCCATTGAACATTTTGGGCAAAGTGACCTCGGAAAGCTCAGATTTGTAACGAAATTCCATCATGTCGATCACCTATTAGATGCAAAGCATAACGGGAAAACGAGATTCAGATTCAGTATTAATGCCGATTATGTAATTAAGAACTTTGAGCCGGGAACCTCACCTCTTGATAAGCGGATAGAAGCGGCAGTAAAAGTTGCAAAAGCAGGATACCCGCTAGGCTTTATTGTTGCGCCGATTTATATTCATGAAGGCTGGGAAGAAGGATACAGACATCTATTTGAAAAGCTTGATGCTGCTTTGCCGCAGGACGTTAGACATGATATTACTTTTGAATTAATTCAGCACCGTTTTACAAAACCGGCCAAACGAGTGATAGAGAAGAATTATCCGAAGACGAAGCTCGAATTAGATGAGGAAAAGCGTCGTTATAAATGGGGCCGTTACGGGATCGGAAAGTATATTTATCAGAAAGATGAAGAGCATGAACTTCGGGAAACGCTTGAATCCTATATTGATACCTATTTCCCTAACGCGAAAATTGAATATTTCACTTAAACGGGCTGTTGTGATCAACAGCTCGTTTTTTTATAAAAAGGATTTTTCCATTCCATTAAAACGCCGAAATTCAATGATTCTTTATCGTCTAAATAATTGCTGACTACTCGAATCGGTGAACGGCCGCAATGGAGAAGAAAGGACAGCACAGGGTCTTTTTTCTTGCCCTCCATTACATCTTCAACGTATTGAACAGCGCTGATCTCGTGTGAGTATTTATGATAAAAAGGAATGCGTCCGCCGCCGAGCAGGCGCTCCAGCCGCTTGTCAACAGTCAGCTCATACATCGTATTCATCAGCCATTTTCCGATTCCAAGCTTTCGATAATGAGGAGAAACAGAAATATCTACTACATATAAAGTATTTCCGTGAGGATCATGATTTTTAATAGATCCGTTATCTGTTGCCTGCACCCATGTATGGTCAGGAGATTCAGGCTCAAAATGTATGATAAGGGCAGTCATAGAACCGACAATTCTGCCATTGACCAGCGCGCATAAAGCGCCTTCCGGAAAGGTTTTGATATGGCTGTCAAGCTGTTCCTCCGACCATAGCAATTCCTGTGGGAACGGAGGAGGGAAACATTCTCTTTGAAGAGAAATCAGCCCCTTTACGTCAGTTTCAGTATAGTTTCTGATGGTCAGGGTCTCAAATTTTCTGCCGTTGTGCACATACATTTGTTTTAGTATGATCATCACCCTCCTTATATTGTTTCATTATAACGAAGATTGAATTTTCAGTAAATATATTCCGTTTTTCATATAATTTATTTTTTGATTATTCATTTTTCAAACGAAGGGGCCGATATAGAAATTAGGAGGGGATTGGTTTGTTTAAAAAACTTCACATGAAGATTGCTGTTTTTGTTTCAATCATGTTAATCGTCACAGTTGTTCTTTTAATGCTGTCTTCTTATTTGACGCTAAAACCGATGATTACAGAGGATGGGAAAAATACAACTCAAAACGTGACACAGTCACTTGAACAAAATATTGAATTGCAATTAAAGAGTTATGCCATTTCGTTATCAAGATTGGCTAATGGGGAATTAACTCATACATTTGTAACAAAACCAAGTAAAGAAGCTTCTCGGCTATTTAACGATGACATTAAACAAATCAAAGATAACGATGATTATGTTGCGATGGCTTATGTTGGCACCGCAAAAAAAGAAATGTTTACATACCCGAAAGCCGATTTTGCCGATGATTATGATCCAACAACAAGACCATGGTATAAGCTTGCAGCTGAAACCCCGGGTCAAGTCGTTTGGACGCAACCTTATAAAGATGTCGTGACGGGAGATATGATTGTCACTGCATCGAAAGCGATCCTTGACGGGCAAAAAGTGATCGGGGTTGCCAGCTACGACTTGAAACTCTCTGCTATCCAGAGTATGGTCAATAAGCAAAAGGTGCCTTACAATGGGTTTGCCTTTTTAGCTGATGCCAGCGGCAATCTTTTAGCACACCCGTCAAACCAAGGAAAAAATATATCAAAGGATCAAACACTGAAAACCATTGCATCTGAGAAAAAAGGGATACAAGATGAAAATGGGAAAATGGTTGTGTACCAAACGATTGGGGAAACGGGCTGGAAAGTCGGAACGCAATTTGATACCGATAAATTAATGTGGATTTCAGATAAAATGAATCGGGCGAATCTTTGGATATCACTGATTGCGCTTATCATAACAATTATTCTCAGCTACTTTCTGGCCAAAACGATAACCGGTCCGATACAGCAGCTGATCGCAAAAACGAAGGCAGTTTCCGCGGGCGATTTAACAGTGCACGCAGAATCAAAATCCAAGGATGAAGTCGGTATTTTAACAAAAGACTTTAATCAGATGGTTGAAAATATGAAGGAAATGGTTGAGCAAGTGAGACTCTCTTCAGGGAAAGTATCTGATACCTCTGAGCAATTAACGGCTGTCTCTGCGGAAACAAATGAAACAAGCGGACAAATTGCAAAAGCGATTGAAGAAGTAGCCGCTGGGGCATCAGAACAGGCTTCTGAAGTCGAGACCATTAACGAAAAATCAGAAAGCCTGTCAACGAAAATCAGGCAAATTGCTGAGGAGGCAGGCGGAATTAAAGAACGGTCAAAATCGTCTGAGGATGCAAGCTATAAAGGACTTGACGCGCTCGGCCAGCTGCTGATGAAGTCAAACGAAGCCAACATGGAAACGAAAAAGGTTGAAACGATGCTGCTTGATTTGGAAAATCAAACAAAGAATATTGAAGAAGTCGTTACAGCGATTTCGAATATTTCTGATCAAACCAACTTGCTTGCCTTAAATGCCAGCATTGAGGCAGCCAGAGCCGGAGAAAGCGGACGCGGCTTTGCCGTCGTAGCCGATGAAGTGCGGAAGCTTGCTGAGCAATCAGCCCTTTCTACAAAGCATATCAGCGAGACTGTGAAGCTTATCCAGCTTGAGACAAAAGAGGCCTCTCACGCCATGGTTGAGGCAAGCAGAATGAATGATGAACAAAACAGTGCCATTCATGAGACAGGAGAGGTATTAAACACGATAACCGCGGAAATGCAATCGCTGGTACAAGGCATTGATCACATTTACGAAGAAATTCAAAGAATGAGTGAAGAACAGCTCGCGATTTCTGAAGCCATTCAAAGCATTTCAGCCATATCACAGGAATCGGCTGCCGCAGCAGAGGAAGTGAACGCATCAACCGATGAACAGCTGATCACTCTTGATAAAGTCAAACACTCAACGGAGACGTTAAAACATGCAAGCCAAGAGCTTATGAACACAATTGCGAAATTCACATTGTAATCCAATTACATTCCCAAAACATGATTTGTTTTGGGGATTTTTTTATTTTAAGAGTATACTATATGATGAATAGATATGGTAGTCTAGAAAATGAAGGAAAAATGATAAATTTTAACTAAAATCAAAACGAAACATCTGGGAGGAATGACCTTGAAGAAAACAATTGGTTTTATCGGCCTTGGAGTGATGGGAAAAAGCATGGCGTCACATATTCTCAATGACGGACATCCTGTTTTAGTGTACACCCGGACAAAAGAAAAAGCAGACAGCATACTGCAAAAAGGCGCGGTATGGAAAGAAACGGTCAAAGATCTTTCAAAAGAAGCGGACGTTATCATTACAATGGTCGGCTATCCCAGTGATGTTGAAGAAGTGTATTTCGGAAGCAACGGAATTATTGAAAACGCAAAAGAAGGCGCATATCTCATTGATATGACGACATCTAAACCTTCACTTGCTAAGAAGATTGCTGAAGCGGCTAAAGAAAAATCATTGTTCGCTTTAGATGCCCCTGTTTCCGGCGGAGATATCGGCGCGCAAAACGGAACACTCGCAATTATGGTTGGAGGAGAAAAAGAAGCATTTGAAGCCTGCATGCCGATTTTCTCTTTAATGGGAGAAAACATTCAGTATCAAGGACAGGCTGGAAGCGGCCAGCATACCAAGATGTGTAATCAGATTGCAATCGCAGCTGGTATGATCGGTGTTGCTGAAGCGATGGCATATGCTCAAAAATCAGGCCTGCAGCCGGAAAATGTCCTGAAAAGCATCACAACGGGCGCAGCCGGAAGCTGGTCATTATCAAATCTTGCTCCCCGTATGCTGCAAGGCAACTTTGAACCAGGTTTTTATGTGAAACATTTTATTAAAGATATGGGAATTGCGCTAGAGGAAGCGGAATTAATGGGAGAAGAAATGCCAGGCTTGTCGCTTGCAAAATCCTTATATGACAAGCTCGCTGCACAAGGCGAAGAAAACAGCGGAACACAGAGTATATATAAGCTCTGGGTGAAATAAAAAAAGATTGCCTGTAAGAAACAGGCAATCTTTTTTTTATTATTTTCCGATGAATTGCTGTGTCCAGATGCTTCCAGACTCAACGTAGCCTACACCGATGTGAGTAAAGTTAGGGTTTAGAATGTTTTTTCTGTGTCCTTCACTGTTCATCCAAGCTTTTACTACTTCTTCTGGTGTTTTTTGGCCTTTAGCAATGTTTTCACCTGCTGTTTTGTAGCTGATTCCGAAAGATTTCATCATGTCAAACGGTGAGCCGTAAGTCGGGCTTTGGTGATCAAAGTAGTTCTTGTCTTTCATATCCTGAGATTTTGCGCGTGCAGATTTGCTTAACGTTTCATCAATTTGAAGCGGTTTTAAGCCTTGTTTTTGTCTTTCTGCATTTGTAAGCTCAACAACTTTTTTCTCATATGCACTTACAGATGAAGGTGCAGATGTTGTTGTGTTTGTTTTTTCAGCTGCAGGTGCTTTAGAAGCAGTGTTTTTTTCAGCAGCTGCTTTTTCTGTAGTTTTTTGCGCAGGTTTTGCAGTTTCTGTCTTTTGAACATCCTGAATGTTCATGTTAGATTGCTTCGCATGTTTTTTAAGAAGCTGCTTGATCTCTTTTTCGTTTGCAGTATTTAATGTTTTAATATTTGTGTTAATATGCAGCTTTTTCACTACATCGTTAAGAGACATGTTTTGTACTGTATTCCCTGTTTTTACTGTTACCACATGCTGGCAGGAGAGTTCTTTCGCTGATGCTTGCTGTACGCCCCCGAATGTGAATAATCCAACCGCAGCGGCAGCAGATAAAATAAATGCTTTCTTCATTAGTTCATAACCTCCTAGAGTTGTTTGTTTCTACAAAAAAATCATAACATAGCTTTTTTGTCATAAAGTATCCATCACTTTCCTTTGACAAAGAGAGATTGTCATTTTCGTAACCAATATGCGCTAAACCGCTGAGGTGAAGGGAATCAGCTGTATTTCATGATATTATCGTACAGTTACATAGCTTCCTTTTATTTGAATCGTTAGTTATATTTTAATGTGTTTTTATATTGACAGCTTTTTTTATCCTTTTTTGCTGTAACAACTGTTACAAAGGTGTTACAATTAATCTCAGTATATGTAAATATATTGAATGATTTGAGAGGGGTAACCAGAAGTGACTGAAATAGGACGTGAACCAAAGAAAAAAAGCAAAGGAAACAGGGCAATCAGAATGAACCTTTTTTTCCTTGCTGTCTTTGTTCTATTCACTGCATTAATCTTTAAGCTTGGCGTTGTTCAAATTGTTGAAGGTGAACAGCATGAAGAAAACGCTGAGAAAGCAAATGCAAAAACAGCGTACTATCCGGCGCCTCGAGGGAAGATGTACGACAGAAACCAGAAAGTGGCTGTCGATAACCAGAGCGTGCCTGAAATTGTGTATGTTTCAACATCGAGCACAAAAACAGAAGACAAAATCAAAACAGCGAAGCGGCTTGCTGCTTTAATTCATATTGATACCGAATTTTTGAAGGAAAGAGATTTGCGTGATTACTGGCTCGCATCTCATCCGAAAAAAGCCGCCGCTCTGCTCAAGGCATCTGAAAGCAATCTGAAAGGGGCCCAGGCTTACAAGCTTCAAATTGAGCGTGTACCGGATCAAGAATTGAAGGCGATTCAGCGAGATGACGAAGAAATGGAAATCGCTGCGATATATACAAGGTTTTCAAGCGGAAATGCTTACGAACCTCAAATCGTAAAAGCGATGAATCCAAATGAAAGCAACAGCAATGGAAAAAACGGAACATTGCTTGACGAGAAGAAAAGTTCCACGCAACGACCAAAAAATGATTTAACATATGATGAAATTTCAATTGTTTCTGAGCATTTAGAAGAGCTTCCGGGAATCGACATTGTAAACGATTGGACACGAAAATATCCTTATGACAAAACCCTCTATTCTGTTTTCGGCGGCGTCACGACACCTGATCAAGGCCTGCTGAGCGACCGGAAAGATTTCTACTTAACAAGAGGCTATGCGAATAATGACAGAGTGGGGAAAAGTTATATAGAGTATCAATATGAAGACTATTTAAATTCCCAAAAGGAAAAAGTGCAATACGTAGAAGACAATAAAGGGAATGTCGTCAGCCAAAAAACCATTGATAAAGGCAGCAGGGGATACGATCTTCAGCTTTCTTTTGACATGGAGCTTCAGGCAGAAGTGGAAAAGATCATTGAAGAAGAAGTGAGAAACAGCCGTGCACGCGGAAACTATATGCTTGACAGAGCCTTTGTCGTGATGATGGACCCGAATAACGGCGATATTTTGTCCATGGCAGGAAAAAAGATAGATTTAGAAACAAACAAAATTCAAGATTATGCGATAGGGGCATTTACAACCCAATATGAAATGGGTTCAGCAGTAAAGGGTGCCACAGTGCTTGCCGGTTATCAGGACGGAATTCCGCACTATAAATATTTTCTCGATGCTCCAATGTATTTAGGAACAAATCTCATAAAAAAATCTTATACCAATATGGGAACGATCAATGAATTAACCGCTCTGCAAAAAAGTTCTAACGTATATATGTTTAATGTTGCCATGCATATTGCGGGTGTAACATACAAGCCGCATGGGTCTCTTCCGGCTGATCAGAAGGATTTACTGAAAATGAGAAACTATTACAGCCAGTTTGGCCTAGGGGTAAAGACAGGTATTGACCTGCCTCAGGAATCAGCTGGTATGCAAACCACACCTGAAACTGTAGGGGGATTAATTTTAGACTTGGCAATCGGTCAATACGATACATACACACCGCTTCAAATGGCCCAGTACATCTCAGTAATCGCCAATGGAGGCTATCGTGTGCAGCCTAGAATCGTCACAAGTATTCATAAGCCAGGAAAAAAAGACCAGCTTGGTAAGGCGATTGAACATAGAAAACCTAAAGTGCTAAATAAGATCAACAATTCAGAGAGTGATTTGAAGCAAGTGCAAACAGGTATGAAATTAGTCACTTCTTCAGGGACAGCTAAAAATACGTTTACAGAAGACGTATCAGGAAAAACGGGAACAGCGGAAACATTTTACTACGGCACGAATCGTAATTGGTGGGGGAAAAGCACATACAACCTTACTTTTGTCGGTTATTACCCGTCGAAAAATCCAAAAGTGGCTTTTAGTGTTGTTGTTCCATCAGTAGATGATGATGATAAGATCAATAAAATTATTGCCAAAAGAGCTATACATGCTTACGCAGAGCTCGAAAAGAAACACAGTAAAAAATAAAAAAACAGGGTGCACAACTGAAAGGTTGTGTGCCCTTTCTTTTATTCAAAAATTGACGTTCACCATAAGAATAGAAGGAGAATACTCATTTTCTAGCGAATCATACTAGGTAAAAGTCAATCTGTATATGTCGAAATACGATGATCATGCAAAGGAGGGATTCTGTGGAACAGGATACGCAGCATGTTAAACCATTTCAAACAAAAACCGATATTCATGCAGTCTTGGCCTCTAATGGACGCATCATTTATATATCTGCCAACTCTAAACTGCATTTAGGCTATCTCCAAGGAGAGATGATCGGATCATTCCTCAAAACGTTTTTGCATGAGGAAGACCAATTTTTAGTTGAAAGCTATTTTTATAATGAACATCATCTGATGCCATGCACCTTTCGTTTTATTAAAAAAGATCATACGATTGTGTGGGTGGAGGCTGCGGTAGAAATCGTTACGACAAGAGCTGAGCGGACAGAACGGGAAATCATTCTGAAAATGAAGGTTCTTGAAGAAGAAACAGGCCATCAATCCCTAAACTTCGAAAAACATGAAATCGAGCCTGCAAGCCCGGAATCGACTACATATATAACGGATGATTATGAACGGTTAGTTGAAAATCTTCCGAGTCCGCTATGCATCAGTGTCAAAGGCAAGATCGTCTATGTAAACAGTGCGATGCTTTCAATGCTGGGAGCGAAAAGCAAGGATGCTATTATTGGCAAATGGTCCTATGAATTTATTGAAGAAGAATATCATGATATCGTGAAAAACAGGATTATACGAATGCAAAAAGGAATGGAAGTTGGAATGATTGAACAGACGTGGAAAAGGCTTGATGGCACACCTGTTCATTTAGAAGTGAAAGCGTCCCCGACCGTCTACAAAAAACAGCAGGCTGAGCTGCTGCTGCTGATCGACATCTCTTCAAGGAAAAAATTCCAAACCATCCTGCAAAAAAGCCGTGAACGATATCAGCTGCTGATTCAAAATTCAATCGATACTATTGCGGTGATTCATAATGGAAAATGGGTGTTTATGAATGAGTCGGGAATATCCCTGTTTGAAGCGGCTACCTATGAAGATTTAATTGGCAAAAACATATTTGATCAGCTGCATCCTTGCGATCATGAGGATGTAAAAGAAAGAATCCAAAACATCGCCGAGCAAAAAACACAATCAGAAATTGTCAAGCAATCATGGTTCACCTTCCAGAACAGGGTCATCTATACGGAGATGGTCTGCATTCCGACGACCTTTTTTGGAGAAGCTGCTGTCCAAGTCATTCTTCGGGACATTTCTGAGAGAAAACAAACAGAAGAATTGATGCTGAAATCGGAAAAATTATCAATCGCAGGGCAGCTCGCGGCAGGAATCGCCCATGAAATCCGCAACCCGCTGACGGCGATCAAAGGATTTTTGCAGCTGATGAAACCGACGATGGAAGGAAATGAACATTACTTTGATATTGTCTTTTCTGAACTCAGCCGTATCGAACTAATACTCAGTGAACTGCTTATGCTGGCGAAACCCCAGCAAAATGCCGTTAAAGAATATTTGAACTTGAAAAAATTAATTGGTGAGGTCTCGGCCCTGTTAGAAACACAGGCAAATTTAAATGGTATTTTTATCAGAACAAGCTATGAAAATGACAGCATTTATATAAACGGGGATCAAAACCAATTAAAGCAGGTATTCATTAATTTAATTAAAAATGCAGTTGAATCAATGCCTGACGGGGGAACAGTAGACATTATCATAACTGAGGATGAGCATTCTGTTCATGTCACTGTCAAAGATGAAGGGGAAGGCATACCTGAAAAGGTGCTGAACCGGATTGGAGAACCATTTTTAACGACAAAAGAAAAAGGCACGGGGCTTGGACTGATGGTGACATTTAATATTATCGAAAATCATCAGGGAGTCATCCACGTTGACAGCCAGCCGGAAAAAGGCACAGCATTTAAAATTTCATTTCCGAAAAAATAAAACAACGGCTTAAACGCCGTTGTTTATCGTCTGCATTGATTCCCGTTTTTTTAATACAAATAATTCTAAGCGGTCCAGGCCTTCTCTTAGCGTATCCAGCGAGTATGCGAAAGACAGCCTCACATATCCCTCACCATACTTTGAGAATGAGCTGCCCGGCACGAGTGCCACACCTGAATCTTCCAAAAGAGCCATACTAAAATCAAAAGAAGACATTCCAAATGATTTAATAGATGGGAAGATATAAAACGCGCCAGACGGTTTCACGACGTCAAGTCCCATGGAAACAAGACGGTCATACACATAGTCCAGACGTTTTTTGTATTGTTCCCTCATAATTAGGGCGTCGTCAAAGCCGTTTGTCACAGCTTCAAGGGCGGCTTTTTGAGAAATGGATGACGCACACGACACATTGTATTGATGAACCTTTAAAATGTGCTTTGCTATGTCTTTCGGTGCGAATAAAAATCCAATTCTCCAACCGGTCATGCTGTGTGATTTTGACAAGCCGTTAATGACAATTGTTTGATCTCGCAAATGGGTTGCGATGGAGTAATGGGGTCTGTCATATGTTAATTCACTGTATATTTCATCAGACAATACGAAGACATTTCTGCCTTTTAAAAGGGCAGCGATGCTTTTCAGTTCTTCTTCAGATAAAGTCACGCCAGTAGGATTTGACGGATAAGGAAGCACGACACACTTAGTGTTAGGAGTCAGAGCATCTTCAATCAGCCGGGCAGTAAGCTTAAAGCCATGTGACGTAGTATCAACAATGACAGGCTTGGCGCCGCACAAATTGATAATAGGTTCATAGCCTGGATAAATCGGGCCTGGCATAATCACCTCATCACCGGGAGATAAAATCGTCCGGAATGCAGCATCAATGGCTTGGCTTGCACCTGTTGTGATGATGATTTCAGATTCAGCATCATAGTTAAAATCCGCTTTTTTCTTCATATAAAGCTGCACAGCTTGTCTCAGCTCCAGGTAGCCGGCGTTCGGAGTATATGACGTCACGTTTTCATCAATGGCTTTTTTTGCGGCAGCTTTCACGTGATGCGGCGTGAAAAAGTCAGGCTGGCCGATTGTAAGTGAAATTACGTCTTCGTGTTGAGCTACAAGATTTGAGAATTTGCGTATTCCTGAAATTTCAATCTCTCTTGCTTTCGGATTCAGCAAATGTTCCATAATTCATCACCTTAACAAATATAATGAGTTTATCCTATTTTACCACTAGCTGATCATTTGTCACCTTTTTAGCCGATATATTTCGATTGTATGCGCCTTTTTTCTAAACATACCTTTCTTTTCAGAAAAAAAGAAGACAACCAGCGATTTGATTGTCTTTATTGTATCATGTTCTATTATTGTTTATATGTGCCAATTTCATTAATAACCATAATCAAAATGAAGGTCTTCGTGCCAAATCATATACGATGGATGCTCTTCTTGAAGGTCAGCTGATTCTTTCTTCATATGCAGGTAAGTCTCTTCACTGATATCTTCTAAAACAGTCATTTCATTTTCTTTAAATATTACTAAGGTACCCATTATTTACACCCTTCTTTGGAAAAATCCTTGACTATTTTATCACTGTTAGTTGGAAAGTCAATGGTTATTAGGAAAAAAGTTTCTTTTTTAAAGAACCGCGGCTTGACGCTCCCAGAATCGATTTTGAAGAGCCATGCCATTCACTTTTTACAATTTACGCCGATATATACAGTACAATACTGAATGCGAATAGCGAGGGATTGAAGTGTCGTTACAACAATACGAAATTTTATTGGATTCTGGTACAAATGAATTAGAAATTGTGAAGTATGGCGTAGGCGATAATGCTTTCGGAATTAACGTCATGAAGGTAAGGGAAATTATTCAGCCAGTCGAGGTGACATCAGTGCCTCACTCCCATCAGCATGTAGAAGGAATGATTAAGCTCAGAGGAGAAATTCTCCCTGTGATCAGCCTCTTCTCATTTTTTGGAGTTGAGCCTGAGGGATCAAAAGACGAGAAATATATCGTGACTGAATTTAATAAACGGAAAATTGTTTTCCATGTCGGCTCTGTTTCTCAAATTCACAGAGTATCCTGGGAAGCAATTGAAAAGCCCACATCATTAAATCAAGGAATGGAGCGGCACCTTACCGGGATTATTAAGCTCGAAGACCTAATGATCTTTTTGCCTGACTATGAAAAAATTATTTATGACATCGAATCAGACTCAGGTGTGGATACGTACAATATGCATACCGAGGGCTTCGATGAAAGAAGAGCTGATAAAAAGCTTATCATTGTAGAGGACTCACCGCTCTTGATGCGCCTCTTGCAGAATGAGTTAAAAGAAGCAGGGTACAACAATGTTTCTTCGTTTGAAAACGGAAAAGAGGCATATGACTACATTATGAACCTTGCTGAAAATGAAACTGATTTATCAGAACAGATTGATATGATTATCACTGACATTGAAATGCCAAAAATGGACGGACACAGGCTCACAAAGCTGCTGAAGGAAAACCCGAAAAGCTCAGACGTACCGGTTATGATTTTCTCATCGTTAATTACAGATGATTTGCGTCACCGCGGAGAAGTCGTTGGCGCAGATGAGCAAATCAGCAAGCCTGAGATCAGTGACTTGATTAAAAAAGTGGATACGTATGTCATCGAATAAATAAAAACAGCCGATGCCTGAGTGGCACGGCTGTTTTTATTTTAAAAGTAACTCTCGCCAAGCTTTTTAAAAACAGGTTTATGATAAGCTGGCTGCTGGCGATTTGGCACAAGCGGTTTTTCTTTCATGCCGACATATTCTTGCAACAGGTGTTTCGCTTTTGTTAAAGACATTTGAGCTTTAGGATTTCGGTACGATTGATTAAGTGTACCTAAATGCGGAAGATGTTCGAAGTCTTCTTTAGTTGGAGGCATGTGAAAATAGTAGTCTCCGATTGAAATAAGCACGTCCGATTGCTGTTGGCTAAACCTTGGGTTTTTTGAAAAATGAAGCCCTATTTTCTTTCCTTTACCTTCTTTGACAAGCTTTTGCAAAGCCCGTTTTTTCAGCAGGTATAGGTATTTAGGGTTGGGGGCGGTTTTTGCATGGCGGTTCACAGTGTAAACTGCTTTTGAAAGATTTTCTACGGTTGGTTGCAGATCTTTCGTATATGCATGGTCGTCCATTATTTCTCTCCTTTGCTCTTATCAAATTCTATATGATTAGATTATACTTTTTTAAAGTTGAAATGCAAATATTGAATGTAAAAATGCGCTTTTTTCTGAGAAAAAAAGCGCATTTTTAACGTATATTATACAGATCTTGCTTTCTTTTTCGGCTGCTCTTGAAATGCTTCCTGAACATTCACTTCCACAGCCTGTGCGCTGTATTTTGGCAGTGCAACAAAATAAAAAATAAAAACAAGCAGGATGATAACGCCCATGCCGTAATAAAGATAATCAATGTTTGAAACGAACTTAGGGAATAACAGCGCAACTAAGCCGAGTGTTAAAGACTGTGCAAACATCATAAAAGGGTCTTGCAAGCCGCTTACACGTCCCATCAGCTTTGGATGAACAATCTTTGGCATCCATCCTCCGATTGCAATGTTGATCGGTCCAATGCACATTCCCAGGGCAAAAGCTGCCGCGTAGTACACCCATAAAACATTCGTATAGCCGAGAACGAAAATCAGCAAGCCTGCAATGAAAATCGGTATCGACATTAAAAAATGCGGCTTCACTTTTTTAGAGATGATCGTGCCGATTACACTTCCCGCCAGCAGCCCAAACCCGAGTGCGATTGTAAATACAGACGTATGCCACTCATAACGGTCAGGCGCCAATCCGTATTTCATTGTAAACATTGGCAATACGGCGAATCCTCCGTTGACAAATCCGAAAATGAAGAAACCGAATATAAGAGATGCAAGCAGTTTGTTTTTAAAAATATAGAGAATACCTTCCCTAAAATCATTTATTGAATCTTTAACAGAAGTTTTTCTCCAGCTGAATGCGCCGTTTGGCTGTCGGGCTTCTTTCGGAATCCGGCAGCTGCGGATCAGCAGCCCGGAAATGATAAAGCTGACAAAATCAAGAATAATGGCGCCTTCAATACCGATGGTGTTGTACATAACAGCGCCAATTCCGACTCCGAACACCATGAAAATACTAAAAAGCATCTGGTTAAGCCCTGCCGCTTTCGCATAATGCTCCTTCGGCAGGATGGCTTGTACCAAACTGTTTTCTGCCGGAAAGAAAAACTTCGTGACAGCGCTTCTGACAAATAAAATACAGAAAACAAGAGGAATATTGCCGGTAAATAAAGTGAAAAAAAGAACGACAGTCAGGCCGGCTCTGATCCAATCACAGTTTTCCGCTACCTTTTTTCTGTCAAACCGGTCCGCGACAACTCCTACGATCAAAAATACAAATACGGTCGGGAGAGAATACATCAGCTCCGCCAAGGTCGTATATGAAGGCTGGCTGCTGAAGCGGTCCAGCAAGAAAAAAGCAAAGGCCATGTTGCCTACTGTCGTGCCCATTTGAGAAGCGAGTGCTGCGAAAAATAGGCGAACAAAATTACGATTTTTAAATATATCCATAAAAACGCTCCTTACCCTAAAGGTCCCACTTTATCATATTATAAACCGCCTGTTTTTGAAACAAATAAGAAAACATTACCGGTTAATAGTGACTCTTGTTCCGTTTGGCACAATTGAAGCGAGTTCGATTACGTCTTTGTTATGCATGCGAATGCAGCCTTTAGAAACAGCCTTACCAATCGAAGAGGGATTATTCGTCCCGTGTATTCCGTAGTGCTGCTTTGAAAGGCTCAGCCAATAAGCGCCAAATGGGCCGCCGGGATTGCGCTGGCGGTTAATAATATAAAACTCGCCAGTGGGCGTTTGCGTCAGTATTTTACCAACGGCGATGGGGTAGGTTTTCATTACCCGATTATTTTGGAACAGCGTAAGGGTCTTCGCTCCGATTGAGACTGCGATATGATACGGAATCGTATTAGGGTCCGGCAGGCCGGGTATGACTATGGACTGTCCTGCTGTGAGCCCTGCCTGCAGTGACGGATTAGCCTGGAGTAACGCAGCGGTGCTGATTCTGAAATCAGCCGCGATGCTGTTCAGTGTATCACCTTGCTTCACCTGGTACGTAAGCAGTTTCCTCATCCTCCTTTTTTACTTATAAGTATTGATAAGGAGCCCATCCTGCTACATTAATTTGTGCTTTTTAAGGTAAAGACAGTGATTTCAGGCTTGGCTAGAAACCGCAAAGGCAGTCTGGTCATCCCGAGGCCGCGGTTTACATAAATATGAGTGCTGCCTGTTTGATACATTCCTTCTATGTAGACTTTTCCATATGGAGGCGTAATGATCGGTCCGTAAAAAGGCAGCTGAATCTGGCCGCCGTGTGTATGGCCGGAAAGCTGAAGATTCACCGGATATCCTGTTGTTTTTAAGGCTGCATCAGGTTCATGGACGAGCAGAATGGAAAAAAGTCTGTCGCTTAGCCTTGATAGGATGCCTTCATAATCTGGGTTTCCGAGCATTAAGTCATCAAGCGATGCAATCTCGATTTCACTGCCATCTGCAAGCGACAATGTTTGATAACCATTGCGGTATACCGTAAAACCGCCAGCCGTCATCAGGCTTTTGTAAACAGCAGTTCCATAGCCTCCGTGATCATGATTGCCGTAAATACAAAGCTTGCCGAAGGGAGCATGTAGTTTTCTCAATAATGGAATAACTGCCTGGTGTTGCTGGTACGTATTAGGATTATCGATGATATCCCCTGTAAAAACTATGAGATCAGGTTTAGATTCATTAATTGTTAGGATGACAGTTTTTAAATCTTCAAGAGTAAAATAATCACTCAAGTGTGTATCACTGAACTGCACGATTTTAAAACCGTCAAATCCGTGCGGGATGAGAGAGCTTTTTATAGTGTGTTCGGTTGTCTCGATCATATGCGGCTCCAGATATCTGGCATAGCCGTATCCTCCGCCAGCTGTTAAAGCCCCGGCAGCAAGAGTGCCGAACATTCCTTTCAGAAATTGCCTTCTGGACATCTTTTTCATTTCAAACCAACCTTTAATAGAGTTTTTCTATTATAGCATCTGTATCTTGAAAAAATCTCATATCAGCATGTACTGACAGAGCAGGCATATAATGATAGAATAATATTGAATGAATACTCATTCATGACGGGAGGGAGAAACATGGAAAAAAAAGCGGTTATTATTACCGGCGGGTCAAGCGGCATGGGAAAAGCAATGGCAAAAAAACAGGCTGAATTAGGCTGGCACGTCATGGTGACAGGACGGAACCAGGAAGCACTTGAGGAAACGAAAAGAGAAATTGAGACCTTTGAGGGGCAGGTCACTTGTTTTCAAATGGATGTCCGTTCTGATTCCGCTGCTTCAGACATGATTACAGAAGGGGTAAGAGCCTTTGGCCGGCTTGATGCGCTGATTAATAATGCGGCCGGAAATTTTATTTGCCCGGCAGAAAAGCTGACGCCCAATGGATGGAAAGCCGTTATTGAGATTGTTTTAAACGGCACATTTTTTTGCAGCCAAGCTGCGGCACGGTATTGGATCGAGCAGCAGCAGAAGGGCGTCATTTTAAATATGGCCGCCACTTATGCTTGGGGAGCGGGAGCGGGGGTCGTTCATTCCGCTGCAGCCAAAGCAGGGGTATTGTCACTGACAAGAACCTTGGCCGTGGAGTGGGGGAGCCAATACGGAATCCGCACAAACGCGATTGCACCTGGTCCGATTGAGCGAACAGGCGGTGCGGAGAAGCTATTTGAATCAGAAAAAGCGATGGCCCGCACGCTGAACAGTGTGCCGCTCGGACGGCTCGGCACGCCGGAGGAAATCGCCGCCTTGGCCGCGTTTATGCTTTCTGATGAAACTTCCTATATGAATGGAGAATGTGTCACTCTGGATGGGGGGCAATGGCTGAATCCTTATCCGTTTTAAAGCATATTAAACTTTGGATTCAATGTGGTATAATCAGACAAAGATAGAGAAGCAGGTGATAACATGTTGGATCCACTTGATATTTTAACGAACATTGATGATGTCCTCCCATATTACCAGGCGATTTTCAGTGCCGAGGAGCAGAAAATCGTCGGGTATGAGGTGCTGGGGCGTATAATGGCAGATTCGGAAATTCAAAGTCTCGGACCCTTTTTTTTAGATGGGGGAATACCCGAAGAATATAAATTAGAGGTGGATAACAGAATTATCCGCCAGGCTCTAGACCGTTTTTTAGAGGCCGATTCTGATCTGCTGATTTTTATGAATCAGGATGCCAATCTGCTGATGCTTGATCACGGCGAAAGCTTTCTGGAGCTTCTGAAAGAATATGAAGCGAAAGGAATTGAACTTCATCGTTTCGTGCTTGAAATTACGGAGCACAATTTTGAAGGGGATATTGAGCAGCTTTACCATATGCTTGCCTACTATCGTACATACGGAATTAAAATTGCAGTTGATAATATCGGAAAAGAAAGCAGCAACCTGGACAGAATTGCATTACTTTCGCCAGATCTGTTAAAAATCGATTTGCAGGCGCTGAAAGTATCACAGCCGTCACCGTCATATGAGCATGTGCTATATAGCATATCTTTACTAGCGAGAAAAATCGGTGCTGCGCTGCTGTATGAAGACATTGAGGCGAACTTCCAGCTTCAGTACGCTTGGAGAAACGGAGGCCGCTATTTTCAGGGCTATTACTTGTTGTCTCCGTCTGAAACGTTTCTAGAGAGAGATGTATTGAAACAAAGACTTAAAACTGAATTTCACCAATTTATCACACATGAGAAAAAGAAGCTTGAAACCGTCTATGAACACTCTGAACAGTTTTACAGACGGGTTCATCAAGCGGTGACATCTTTGAGAAAAAACAACTTGTCTTCTGATGATGACTTTATTAAAAAGCTGGCGGAAGAGCTGACCGATTGCAGCTTTAGAATTTACATGTGTGATGGAGAAGGCGATCAGCTGACGGGAAATGTGTTTAAACAAGATGGAGAATGGATTTACCAACCGGAATACGCGGAAAAGAATTGGAGCTGGCGTCCTTATTTCCTGGAGAACATTATGAGAATGAGAAATCTCAGAAAAGGGTTTTTCAGTGATCTGTACAGTGATTTGGAAACAGGTGAAATGATCAGAACGTTTTCGTATCCGATGGATGATCAGATGTATTTATTTATAGACTTGCCCTATTCTTATTTATATGAGCAGGATGGATTGATTTAAGCGGCTGAAAGGCCGTTTTTTTTATGAATTGAAAAAAATATCAAAAAACGATTGACATTGATACTGAGAATCATTATCATTTAATTATAGAGAGAAGCTACTCTCTGTTCCCCAACCCCTCTATCAGATCAAGATCCGAAAAAGCTTGGCGCTACCCCCGCCAAGTTTTTTTATTTGCCAAAGCATAAGACAATCAATAAAACAATAAACCTAACTAGGGGAAAACGTTGAACAATGGGAGGAACAAAATGTTCTTTCAGCGCCCGAACACTCGTACCAATGCTGCACGGCTGTGCAAGAGATATTAGACGGCAAATGCGGCGAGATGTTCACTCTGAATCATTACATATTGCAAAATTTCAAAAGAAGATTTTGATGAAATTGCAAAAAAAAGCTTTCCTGACTCTGCGGGCATACCAAAAAAAATCATAATTGTGTGCATGACATTCAAAAAAAGCCTCAAACTAATAAAAAATAGTTTTTTCACTTTTTTTCTTTTCTTAAATTCAGCAGTGAAAATGCCATCCTGTCCGACTTTATGGTATGATGCTCAATAGAACTTGTATTATAATAAATACTTGTTGATTTGAAGTTGCTTTTTGAAAGGAGTCTTTTTTTAGAATGTCACAATTAATGGGTATCATCACACGGCTGCAAAGTCTGCAAGAAACAGCGGAAGCGGCTAACGAGCCAATGCAGCGTTATTTCGAAGTAAATGGTGAGAAAATATGCAGTGTTAAATATTTCGAAAAAAATCAAACGTTTGAATTGACGGTTTTCCAAAAAGGTGAAAAACCTAACACATATCCGTTTGATAATATCGACATGGTTTCCATCGAAATCTTTGAACTTCTTCAGTAAGATTCCTGAAATAGTGGGAACAAGCTTCCGCTTTTGCAAAAGTAATCGAAATAAACGGTAAGGAACATACTTGTTTCATGGTTGTAAATTTTGAAAAGGAGTGTCGCTATGGCTGATTCTTTTCTGTTTTATAATCTTTCAGAAGCACAGATGACCTTTCAAGATGTGATGGAACGGCTTAAAGCCTTTGTTCGAAAGGACCCCCGTTCTTCTTATGTGTTATCGATCGGAACCGATTCACAAGTGTACCGCGATTACACAAAGTTTATTACCGCATTGCATTTGCATCGTACAGGCAAGGGAGCTTGGGGCTGCTTGAAAAATCATACAGTCGATAGACCCATACATAGCCTTCGGGAGAAGATTTCGTTAGAAACGGCGTACAGCCAAGAAACGGCCGCTCATATTCTTGATGGGCACTTAATGGATATTACCGATCTGCTCCTGCCCTTTACCGGTGAGGGGGCGGATCTTACCTTTGAGGTTCACTTGGATATTGGGAAAAAAGGGCTTACAAAAGAACTAATTCAAGAAATGACAGGACGTATCACTTCCATGGGGATTGAGGCAAAAATAAAACCGGATTCATACACTGCCTTCAGCTATGCAAATCGTTTCACAAAATAATTCCGGCTGAAAAGCCAAGGGAAATGTCGAATTATGCGGTTGACGTTTGTTTTCTGATTACTTATTCTAGCGGTAGAGCTGAAAGTAAGTTGTCTTGCTTTCAGAGGTATTCAGTATAAAACAGGGGGCCTGATTGCGAATGAGTCTTATCGGTGAACGATTTACAGAAGAAGAACAAAAACTTCTGCTGAATATCCTGATCAACCATGAGTATGCCATCGAGCTATTAAGCAGTGAGATCAACGATATAGAGACAGGAACCAAAAACGTTGACGGAACCACCTACAAAAAACTTGTAACGCTATACGACCGATTTCGATTTGAAAATTAATGGAGCACCCTATAATTGATACTCGCTCAAAGAGTATCTTTTTTATTGAAACGAAACTTTTCGACAAATACTGATAAAGTTTATATTATTGTAATATAGGGAATGTATTGTTGAGGAAAATGAAAAGGGGTCGAAAACATGATAAGCTTACAATCAGACCAGCTTCTTGAGGCAACAGTCGGACAATTTATGATTGAGGCGGACAAAGTAGCGCACGTTCAAGTCGGCAACAACCTTGAGCACGCATTATTAGTGCTGACAAAAACCGGATACACAGCCATCCCGGTTCTTGATCCTTCCTATCGTTTACATGGTTTAATCGGTACAAATATGATCATGAACAGCATTTTTGGGCTTGAGCGAATCGAGTTTGAAAAGCTTGACCAGATTACTGTCGAGGAAGTCATGCTGACTGATATTCCGCGCCTCCATATAAATGATCCGATTATGAAGGGGTTCGGCATGGTCATTAATAACGGATTTGTCTGTGTTGAAAATGATGAGCAGGTGTTTGAAGGAATTTTTACGAGAAGAGTGGTTTTAAAGGAATTGAATAAGCATATACGCTCATTGAACAAGTAGGCTTCACGGCCTATTTTTATTATATCCCCAGATCAAGAAAGAAAGCGCATACATAATTTAAACCAGAATAGGGCTTGAATCAGAAACAAAGATTTGATTAGAATGGGAGATAAGAAAAACTTATTGATCATGAAAAGGAGGACGACATGCAGCTTCAAGAGCTTCATATGCTCGTAGTTTTAGCTGAGGAGTTAAATATGAGAAAGGCGGCGGAGCGGCTTTTTGTATCTCAGCCGGCTTTATCTCAGCGCTTACAAACAATTGAAAAGGCGTGGGGCACAAAAATCTTTTTAAGATCCCAAAAAGGGTTAACGGTAACGCCGGCCGGTGAGAAAATCATTCAGTTTGCGAATGATGTGACGTTAGAGCAGGAAAGAATAAGAGAAAATATTGATGAACTTGAAGGTGAAATTCACGGCACACTGAAGCTTGCCGTCGCCTCCATAATCGGCCAGCATTGGCTTCCTAAAGTCTTAAAGACGTATGTGGAAAAGTATCCGAATGCAAAGGTCTCACTCATTACGGGCTGGAGCAGCGAAATGCTGAAAAGCTTATACGAGGATCAGGTTCATATTGGCATTATTAGGGGCAACCCAGAGTGGAAGGGCCGTAAAGATTACTTAATGACAGATCACCTGTATTTAGTGGACACTGAAATTTCCTGCATCGAAGATATTGCCCATACAGAACGGCCGTTTATCCAATTTAAAAGCGACAGCACTTATTTTCAGGAAATTCAGCACTGGTGGCATCAAAAATTTAAAACGTCGCCAAAACAGACGATATTGGTTGATCAGATTGAAACGTGCAAACAGATGGCGCTGCACGGAATCGGTTATGCCATTTTGCCGTCTGTTACCCTTCAAAACGAAGATAAAGTCAATAAAATGCCTCTGTTAGACATGAAAGAGCATCCGATCGGACGGGATACATGGCTATTAGGCTATGAACCTGCCTTTGAGCTGAAGCAAGTTCAAGCTTTTGTTCAAGTGATAAAGGATATGCTGGATCAAGAAAATCCATTTTAAAGACAGCGATGTGCTGTCTTTTTTTATTTACACATTGACAATGAAAATCATTATCAGTTAAAGTGATACATATGATATTGAAAATCATTATCAATTGATGAGGTGATAACATGGCTAAAGCCTTGATTACATATGCCAGCATGTCAGGAAATACAGAAGACATTGCCGTAATTATAAAAGAAACGCTTCAGGAATATGAGTTGGATATCGATTGTGTCGAGATAGATGATGCGGATGTGTCTGCTTTGACATCCTATGATTATGTGCTGATTGGCACCTATACATGGGGCGACGGCGATTTGCCTTACGAAGCGGAAGATTTTTTTGAAGAGGTCAAACAGCTTCAGCTTAATGGCTTAAAAACAGCCTGCTTCGGATCTGGAGATTATTCTTATCCGAAGTTTTGTGAAGCGGTCAATTTATTCAGTGTCATGTTGCAAGAGGCGGGGGCTGCCGTTTACCAGGAAACATTGAAAATCGAACTAGCGCCTGAAACAGATGAAGATGTGGAAAGCTGCCGAGCGTTTGCGAGAGATTTTCTTGCATGGGCAGATTATATGAACAAGGAAAAAATCCATGTTTCATAAAGGAGCGACTGCTGTCACGGCATCGGCATTTCCTGGTTATTTTGTGGCGGTACAAAGAGAAGGCATTTTTCATTATTCTTTGGAGCAGGGCTGGAGAAAGCTTTTTCGTTTGAAAAGCAAAATTCATTGCATCAGTTACATAGGGTCTTACTTATTTGGCGTCGGTGAAAAGGGAACGATCATTCGCTCGTCTGACGAAGGGAAAACCTGGACGATGTCGAGCTTTCCGACAAATGCAACAGTGTGGGCGATTACCGGCCGAAATGATGGATTTGTCTGTGCCCATGGCAAGCATTGCATATATGTATCGGATGATTTTGGTGTTTCATGGTGCGTAGCCAAACCTTTTGCGGAATTTGATAACCCCCCTGTAATCCGTTCGTTGTGCCTGCACGGCGGCAGTCTTTTCATCGGCACGCAAATACACGAATATTTTGGGGGCATTTGGGCTTACGATTTTAAACGTGATACTGTCCAAATGGTAAAGAAAGAAGAAAACCGGATGACGGCATCCATGCTTGTGTTCAATGAAAATTGGTTAGTGGCGGCGACGGGGTCTGTGAAAGGAAAGCACGGTGCTGTCACTGTACGGAATATTTTGACTGATGAAGAATTCACCATACAATCCAGCATGATCAGAAAAGAAGAATCATTTCTTGATATTTCAGAGGATGATGGAATTATATATGTCACAACGACGCAAGATGAAAATGGTTATTCGAGAATTTACCAGGCTGATCTCGAAGCCCGAGCGTTAAAATGGTTCGATACCATTAAGGGGCATGGGTGGAGAGTGGCTAATCAGAAAGAGAATTTCTTTTGTGCAGGCTTGTATGAATGTAAATTTGTCCAGCCGTACGAAGTTTCAGCAATGATTCATTAGAGGAGGAATAAGGAATTGGGGAAGATTTTGCTCGTTTATGCAACAATGTCAGGCAACACTGAAGCGATGGCAGATTTGATTGAGAAGGGGCTTCAGGAGGCGGAAGTGGAAGCGGACCGTTTTGAAGCGATAGATATTGATAATGCACAGTTGTTTAACGATTATGATCATATTATTATGGGAACCTATACGTGGGGAGACGGAGATCTGCCTGATGAATTTTTAGACCTTGCTGAAGATATGGATGAGATTGATTTTTCCGGCAAAACATGCGCCGTATTCGGGTCCGGTGATACAGCATATGAATTTTTCTGCGGAGCAGTTGATACGCTCGAAGCAAAAATAAAAGAACGCGGAGGCGAAATTGTGCTGCCTTCGGTAAAAATCGAAAATAATCCAGAAGGTGAAGAAGAGGAAGAATTAATGGAGTTCGGGAGACAATTCGCAAAGAAAAGCGGAATCGCTGTCTGACTCTCCCACTGGGAACTGCTAAAGCGGCTGTTCCTTTTTTTCTTGTCTTTGTATCTTTCCTTTGATACAGTAATGAGGTAGAAAATCAGGAGGAGGACTATACATATGAAAATGATGGACGCAAATGAAATTATTTCATTTATTCAAAATAGTACAAAATCTACACCGGTAAAGGTTTACGTGAAAGGTGAGCTGGAAGGAATCAATTTCGGCGAATCTGCGAAAGCTTTTATCAACGGAAACACTGGTGTCGTTTTCGGTGAATGGAGCGAAATCCAAACAGCAATTGAAGAAAATCAAAGCAAAATCGAAGACTATGTGGTTGAAAATGACCGCCGCAATTCTGCGATTCCAATGCTTGATCTTAAAAATATCAAAGCGCGTATCGAGCCGGGCGCGATCATCCGCGACCAAGTTGAAATCGGTGATAACGCAGTCATCATGATGGGTGCTTCTATCAATATCGGTTCAGTTATCGGCGAAGGCACAATGATCGATATGAACGTTGTCTTGGGTGGACGAGCTACCGTTGGTAAAAACTGCCATATCGGAGCGGGTTCTGTACTTGCGGGCGTTATTGAGCCGCCATCCGCTAAACCGGTTGTCATTGAAGACGACGTTGTGATCGGCGCAAATGCTGTTGTGCTTGAAGGCGTAACAGTAGGTAAAGGAGCGGTTGTTGCTGCGGGCGCGATCGTGGTAAACGATGTTGAGCCATACACTGTCGTTGCAGGAACACCTGCTAAAAAAATCAAAGACATTGATGAGAAAACAAAAGGCAAAACTGAAATCAAGCAGGAATTACGCCAGCTGTAAGGAATGGTTTGATAAAAAAGGCGTGGATAATATATCCACGCCTTATTCGTATAGGCAGGAGGAATGAAAATGAAGAAAGAGGAGCTCATCGCAATCCGCAGAGATCTGCACCGTATACCGGAGCTTGGATTTCAGGAGTTCAAAACCCAGCAATATTTATTAAATGTTTTGGAACAATATCCGCAAGACAGGATTGAAATTGAGAAATGGCGAACAGGGCTTTTTGTAAAGATCAACGGAACGGCGCCGGAAAAAATGCTGGCGTACAGAGCGGATATCGACGCGCTTTCCATTGAAGAGCAAACCGGTCTTCCGTTCGCATCAGAGCATCACGGTAACATGCACGCCTGCGGACACGATTTACATATGACGATTGCACTCGGCATTATTGACCATTTTGTTCACCATCCGGTCAAACATGATTTGCTCTTTCTGTTTCAACCGGCAGAGGAAGGACCTGGCGGTGCGGAACCAATGCTTGAGAGCGACGTTTTAAAAAAGTGGAAGCCTGATTTCATCACTGCGCTGCATATTGCTCCAGAGCTGCCAGTAGGCACTATCGCGACAAAAAGCGGCCTTCTTTTTGCGAATACATCAGAGCTTGTCATCGATCTGGAAGGCAAAGGGGGACATGCAGCCTATCCGCATTTGGCCGAGGACATGGTTGTAGCCGCAAGCACACTTGTCACCCAGCTGCAAACGATCATCTCTAGAAACACAGATCCGCTGGACAGTGCTGTTATTACAGTTGGTACCATTACCGGCGGCTCAGCACAAAATATCATTGCGGAAACGGCCCACTTGGAAGGCACGATCCGCACGCTTTCTGAAGAATCAATGAAGAAGGTAAAGGAGCGGATTGAAGATATAGTGAAAGGAATCGAAATCGGGTTCCGCTGCAAAGGGAAAGTGACATACCCGTCAGTGTATCACCAAGTTTACAATACGAACGGACTGACAGAAGGATTTATGTCTTTTGTTGCTGAACATCAACTGGCAACAGTAATCGAAGCAAAAGAAGCAATGACTGGAGAGGATTTTGGCTACATGCTGAAAAAATATCCCGGCTTCATGTTCTGGCTCGGTGCTGACTCTGAACATGGGCTTCATCACGCAAAGCTGAATCCCGATGAAAATGCGATAGAGACAGCGGTTAACGTCATGACAGGTTATTTTTCTGTTTATGCCAATTAAGTATAAATGAAAGAATAAAATTCCATAAAATGAGCACTCTAGTAAACGGAGGTGTTCAATAATGGCTAAAAAAATTGGAATTGAGCAATCGTTATCAGATGTAGAAGCTGCATTAAAAGAAAAAGGATATGACGTTGTAATGATGAAAAGCCCTGACGATGCAAAAGGCTGTGACTGCTGTGTCGTAACAGGTCTTGATAATAATGTGCAAGGAATAGCCGATACGGTAACACAAGCACCTGTCATTACAGCTTCCGGGATGACTGCTGAAGAAATTTGCAGCGAAGTTGAAAGCAGAATTCAGTAAATAAAAACCGAAGCAAAAAGCTTCGGTTCTTTTATTTATTCTGTTTCTTTAGGAAAAGCACGGTCAAGTGCAGTTTTTATTTCCTTTCTAAGCACTCGCTCAACCCGCCACTGTTCCATATTTTCTGTTTTGGCAATGACTCTGATCACGATTTCAGAAGTGCCCAGTTCTTGAATTCCGATGACATTAGGGCCTTCTTTTATTTGCGGGAGAGCGGCTGCTGTCTCATCACATACTTGCTGTAAAATGTGAATCGTTTCATCAATATTTCTTTCAGCCGGCACTTTAATATCAACCAGAGCCTGCATTGTTCCCCGCGAATGATTGCTCACGTTTGTAATGTTTCTGTTTGGGATATAATGCAGGGTTCCGTCAAAGCTGCGGATTTGAGTGGTTCTTAAGCCAACCTGCTCAACAATCCCGTCAAAGGTGGAAACAGTAATATAATCTCCGACATCCAATTGTTTTTCAAGCAATATAAAAAAACCTGTCACAATGTCGCTGACAAGTCCTTGGGCGCCAAATCCGACAGCCAGTCCGACGATTCCTGCTCCCGCTAAAAGAGCACTTGGATCGTAATGGAACAAATCAAGAACCATGACAAAGAATATAAAAATTAATATGTAAGCAAATATGTTAAGAGTCAGGCTTCGGAGAGTATGTGCACGTCCGATAGACAAGCTGTGCTGCTCCTCGAATTTTGCAAACAGATGTTTAATGATTTTTATACCTAAAGATCGAACGATAAAATAGAGCAATACCATAATGACGAGTTTAATGAGCAGAATACCGGCATTTGTAATCAGTCCCGCCCAATCGTATTGTTTAATAAAATCCATGTTGGAGCTCCTTTTCTGAATTGATTGCTGCACATTGAGATGAGTTACCCTATACATGAATATGTTAAACTCTTTATTCAAAAATGTCGAAACCAAAGACATACAAGATTTGTTAAAAATTGACTCTGAAAATCGGCTCCTATATAATGGGCATTGTGATGTTATTAACGAAATATGGGTAAACATCCTTTACTTTCATGTGAGTCCGGCTTTTAAGCCAAACTATAAATTGGAGGGATACATATGGCAGAACGTATGGTAGGTAAACAGGCTCCTCGTTTTGAAATGGAAGCAGTCCTTGCAAGTAAAGAATTTGGCAAAGTAAGTCTTGAGGAAAACATGAAAAACGACAAATGGACAGTGTTGTTCTTCTATCCAATGGACTTCACTTTTGTTTGTCCGACTGAAATCACAGCAATGTCTGACCGCTATGACGAATTCGAAGATCTTGATGCTGAAGTCATCGGGGTTTCAACTGATACAATCCATACTCATTTGGCGTGGATTAATACAGACCGTAAAGAAAACGGCCTTGGCCAGCTGAAATATCCGCTTGCTGCTGATACTAACCATGAGGTATCCCGTGAATATGGCGTTTTAATCGAAGAAGAAGGTGTGGCCCTGCGTGGATTGTTTATTATCAATCCTGAAGGCGAGCTCCAATATCAAACTGTTTTCCACAACAACATTGGCCGTGACGTTGATGAAACGCTTCGTGTTCTTCAAGCGCTGCAAACTGGCGGACTCTGCCCGGCTAACTGGAAACCAGGCCAAAAAACACTTTAATTCTTTCTAAGGACGAAAAAGGGTCTAACATATTCGTTAGGCCTTTCTGTTTAATAGGAGGGAAAAGCAATGAAATTACGTCAGCCAATGCCTGAATTGACAGGGGAAAAAGCTTGGTTCAATGGTGAAGTAACGAGAGAGCAATTGATCGGGGAAAAGCCGACGCTTATTCATTTTTGGTCCATCAGCTGCCATCTGTGCAAAGAAGCGATGCCGCAAGTGAATGAATTTCGTGATAAATATCAAGATAAATTGAACGTTGTAGCTGTGCATATGCCTCGTTCCGAAGATGATCTTGACCTCGGCAAAATTAAAGAAGTAGCTGCTGAACATGACATCACTCAGCCGATTTTTGTTGACAGTGATCATGTTTTAACCGATGCATTTGAAAATGAATATGTGCCTGCATACTATGTGTTTGATAAAACAGGACAGCTCCGTCACTTCCAAGCCGGCGGGAGCGGTATGAAGATGCTTGAAAAACGTGTGAACCGTGTACTGGCTGAAACAGAACAGGCATCTGATAGTTCTTCATAAAAACCTGATCTCATCAGGTTTTTTTATTTGTGAAAGAAAGCAATCGAAGAAGAGTAAGAAGCTTATTTTTCCAAATTTGGGTATAGGAAATGATGATTTGTTTGATTGATACGCTAAAAAAACAGCTCATTTTTGATGTTTTTCCTCAATTTTAGATAAATTTCATATCCCATAACTCGAAAATTGTAGATATTACACTAAATTTCATTAAAGAAGTAAGTAATATATATATTTTCAACATTATACCAAATGAATTTGAAAGCCCCTCAATCCCTTGTGAATAAAGGACTCTTTTGAAAAATAAAACATTTTCAGAAAATAAGGAATTTTTCATAGAGTAAATATAATAGTAAAATGCTAAAATAATAGTTGATAAAATTACTTTTGTAATCTAATATCTTAATTAAAGATGTTAATTTTGATAGGGGGTACATTGAGGAATGTTTAATGAAAGAGAAGCTTTGCGCTTGCGGTTAGAACAATTAAATGAAGCTGAAGTGAAAGTCATTCGTGAATATCAAATTGAACGTGATAAAATATACGCAAAATTAAGAGAGCTAGACAGAAATGGAAGCCCTTCCGAAATCAAAAAGGATTTCCGTTCTGAAAAAAAACCTGACTCTCTGCCGGTTCTCGCTGAGCTTGCGGCTCAGGAAATCAGAAGCTATCAGCCGCAATCACAGCAGCAGTCTGTTCAGCCTCAGCTTCAATCTATTTCCTCTCTTCCTGCCGGTATACCAGACGGAACAACACGAAGAAGAAGAGGGACGGCAAGACCGGGATCAAAAGCAGCTAAGCTGCGTGAAGCTGCCATTAAAACATTAAAACGCCACAATGCGGCGATTAAGAGCTCCGAGCTTCAAAAAGAGATTGAAAAAGAAAGCGGTCTTGAAATCCCTAATATGACAACGTTTATGCAAAGCTTAATTAAAATGTACCCGGAAGTGAAAAAGCCGTATCGCGGCCAGTACATTTTAGAAGGCGAAATTGAATCAGCTGAATCTGCAGAATCAGCAAATGATTAAAGATACAGAAAAACTGCTTGGCATGGCTCAAGCAGTTTTTTTATTGAGTTTTTTTCTGTGAAGGTTTGTTTTCTTTTTCAAGATTAAGCTTATATACCCACTTTTGATATGGCTTTTCTTCAGCGGCTCTGTTTTTCAGCTCTTCGATTGTATGGCTCATGGCTTGGTCTGATGATTGGGCGCGGGCAAGCTGTTTTTGAAGCGCATGTATCTGCTTGGTGACATCTTGAAGTATGGTTTCTACATGATTTGGCTGCGTGTAGACCGCTGGAGTTTCTTCTGCCGTTTTTTCTTTTTGTTTCGTGCCGCCATCAATATCGGCAAAATGAGAAGCAATCCAGGCATCGCTTTCATCAAGCTGCCGTTTATACGATATAATAGTTTCGTGAAATAATTTTTCTTTCGTTTTTTCTATTTCGAGCAGCCTTTCTTTCGTTTCTATGATTCGATCTTTCATATGATCAACTTCTATTTTAATATGTTTTAGCTGATATTCTTTTTCTACCATTTGCTCTTTTAGACGGCCATTTTCGGCTTTTATCAATTCGGTTTGCTGTTTTGCCTGAAGGAGTGCGCCTTGTTCCTGCTCAATAGAGGCCTGAAGATGGCTGATTCGTTTATGAAGATTTTTATTTTCTTCTTCAATTTTGATATTAGCAATATGAAGTTTATGTTTTTCTTCTATTTCGGCTTTGCGTTTATAGGTTTCAGCAGAAAGAAGCTCCTGCAAAGCAACGATTTTATCAAGCAGTTCAGCTCTTATTTGGTGCAGGGTTTGGCTGGTATGGGAGGCGTGTTTTTCCTTCGTTGACATTTGTGTTAATTCGGCAGACAGCTGCTGGAGTTTTTCTTTCATATCATTATTTTCTTTGAGAAGCTTGTTATTTTTCTGATGGAAGTAGCTTGCTTCAAGTTCGGCAATTAGCTTATGGCACCTTGATAGCTCTGATTTTAAATAAAGGTTCTCCTGAGACACGTCGTGGAAAAAAGGACCTGATCTTTTCATTCGAACCATCTCCCTCATGATGTTAACACTACAATATGCAAATACTGAACAGCTATTCCTCTTTAATAAACAGACAAGCATTGGCATTGGGGCTGTGCTTTTGCTATGCTTTTAACGAACTAGAGGTGAGATGACATGAAGCATACAAATGTACTGCTGGCAGGAGGAGCCTCACGCCGCTTCGGAGAACCGAAGGCGTTTGTGAATTGGAGAGGCAAGATGTTTTACGAATGGGCTAAAAAGGCGCTTGGAGAACATATGGTTATCATCAGCCGTCCTGAGTTTATTGATAGATTTCAAGAAAACGGTGAAATCGAAGTGTATCAAGATGCTGAGCCGTTTCAAGGAATGGGGCCTTTGGCTGGTATATATACCGCTTTTAAAAAGACAGACGGTGATCTTTATACTGTTCTTTCCTGTGACACGCCGCTGATACAAAGAAGGACGATGCTGGAGCTCAAGCGTCTGATGACTGAGGGTATAGACGCGGTCGTCCCGATTTCAGACGGACGGGAGCAGCCGCTTATTGCAATTTACCATAAACGAATCATGCCCATTCTATATGATCAGCTCTCTGAGAAGAGATTAAGAATATCAGATTTGTTAGGCCGAATTTCGGTTTGTTACGTACAGGCTGAAGAGATCGGGGCAAATCCGGCAGAGTTTATCAATGTTAATACACGTGATGATTTTAGGCGTTTGGAAGAAAAAACGGACTCCTTCAGGTGGGACTGATGGAGCAAAAACATGTTAAGATGACATAAAAGATAAGGAGAACAGGTTTGATGGAGGAGCGTTATTCACGGCAAATCAGATTTAAGCAAATAGGCGAAATAGGCCAGAAAAGAATGGGAGACAGCCATGTGCTGGTTGTCGGAGCTGGAGCGCTTGGGACTGCAGGTGCTGAAGGGCTTTCTAGAGCGGGGGTCGGTACTATTACCATTATTGACCGTGACTATGTGGAGTGGAGCAACCTGCAAAGGCAGCAGCTTTATACAGAAAGCGATGCCAAGCTCCGTATGCCGAAAGCCATGGCTGCCAAAGAGCATCTATCAGCGATTAACAGCGGAATACATATTGAGGCGTATGTTGCCGAAGGAACAGCCGAAACGCTTGAGCCGCTGATTGAAAAAGCAGATGTCGTGATCGACGCGACAGATAATTTTGAAACCCGCATGCTGATAAATGATCTAGCCCAGAAAACAAAGACACCGTGGGTCTATGGTGCTTGTGTAAGCAGTCAGGGGATGTTCATGACGATTATTCCGGGAGAAACCCCTTGTCTGTCTTGTTTGTTTGAGCAAATTCCTGTCGGCGGGGCGACGTGTGATACTGCTGGCATCATTCCGCCCGCTGTGCATATCGTTTCGGCTTATCAGCAGGCTGAGGCTTTAAAGCTGTTAACCGGACAAACAGACGCGATACAGCGCGGTTTTGTGACATTCGATGTCTGGAACAACTCACATATGAAAATTAACGTTGATCATGTACGCCGTGAGGATTGCCCGTCTTGCGGAGCACATGCGGTTTATCCTTATCTCCAAGACTGGAACACACCAAAAGCCGCTGTACTGTGCGGCCGTGATACAGTTCAGGTAAGATCGGAATCATTAAAAAGAATTCCGAAACAGGAGCTCATCAAGCGGCTGAAAACAATCGGCAAGGTCGAGACCAATGCGTTTTTGCTGCATATTTTTTACGAAGATTTCAGAATCGTCATTTTCAATGACGGACGGGCACTGGTGCATGGCACAAATGATGTGAAAGAAGCCAATTCCGTGTTGGCAAGAGTAATTGGATTGTAACAACAGGAGGGGTCAGAATGCTGGAGAAAAGAACACCGATACCGGTAGACGAGGCAGTTCGGCGTGTCAGCTATTTTCAAAAACAAGGGGAAACGGAATGGGTGGCGCTTGAAGAAAGCCTTCATCGATTTTTAGCTGAAGATGTAACAGCGGATCACCACGTACCTGCATTTGACCGTTCGCCATATGACGGTTTTGCTGTCAGAGCGTGCGATACGGCTGAAGCTTCACGTGAGAACCCAGTTCGGTTTGAGGTTATAGATCATATTGGAGCGGGGGCTGTATCTGAAAAAGAACTTGGCCCGTTTCAGGCCGTGCGGATTATGACTGGAGCTCAAATCCCTGAAGGAGCAGATGCTGTCGTCATGATAGAGCTGACTCAACCCTTTGAGGAGAATGGGAAAGCGTTTATGTCTTTAAAACGCCGCTTCCAGCCGGGGGATAATATTTCAAAAACAGGTGAAGACGCTCAAAAAGGGAGTGTTTTATTGAGAAAGGGCACCCGGGTAACACCAGGAGTGTCTGCGCTTTTGGCAACCTTCGGATACGCATCTGTGCCTGTTGTGAGAAAGCCTGTTGTCGGGATTATCGCAACTGGTACCGAATTGCTGAATGTTAGTGATCCGCTGGAGCCGGGGAAAATCCGCAACAGCAATGCCAGTATGGTGTATGCGCAAGTGATAGAAGCAGGCGGATCACCACTTTATTTAGGGAAAATTTCTGATGATCTGGATAAAAGCTTTGCCGCGATCAAAGAAGCAATGAAAAAGGTTGATTTTCTGATTACAACTGGCGGCGTGTCAGTGGGTGATTTTGACTTTTTGCCTGCGATTTATGAAAAACTCGGAGCGGACGTGCTCTTTAATAAAGTTGCCATGCGCCCGGGCAGCGTGACAACGGTGGCGCATGCAAACGATATGCTGCTGTTTGGCCTGTCAGGTAATCCGTCAGCATGCTATGTCGGTTTTGAACTGTTTGTCAAACCGATGATCCAGACTTGGCTGTTCAATGAAAAACCGCATTCAATTTGTGCAGAAGCTGTTTTGACAAAGGATTTTCCAAAGCCGAACCCATTTACCCGATTTGTTCGTGCGTTCGTGTATCACCAGGAAGGGAAGCTGTTGGCGACACCCGTCGGATTAGATAAGTCGAGCTCTGTTACGTCACTTGCAGAAGCAAATGCGTTTATTATCCTGCCGGGCGGCACGAGAGGGTATGAATCAGGCCGAACGGTTCAAGTGCTGCTCATCAGAGAAGAGAATGGAAGTGAATGGCCTTGGTCTGTCCTTTCCCGATCGTCCAAGTTGTAGGATTTCAAAACAGCGGGAAAACAACGTTTATTGAGCGTATTCTTGAAAAAGCCTCTGAACAGGGGCTCAATTTAGGCTGTCTGAAGCATCACGGTCACGGCGGTGAACCGCAAACGTTCACTGAAGGAAAAGACACTGATCGTTACCAAGCGGCAGGTGCTGATGTGACAGCGGTAGAAGGTGCTGGTGTGTTACAGCTGACAGCCCGCCGCAATTGGGATTTGCCGCGGCTGATCGAGTTATATCAGTTTCTCGAAACAGACTGCCTTCTGATAGAAGGCTTTAAAAAAGCGCCTTATCCTAAAATAGTTATACTAAGCGAAAAGGAAGATCTAGAAGCGCTGCAGACTGTAAATACAATCGCCATCATCTATAGAAAAAAAGAGCATATGACAGAGCAGCAGGAATTACCCGTTTTTCATGCGGATGATCCGGTTGCGGTGGATTTTGTGCTCTCACAGCTGAAGGGGGAATCGCATAATGGAACGGTTTGAGGTTACGAAAACACCCATTATTACTGAAGACATCGTCAAAAAAGTGGAGAAACGGGAAGCAGGGGCAATTACTACATTTATTGGCACGGTTCGGGAATGGACAAACGGAAAAAGAACGGTTCGCCTTGAATATGAGGCATATGAACCGATGGCCGTACAGATGCTGGCTCAAATCGGGGCTGAAATCGAAGAAAAGTGGGAAGGCGCTTCAGCGGCGATCACGCACCGCATAGGTGTGCTGGATATCGGTGAAGCAGCGGTCGTGATCGCTGTATCTTCTCCCCATCGAAAAGCTGCTTATGAAGCCAATGAGTATGCGATCGAACGAATTAAACAGATTGTGCCGATTTGGAAAAAAGAAATTTGGGAAGACGGTGAGCAATGGATCGGCGACCAGCTTGAAACAACAGCTTATCCGAACGGAAAACCAGATCTAAGCGAGGGAGAGCAGCATGATTAAAATTCTTTTATTTGCAGGGCTTGCCGAACAGGCCGGCACACAAGCATTGGAAATAGATATGGAACAAGCAACAACAGATGAAATAAAAGTGAGTCTAAAAGAACAATACGGCCTCGAATCTATTGATACAGCTATGATTGCCGTTAACGAAAGCTATGTAAAAGAAAATACCTCCGTATCTTCAGGTGACACGGTAGCCATCATTCCGCCGGTCAGCGGTGGATGAAAACCGGACGGCATTCAGCCATCCGGTTTTTCTGTGTTTTTTTCGCATATCCTCAAGCATCCTCAGCATACAATGATTTTCTGTAAGCGTTTATTCTACATATAAGTGACTCCCTATAAAGTAAGAGACCCACTCCATCATTAGACTGAATTTTTGAAAAACAATAGAAATTTATTTCGGGTATCGATATAGTAAAGATGATAAAAATTGGAAAGGTGCTGGATATGGAGACATTTAAAAGGTTAAAAATGTTTTATTGGCCGTACAGAAAAGTGTTTATGTGGTCGCTTCTGGCCATGCTTTTGATGACTGCGATTACTGTCGTTTACCCGATTATCCTGCAAATTACGATTGATGAAATCGTACTGGGACGGCAGTATCAGCTTGCAACATGGGTCAGCTTAGGGTTTATTGCGGTAATGGCCTTGAAAGGAACCGCCACTTTTTTTCATCAATATTTAGGTGATATGTTTGGAATCAAATCCGTTTATCGGCTGAGAAATGGTCTGTATGAAAAACTGCAGCGGCTTTCTTTTTCTTATTATGATAATGCGAAAACAGGAGATTTGATGTCCAGGCTGACAGCTGATGTTGAAGGGCTTCGTTTTTTCTTATCATACGGTCTCGCTGAGCTCATTCGATTCGGCCTGCTGGTCGCCATCAGCCTGTCAGTCATGTTTTACTATTCTGTTCCACTTACGCTTGTGACCATAGCTGTTCTGCCATTTCTCGCTGTTGCGGTATATCAGTTTGACAAAAGGGTCCATCCTGCCTTTAGAGGCATCCGCAAATCGTTTGCGAAACTCAATACAAAAGTCCAAGAAAATATCAGCGGCATCAATACGGTTAAATCTCTTTCAAGGGAAGATTTTCAGATCAGCACTTTTAATAAAGCCAATGCGGAATACAGGGCACAATATTTACAAACATCATCCATTTGGTCTACGTATTTCCCTTTAATGGAGTTCATCGGGAACATTTGTATTGTAGCTCTCCTCTCATACGGCGGCTACTTGGTCATGCAAAATCAGCTTAATCCCGGCGAGCTTGTCGCTTTTTTCAGCCTCGTCAATTATATGATGTGGCCGATTATGAACTTAGGCTTTGTAATCAATATGTTCTCTCAAGCAAAAGCGTCAGGTGAACGCCTGCTGGAAATTCTGGAAAAAGAAGAAGACATCACAGACCATGCTCATGCTTTGCATAAACAAAAATTAACCGGAAATGTCCATTTCAAAAATGTTTCTCTTGCATACGGAAAAGAACAAACAAACGCGCTGTGCAATGTAAGCTTTGAGGCAAACAGCGGGAAGATAATCGGACTATTGGGCCCGACAGGTTCAGGCAAAAGCTCAGTTACACAGCTCCTCACCAGATTTTACAGCCCTGTTGGCGGAATGATTACCATTGATCACAAACCCATCACAGATTATTCGTTAAAAACCCTTCGCTCCAATATCGGGGTCGTACTTCAAGAATCTTTTCTGTTTTCATCTACGATTCGATCAAACATTTCGTACGGGAGGCCAGATGCCTCAATGGATGACATCATCGAAGCGGCAAAAAGGGCGCAGGCTCACGACTTTATTATGGAGCTTCCTGATGGATATGACACCATGCTGGGAGAGAGGGGAATGGGACTTTCCGGCGGACAGAAACAGCGTATCGCCATTGCGAGAGCCATTTGTTTGAACCCGAGCGTTTTAATATTGGACGATGCCACAAGCGCAGTAGATATGCAAACGGAGCACAGCATACAGCTTGCCTTAAAAGAAGTCATGAAAAATCGCACAACCTTTATCATCGCTCACCGCATTTCTTCATTGAAACACGCCGATGAAATTCTCGTTTTTGATAAAGGGCGCATTTGTGAAAGGGGAACACATCACGAGCTTCTTGAAAAAGGCGGCTACTATAAAAAGATTTACGATTTGCAATACCGTGATGTCAAAATGATAAATGAGCCGCATCAGGTCGGATAGGGAGGGCCATATGAAACAAGCAAAAAAACAGGGGATTTTGGAGCGTTTCTATTATTCTTCAGATGAAATCATTGAAAAGCCGTTTAACTGGGCTCAAATGTGGCGGCTGCTGAGTTATGTCAAACCTTATCGAAAAACAATTTTGCCGCTTTCCTTTCTCACTGTATTGATTGGGACTGCTGTGAAGCTTGTGATTCCTATTCTGATCGGTGTTTATGTTCTCGATCAAGCGATTACAGCGAGAAACTCGGAGCTGCTGACCCAGCTCATTTTTATCATTAGCGGTTTATATGTGCTCAATTATGCCGCCAATGTGTTAAGAATCAGGTGGATGAATCAGCTTGGCCAGCATGTGATTTACGATTTGCGCCAGCATTTATTTACCCATGTGCAGCGCTTATCCCATCGATTTTTTGATCAGCGGTCGGCCGGATCGATCTTGGTCAGGATTATGAATGATATTAACTCTCTTCAAGAGCTCTTTACAAGCGGAGTCATCAACTTATTGACCGACTTGCTCCTTCTGGCTGGTGTTATCATCATTTTGTTTACACTGAGCCCTGAGCTGACTATCGCCATTATGGTGACACTGCCGATCATGTTTTTTATTTCAACAAGTCTCAGAAAAAAAATACGCCGCTCCTGGCAAACGGTGCGCCTTAAGCAATCGAAGCTCAATTCTCATCTGAATGAAAGCATTCAGGGCATCCGTGTCACGCAGGCATTTACGCAGGAAGAAGAAAACATGGCGTTTTTTGACGGCGTCAATCAGGAGAACTATCAATCATGGAGGGAAGCAACAAGAAAAAATGCCATGTTCCGTCCGTTGGTAGAAATGACGAATGCGATAGGAACGGCTGTTTTGATTTGGTATGGCGCCACACTCATCATGAATGAAACCATCACGATTGGCGTCTTCGTTTCTTTTGCCTTCTATCTGGGCATGTTTTGGGAACCTATTTCGAGACTGGGCCAGGTTTATAACCAGCTGTTAATGGGGATGGCATCATCCGAACGGATTTTTGAGTTTCTGGACGAACAGCCAAATGTCAAGGAGAAGCCGGATGCCATTCATAAGAAAAAGATAAGTGGGGAGATCAGTTTTGAAGAGGTTGAATTTTCGTATGATGAAAAACGAAAAGCCCTTCACGCGGTTTCCTTCTCTATCCCGGCGGGCTCGACGCTTGCGCTTGTCGGACATACGGGGAGCGGGAAAACGACGATCGCCAATTTAATCAGCCGTTTTTATGATGCCACGGGAGGCACCATTAAAATAGACGGCATTCCGATAAAGGATCTCTCCCTTGCCAGTCTGCGTACTCAAATCAGCATTGTGCTGCAAGATACATTTATTTTCTCCGGGACCATCATGGAAAATATTCGTTTTGGCCGGCCGGGTGCTTCAGACGAAGAAGTGATGAAAGCAGCCAAAGCGGTCGGAGCGGATGAATTTATTTCTGGTTTAGCAGAAGGATACAAAACAGAGGTGGAGGAAAGGGGCAGCGTACTGTCTGCCGGACAGCGCCAGCTCATTTCCTTTGCAAGAGCATTGCTCGCCGATCCAGCTATTATCATCCTTGACGAAGCAACGGCCAGTATTGATACAGAGACGGAGGTGAAAATTCAGCAGGCGTTAAAAACGCTGCTGAATGGGCGTACAGCAGTGATGATCGCCCACAGATTGTCCACAATCCGCGACGCCGACCGCATCATTGTTCTTGATCACGGCAAGAAAATGGAAGAAGGAAACCATGAGCAGCTGCTCGCTAAAGGGGGCATCTATGCCGGGCTTGTAAAAGCGCAATATAGTGCAACGATAGAATAATATAAAAAGCCTTCAGTTATAAATTGAAGGCTTTTGGAAATTTATTAGAAAAACATGAAACTTTTTGATACCTCTCCCGTACTATTTGTTAGATATTCTCGAGGAGGTTTTATAATGGAAACAAATGTAGAAAAAAACAGCGGAATGGCGACTGAAAAGCCATCACTTTTTGGAGTGATCACAAGTCCGTCCGTTCAATTTGAAAGAATAAGAGAAAGACCGGCTGTATGGGGACCGCTTTTTATTGTTGCAGCGATTATCATCGTCGGCGCGGTACTGCAATCACTCGGTACGGATTATAGTGAGCTTTTGAAAAGCGGGGACACTCAAGGGCTATCAGCTGAACAAATTGAAACTGTCGCAACAATAACCAAATTTGGAGGAATGGCAGGCGCTATTTTCGGCGGTATCGCAGCGTTATTTATTGCCCCTCTTATTTATTGGCTCTGTGTAAAAATATCAGGCGGAGTTACGACATACAAAAAAATGCTTTCTCTCGGTCTGTTTGTCTCTTTGATTAGCAGTCTTGGATTATTGGTTAACGGAATCGTTGCTTTTACGACTGACGTGAATCCTCTTTACAGCACGACGTCACTGGCAGGGATTATCCCATCTGACGGAGCTCTCGCCAGCGTGTTAAATACCTTTGAGATATTCAGTATATGGAGCTATGTATTATTGGCAATCGGACTTCACAAAACAGGCGGCATCTCAAAAAAAGCAGGATGGATTTCAGTGATTGTTCTTTTCGGGATTCTGATTGCATTTTCGTTCTTTTCAGGTTTAATCAATTCTGTGGCGGGTGCATAAACTTATGAAAAAAGTCTGGATCGGAATTGGAATCGCAGTTTTAGTCGCTCTTTTTATTGGAATGAATATTTACCGGTCTGCCGCTCCGACAAGCGGCAGCGCTGGCCAGAAGATACAGACGGGAGGCCTCGAAGAAAAAGAAATCTCGTCAACGGTTATGGTTCCCGGCACACTTAAATTTTCAAATGAACAGTATGTGTTTTATGAAGCGGATAAAGGGACATTAGAAGACATTAAAGTAAAGGAAGGCGATAAAGTTAAAAAGGGCACGCCTTTGATCACCTATACAAATGAGCAGCTAAGCCTGGAAAAAGAACAGAACCAGTTAACGGCTCAATCGAATCAGCTTCAAATTGACCAAATACAAGAAAAGTTAAAAGCCTTAGACAGCAAAGAAAAAGAACTGGAAAAACAGGTTGGCAAGAAAGAAGCAGAAAAACAAATTGAATCTGAGCGGACGGAGCTTCAAATGCAGGAAAAAACTGCTGAGATCGAATTAAAACAAACCGAGCTTCAGCGGCAGTCACTTGCCAATCGGGTGTCAGATCTTCAAGTGAAAAGCGAAATCGAAGGCACCGTTATTTCTGTCAACCAAGAAGCGGCATCCAAAAAATCAGATATTCAAGAGCCTGTCATACATATCGGCAACCCGAAAGACCTTGTCGTCTCAGGGAAATTGTCTGAATACGATACACTGAAAGTCAAAAAAGGCCAGAAGGTCACACTCACTTCAGATGTTATTCAGGATAAAACATGGAAAGGCACAGTTTCCGCAGTCGGACTTGTTCCGGATCAGCAGGAAAGCACTGCGGCACAAGGAACAGAACAAGCGGTCCAGTACCCGCTTCAAGTGAAAATAAAAGGGAATCTTCCAGAAGGAAAGCCAGGGTTTAAATTCATCATGAATATTGAAACAGATAAGCGGAAAGCAAATACGCTTCCTTCAAAGGCAGTCAAAAAAGAAGATGATCAATATTATGTGTATACAGTAAAAGACGGAAAAGCAAAACGAGTTGATGTCAAAATCGGTCAAGTAACAGATGATCTGACAGAAATTAAAGAGGGAATTTCTCAAGATGATCAAGTCATTTTGAATCCTTCTGATCAGGTAACCGATGGAACGGAAGTGAAAGCATAAATGATTCAGCTTTCTAATGTGCGAAAAAGCTACCAGATCGGCAAGGAAACGTTTGATGTTCTCCATTCTATTGATTTGGACATTCATCAAGGGGAATATGTCTCGATTATGGGGCCGTCAGGATCAGGGAAATCGACGATCATGAATATTATCGGATGTCTTGACCGGCCGACTTCCGGTACGTATAAATTAGACGGCGAAGATATTTCTTCATATAAAGATAAAGAATTGGCGGCAGTCCGTAACCGGTCTATCGGTTTTGTATTTCAGCAATTTCAGCTTCTTCCGCGGCTGAACGCAAAAAAAAATGTTGAACTGCCGATGATTTATTCCGGTATAGGCAAAAAAGAACGGCAAGAACGGGCTGAGAAAGCGTTGGAAAAGGTCGGGTTAGCCGATCGAATGCTTCACATGCCCAATGAGCTGTCGGGCGGACAGAAGCAGCGGGTGGCGATTGCGAGGGCGATCGTGAATGAGCCAAAATTGATTTTAGCTGATGAACCGACCGGCGCGCTGGATACGAAAACAAGCGAGGCGATTATGGATCAATTTACAGCATTAAATGCCGAGGGAACGACAATCGTTCTTGTTACTCACGAGCCGGAAGTTGCAGATTGCACGAATCGGATCGTCATGGTGCGTGACGGAAACATTGTTCCTGCCAGCTCCGGACAAAGGAGTGTGGGAGAATGAGCCTGTTAGAAAACATCAGAATGGCTCTAAGCTCTGTCCTTGCCCATAAAATGCGTTCGATCTTAACGATGCTCGGCATTATCATTGGTGTAGGCTCTGTCATTGTTGTCGTTGCGGTAGGACAGGGCGGAGAGCAAATGCTGAAGCAGTCGATCAGCGGCCCGGGAAATACCGTGGAGCTGTACTATATGCCAAGCGATGAGGAGCTTGCAAGCAATCCGAACGCCTTAGCAGAATCTACTTTTACAGAAAACGATATTAAAGGTTTAAAAGAGATAGAGGGCATCAAACAAGTCGTTGCCTCGACTTCTGAAAGTATGACAGCACGTTATCATGAGGAAGAAACCGATGTTACGATTAACGGCATAAACGATGGATACATGAATGCTAATTCTTTAGAAATCGATAGCGGCCGAACCTTTAATGACAATGATTTTCTCGCGGGGAAAAGAGCCGGAGTCATCTCTCAAAAGATGGCTGAAGAGCTGTTTAATAAAACCTCCCCTCTCGGTGAAGTAGTCTGGATCAACGGACAGCCTGTTGAAATTATCGGCGTGCTGAAAAAAGAAACAGGCTTGCTTTCTTTCGGTTTAAGTGAAATGTATGTGCCATTTAATATGATGAAATCCTCTTTTGGCACAAGTGATTTCAGTAATGTATCATTGCAAGTTGAATCAGCAGATGACATAAAATCAGCTGGAAAAGAAGCGGCACAGCTGGTAAATGACAATCATGGCACAGAGGATTCGTATCAAGTGATGAACATGGAAGAGATTGCTGCCGGGATTGGCAAAGTAACGGCGATTATGACGACGATTATCGGCTCAATTGCAGGGATCTCTCTTTTGGTGGGCGGAATCGGTGTCATGAATATTATGCTCGTATCAGTCACAGAACGGACGCGAGAAATCGGAATCAGAAAATCACTCGGTGCGACGAGGGGGCAGATTCTGACTCAGTTTTTAATTGAATCAGTCGTATTGACGCTTATCGGCGGACTGATTGGGATTGGAATCGGATACGGAGGGGCCGCGCTTGTTTCTGCCATTGCGGGCTGGCCGTCACTCATATCCTGGCAGGTTGTATGCGGGGGCGTGCTGTTCAGTATGCTCATTGGTGTTATTTTCGGCATGCTTCCTGCAAATAAAGCCGCAAAGCTTGATCCGATTGAAGCGCTGCGTTATGAGTAACCTCATGCAACCTGCATGAGGTTTTTTTATGTTTAATGGTTTCTACTATGAATATAAAAGACTTTTTTCATTAAAATAAGAAGAAAATGTCGTACAATTGTCCTTATTTTTGTCGAATTTACAGTTTACAAACCCTATAGACATACGTTAATATGGAGAAACGTGAAAGATTTTGATAGTTATTGAATGAATTTGAATGATTTTAGTTGCCTAAATTGAAAAGAGCGTTTACAATGAAATTGTATTCAAAATGAATACGTTTTCATTAGGAGGTGAAGCATGTTAACTCCTGAACGGCATCAATTGATTATTGATCAAATAGAAAAGTATGATGTGGTAAAAATTCAAGAGCTCATAAATCTGACAAATGCTTCTGAATCAACAATCAGAAGAGATTTATCGACACTTGAAGAACGCGGTTTTTTAAAGCGTGTTCATGGGGGAGCGGCCAAGCTTTCCGATATCAGACTTGAACCCGATATGCTTGAAAAATCATCCAAAAACCTTCACGACAAATTGAAGATTGCTGAAAAAGCTGCTTCACTTTTAGAAGAAGGGGACTGCATTTACCTTGATGCAGGCACGACGACTTTGCACATGATTGATTTTATGGATAAAAGCAAAGATATTGTCGTTGTCACAAACGGGGTGATGCATATCGAAGCATTAATAAGGAAAGAAATTTCTTTTTATCTGCTTGGAGGATACGTAAAGCACAGAACGGGCGCGGTTATTGGAGGCGCTTCACTGATTGCCATGGATCAGTACAGATTCGACAAGAGCTTTCTGGGGACAAACGGTGTGCATACAGAGGCTGGCTTCACAACGCCGGACCCTGATGAGGCCCTTTTAAAACAGAAAGCTGTCAAACAGGCAAAACACGCTTACGTCTTAGCAGACCCTTCGAAATTCGGAGAAATTTCATTTTCGGCATTCGCCGGAATAGGCGACGCAACAATCATTACGACTGACGCTGAAGAGCTTACATTCGATAATTACCAAGAAAAAACTGTCGTAAAGGTAGTGAAACCATGATTTACACTGTAACACTTAATCCATCTGTCGATTATATTGTTCACGTTGAAGATTTTACTGTAGGAGGCCTGAACCGTTCCGTATACGATACAAAGTATCCAGGGGGCAAAGGCATCAACGTATCGAGACTGCTGAAAAGACACCATGTACCGTCTAAAGCGCTCGGATTCGTCGGCGGATTTACCGGAGAATATATCAAAACATTTTTGCGGGAAGAGAACCTGGAAACAGCTTTTTCTGAAGTAAAAGGAGATACCCGTATCAATGTAAAGCTGAAAACTGGTGATGAAACTGAAATTAACGGGCAGGGACCGACAATTTCGGGTGAAGATTTCAAAGCCTTTTTAGAACAGTTCCAATCTCTGCAAGAGGGAGATATCGTCGTCCTTGCGGGAAGCATTCCATCTTCACTGCCTCACGATACTTATGAAAAAATCGCAGAGGCCTGCAAACAGCAGAACGCACGAGTTGTTCTGGATATCTCAGGCGAGGCGCTTTTGAAAGCGACAGAAATGAAACCGTTTTTGATGAAGCCAAACCATCATGAGCTTGGAGAAATGTTCGGCACGACAATTACATCTGTTGAAGAAGCCGTTCCTTATGGGAAAAAGCTTGTAGAACAAGGTGCTGAACATGTAATCGTATCCATGGCAGGAGACGGAGCGCTTCTGTTTACGAACGAAGGTGTTTATTTTGCTAACGTGCCAAAGGGGGAATTGGTAAACTCAGTCGGAGCGGGAGATTCCGTCGTTGCAGGGTTCCTTGCCGGTATTTCCAAACAGCTGCCGCTTGAAGAAGCATTCCGCTTAGGAGTGACATCAGGCAGCGCTACCGCGTTCTCCGAAGAACTTGGAACAGAAGAATTTGTCCAGCAGCTTCTTCCTGAAGTTAAGGTCACACGTCTATAGAGGAGGAAACAAAAGTGAAAATAACTGAGCTTTTAACGAAGCATACGATAAAGCTTAATATTGAGAGCAAAGAAAAAGAAAATGTTATTGACGAAATGGTCACTGTTCTTGATAAGGCTGGAAAGTTAAATGACCGACAAGCCTACAAAGAAGCCATTTTAAATCGTGAGAGCCAAAGCTCAACGGGTATCGGTGAAGGAATCGCTATCCCGCATGCGAAAACGGCAAGCGTTATCAACCCGGCGATCGCGTTCGGACGTTCAAAAGACGGTGTCGATTATGAATCATTAGACGGCCAGCCGGCTCACCTGGTGTTCATGATTGCGGCGACTGAAGGCGCGAACAACACTCACCTTGAAGCATTGTCAAGACTTTCAACGCTGTTAATGCGTGAAGAAATCCGCAAGCAGCTCCTTGAAGCTGAGTCTGAAGATGCCATCATCGACATCATTAACCAGCACGATAAAGATGATGACGAAGAGGAAGAGGAAGAAGAAGCGGCACCAGCACCTGCCGGAAAAGGAAAAATCCTAGCGGTGACTGCATGTCCGACAGGTATTGCACACACATTCATGGCTGCGGATGCCCTTAAAGAAAAAGCGAAAGAGCTTGGTGTGGACATTAAGGTCGAAACAAACGGTTCAAGCGGTATTAAACACAAGCTGACTGCCCAAGAAATTGAAGATGCACCTGCAATCATTGTCGCAGCGGACAAGCAGGTTGAAATGGAGCGCTTTAAAGGCAAGCGCGTGCTTCAAGTACCTGTTACAGCAGGTATCAGACGCCCGCAAGAGCTTATCGAAAAAGCGATGAATCAAGATGCGCCGATTTATCAAGGCAGCGGCGGTTCTTCAGCTTCAAACGATGAAGATGGTGCGAGTGGAAAATCTGGCGGCGGCATCGGAAGTGCGTTTTATAAGCATCTGATGAGCGGTGTCAGCAACATGCTTCCGTTCGTAGTCGGCGGCGGTATCCTCGTTGCGATTTCATTCTTCTGGGGAATTAATTCTTCCAATCCGGATGATCCTACTTACAACACGTTTGCTGCAGCTCTTAAGTTTATCGGCGGTGACAATGCATTAGGATTAATTGTGGCTGTTCTTGCCGGATTCATCGCAATGAGTATTGCAGACCGTCCTGGTTTTGCGCCTGGTATGGTCGGCGGATTTATGGCTACTCAAGCAAATGCTGGATTCTTAGGCGGATTAATTGCCGGATTCCTGGCTGGTTATATCGTTGTTCTTTTGAAAAAAGCATTCGTCTTTATTCCGCAGTCACTTGACGGACTGAAACCTGTATTAATTTATCCGCTGCTTGGTATTTTCTTAACTGGTATTATCATGCGTTTCGTTGTGAATACACCGGTAGCAGCATTTATGGATTTCTTAACAAACTGGCTTGAAAGCCTTGGTACTGGCAACCTTGTATTAATGGGTATTATCTTAGGCGGTATGATGGCGATCGATATGGGCGGTCCGCTTAATAAAGCAGCCTTTACGTTCGGTATCGCGATGATCGATGCAGGCAACTATGCGCCTCATGCAGCGATTATGGCCGGCGGTATGGTTCCTCCGCTTGGTATCGCACTTGCAACAACAATTTTCCGAAACAAGTTCTCTCAGCGTGACCGTGAAGCAGGTATTACATGCTACTTCATGGGTGCTGCATTCGTAACAGAGGGAGCGATCCCGTTTGCTGCGGCTGATCCACTTCGCGTCATCCCAGCTGCTGTCGTTGGTGCAGCTGTTGCCGGCGGATTAACTGAATTCTTCCGTGTAACGCTTCCGGCACCTCACGGAGGAGTGTTCGTAGCCTTTATTACAAACCATCCGTTGCTTTACCTATTAAGTATCGTGATCGGTGCTGTCGTGATGGCAATTATCCTCGGCGTCGTTAAAAAACCTGTAACAGAGAAATAAGAAAAAAAGCGTCCTGATTCAAAAGGACGCTTTTTCTTTATCCTGCTCGCTGGAGCGCGGTTAAGTTATGTATTTTATTATCTTTTATGATAAAGTAAAAGAAGGGAAACAACTGACATAGCAATCGTCTAGGAGGAAACACTTTGACCGAGGAAAAAAACACGAAAACTGAAAAAACGGCGAAGAAAAAAACCAATACGTACTTGGAATGGGGAAAAGCGATTGTCATCGCGGTTCTGCTGGCTCTCCTGATCCGTCACTTTTTGTTTGAACCCTATTTAGTTGAAGGTTCATCTATGTATCCCACATTACATGATGGAGAAAGGCTGTTTGTGAATAAGACAGTCAACTATATCGGCGAGCTGAAGCGCGGAGATATCGTCATTATCAACGGGGAGACTTCGAAAATCCATTACGTAAAACGATTGATCGGAAAGCCCGGAGAAACCGTTCAAATGAAGGATGACACGCTTTATATAAACGGAAAAAAAGTAGCCGAGCCTTACTTGTCTAAAAACAAAAAGGAAGCAGAAAAACTTGGTGTCAGTCTGACAGGCGACTTTGGACCGGTTAAGGTTCCGAAAGGCAAATATTTTGTCATGGGAGATAACCGGCTGAATTCAATGGACAGCCGAAACGGGCTGGGACTGATTGCGGAAGACCGGATTGTCGGCACATCGAAGTTTGTCTTTTTCCCGTTTAACGAAATGCGTCAAACAAAATAAAAACGCCTTGCTGGCCTTTGGACAGCAGGCGTTTTTTAATTTGAAAAAGAAGCGACCAATGCAATGCATAATACAGTAATGAACACTGAACCGATAATGGCCAGTACACTGAAGAAAAGGTGAACCTGTTTGTTCTCTTTTCCGCGCTTTTCTAAAAGTCGTTTAGAGAAAATGTGCGAAAATATGTAAATTAGGGCTATTCCAATATATAGGCCGATATCTTTGGCGGTAAAGCCTGTTACGGCAAGGTAAAAGCCCGTAAAAAAGATCAATAAACAGTATTCAGTAAGTGTTAAAAGCCTCAACGTGTTCCTCCATGAGAGTGTGTAATTTTCCAGCCGGATGCATTCTCTCTGTTCAATTGTAACATAGCCGGCCGGTTTGAGTGTATAAGTGTTTTCTCTCTTGTTTTATCAGGGAATCATTTCTCTTGCCCTGCATTCATGGTATACTTTTATTGATGATAGACATGATGGAGGATAATAAATGATTGCTGTAAATAATGTAAGCTTGCGGTTTGCGGATCGCAAGTTATTTGAAGATGTTAATATTAAGTTTACCCCAGGCAACTGCTATGGGTTAATTGGTGCAAATGGTGCCGGTAAATCAACGTTTCTGAAAGTGCTCTCAGGCGAAATCGAGCCTCAGACAGGCGATGTTCATATGAGTCCTGGTGAGCGTCTTGCCATCTTGAAGCAGAACCATTTTGAGTACGAAGAGTATGAAGTGCTGAAAGTGGTTATTATGGGCCACAAACGCCTGTATGAAGTCATGCAGGAGAAAGACGCCATTTACATGAAGCCTGATTTCTCAGACGAGGATGGAATTCGTGCTGCTGAGCTCGAAGGTGAATTTGCGGAGCTGAACGGATGGGAAGCGGAAAGTGAAGCTGCGATTCTTTTAAAAGGCCTTGGTATCTCAGAAGACCTTCATACGAAGAAGATGGAAGACCTTGGCGGTTCAGAGAAAGTAAAAGTGCTCTTAGCACAGGCATTATTCGGCAAGCCGGATGTTCTGCTGCTTGATGAACCGACGAACCACTTGGACCTTCAGGCGATTCAGTGGCTGGAAGAGTTTCTGATTAACTTCGAAAACACTGTTATTGTCGTATCCCATGACCGTCACTTTTTAAATAAAGTGTGTACGCACATTGCTGACCTTGATTTTAACAAGATCCAAATCTATGTCGGAAACTATGATTTCTGGTACGAATCAAGCCAGCTGGCGTTAAAGCTTTCTCAAGAAGCGAACAAGAAAAAAGAAGAGCAAATTAAACAGCTTCAAGAGTTTGTCGCTAGATTCAGCGCCAATGCGTCTAAATCTAAGCAGGCTACATCAAGAAAGAAACTTCTCGAAAAAATTACGCTGGATGATATTAAACCATCTTCCCGCCGCTATCCTTATGTTAACTTTACGCCTGAAAGGGAAATCGGAAATGATGTTCTTCGGGTGGAAGGCTTAACGAAAACAATCGATGGCGTAAAGGTGCTCGACAATGTCAGCTTTATTATGAATAGAGAAGATAAAATTGCTTTCACTGGCCGCAACGAATTGGCTGTTACTACGCTGTTTAAAATCATTTCCGGGGAAATGGAAGCTGACAGCGGAACGTTTAAATGGGGCGTTACGACATCTCAAGCGTATTTTCCAAAAGACAACAGCGAATATTTCGAAGGCAGTGATCTGAATCTTGTAGACTGGCTTCGCCAATATTCTCCTCATGACCAAAGTGAGAGCTTTTTACGCGGATTCTTAGGTCGCATGCTGTTCTCCGGAGAAGAAGTCCACAAAAAAGCAAATGTACTATCCGGGGGAGAAAAGGTTCGCTGTATGCTGTCGAAAGCGATGCTTTCTGGCGCTAATATTTTAATTTTAGATGAGCCGACCAACCATCTAGACTTAGAATCCATTACAGCGCTCAATAACGGCTTAATCAGCTTTAAAGGCGCTATGCTGTTCACTTCCCATGACCATCAGTTTGTACAGACAATTGCCAACAGAATTATAGAAATTACACCTAACGGCATCGTCGATAAGCAAATGAGCTATGATGAGTTCCTTGAAAATGCTGATGTGCAGAAAAAACTGGCTGAACTATACGCGTAATAAAAGAAGCAGAGATTCCTCTGCTTTTTTTTGATACATAGAGTTGAAAGGAGATCACAGCATGAAATGTTTAGTTGTCGGAGCAGGAGGAGTAGGCGGATATATTGGCGGTCGGCTTGCAGAGAAAGGCAATGATGTGACATTTCTCGTACGCCATAATAGAGCTGAGCAGTTAAAAGAAACCGGGCTTGTCATCCATAGTGAAAAGGGGGATGTATCATTTCAGCCCGCATTAATCAGTGCCGGAGAAACCGGGCATTTTGACATCGTTATCATTGCTTCTAAAGCATATTCACTTGGTCAGGTGATAGACGATGTCAAATCGTTTGTCGATCGCGAATCTGTCATTATCCCTTTCTTAAATGGGTACCGCCACTACGAGCAGCTGTTTACGGCATTTTCAAAAGAACAGGTGCTGGGCGGCTTGTGTTTTATAGAAAGTGCTCTAGACAATAAGGGAGAAATTCATCATACGAGTGCATCGCATCGTTTTGTATTCGGAGAGTGGAACGGTGAGCGTACGGAACGAATAACAGCGCTTGAAGAGGCATTTTCAGGCGTGAATGCAGAAGTCATTATCAGCGGGCATATCGAGAAGGACATTTGGAAAAAGTATCTGTTTATTGCGGCGCAAGCGGGGATCACAACGTTATTTCAAAGACCGCTTGGCCCGATCCTTGAGACAGAAGGCGGACGTCACACGGTCCAAACCCTTATTGCGGAAATTGGCGCTATTCTGCGAAAAGAAGGCGTTCCTGCAGATCCGGATCTTGAAGAAGAGAGCTTCCGTACGATGACAAGCATGTCTTATCATATGAAATCATCCATGCTTCGTGATATGGAAAACGGACAAACGACTGAAGGCGACCACCTGCACGGCTTTTTGCTTGAAAAAGCAAAGCGTTTATCTCTTGCAGCACCTATATTAGAAACGGTTTATGCCAATCTGCAAATGTATGAAGCAGAAAAATAAAAAGGAGGCGAAAAGCCTCCTTTTGTTTTATTTAAAAAGCCCAATTTCCGTTTCTGAAGATAGGCTCTCTTTTTCCGTCTGACGTAATTCCGTCAATATTCATATCCTTAGAACCAATCATAAAGTCCACGTGTGTAATGCTTTCATTTAAGCCTTCTTTAACAAGCTCCTCACGAGACATCTGTTTTCCGCCTTCAATGTTAAAGGCATATGCACTTCCGATCGCCAAATGATTTGACGCGTTTTCATCAAACAATGTGTTATAGAAAAGAATATTTGATTGTGATATAGGTGAATCGTATGGAACAAGCGCCACTTCACCTAAATAGTGAGAACCCTCATCTGTTTCCACCAGTTCTTTTAAAATGTCCTCACCTTTTTCGGCTTTAATATCGATTATACGGCCATTTTCAAACGTGAGGGTGAAGTTTTCAATAATATTTCCGCCATAGCTTAACGGTTTTGTGCTTGATACCACTCCGTCGACCCCGTCTTTTTGCGGAAGTGTGAATACTTCTTCTGTCGGCATATTGGCCATAAACTCATGGCCGCTTTCACTCACGCTTCCAGCACCAGCCCAAAGATGCTTCCTAGGGAGCTTAATTGTTAAATCAGTTCCTTCTGCTTGATAATGTAAAGCGGCATAATGCCTCTCGTTCAAATGGTCAACTTTTTCATGAAGATTTTGATCATGATTAATCCACGCTTGCACCGGGTTGTCTTCGTTTACGCGCGTCGCTTTAAAAATTTCTTCCCACAGAAGCTGAATCGCTTCCTCCTCTGATTTGCCTGGAAAAACTTTTTGAGCCCAGCCCGCTGACGCCGCACCTACGACAGTCCAGCTGACTTTGTCCGATTGAATATATTGTCTGTATGTATGTAATGCTTTGCCTGCTGCTTTTTGGAAGGCAGCAATCCGTTTAGAATCTACACCTTTTAGTAAGTCTGGGTTTGACGACACAACAGAGATGAAAGCGGCACCTTTTTTAGCAAGCTCTTCTCTGCCTTTTGCCTCCCATTCAGGGTATTCTTCAAAAGCTTCAAACGGCGCGAGTTCATATTTTAATTTGGCGACTTCGTCATCCTGCCAATTCACCGTGACATTTTTTGCACCTTTTTCATATGCATGTTTCACAATTAAGCGGACAAAATCCCGTACATCTGTTGAAGCATTTACGACTACATACTGGCCTTTTTGGACGTTTACCCCGACCTCTACAGCCAGCTGCGCATATGTATTTAATTTCTGTGAAAATGAATCCATGAATTATTCCTCCTTAAGCTTTTTTCTCATCATATCAAATATGATCCTATAAAGGAAAGAAAGGAGGCCAAAGTGAAAAACCCAAAACAACATGTCTTGGGTCTTTCGATATTACGGATGATTCAGTTTTACAGTGCCGCCTGCAGGCGAATGAGGCATATTTGCTAAAGAAATGCTCATGCCTCCAAGAATAATTCCGCTTAAAATGGCTGCGATCGCTACTCTTCTTCCTAAATCTCTTAGCATCAGTTTCCTCCTTAACGTTTCTCCATTTCCCACAATATGAAGGGAATGAGGAAAAAAGAAGCAAGAAATTTGCTGTATGTGAGATTTTTTTCAGGAAAAGACTATTTAACCGCCTTTTGAAGCTTATCAATCACTTCTAAAGAACGGCCGGTGCCGATTGCGACACATTCAAGCGGGGTTTGCGCCACGTGTACAGGCACGACAATCTCTTCTGTGAGCCATTCTTTAATCCCGTTAAGGAGCGCGCCGCCGCCTGTTAAAATAACGCCGCGGTCAACAATATCTCCGCTTAATTCAGGCGGGCAGTCCTCAAGTGTAGCTCTGATGGCTTCGAGAATATGGAGGAGAGATTCACGCATTGCATCTTGAATTTCATTAGATTGAAGCATAATGGTTTTTGGAAGGCCTGTCACGAGGTCGCGTCCCCGAATTTCCATTGCTTCAGGAACATGCTCAATCAGGGCATGGCCAATTTCCATTTTTACCTGCTCAGCTGTGCGTTCGCCGATCAGTAAATTGTATTTTTTCCGGACGAAAGAAACGATATCCTCATCAAGCTGGTCTCCGCCTATTCTGATAGAGTGGCAGGAAACAACGCCGCCGAAGGAAATAATCGCGACTTCCGTCGTCCCACCGCCGATGTCTACCACCACATTGGCAACCGGCTCATCTACCGGCAAATCCGCTCCGATCGCTGCTGCTACTGGCTCTTCAATTAAATGGACGTTTTTCGCGCCGCAATTTTTCACCGCATCACTGATGGCGCGGCGTTCTACTGCGGTTGAGCCTGAAGGTGTGCAAACGACTACGTTCGGTTTTCTGAACGACATGCCGATGCTTTTTGCGGCTTTTTTCATAATGTGTTTTAGCAGATCGGTTGTCATATCATAGTCTGCGATTACGCCATCTTTCATTGGTCTGACAGCGACAATTTTTCCCGGTGTTTTACCGATCATGTTTTTCGCGTCAGCCCCGATCGCAAGAACTGCTTTTGTCGTTGTATCCACTGCGACAACAGATGGTTCATTTAAGATAATCCCTTTATTTTTGCTGTAAACAAGTATATTAGCTGTTCCTAAGTCAATCCCGATTTCAGTTGATTGAAACATGTTTTCACCCAATCTTTATCCTGATTTTATATGATTCTACATTTAAAGTTTCTAAGAAATGAAGCGATTTTTGGGGGTGTGCGTCGGTAAAGAAATGTTTTTGTAAAAAATCGCGGAACTGTGTAACAGAAGTAATACATTTTTCGGTTTTATGGAAAAAATATCTTGTACTTCTTTATAGAAAGCGGGAAACTTTTTCTAAGTTTCGTACGTCTACGATATATTGAGGTACATCCTTAAACATTACATGAGAAAAGAAACATTTAAAGGAAGAAGGGTTTTTATGAAATCAATAGGTGTTGTAAGAAAAGTAGATGAATTAGGGCGTATTGTCATGCCGATAGAATTAAGACGGGCACTTGATATTGCTATAAAAGACAGTATTGAGTTTTTTGTTGACGGAGAAAAAATTATCTTGAAAAAGTACAAACCTCATGGCGTCTGTTTAATGACCGGAGAAATCACTTCAGAAAATAAAGAATACGGCAACGGTAAAATTACGTTAAGTCCTGAAGGTGCACAGCTGCTTCTCGAAGAAATTCAAGCCGCTTTAAAAGAATAATATCATGTTTGAAAAAGGCGGAGCGATATCATCTCCGTCTTTTTTCGTGCCAATTTCTGATTACCGCCCCTAAGATATGACATCATGAACATTAGGTAATGAATGATTTGGGATACTTTACATATTTTACTCAATTATTTGTCGAAGAATGGTACAATAAGTAGAGAAACACAAGCGGCAGGTGGTCATATGAGAAAATATCAAGCTCGTATCATTTCCATCATTTTGGCAATGATTTTTATAATGTTTTGGGATTATTTATTTTATTTTATAGGCAAAAACCCGATTAATTGGCCTGTTGATATTGTGTATACTGCAGTCACGCTGGTAAGTGTCTGGATGCTGGCTTATTATATTGATGAGAAACAGCAGCTGGTTAAGAAAATGAAGGATAATGAATGGAAGTATAAACAGCTTTCTGAAGAAAAAAACCGCATCATGGATAATTTGCAGGAAATCGTATTTCAAACGAATGCAAAAGGCGAAATTACATATTTAAACCAAGCGTGGGCATCCATAACCGGCTTTTCAATCAGTGAATGTATGGGAACGATGTATAATGATTACTTCATAAAAGAAAAGCACGTAGCCGACCACATTAACAGCCAAATTCAAAACAAAGCGTCTTCTGGCATGTTTACGGCAAAATACGTGAAAAAGAGCGGCACGATTTTTTGGGGAGAAGTTCATTATAAACTTTACTACGACCGAGATGACCAATTTACAGGCAGCCTGGGTACAATGTCAGATATTACTGAGCGGAAAGAGGCTGAAGATGAGCTCATTGAGATTAATGAACGGCTGGCGAGAGAATCTCAAAAACTGTCAATCACGAGTGAACTTGCCGCTGGCATTGCACACGAGGTCAGAAACCCTTTAACATCTGTCAGCGGTTTCCTTCAGATTATGAAAACACAATATCCGGACAGAAAAGGCTATTTTGACATCATCTTTTCAGAGATTAAAAGAATCGATTTGGTGCTCAGTGAGCTGTTGCTGCTTGCAAAACCGCAGGCGGTCACATTTAAAATGCATCAGCTCAACGAGATCCTGAAACAAGTCACGACATTGCTTGATACCAATGCTATTCTGTCCAATATCGTCATAGAAAAAAATTTCAAAGAGACAGATGGCTGTATGATTAACGGAGACGAAAATCAGCTGAAGCAGGTCTTTATCAATATCATTAAAAATGGGATTGAGGCAATGCCAAAAGGCGGTGTCGTAACCATTTCGACTGCTAAAACAGCCTCTCATGCAGTGATAAGCGTCAAAGATGAAGGGTACGGCATGCCGCAGGAAAAGCTGAAACAGATTGGCAAACCTTTTTATTCAACAAAAGAAAAGGGAACCGGACTCGGACTTGCCATTTGTTTGAGAATTTTGAAAGAACATGACGGGGAATTGAAAATCGAAAGTGAAGCTGGAAAAGGCAGCGTCTTTCAAGTTGTTTTGCCTTTAACTTCAGACAGCTGAGAGGGGAAAAATGAAGATGAACTCGCTTCTGTTTGTATACGGGACATTAAGAAAACATGAAGAAAATCATCATCTGCTTGCACAATCGGCATGTATCAGTGAGCAGGCCAGAACGAAGGGATGTCTGTTTGCTGCAAAAGAGGGGCCCGCAGCCGTTTTTGAAGATGAGGGCTATATATGCGGCGAGGTATATGAAGCAGATGAATTGTGTATACATAAGCTCGATCAATTTTATCAAGGCTATGATAAACAAACGGTGCTTGTAGAAACGGATGCCGGGATCAAAAAAGCGCTTGTTTATTTTATGAACAAAGACGAGTGTGCCGGCTTTCCGATAATAAGCAGCGGCGACTGGAAAGAACATCAGATGATCAGTAAATCGCAAAATCCTGTTTATTATTTTGCCTATGGGTCCTGCATGGACAATGCCCGCTTTCAAAAGGCAGGAGTCGATCACTATTTTCAAGATCCAGTGGGAAGAGCTGTTTTAAAAGGTTATACAACCCGCTTCACCCTAAAAAGGGAAGACGGCTCAAGAGCGGATATGATAGAAGACGGAGGAACAACAGAAGGCGTTTTATATCGTATTCCTTTCTCTGCTCTCTCCTATCTGTATAAAAGGGAAGGCGTTGAATCTCTTACGTATCGGCCGGCATTTGTAGACGTTGAGGCAGGCGGAAGGCGCTACACAGACTGCTTAACTTTTCTCGTCCTCCAAAAAGAAGCGGAAACTGCCCCACCTCAGCACTATCAGATTGAAATTGAACGCGGAGCGGAGCTGTATTTGTCACCGGGGTTTGCTGAAAAGCTCAAGCAGCATATGAATTCGCTTCCAAAAGGGTAACGAAATTAACACTGTTACAAAAGAATATGATAAAATTTGATCAATATGAAGTCAGGTAAAGGAGCACCATTATGAAAAAAGAATTTGCGGTAATTGGACTAGGCCGTTTTGGTGGCAGTATTTGCAAAGCATTAAGCGAAGAAGGCGTCGAAGTTATGGCGATGGATATCGATGAAGATAAAGTCAACGAGTATGCCAAGATCGCATCCCACGCCGTTATCGGTGATTCAACAGACGAATCTGTCCTGAAAAATTTGGGTCTGCGAAATTTTGACCACGTTATTGTTGCAATCGGAGAAAATATTCAAGCGAGTATTTTAACGACTCTCATTCTGAAAGAACTTGGCGTTCATACCATTACAGTTAAGGCACAGAATGATTATCACGAAAAAGTGCTGTCTAAAATCGGTGCAGATCACATCGTCCACCCAGAACGCGATATGGCAAAACGAATTGCACATAACATCGTGTCCAACAACGTACTTGATTATTTGGAGCTGTCTGAAGAGCATAGTCTTGTTGAAATCGTAGCTAACAGCCGTCTGGCTGGAAATACGCTTCTCGATTTAGATATTCGTGCGAAATACGGTATTAACATCGTAGCCATCAAAAGGGGCAAGGAAGTCATCGTATCACCTCTTGCGACGGAAGTTATACATCAAGAAGATATTCTCATCGTCATTGGATCAGTTACAGACATTTCCCGTTTTGAAAAAAGAGTTCTTCATACAAAATAGCAGTAAAACAAGCCGTCCCCAAAGGGCGGTTTTTAATATTATCAGAATATAACAACTTTAATGAAATGAGCGTCAATTTCCTAAAATTTTATTGACTAAGCATAGGCGTTCCGATAGCATATTGTACCATATAATAAAAAAGAGGAGGGGCCTATTTGAATAAAGAAGAGCTGGTCAATAGGCTGAATGCTTCAGCCCGAAGACAAAAAGCTGATATCGTCATTAAGAACGGAAAAATCATGGACGTATATAATCAAGAGTGGATATATGAAGATATTGCGATTACAGATGGAGTCATTGTAGGCCTCGGCGAGTATGAAGGCGAAAATATCATTGATGCAGAGGGACAAATGATTGTTCCGGGTTTTATTGATGGACATGTACATATTGAGTCATCAATGGTTACACCAATAGAGTTCGCTAAAGCGGTACTACCGCATGGCGTGACGACCGTTGTTACCGATCCGCATGAGATCGCGAATGTATCTGGGGAAAAAGGGATTGCATTCATGATTGAACAGGCTCGGCAAACACCGCTGAATATCCATTTTATGCTCCCCTCCAGTGTGCCTGCCGCAAGCTTTGAGCGATCAGGCGCAGTGCTCAAAGCTGCCGATTTAAAGCCTTTTTACGAAGAGGAAGAAGTATTGGGGCTGGCTGAAGTTATGGATTATGTGTCGGTTCAGCAGGCTGAAGAAGATATGGTTCAGAAACTGCTCGATGCCCGTGTTGCAGGAAAGCGGATAGACGGTCATTTGGCGGGTTTATCTACAGACCTCATTAACATATATAGAACCGCATTGGTCTTAAACGATCATGAAGTAACGACGAAGGAAGAAGCCCTTGATCGTATTAGAAGGGGAATGTATGTGATGATGCGTGAAGGGTCAGTCGCAAAAAACACTCTCAATGTGCTGCCGGCTGTGAATGAAAAGAACGCGCGCCGTTTCTTCTTCTGTACGGATGATAAGCATGTGGATGATTTATTGTCAGAGGGTAGTGTGAATCATCAGGTGAAAATGGCGATTCAAGCCGGACTAAATCCGTTTTTAGCCTATCAATTAGGAAGCCTTAACGCAGCCGAATGCTATGGATTAGATACAAAGGGAGCGATTGCCCCAGGTTTTGACGCTGATTTGCTCTTTGTATCTGATCTGGAAAACGTCACTGTCACAATGACGATGGTAAAAGGACAGACTGTTGCTGAAGGCAGCAAAGCAATCTATCAAGATTGTGCTTCAACGGCGGCACCAGAACCAGCACTGCTTGATTCTGTTAAGCTTGCTGCTCCTCTTAACAAACAGAATTTTTATATGCCGATTGATTCAAAGCAGCAGATCAATGTGATTCAAATCATTCCAAATCAGCTTGAAACACGATTGATACATGTCGAGGCACCTAATGCTCGCGATTTTGAGTCTGACATTGAGCTCGATTTGTTAAAGATTGCAGTTGTTGAGCGGCATAATGGTTTAAAAGAAATCGGGCTTGGTGTTGTGAAAGGATTTGGATTTAAGAGCGGAGCGATTGCTACAACCATCTCGCACGATTCCCATAATATGATTGCAGTCGGAACAAATGATGCCGATATCGCGGCTGCAGTTAATAAGCTGCAGGAAATTGGCGGAGGATTAACGGTCATAAAAAATGGAGAAGAGCTTCATTCAGTTCCGCTGCCGATCGCGGGGTTATTATCCGACCAATCTGCAGAACAGGTGAATCAAAGCTTACTGACGCTGCATGATAAATTGTCGTTAATCGGTTTCACAGGCGAGTTTAATCCATTTTTGACGCTGTCGTTTTTAGCATTGCCTGTCATTCCTGATATCAAAATGACGACAACGGGATTATTTGATGTAAAGTCATTTCAGCATATTGCATTGCAATAAAAAAGATGCACTCCAAAGTGAGTGCATCTCAGCATGTCGACAAACCCTCGCATTCGTTGTCAGGCCTGCGCTTCGGTGCTCACGAATTTCAACATTCGCTGTGCTCCGATGCTCGCCCTTCCTAGAATTCAAGGGTTTTCAATCACGCTGAAAAGATGACAAAATCCTAAAACTAAAAATCGTTTTAGGATTTTGTCAACAATCTAAGATGCACTCCTAAGAGAGTGCATCTTTTTTTAAACCTCCATAATGATCGGAAGGATCATCGGACGGCGTTTCGTTTTTTCATATAAGAACGGCGCAAGCGTGTCTGTAATCTCATTTTTGATTTCAGACCATTGAGTCGTTTTTCGTTCCATCACTTTTTGTAAGTGGTTTGAGATAAGCTCTTGAGCGTCATTGATCAAGTCGCCAGATTCTCTCATGTACACAAATCCTCTGGAAATCAAATCAGGTCCCGCTGAAATCTTAAAGCCATCCATGTCAATGCTGACAACCACAATGACAAGACCTTCTTCAGAAAGAATTCTGCGGTCACGAAGCACGATATTCCCAATATCACCGATACCGCTTCCGTCAATGTATACTGAACCAGACGGGATTTTGCCGGCAACTGAAGCTTCATCGCCTTTAAGCGCCAATACTTCACCATTATCCATGATAAAGCAGTTTTCTTCAGGGATGCCGCAATCTGTTGCAAGTTTGACATGCATCTTTTGCATTCTGTACTCACCGTGAATCGGCATGAAGAATTTAGGCTTGATTAAACGAAGCATCAGCTTCTGTTCTTCCTGTCCGCCGTGACCGGATGTATGGATATCATTAAGAGGTCCGTGAATAACCTCGGCCCCCGCACGATACAGCTGGTTGATCGTCCGGCTCACGCTGATTGTGTTGCCTGGGATAGGGGATGAAGAAAATACGACTGTATCCCCAGGATTAATTGAAATCTGGCGGTGTGTGCCGTTTGCAATTCTTGATAATGCCGCCATCGGTTCCCCTTGGCTTCCTGTACATAAAATTGTTACTTTATTGGCAGGCAAACGATTGATTTCGTTATGCTCAATAAATGTATTTTTAGGACAGTTAATATATCCGAGAGTTTGTCCGATTTCGATAGCCGATTCCATACTGCGTCCAAATACGGCAACTTTTCTTCCATTTATTACAGCAGCCTCAATTACCTGCTGCAAGCGATGGATATTCGACGCAAATGTAGCGAAGATAATTCGGCCGTCTACCTTGCGGAAAATGTCATGAATGCTTTCTCCGACACGGCGTTCAGACATAGTGAACTCTGGGTTCTCACTGTTTGTGCTGTCTGAAAGGAGGCACAGAACGCCTTCTTTTCCGATTTCGGCCATTTTCGTCAAGTTTGCTGGCTCGCCGACTGGAGTAAAGTCGAATTTGAAATCTCCAGTATGTACGATGTTTCCTGGCGGCGTCTTTACAACTATACCGTAGGAATCCGGAATACTATGTGTTGTTCTGAAGAATGACACAGCCGTTTTGCGGAACTTTACGATATCATCTTCACCAATAATGTTCAGTTTCGTCTGTCTTAATAATCCATGCTCTTCAAGTTTATTCCGAAGTAAGCCGATCGCGAGTTTACCGCCGTAAACAGGAATATTCACTTGTCTGAGCAGGTACGGAATACCGCCGATGTGGTCTTCGTGCCCGTGGGTGATAAAAAGCCCTTTAATTTTATCTTCATTTTTGACTAAATACGTGTAATCAGGGATAACGTAGTCAATGCCGAGCAGTTCATCCTCGGGAAACTTGATCCCCGCATCAATCAGCACAATTTCATCCTGAAATTGAACTGCATACGTATTTTTACCGATTTCGCCCAAACCTCCGAGGGCGAAAACAGCAGTCTGATCATTTTTTACAAATTTCATACCGCTCATAACTCCAATACTTTAAAATTTTCGCTCTGTTGTTCATATTCTAAAAATGCACCATCAACAGGTGTGATAAACTCAATATTAAATTTCTTCTCTTTCAGCTTTGTTCTGACGTCACGTTCAGATACGCCTTCAACATAAAGTGAATCTGTCTTTTCCCGAACAGGTACTTCGTCAGCCTTTTCTTGATAAAATACCTTATAAATCATCCAAATCTCTCCTTAAATGCCGTATGTTAGACTCGCTTACTCTATTATATTCGAAAACGGAATATAAGGAAAGCCTTGAGCAAAATAAGGATCTCTCGAAAAGTGAAAGATCCCTTGTCAGGCAATGGCTTTCTTGCGGAGCATTCCGTTCCATTGTTTTCTGAGTTTCTTTCTTAATTTGCGCAGCATTTGTCAGTCCCTCCTTTTATAAACATTTGTCCAGAGTTCTTTTATACAAATAGTATACGGAGGTTGAGGAAGACTTTTCGTGGTTATTAATGGAATTTAATATGATTTTTGAATGAAATAGTTTGCTGAATGGCAATCTTTTTGTATGATGAGGGTGGGAATTGCAGATCAAGACGATAAAGGGGAAGTTACAATGGATTCAAAATTAATCTTTTTTGATATTGACGGTACGATATATGATCATGACAAGAATATACCGGAAAGTACGAGAAAAACGGTAGCGGAGCTGCAACGCCAAGGGCATCATGTGTTTATTGCCAGCGGGCGGTCTCCTTTTTTGGTTAAGCCGATTTTGGAGGAGCTGGGCATACACTCATTTATTTCCTATAATGGGCAGTATGTTGTCTTTGAAAATCAAGTAATTTATAAAAATCCGCTGTCTGAGGAGGCAATCAGGCGATTATTAAAGCAGGCGGGAGAGGGCAAACATCCTGTCGTGTTTATGGCTGAGGACACGATGAAAGCGACTGTTGCGGATCACCCTCATGTTTTGGAGGGAATCGGCAGCCTTAAAACCGATTATCCAGAAACTGATGACCTTTTCTATGAAGGTAAAGAAATTTTTCAGCTTCTTTTATTTTGCCAGGATGAAGAAGAAAAAGCTTATGCCGCTTTTCCTGAATTTGATTTAGTGCGCTGGCATGAGTATTCGACTGATGTTCTGCCGCATGGAGGTTCGAAGGCGGAAGGGATCAAAAAAGTGATCGAGCGTCTACCGTTTGATATCAGCGATACATATGCTTTCGGCGACGGATTAAACGATCTGCAAATGATTGAGTATGTCGGGACAGGTGTAGCTATGGGAAATGCTGTTCCTGAATTGAAAGAAATCGCGGACTTTGTAACAAAGTCAGTAGACGAGGATGGAATTGCATACGCTGTGAAAGAATTAGGTCTTTTAAAATAAAGAAACGGCTGGCACTGCGCCAGCCGTTTTTCTTTTTAGCGCTCAATCGCGATTGCATTTTCAGGTTCTTTGAAAGGATTCTCCTTATCAATATGATCATAGAACATAACGCCGTTCAAATGATCAATCTCGTGCTGAAACACAATAGCCGGAAATCCTTTTAAACGGATATCAATGTTTTCGCCTTCAAGGGTTGTTCCTTTTACTCTGACGCGAGCATAGCGGGGAACATAACCGGGAATCGCTTCATCAACAGACAGGCAGCCCTCGCCGCTTGTTAAGTAGCTTTTTTCAACAGAATGGCTGACGATCTTAGGATTAAACAAAGCATAGCTGTATAACTTACCGGAAGCATCTTCCGCATGAACAGCGATCATTCGTTTTTTGATATTAATTTGAGGAGCCGCGAGTCCTACGCCTGGACGCAGCTTGTATTTTTCGGCTAATTCCGGATTTTGGCTGTTCTTAACGAATTCGATCATGTCGGCCAGCTGCTGTTTTTCTGCATCAGTCGGAGGCAGCTCAACAGGTTCGGCTGTCTCTCTGAGGGCTGGATGGCCGTCACGTACGATGTTTTCCATAGTAATCAAGAAACTTCACTCCTAAAGCTTAATATGTAAATTATATCGGATTTCTTCACAAAGGTGCAACGAAACAAATGACCAGCCGAAGATGGCTGGTCAAGTTCAAGCTGTGTAATTAGCAACAGCCTCCGCCTAAATAAGCAGCTCCGACAATGATTAACAAAATGAATAAAACAACGATTAGCGCAAAGGTGCGGCCGTAGCCATAACCGCCATATCCGTAACCACCATAACTGCAGCAGCCTCCGCCGTAACCATATCCATACATATTACAAAACCTCCTCTTTTAATTACGCCAGAGCCTTTAGAAGTAGGCATAGCGTCTACTATAACCTATGTAAAAACAAAAAAGTTGTATGGTCATCTGTCCTGATTTTTCACTTTTTTGATTTGATTTCAGAGTTGCCTCACAGGTACAGCTATTGCCAAACGTCCCCATGGATTTTATAGTAGAAACTGTCAAGATTGGGGGATTTAACGTGAAAGACGCAATAAAACGGCGGCCTGGAATGAAAATCGGAGCTTTTTGTGCGATGGCACTGATATTAACAGGATGCATGGGAGAAGACCCGGTTGATTCACTTCATCATTCATTAGAAAAAGCCGCGGAATCGGAAAAGCCGTTTCTAGAAGAACAGAAAACGCTCGAAGAATTAGAAGCGAAGGAAAATCAGCTTTACGATGATGTTATGAAGCTCAATATGGATGATTATAAAAAAATTGTTGCTTTATCTAACGAAGCGCTAGAAAATGTCAGCAAGCGTGAAGAACATCTGAAGATTGAAAATGACAGCATCAAAAAATCGGAATCAGAATTTGAGGAAGCAAAAACGTCTGCTGAACAAATTAAGGATAAACACATAAAAGAAAAGGCTGATGCCGCAGCAAGCCATATGAAGAAAAGATATACATCATATGGCTCCATGTATGAAGAATATAAAAAAGCGCTTCAACTTAATAAAAAGCTGTATATGCAGCTGAAAGATAAAGACTTGGCACGAGATGATCTGGACAAGCAGATCGATAAAGTCAATGCTTCTTATGAAAAGGTCCTTAAATACAACGGAGAATTTAATGAACAAACAGAAAAATATAATAATGCCCGGGAAGATCTATATGATGCCGCAGGCTATCACGTGAAAAAGAGCTGACTTTGAACAGCTCTTTTTTTTAATAAACGCGACGCCAATTTCATTCAAAATTTTCATTTCTATTGTAGTACAGTGTAGTGGTGTATACTAGTACAGTTTTGGGTACAGCTGGCATCTGTTTTTTTATTGAAAATGTAAAGCGAATACATTTATTGAAAATCAGCGATGAAAACGATTGACGGCTCTTCTTTATTTGGTGTAAACTAATCCATGTTAAGCGGTGTTGTATTAGTTTTTTACAACTTCGAAATAATACAGTTCAAAGCAGAGTGTAACTATCCTACATAAAAGGTTTTGGCAAACTGGGGATCGGCTAAAATATATACGACTTACTGCTAATACTTTAGGGTACCCTAAGTTTGTATGTATAAAAGGAATGCACGTCTAATGACTGTTTAAAAGAAAGGAAGAGGTGACTTAGTATGGCTGCAAAAACGAAAAAAGCTATCGTTGATAGTAAAAAGCAATTTGATGCCATTAAGAAGCAGTTCGAAACGTTCCAAATTTTAAATGAAAAGGGAGAAGTCGTGAATGAAGCGGCGATGCCTGATTTAACAGATGATCAATTAAAAGAGCTAATGCGCCGCATGGTATTTACGCGTGTGCTTGATCAGCGCTCTATCTCATTAAACCGTCAAGGACGTCTCGGATTCTACGCTCCTACTGCGGGTCAAGAAGCTTCTCAGATTGCAACGCATTTCGCGCTTGAAAAAGAAGACTTTGTTCTTCCTGGATACCGTGATGTGCCTCAGTTAATTTGGCACGGCCTTCCATTATATCAAGCGTTTCTTTTCTCTCGCGGACATTTCAGAGGAAACCAAATGCCTGATGATGTGAATGCCCTTTCTCCACAAATCATTATCGGTGCTCAATACATTCAAACTGCCGGTGTTGCGCTAGGTCTTAAAAAACGCGGTAAGAAAGCTGTCGCAATCACTTACACTGGTGACGGCGGAGCTTCACAAGGGGACTTCTACGAAGGAATTAACTTTGCCGGCGCTTATAAAGCACCTGCAATCTTCGTAGTACAAAACAACCGCTACGCGATTTCAACTCCGGTTGAAAAACAATCTGCGGCTGAAACAATTGCACAAAAAGCAGTAGCTGCAGGTATTGTCGGCGTACAAGTAGACGGAATGGATCCGCTTGCTGTATACGCTGCAACTGCTGAAGCACGCGAGCGCGCAATCAACGGCGAAGGCCCGACACTGATTGAAACACTTACATTCCGTTACGGCCCGCACACAATGGCTGGTGACGATCCGACTAAATATCGTACAAAAGAAATCGAAAATGAGTGGGAACAAAAAGATCCGCTTGTACGCTTCCGTGCGTTCCTTGAAAACAAAGGCTTATGGTCTGAAGAAGAAGAAGCAAAAGTAATTGAGGATGCGAAAGAAGAAATTAAACAAGCGATCAAAAAAGCTGATGCTGAGCCGAAGCAAAAAGTAACTGATTTAATGAAAATCATGTACGAAAAAATGCCTCACAACCTTGAGGAGCAATTTGAAATTTATACACAGAAGGAGTCGAAGTAAGCCATGGCGCAAATGACAATGATTCAAGCAATCACGGATGCGTTACGCACAGAACTGAAAAATGACGAAAATGTCTTAGTTTTCGGAGAAGACGTTGGTGTTAACGGCGGCGTATTCCGTGCGACAGAAGGATTGCAAAAAGAATTCGGTGAAGACCGTGTGTTTGACACGCCACTTGCTGAATCTGGTATCGGCGGTCTTGCCCTTGGATTAGGCTTAAACGGCTTCCGTCCGGTTATGGAAATCCAATTCTTCGGATTTGTTTACGAAGTAATGGATTCAGTTTCTGGCCAAATGGCTCGTATGCGCTACCGTTCTGGCGGTCGCTGGACTTCACCTGTAACAATTCGTTCTCCGTTCGGCGGCGGCGTTCATACTCCTGAGCTTCACGCTGACAGCTTAGAAGGTCTTGTTGCACAACAGCCTGGTATCAAAGTTGTTATTCCATCAACTCCTTATGATGCCAAAGGACTTTTAATTTCTGCGATCAGAGACAATGATCCTGTTGTTTTCTTAGAGCATATGAAGCTTTACCGTTCTTTCCGTCAGGAAGTTCCTGAAGAAGAATACACAATTGAGCTTGGCAAAGCTGACGTAAAACGTGAAGGTACTGACCTTTCAATCATCACTTACGGCGCAATGGTTCATGAATCATTAAAAGCTGCCGAGGAGCTTGAAAAAGACGGCATTTCTGCTGAAGTTGTCGACCTTCGCACTGTAAGCCCGCTTGACATTGATACAATCATCGCATCTGTAGAAAAAACAGGACGCGCGATTGTTGTTCAAGAGGCACAAAAACAAGCCGGTATTGCTGCAAATGTAGTAGCAGAAATTAATGACCGTGCGATCTTAAGCTTGGAAGCACCTGTACTTCGCGTGGCTGCGCCTGATACAGTATTTCCTTTCTCTCAAGCGGAGAGCGTATGGCTTCCAAACCATAAAGATGTTCTTGAAACAGCAAGAAAAGTTCTTGAATTTTAATCAAACTGCATAATCGAGAGGGAAGATGAACGTTTTCCCTCTATTATATATCTGTTTCAATGCTTACGTTGTAAACTTTAAAATTGCTTAATCAAACTAGGAGGTCGAGAACTGTGGCATTTGAATTTAAACTTCCAGATATCGGGGAAGGTATCCACGAAGGCGAAATCGTAAAATGGTTTGTCAAGCCTAACGATGAGGTAGATGAGGATGATGTACTGGCTGAAGTCCAAAATGATAAAGCAGTAGTAGAAATTCCTTCACCTGTTAAAGGAAAAGTATTAGAATTAAAAGTTGAAGAGGGAACGGTTGCAACTGTTGGACAAACGATCATTACGTTTGATGCACCTGGTTACGAAGACCTTCAATTTAAAGGCAGCGAAGAGTCAGATGATGCGAAAACTGAAGCACAAGTTCAGTCAACAGCAGAAGCTGGACAAGACGTTGCGAAAGAAGAGCAAGCTCAAGAGCCTGCAAAAGCAACTGGCGCAGGACAGCAGGATCAAGCTGAAGTTGACCCGAACAAACGCGTGATCGCTATGCCTTCTGTACGTAAATATGCTCGTGAAAAAGGCGTAGACATCCGTAAAGTTACTGGTTCAGGGAACAACGGACGTGTTGTAAAAGAAGATATCGACAGCTTTGTAAACGGAGGAGCGCAAGAAGCTGCGCCGCAAGAAACAGCTGCACCACAAGAAACAGCTGCTAAACCGGCTGCTGCACCAGCTCCAGAGGGCGAATTCCCAGAAACACGCGAAAAAATGAGCGGTATCCGTAAAGCAATTGCGAAAGCGATGGTTAACTCTAAACACACAGCTCCTCACGTAACGTTAATGGACGAAGTGGACGTAACAAACCTTGTTGCACATCGTAAACAGTTCAAACAGGTTGCTGCTGATCAAGGAATCAAGCTGACTTACTTGCCTTACGTTGTAAAAGCTCTTACATCTGCACTGAAAAAATTCCCTGTTTTAAACACGTCAATTGACGATAAAACAGAAGAAGTAGTCCAAAAACATTACTTCAACATCGGTATCGCTGCTGACACTGAAAAAGGCTTGCTTGTACCGGTTGTGAAAAATGCAGATCGTAAATCTGTCTTTGAAATTTCTGATGAGATCAATGGCCTTGCAACAAAAGCTCGTGAAGGCAAGCTTGCTCCAGCTGAAATGAAAGGCGCATCTTGCACAATTACAAACATCGGTTCTGCCGGCGGACAATGGTTCACTCCGGTTATCAACCATCCAGAAGTTGCGATTCTTGGTATCGGACGCATTGCAGAAAAAGCGATTGTTCGTGATGGCGAAATCGTAGCAGCTCCAGTCTTAGCTCTTTCTCTCAGCTTCGACCACCGTATGATCGACGGAGCAACTGCGCAAAATGCATTAAATCACATCAAGCGTTTACTGAACGATCCACAATTAATTTTAATGGAGGCGTAATGTTATGGTAGTAGGAGATTTCCCTATTGAAACAGATACTCTTGTAATTGGTGCGGGACCTGGCGGCTATGTAGCTGCCATCCGCGCTGCACAGCTTGGACAAAAAGTAACAGTCGTTGAAAAAGCAACTCTTGGGGGCGTTTGTCTAAACGTTGGATGTATCCCTTCAAAAGCGCTGATCAATGCAGGCCACCGTTATGAGAATGCAAAGCATTCTGACGACATGGGGATCACTGCTGAGAACGTATCAGTTGATTTCACAAAAGTTCAAGAATGGAAAACTTCTGTTGTAAACAAGCTTACTGGCGGTGTTGCAGGTCTTCTTAAAGGGAACAAAGTAGATGTTGTAAAAGGTGAAGCTTACTTTGTAGACAGCAATTCAGTTCGTGTTATGGATGAGAACTCTGCTCAAACATACACGTTCAAAAATGCAATTATTGCAACTGGTTCTCGTCCTATCGAATTGCCAAACTTCAAATATACTGAGCGTGTCCTAAATTCAACAGGCGCTTTGGCTCTTAAAGAAATTCCTAAAAAGCTCGTTGTTATCGGCGGCGGCTACATCGGAACTGAGCTTGGAACTGCGTATGCTAACTTTGGCACTGAGCTTGTTATTCTTGAAGGCGGAGATGAAATTCTTCCTGGCTTCGAAAAACAAATGAGTTCTCTTGTTACACGCAGACTGAAGAAAAAAGGCAACGTTGAAATCCATACAAATGCGATGGCTAAAGGCGTTGAAGAAAGACCAGACGGCGTAACAGTTACTTTTGAGGTAAAAGGCGAAGAAAAAACTGTTGATGCTGATTACGTACTGATTACAGTAGGACGCCGTCCAAACACTGATGAGCTTGGTCTTGAGCAAGTCGGTATTGAAATGACGGACCGCGGTGTTGTGAAAACTGACAAACAGTGCCGCACAAACGTACCTAACATTTATGCAATCGGTGATATCATCGAAGGACCGCCGCTTGCTCACAAAGCATCTTACGAAGGTAAAATCGCTGCAGAAGCTATCGCTGGAGAGCCTGCAGAAATCGATTACCTTGGAATTCCTGCGGTTGTCTTCTCTGAGCCTGAACTCGCATCAGTTGGTTACACTGAAGCACAGGCGAAAGAAGAAGGTCTTGACATTGTTGCTGCTAAATTCCCATTTGCAGCAAACGGCCGTGCACTTTCTCTTAACGAAACAGACGGCTTCATGAAGCTGATCACTCGTAAAGAGGACGGTCTTGTGATCGGTGCGCAAATCGCCGGCGCAAGTGCTTCTGATATGATTTCTGAATTAAGCTTAGCGATCGAAGGCGGCATGACTGCCGAAGATATCGCGATGACAATTCACGCTCACCCAACATTGGGCGAAATCACAATGGAAGCAGCTGAAGTGGCAATCGGAAGCCCGATTCACATCGTAAAATAATGCTTATATCAAAAACAGCCCTCGCTTAAAGCGGGGCTGTTTTTTTATTTTGACAGCACATGCTGCAATGGTTTAATGATGTCTTCTTTCTTTTTCACGCATCCCTCTATTTTCACCACGACATGACGCTCATCAACGACCATAAGGGTAGGGACGGTTTCAATCTCATCTTCCCAGCCTTCTTTGTTAGCATAGACCTTCATTTTATCTATTTGCTCGGGATAATCTTTTTCTAAATCAAGCAGTGCATCGTAATATGGCGCTTCCTGGTCAATTTGGTTCTCATCAGAAAAAAACAGGATTTGTGTATGATGAATGTTGTCAATCCGGCTTTTTTTCACCGGATTGATGGTGGAAAGCGTACAGCCCGATAAAGCAAATACTATTATCAGTATGGGGAATACCGCGCGATATCGCATCTATCTTCTCCTCTGTATAAACAATAGTAAACTAGCTTTAGTTTATCATGAGAGGCAGCGTAATCTGCTCCTTGTTACCTAATTGTTATATAATTGAAACCGTTTTTAAAGTGAGATTACATATCATATCCATCGTTTAAAATAGCAATCTGGGGGTATATAGAATTTATTGCTGCGTTCTTTCATAAAAGTTCAAAAAAACATGAAATCATGTTATGTGTTTTGGCATATGTATCGATTAACGCTGCTGTATGAAAAGAAAATATTATATGATGAAAAATGAAAAAATACGCTATATATAACGACATCCAAATTAAATGTGTTATACAGTTAGTTGTTGACATTTTAAATGTGACATATTAATATAATAGCAACAAAAGAAATTAAGCGTTTTCAAATTTCAAAGAAATGGGGAATGAGAGATGGGTACAATTGTTTGCCAAGATTGCAACGAAGCCATTCATTACTTTGAAGATGAGAAAGTGACTACATTATACGGAACATGCTGCGGACAATGTCAATGTCCTGTTGATGAAGAGTAAAAAAAGCATGCGGCTCAAGCCGCATGCTTTTTATTTATTGAATCGCTTTTTGTTCTTTGATGACCCGGATCATGTTTAAAGTTGAGTCTTCAGGTCCTTGAACAGGGAGACCTGCGTCAAGGTTCTTGAAAATGTAGCTGATGTTGTCTTCTGTAATAATTTCACCTGGAATGAAGATTGGAATACCAGGAGGATATACCATTACAAATTCAGCGATAATCCGTCCGGATGCTTCTTTTAAGGGGATGACTTCCGTATTTGCATAGAAAGCATCACGCGGAGTCATTGCCAATAAAGGAATTTCCGGGAGAAGAACTTCAGTTTGCTGATGTGTTACATCTTTTTCTGACATATGATGTGCAATCTCTGTTAAAGCCTCTACAAGCCGGTCTGCATCATTTTGGCTGTCACCAGGGGTGAAAATACACAAAATATTGTACAGATCAGAAAGCTCAACTTCAATATTAAAGGATTCACGAAGCCATTTTTCAACGTCATGACCTGTGAGTCCAAGATTTTTAACAGAGATAATCAATTTTGTCGGGTCATAGCTGTAAGCTGCTTTTGAAACAAGAATCTCAGAACCGACACAATAAATGCCTTCAATCTGATTGAGGCGATCTCTCGTCTGGTTGGCAAGCTTCAGTGTCTCCTCAGCAAGCTGATGGCCTTCTGTCGCAAGGCGTTTTCTGGCAACATCCAGAGAGGCGAGAAGCAAATAAGAAGTTGACGTTGTTGTCAGCATGCTCAGAATGGATTGCACTCTGTCTTTGGATACAAGGCCCTCTCTCATGTTTAAAATAGAGCTTTGCGTCAGTGATCCACCCAGCTTGTGTACACTAGTCGCTGCTATGTCTGCTCCTGCCTGCATGGCTGAAAGCGGCAATTCATCGTGAAAGTGAATGTGAACGCCGTGTGCCTCATCAACAAGCACCGGCACATCAAACGAATGAGCGAGTTCTACGATGCTTTTTAAGTCGGCTGCAACACCGAAATATGTCGGGTTGATGACGAGAAGCCCTTTTGCATCTGGATGCTCGGTAAGCGCCCGTTTGGCAGATTCAAGTGTAATGCCGTGGGAGATGCCCAACTCATTGTCAATTTCAGGATGAATAAAGATTGGGATCGCTCCGGAAAATACAATAGCTGTCATAATTGATTTGTGCACATTTCTTGGAATAATAATTTTATCCCCAGGTCCGCAAACAGCCATCACCATTGTCATAATGGCGCCGCTTGTTCCTTGAACAGAAAAAAATGTGTGGTCTGCGCCAAATGCTTCAGCCGCCAGATCCTGTGCCTGTTTAATGATGCCTTTTGGCGCGTGCAGGTCGTCTAATGGTTCAATATTGATTAAATCTATGCTTAACGCGTTTTCACCGATAAATTGTCGGAATTCTGGGTCCATTCCTGCCCCTTTTTTATGGCCGGGAATGTGGAATTGAACAGGCTGTCTGCTTGCATGCTTTTTCAGTCCTGTGTATAAGGGTGTTTCATGTTGCGACAATTGTTTTCCCACCTTTGTAATCATACCTATGCATAATAGTGTGTATTAAAATCAGTTTCTCAACCGTTTTTTAGACGTAAAACAAATGAATTATATTATGAACTTGAAAGAATGTAAAGAACAATTTATGATCAATTGAAGATGCTTTCTCCTAAGGGAAGCAAATCTATAAGGAGTGAAGAAAATGGAATACCAATATCCGATGAATGAAGATTGGACAACCGAAGAAGCAGTGGATGTGATCGCGTTTTTCCAGCAGGTTGAGCTTGCATATGAAAAAGGTGCAGATCGTGAAGAACTGCTTAAAGCTTACCGCCGTTTCAAGGAAATTGTACCGGGAAAGGCTGAGGAAAAAAAGATATGCGGCGAGTTTGAAGAACAAAGTACATACTCTCCTTATCGCACGGTCAAACAGGCGAGGGAATCTGATCAGGCGAAGATTAAGATGTAAGAAAAGAGCCGGGGGATACTCCGGCTCTTTTTTATGCTTGTGATACTTTTTGGGTGAAACGGTACAGAAAAGCAAGCTGCTTAAAGGCATCATCGATACGCTGAAGGAATTCATGGTTATTCATATTCAGCACTTCTTCTTTTTGAAGCTGGATGCCGCATAACAGCTCAGCTTTTTTTACAGTCTGCAAACGCTCAAACAGCGTCTTCAGCTGTTCCTTGTCCATTTCAGACTGCTTATGTACTCCCGGTTTTGTGTGATCTGCGGACCAAACGAAGCTGTCAGGGATATTCTTAGTAATGGTTTCCTGATTCGCTTCAAGCAATTTGCCGTATTCTTCTTTAATAGGGGATTCATATATAATCGCGAACCACACAAATACGTGGGTTTCCCATAAACCAATCTGAAAATGCGGCAGTTTTTTATAGCCTCTTTTGCTGTTTGCGAATGCGACCCAGCTGTCAGCAGGGGGATTGACGGATCTTCTTGCGTGCTTGGCCACATGAGGAAACATTTCATCTCCGGTTAAAGCTGATAAAGTTGGGGCAAAATGTTCGCCTAGAGCTGTTAGCTTTGGACGGACCGTCTCTTTTAATACCTCCATGCGCGCGTCTAAGCCTTCTATTGTAAATGTGTTAAAGTCTTCTTCCGTAAAACGCATTTGTGTCATGATTTTCCTCCTTCATGCTAAGTAAACATATTTTATCACAGTTCATACGAGCGTCAAAAAGATTGAGCGCGTTTGAAGAAAGGAGAAATGAGGTAATAAACGAATAGGTAAACACACAATTTTCAGAATCATGTTACGCGTAAATAGAACAATCATACGATATAAGAAGTAATCATTGTTGAATGGCAAAATGGGATGCTTTTTTACAAACAAATGATCTCTGGAAGGGGCGAAAGACAATGAGGCAAGTTGTAAAAGAGGGATTTAAGGAAGAGAAAAACAATCGTGTAGCTGTCTGGAGACTAGAGGTTGATTATGAATTGGCAACCCTATATGAAGCAATGCAAAAAGAAAATGAAGAACAGATTGAACAAAGCAAAAACAAACTTGAGCGACTCAGAAAAGAATGGATTCGTCTTAACGGGTAAAAAGCGATAGTGAAAACGAACCGCATGAATGGTTCGTTTTTACGTGAGAAGGGATATTTTTCATTTTCCTTGCTTTTTCACCGCCGTTATCAGTATCCTATAAAATAAAGGTCTACATAGAAGAGAGGTACGCACGAATGACAAATTGGACGGAAATTGATGAGATTGCAAAGAAATGGGTAAGAGAAGCAGGCACGAGAATTAAACAATCCATGAATGAAAGCCTGACAATTGAAACGAAATCAAATCCGAATGATTTAGTCACCAATATTGATAAAGAAACGGAAAAGTTTTTCATTGAACGCATTCAAGAAACGTTTCCGGGACACCGTATACTCGGCGAAGAAGGACAAGGAGACAAACTCCACTCACTGGAGGGAGTCGTCTGGATTATCGACCCGATTGACGGGACGATGAATTTTGTGCATCAGCAAAGAAATTTTGCGATTTCAATTGGAATTTTTGAAAACGGAGAAGGAAGAATCGGTTTAATTTATGATGTGGTGCATGATGAGCTCTATCACGCATTTAGCGGCAGAGGAGCTTATATGAATGAAACGAAGCTGGCTCCTTTAAAAGAAACTGCCATTGAAGAAGCGATTCTTGCCATTAATGCGACATGGGTAACGGAAAACAGAAGAATTGATCCAAGTGTGTTAGCGCCCCTTGTAAAAAGAGTCAGAGGCACACGCTCCTACGGTTCTGCCGCTTTAGAGCTGGCAAATGTCGCGGCAGGAAGAATAGATGCTTACATCACGATGCGGCTTGCACCATGGGATTATGCAGCCGGATGTGTGCTGTTAAATGAAGTTGGGGGCATCTATACGACCATAGAGGGAGAGCCGTTTACCTTTTTAGAAAATCACAGTGTGCTGGCCGGAAATCCATCCATACATAAAACGATATTTGAAGAGTATCTTCATGCTCAAAAGTAGGCCGTTTGAACAGGATGACCTCTGCTTGTTAGAGAAGCTCGCGGAGGCTCATCCTGTATGGAAAGAGGAGGAGTTTGGGGAGAAAGATGCAGAAAGCTATATGATCTCCTACTCCATGTACAACGGATCATGGCTTATATGGGAAAAAGACGGTCAGCCTGTTGCCGTCAGCTATCATCTCGAGTGGGCGCCTTCCAACGGAAAGCCGTGGCTTGGAACGGTGCTGATTGACCCGGCTGAAGAAAAAAAGGGGCATGCGAGGATGATCATTGAACAGATCAGCAAATTGCTCGGAGCCAAACATAAAGCGATGTTTGCGGCAGTTCCCATTGACCGGAGTGAATGGATACTGTTTTTGAGCCAATGCGGCTTTGAACAGCTGAAAACGGAGAAAGATGAGACAGGCAAATCATTTATGATCATGGTGAAGCCTTTAGCAGAAGCTGCCGTCTGATAACGGCAGCTTATTTGTTGTATGCCAGTACCATAAAAAGCCTCCCAAAAATTGAGAGGCATCTGATGATAAAAAATTATTTTTTCACCGCATGAATATAATGAATCGTTTCAAACGCTGACAAATCGTCTGTTCGATTGTTGAAGAATTGGTCATTAATATCGTCTGGTGATAGATGTTCATAGATAAGTAAACCTGATGATTCTAACTGAATTTCAATTTCTTGATAAGTGAAACACGATTTCATCGGTTCTCCGCTTGCGGCAGCCATTTTTACCATATGTTCAACTCTATTTGACGTTCCTTTTGCTGTAAAAAGTGTTTCGTCAGCATAATCAAAAACGATAGAGCTTCCTGATGGGACATGAGAAAATAAATTTCTGATCAAGCTTGCATTTTCTTCTCTCGTTAAATAATAAGACACTCCCAGAAGGCTGAAGAATGTTTTTGTGTTTTCAAATCCTTCATCTATAAGAGGCTGATACGAAAACGTTTTGGTAAAATCCATAGGAACAAAGTGAAGATGTCCCGGAATTGTCAGATTTGCATCTTTCAGCTTATTTTTTTTGAATTGCTGTGTAGCCGGATGATCAATCTCGAAAACTTGTAAGCTGTTTTCCAATTCAGGATGCCGAAAACAGAAAGTATCCAGTCCGGCCCCAAGAATGACATACTGTTTTGCCCCCAGCGTCAATTCGTTGTGTAAAACTTTTTCACAATACGCAGCACGTGCTAAGGGCGTAGGCGACAGCTGGATTTGGGTAACCCATTTTAATATTTTTTCAGGATCATTTTGCAGACGTTCGGCCATCTCTTTGCTGAAAAACGATATTCCTTGAATCATATTCTCGCGGATGTTTGTAAACTCTTTTTCATTAATGAGGTCTTTTGCAATAAAATCATCAAAAATGAGAGACGTGTCATATCGGCTATGATATGAACGGGCAAAAGCTGAAACCAAAGACGTTAAGCTGGACTCATTATTCCTCATGAAATGATCCTCCCATAAAAAAATAAGATTCCCCTGGCCAGGAGAATCTTATTATACCTACAAATATATTAATAGTAAATTATAGCATAAATAAAAATTTTTGTCAATGTTTTTGCTCTTTCTTCGATCGTGTGATCTTCATTTATTTCACCTGAGCCAAGTGTCTGCCGGAAGAATCTCCCCTTAGCCCGGATTAATATTGTATACTGCATCGTTGGCTTACTGCTGCTTTCGCATCTTTGCAGCTGAGCGGGGAAGACAGCATCGCTGCTTCCTGTACTGCACGCTTGCGGCTGTGTACTTCTCTTTTGCAAATCAGCAGCGGCTGCTGATTCTCATGGTATCATCCTTTCGGGGTGAATGATGATGCTTACAACGAAGAGAGAAAGCAAAATATGTAACGGAAAAAAGCCTGAGGGATCTCAGGCTTTTTTTAACATTACAATCCAACAGCATTCCAGGCTGCTTCAACTTTAGCGGCATCAGTTGACCCGTACAGATCACGGGCAGATTGAATAAGAGCTGCCTTGGCATCTTTGAACGTCGAAGAAGGCGTGAGGTACGTTGTTAACGCACGGTAATAGATCTGCTGTGATTTAGAGACACCAAGCTTTGTTATGGTATTGTAAGCGGCTTTATTTGGAATTCCGCTGTTTATGTGTACGCCGCCATAATCGCCTTCATCTGTATTTGGGAGGTTTCTGTAATTGGCGTAATTGTCAGGCTGATCGTATTTTGTTGGATTGGACAGGCTGCGGAGAGCAGGCTGGCTGACTGTAATGTCTTCACCGATATCCCAGTCTTCTGTATCGTTAAAATAACCGAATACGTCAGAGAAAGATTCGTTTAATGCCCCTGGCTGATTTTCATAAATCAGGTTGGCCGTTTCTTGAGTGACGCCATGTGTCATTTCATGTGCTGTCACATCTAATGAACCGGAAAGCGGAGAGAAGAATGAACCGTCGCCGTCACCGTAAATCATTTGGTCTCCTGTCCATGCAGCATTATTGTACCGAGTGCCGTAGTGAACGGAAGAAACGATTTTACTGCCTTTGTTATCATAGCTGTTCCGTTTAAATGTCGAATAAAAATAATCGTACACTTTACCGAGATTATAGTGGGCGTCAACGGCTGCCCGCTGTGATGAAGATGTGAATGTATTTGTTGTACTTGAGACAAGCGTTCCCGGAAGGCGGCTTTGTCTGTTTTGCAAGTCATATGTAATGATTTGAGTGCCTGTTGGTTTTGAAAGATCTCTTAGAACGTATTTTCCGCTTTCATAAGAGATGTTCAAAGGAACAGTTGCGCCCTTTAGCGTTGTTCCGCTTCCAGTGGCAGCAGCATGTTCTACTTTGTTTTGCTGTTTTACTATACTGCCTGTTTCAGCATCAACTAAGACTTCCCAGTTGGCAGGTTCAGGTTCGATATAGCGAATCGTCACGTCGTAAGCAAGACGATAGCTGCCGTCCTTTGTTTCTACGGCTTTTAACTCGGCTTTATTGCTGTTTTTGGCTGTTCCGTTAGAAACAGCGTCTGGTGATTTGCCGATCGCTTTGAAAGCGAGTGCCAGCGCTTTTTCAGAAGAGACTTTTTGGCTGTTTTCTGTTTTTGCAGCAGATTGATTTTGTAATTCACCATTGACCGCATAGACATTATCGGATTTATCGACGTGAACGATCACTTGTGAATCTTTAATAGGCACTCCGTTGATTACAGGCGCATATCGAAAGTGCTTGTACCCAAGGGCGTCAGTCGTGCTTTCAACAAGCTTCAGCCTTTTGGCAGGATCACCTTTGAAAATGTTGCTGTTCTTTTTCAAAAACTGTTTGACGGCCTTGTCATTTGGTGCAGAGAGCTCTGATTGTGCAATTGCATTTTTGGAGAGGAAATTTGTTTGATTCTCTTTAAGCTGATGACTTTCAGCAGCCTGAACACCAGGAAGGCTGATTGACAAACTCATAAACGAAGCAGCGACAGCAACAGACAATTTCTTACCTAAACCCACAATAAATCCCCCTTTTTGAAAATACTGAAATCTTTATATTGTTATATTAAACTAGCATTCTGGAATACTCAACAAAAACTAACATAACTAGACAAAATTGATAGAATTGTCCTGTGTTTATTTTTGTTAAATAATTTCAAGATGAGTCAAGTGTCATGTGATGTCTCATTGCAAGTGTTGTGTCTATTTACATATCAAAGGAAAGAGAAGAAATGTTTGTTGATTATTGAAACTTTTTGAAAAGCCGGCTGTCTAACCGGATGAGGCCTTAATAAGAAGTAAAGGATTGTTGTTCGTGTTGGAGTTATTCAGTCATTATGTATTGCATTTCGAACGTTATTTTATATTAAGCCGACAAAGCACCTTGCTGATCCAATGGTCAATTGTTGTTCTGGCGGGCTTATATCTATTGGTGCATCATCCTAAAATAAACCGGTACCGCACAATGTTCTTGGCAGGTGTTATATTGCGAATTGTGTTGCTGACGGGGGTGTCTGTTGAACTCATTCACCAGGTGCAAGCAACAAATTTCACCAGCGCTTACATCAGAGAGGACGGAAATGAACTGCTGCCGCTGCTGCATTTTTTGTTATACGGGTATGTTCTGCTGACGGCTTTTCACTATATGCTGATGCTTCGTGATCATGGCGGAAAAGGCATGTTTTATACATTCGATCTTGCCGTTGTCAGTTTGCCGATCGTACAAATGGTATTCAGTTTCTTTTCGTATTGGAAGGAATATCCTGATGGGATCGAGCCGATTGAATTCGTGTTTCTGTTTTTCATCATCATTCTTCCTATTGTTTTGAATGTACTGTTTTTCAAACAGTATTGGAGAACAAATAAGATTTTATTAGGTTTATTTTATACGATGATTATCGCCCTGCTTGTCCTGGTGCTTGCGCCGTATCCCAGTCAAATCTCGAAAGACTATGGTGCAGTGATGCCATATACAATTTATTTGACAATGGCGGGATTTTTGATGAGTTATCATCTGCTCAATAAGTCGGGAAAGATTTATGTGCGCGTGAATAAGTGGCTGACGATGGCTGTTATTGTATTTTTTATCTTGCTCTTAAATCCAATATATAACTTAGGAACGGCTGCTTTCGCTTTATCAAAGCCAGCAAATGTCCATGATTCATTCAATTTTGTAGGAGAACACATTTCATCTGAAAAAGCGGAACAGATTCTAAAGACATTTTTTCCTGCGGATGAGACATTGTATTTGCACGATACAAACATGGATGTGCATTATTTCTACTCATTTGAAAGTATGAGCTATGAGGCAGACGTCGATGAAGTATCCCAAATGATTCGCAATTATCAGTACTTGAAAAAGCCGAAGGGGAAGACGCTGGCTGATCAGGAGTACGTACGGAAGTCCATCGCTTTCCTTGAGCAACACGGACGTGTGTTAAATAAGGATCATATTGAAACAAAGGTATCTAAAGAAGACGGCCAGACAGTCGTTCGTATATTCCTGAAAAATCAATTTCATAAAAAAGATAATGCTGATGATGGCACAGTATTTTATTGGGAAAAGGAAACCTTAATGGGCTTTAGTGAAGACCCTTCGATTTATCAGCTTGATTCTCTTCGACATGTTCATATCACAGAACAAGATATACACGATAAAGTGAAGGGAATGTTTACAGCTTTAAAAATACCGAAACAGCCTTATCAAATCACAGATATTGAAAGCGACAGCCTGCTTGGAAGCTTAGTTCGAGTTGAAACAAAAGATGGAATTGTTTTGAACTTTGAGACCGACTCCGGCTGTTTACAAAATCTTTCGCTTCCTGTGAAAAAGAATATTTCATTGACAAACGACCGGCTGCTGCAGCAGATGTTATTGGTCTTCGGTGCTGATGTATCAGAAATCAAGAAAAAAAGTAGGCAGAGTGATAAAGTGGTATATTCTGATTCTTCTAATGCGTATGAGTTTTATGAAGATCAAGGGATGCTAAACGTTTATGTTTACAGCGATACACCCGATAAGGCATTTACGTATACGTATCGTGATGGAAAATTGGCTTATGAAAAAGTAGCTTCTGCATACCAGGATGTTATTTACAAAAAACGAATGCGTCCGATCATCGTTCAAAGAGGGAATGAATGCTATTATGCATGGCTGATCATTATTCAGCCATTTGGCTCAAACCGCCATGATGCTTATGTGGTGGATGGAGAAACACAAGAGGTGAAAAATCTTTATGAAACATAAAGAAAAGGAGTCTGTATTTTTAGATTTATATGACCTATATAAAGAAGGAGAGCTAGAGGACGAATCAATGGAATGGATGGAACAGCATGAGCCCCTATACCAAAAGAATGCGGAATCCTTAAAGAGTGAATCTTGTTCAGAGAGAAGCCCGGGTGCTGAAGAAGAGAGCCAAATAAGACATATGAAAGTATACCTGTCTTCCATGTATATCTGTTTCATATTATTGGCCATTTGGATGACGGTGTGGTTTTACTTTTAATGAAGCGTAGGGATTCTATTGAAGATTTGTATCGACAGTATTACCAAGAAATTTTAAATTATTTATATAGAAGGACTCATCACCTTGAAACAGCCAAGGACTTAGCGCAGGACACGTTTTTGAAAGCTCTTAACGGCTTGGCTTCGTTTAGGGGACATTCTTCCATCAGAACGTGGCTTTACACCATTGCACATCACACCTTTGTCAATTGGTACCGCAGGGATGTCAAATACCAATTTACTGATATCAGCAAGAATGAAGGATTAACGCAAACAACTTATGAGCAGCCTGAACAGTATTTGTCGCGGACGGTAAAAAGTGAAACCCTAAGGCAGGAACTCCTCCAGTTAAAGGATCAGCATCAATCCGTTTTGATTTTAAGAGAATTCCAAGAGCTTTCTTATGAAGAAATCGCTGAGATATTAGGATGGAGTCTTTCAAAGGTGAAAACCACACTTCACCGGGCCAGATTAGAGCTAAAGAAAAGCATGACGAAAAGAAGAGAGGAGGAGCGGATATGACCTGCTTTCTAGTAAGAGACCTGCTTCCTCTGTATCTTGAAGGTGATTGTAAAAGAGAAACGGAACACGTCATTAAAGAGCATATAAAGACCTGCAGCAGCTGCAGAGAAATGTATGACATGATGGCTGAGCCTTTTGAATTGGAAGGCGGACTGGCCGTTGTGGAGGCTTTTCTGCTGGAAGAAGAAATGCGGTTTAAACAGAGGTACTACGGTTTGCTAATCGTTAAAGCTGCCTGCTGGTTTGGAGCGGCGGTTGCCGTGATGCTCATCATCAAACTGCTGATATAAAGAAAAGCGCTTGTCCGGTTCCGGCAAGCGCCTTTTTAGTTTAAGCTTGAGGATGAATCATGTCGTAGATTGCGGCAAGCTGTTCTTGTGACAGAGCACTGAATAATTTTTCAAAAACGTCAGCTTCCAGAGGTGTTGCCCCTGCTTGTACCGCTGCATCTATATCATAGCTGTACACACCGTCTTGTAATACAATTGCTGCTTGAAGAATGTGAATCTTTAAAGAAACAGCGGAGAAAAATTGTTCAAGTGCGAGTGCTTCTTTTTCTGTGAAGCCAAGTTCAATTGCTTTTTCTGTATCAAATTTGTAATGTCCATCTTCGACATACACACATTGTGAAACAACGCTGAAAAATTCTGATGTCGACTCCCAGAGAGTTGCGATTACTTGAGCCTCTTCTTTTGTCATTCCTAACTCGACAGCTTTTTCACTGTCAAAATAATACACACCGTCTTGTTCGTATATACATTGATTTAATAAATCAATGTATGTATTGAGATCTTCATTTGTGATTGTCTGATGCTGCACATGAACATTGGAGTTATCAACCATTGTTTTTGCGCTGGCTGCATCAGGGCCGAACGTTAATAGAGCAGCTGAGGTCATTGCGGCAGTCGTTAGCATCGCTTTTTTTACAAATGTTTTCTTCATGTTTCTTCTCTCCCTTTTATGAATTGTGCTACGAATTCCATTATAGGGATAGATTGGCGTCGGAAAAATAGGTTTTATGGTATTTTATGTATATCGTTGCCGAACTACTTTTTGCCGGTCACATGTGTCATTGTTAGAACGATTGTCTATGTATGAATGCTGTTTTGCACCTTCCCGACTAAGAAACAGGGGAGATAAGACTTAATGAAATGAAAAACACCGCTTCTTTGCGGTGTTTTTTTGATTACAATGTCTTCAGCGGGGCAATGCTTTTAATCAAGCAAGCCTTGCTCGCGCATTTTCTTTTTTAATGTAAATCCGCCGCCCATTACGGCACAAACAAGCACAATGCTGGCGATAATGCCTGCAGCGCTTTTTTCAGCGATAAAGACGCCGATCAGCATAATACTGAAAACTGCTGCAAATGCAAATAATAGTAAAAGCCAATTCATTTTTTTCATGTTTTCCATCCCCTTTTACGTCTTATATTAAGTTTACAGAAAAACGTGACGCTTTTAAAGAGGATGTGTGGTATAATATGAAAGTTATTTAATTTTATTAGGAGATGAAAAAGTGAAACTTCGAAATGATCTTCGCAACATCGCGATTATTGCCCACGTTGACCATGGGAAAACGACTCTAGTCGATCAGCTTTTACATCAGGCTGGTACGTTCCGTGCCAACGAACAGGTTGCTGAACGCGCAATGGACTCTAATGATCTTGAACGCGAACGCGGCATTACAATTTTGGCGAAAAATACTGCGATTAACTATAAAGATACACGCATTAATATTTTGGATACCCCTGGACACGCAGACTTTGGGGGAGAAGTAGAACGAATTATGAAAATGGTTGATGGTGTACTGCTTGTCGTTGACGCATATGAAGGCTGTATGCCTCAAACACGTTTCGTTCTGAAAAAAGCTCTTGAACAAAATCTGAACCCGGTTGTTGTTGTAAACAAAATTGACCGTGACTTTGCCCGTCCTGAGGAAGTTATCGATGAGGTTCTTGATCTGTTCATTGAGCTTGATGCCAATGAAGAGCAGCTCGAGTTCCCAGTGGTATATGCTTCCGCGATTAATGGAACTGCGAGTCTTGATCCGAAACAGCAGGATGAAAACATGGAAGCTTTATATGAAACCATCATTAAGCATGTTCCGGCACCTGTTGATAATGAAGAGGAGCCGCTTCAATTCCAAGTTGCCCTTCTTGACTACAACGACTATGTAGGCCGTATCGGAATCGGACGCGTATTCCGCGGCACGATGAAAGTCGGTCAACAGGTTTCTCTTATGAAGCTTGACGGAACGGCTAAGTCATTCCGTGTAACAAAGATTTTCGGTTTCCAAGGCTTAAAGCGTGTGGAAATTGAAGAAGCAAAAGCAGGAGACCTCGTAGCGGTTTCCGGCATGGAAGATATTAACGTTGGTGAAACGGTCTGTCCTGTAGACCATCAAGATCCGCTTCCAGTGCTTCGCATTGATGAACCGACACTTCAAATGACATTTGTCGTGAATAACAGTCCGTTTGCAGGCCGTGAAGGCAAATATGTAACGGCCCGCAAAATCGAAGAGCGTCTTCAGTCTCAGCTTCAGACGGATGTGAGCTTGCGTGTTGAGCCAACCGCTTCTCCTGATGCTTGGGTTGTTTCCGGACGCGGTGAACTTCACTTGTCAATTTTAATTGAAAATATGCGCCGTGAAGGCTATGAGCTTCAAGTTTCAAAACCTGAAGTTATCATCAAAGAAATCGACGGCGTACGCTGTGAGCCTGTTGAGCGTGTACAAATTGATGTTCCGGAAGAGCATACAGGCTCAGTTATGGAATCAATGGGTGCCCGCAAAGGCGAAATGATTGATATGATCAACAATGGAAACGGCCAAGTCCGTCTCATCTTTACAGTTCCTTCCCGCGGATTGATCGGGTACTCCACAGAGTTCCTATCATTAACACGCGGATTCGGTATTCTGAACCATACCTTTGACAGCTACCAGCCGATGCAGGCGGGCCAAGTCGGCGGACGCCGCCAGGGTGTGCTTGTATCAATGGAAAACGGAAAAGCGACATCTTATGGTATTCAAGGAATTGAAGACCGCGGTGTCATCTTCGTTGAGCCGGGTACTGAAGTATACGAAGGAATGATCGTTGGAGAGCATAACCGTGACAACGACCTTGTTGTTAACGTCAGCAAAATGAAACAGCAGACGAACGTCCGCTCTGCGACAAAGGATCAGACAACTACAATTAAAAAAGCGCGCATCATGTCTCTTGAGGAATCTCTAGAGTACTTAAACGAAGATGAATACTGTGAAGTAACGCCTGAATCCATCCGTTTAAGAAAGAAAATCCTCAATAAAAACGAACGTGAAAAAGCGGCTAAAAAGAAAAAAACAGCAGGATTGTCTTAATCTCTTGCAGAATTTGAAAAGATAGAACCCGCACTTTGCAGGGGAGGGGAATCTTTTTGAATGATGTAAGCGAACGCCTGTCGTTCTTCGCTGCTCTATATCAAGTAGACCGGCAGCCTGCGGCAGGCATGTGGCTGCTGTACGGCACGATTTTTGTGTTGGCTGTTATTGTATTTAAGCTTGGATTTGCTAAACGGCTTCCGGTATTAAAATCAGCAGTGGTGTATGTATTTCTGGCTTTGGGCTGCACTGTTTTGACCTTTTTAGGAGTGTTTTTGCCCGTGGCAGAGGGATTGGTCGTCGCTGCGATGATTTTAATCATTTACAAAATTCGGCTGTATCAGTCGAAAAAGGGACAGTCTGCAAAATCATAAAAAGACTCAGCTGAGAAGCTGAGTCTTTTTTGTGTTGTGTATGGTAAAGCGGCTGCTTTATTTTTTGACTTTTTCTTTTTTTTGCTGTCCCGGGTGAAAAGTGAATTTTCCCGTTTTCAGCCGTTCTTCTGTTTTTTGGGCAATCCGGTCGTGGCATTCCTGGCACATATATGTATGGATTGGGCGGTTTCGAAGCCGTTTCGCGATCAGGGTATCATCATCAATTGTTTCAATTTTATCGCAAATAGAACATTGGACCCTCATCATATCACCTCTTTCACTAATATGTATTATAGCACGGATCAGAAGCTGTCCAAAATAAGAAAAAGCTAAAGCGCGAGGCTATAGCTTAATCATTGTTATTCTTTTTCATATGATGATCAGATTGATCGTTTTGCTCCTTTTCCATTTCCTGCTGCTGCTTTCTGTTTAATTGGTCATTTTGCTGCTTTGTTTGCGGCTCGTCTTCATTGTCAATCACATCGTTAGGCACTTCTGGAAGCACTCGGCCGACAATCGCAGCTAATTCATCTAGTATGCCTGTTACCGGACGGCCTTTACTGATTTCTCTGCTCATTTCATTCAGGCGGCTGACCGTATCTGGGTCAGCAATGACAACTGCGTTGGCACCATATCGATCATTTTTTAAAGCCTGTGCCACAGAATATTTAATCGTTTCCACTTTGCTTCTATCCAAAGTATCATCGACATCAATTCCAACAACGGCATAACCTCCAAGCACAACGGCTGTTGCATCCTTGACATCGGGATTTTTTTCAGCAACGCTGACAAGATGCTTGGCAATATCCGTTCTTGTTCCATTGTCTTTTGTCTCCTGAGTTGTGTCCTTTACGTGAATCGGTTTGGTTTCCTGCTGTCTTGTTGATTCTTTTTCAACATTCTGATCCTGTTTTCCTTGTTGGTAGGCACATGCGGACAGGATAAGCGTCAGCTGTATGAGAATGAAAAGAATTCGCACTTGCGGGTTCCCTCCTTGAAATGCATTCATTAATTTTATTGTTGAATTAACCTTCTATCTTTATGCACAAAAACATATATTTTAGCAGGCATTCACCTTTTTTCATCGTAAGAGAAGCAGGAAGAACTTTGACCCTTATATCAGGAGGCTGAGACTTGAGTAAAATTTATGTGTTAGATACGAATGTGTTATTACAGGATCCTAACGCGATATTTTCTTTTGAAGAAAATGAGGTTGTCATCCCTGCTGTCGTATTAGAAGAGGTTGATTCAAAGAAACGGTATATGGACGAAGTTGGGAGGAATGCAAGGCACGTATCTAAGCTGATTGATGCGCTAAGACAAAAGGGCAGGCTGCATGAGCATGTTCCGCTCGACACGGGCGGCACACTGAGAATTGAACTGAATCATCGTTCGTTTCACCAGCTGCAAGAGATCTTTATTGAAAAGACGAACGATAATCGCATATTAGCCGTTGCGAAAAACTTAAGCCTCGAGGAAGAAACGAAGGAGAATGGCAGACCGGTTATCCTCGTCAGCAAGGATGTACTTGTCAGAGTGAAAGCGGACGCAATCGGACTGCTTGCCGAAGATTTCTTAAATGACCGGGTCGTGGACAATGATGAAATGTACAGCGGCTATAAGGATTTATATATCAGCCAGCAGCTGTTCAACTCTTTTTATGGTAAAAATCAAATTTCAGTAAATGATATAAAACAGCACGCGTTTTATCCGAATCAATTCGCATTAATGAAGGATGAGCTGGGAGGATCCTCCTCTGCAGTCGGAATTGCAGATAAAACCGGAACGGTATTAAAAAGACTCGTATTTGATGATGAACATATATGGGGAATCAGACCGAAAAATGTTCAGCAGACAATGGCATTAGAGCTTTTGCTGCGTGAAGATATTCCGCTTGTCACCCTGATCGGAAAAGCGGGAACCGGCAAGACGCTTTTAGCATTGGCAGCGGGACTATTACAGACAGAAGACTTAGGAATATACAAAAAGCTGGTCGTGGCGAGACCGATTGTTCCTGTTGGCAAAGACATCGGATACTTGCCGGGCGAAAAAGAGGAAAAGCTAAAGCCTTGGATGCAGCCGATTTTTGACAACTTGGAGTTTCTGTTTAATGCGAAAAAACCGGGGGAGCTTGAGGCCATTCTGGCAGGTATTGGCTCAATTCAGGTAGAGGCGCTGACTTATATCAGGGGGAGAAGCATTCCAGATCAATTTATTATTATTGATGAAGCGCAAAATTTGACCAGGCATGAGGTAAAAACACTGCTGACGAGAGTCGGTGAGGGGAGTAAAATTGTCTTAATGGGCGATCCTGAACAAATTGATCACCCATATTTAGACAGTCTGAACAATGGTTTGGCCTATGTGGTTGAGCGGTTTAAAGGACAACCCATCTCAGGCAGCGTGAAGCTGTTAAAAGGTGAGAGATCAGGCCTCGCCCAGCTTGCAGCTGACTTGCTGTAATACTAAATGATTTCGATTTCTTTTATATCGGTGATGGGCTGTTTGTGATCAACTGGATCTTCAAAGTAAATATGAACGGGGCCACCTTCTTGAATCGGCTTGCCTGCCTCACTGAAATGGACAATACTGTTCAAAGCGGTTTCCAGAGGAACGGCGGCCTTTCCCGAACTTGTGACAAATACGCATTGTGTCGCAGAGCTGGGCGGCTCGGCATTTTTCAGCACAGTCCCAAGTTTCATTGCAAAGCTGCCGTTCATCAGTTTTTGCTTCTCGTATTGTTTTTCCGTCTTTAATGTCGGCGGCGCAATCCGGCCCTCTCTGATGACGCGTTCAGGATCAAGATCGGATTCATCCCCGGCTGATTGTAAATGTGAGTCTTGACTTGCCCCTTTGCGGTCAAACGAAAATTTGCGATCATCAAAAATCCATACGCTTGGATCAATGGTGATCGGATATGTAACATTGCCTTTTACTTGTATAACGCTCATGATATAACCCCCTTCTCTCAAAATTATAAAAGTTTTCGCATGAATTGTCACTTTGTGTACAAATTATGTGTATTGAAATGCTCAGGGAGCGAGGGTGGTTGCATGGTATGCCGGCATAATGACGAGCTTGAAGCCTTAGTGAAAGAGGCGAAAAAGGTGACGGACAAGGGGGAGGTAGCCAGCTATATTCCTGCCTTGGCAAAAGCCGATAAACACGATCTGTCAGTGGCGATTTATTATTCCAATAATATTTGTCTGTCAGCAGGTGATGTAGAAAAAACATTTACACTTCAAAGTATATCGAAAGTCCTCTCACTTGCTTTGGTATTAATGGAACACGGCAAAGATAAGGTCTTCAGCTATGTTGGACAGGAGCCGACCGGTGATCCGTTTAACTCAATTATCAAGCTGGAAACAGTGAATCCGAGTAAGCCGTTAAACCCTATGATCAATGCCGGGGCTTTGGTAGTGACAAGCTTGATTAGAGGGAAAACGGTGAAAGAGAGACTTGATTATTTACTTTCTTTTATCAGAAGACTGACAAACAACCAAGAGATTACTTACTGCCGGGAAGTGGCTCAATCCGAATACAGCACATCAATGATTAATCGAGCAATGTGTTATTATATGAAGCAGTACGGCATTTTTGAGGATGATGTAGAAGCGGTAATGGATTTATACACGAAGCAATGCGCGATAGAGATGAACAGTCTGGATTTGGCGAAAATCGGATCTGTATTTGCGCTGAACGGCAGACAACCTGAGACTGGAGAGCAAATCATCCCAAAAGATGTCGCCAGGATTTGCAAAACATTTATGGTGACGTGCGGAATGTACAATGCAAGCGGGGAATTTGCAATTAAGGTCGGAATTCCTGCAAAAAGCGGCGTATCCGGAGGGATTATGGGCCTTTCACCCTACGATTTCGGGATCGGTATTTTTGGCCCGGCATTGGACGACAAAGGGAACAGCATTGCAGGTGTAAAGCTTTTGGAAATAATGTCTGAGATGTACAGGCTGAGTATTTTTTAATTTATCTCATCTGCTTAAATCCTCTTGCATTTTCTGCTGATACCCTTTATGATAAATAGAAGAATTAGGTACTCGCCTGGGGAACGGAGGGATACTTTTGGCTTCAGAGATGATAGTTGACCATCGGCAAAAAGCTTTTGAACTCTTAAAAGTAGACGCTGAGAAGATTTTGAAGCTGATCCGAGTACAAATGGATAACTTAACGATGCCTCAATGTCCTCTATATGAAGAGGTTTTAGATACTCAAATGTTCGGGCTTTCGAGGGAAATCGATTTTGCTGTCCGCCTGGGATTGGTTGATGAAAAAGACGGTAAAGACCTTTTATACACATTGGAGCGCGAATTGTCTGCTTTGCATGACGCGTTTACAGGTAAATAAATGATAAAACTCAAACTTATTAACAGTTTGGGTTTTTTTATAACCGCTAATTTTCTCTCATTAAAGACGGTCTTTTTTTACACATTCCTTCCGAATCGTATAGAGATTCTTCGTCTCGTTTGATAAATTGTAGTAAAATAAAAAAGATAAATACATAAAAACCATAGATAATGGAAGTTAGAAGTAGGGAAGAGGATGTTATGTTAAAAAAAATGCTCAAATCTTATGATTACTCACTGATATTCGCAATTGTTTTACTATGCGGATTCGGTTTAGTGATGGTATACAGCTCAAGCATGATTACGGCTGTCTCTCGATACGGGGTAAGCAGTAATTTTTTCTTCATGCGGCAGCTGTTTGCTTTAATTGCGGGTGGCGCTCTTTTTATTCTCATGGCTGTGTTTCCTTACAAAGCACTGGCCCATCAAAAGTTTCAGAAGATGATACTGCTTGTTTCTGTTTTTGCGCTTATCTCGCTGTTTGTATTCGGGCATGTCGCCGGAAACGCGCAAAGCTGGTTTAAAATCGGCGGAATGAGTATCCAGCCGGGGGAATTTGTTAAACTGGTCGTGATTTTATATCTTGCAGCCGTATATGCCAAAAAACAAAGCTATATCGACCATCTGTTAACGGGAGTAGCCCCTCCGGTTGTCATGACGCTTGTGATTTGCGGGTTAATTGCCATGCAGCCAGATTTTGGTACAGCCATGATTATCGGCCTAATTGCGACGTGCATGATCTTGTGCTCCGGTTTCAGTGGAAAGACGCTGGTGAAGCTTGTTTTGCTGGGCGGCATTGTTTTAATTTTAGTCAGCCCGATTATTTATTTAAATCAGGACAAAATTTTAACTGAAGGCCGTTTGGCACGTTTTGAGAGTCTTGAAGACCCATTTAAGTATGCAAATTCATCAGGTTTACAAGTGATCAATTCTTATTATGCGATCGGCTCAGGCGGCATTTTCGGTCTGGGGCTCGGTGAAAGTATCCAAAAATACGGATATCTGCCTGAATCACACACTGACTTTATTATGGCTGTCATTGCTGAAGAACTAGGTATTTTTGGGGTATTGTTTGTGATTTTTCTATTGGGCTTTATCGTAATAAAAGGGTTTTATATAGCCAGAAAATGCGAGGACCCGTTTGGGAGTCTTCTAGCGATCGGCATTTCGAGCATGATTGCCATACAATCGTTTATTAACCTTGGCGGAGTCAGCGGATTAATTCCGATTACAGGGGTTACGCTGCCATTTATCAGTTACGGGGGCTCTTCTTTAGTACTGCTGCTAGCGAGTATGGGGATATTAGCGAATATCAGCATGTTTGTGAAATATTCAGAGAATAAGAAAAAGAGAGAGCCCTTGGCGCCGAAGGGAATGAAAAAGAAACAGCTCAAAAAAACTGTTTATCTGTAAAAAACAAGTGTGTACAGGGGAAGGGTATTCCGCTATGATAGATTATATTCCATTCGGGTAAGGGGGAGAAACGTTTGTCACAGCAATCGATACAAAAAGTATTAGTAGCAAACAGGGGAGAAATTGCAATCCGAATATTCCGGGCGTGTACCGAGTTGAATATTCGTACAGTTGCGGTCTATTCAAAAGAAGATTCCGGTTCCTACCATCGGTACAAAGCGGATGAAGCATACCTGGTCGGTGAAGGGAAAAAACCGATTGATGCTTATCTGGATATTGAAGGTATCATAGATATTGCGAAAAGAAACAAAGTCGATGCGATTCATCCGGGATACGGTTTCTTATCTGAAAATATCCATTTCGCGAAACGATGTGAAGAAGAAGGCATCGTGTTCATTGGTCCAAAGTCCGAACATCTAGATATGTTTGGTGACAAGGTAAAAGCGCGTGAGCAGGCAGAAAAAGCTGGAATCCCTGTGATTCCCGGAAGCGACGGCCCTGCAGAAACGCTTGAAGCAGTCGAACAGTTTGGACAAACTAATGGTTATCCGATTATCATTAAAGCTTCACTGGGCGGCGGCGGCCGTGGTATGCGGATTGTCAGATCTGAAAGTGAAGTCAAAGAAGCATATGAGCGTGCAAAATCAGAGGCAAAAGCAGCCTTTGGCAATGATGAAGTGTATGTAGAAAAATTGATTGAAAATCCGAAACATATTGAGGTTCAGGTGATTGGTGACAAGCAGGGCAATGTCGTCCACCTTTTTGAGAGGGACTGTTCTGTTCAAAGACGCCATCAAAAAGTCATTGAAGTGGCGCCGAGTGTCTCCCTGTCACCTGAATTAAGAAACCAAATTTGTGAAGCGGCAGTTGCGCTTGCGAAAAATGTAAACTATATAAACGCTGGTACGGTAGAGTTTCTTGTTGCAAACAACGAATTCTACTTTATTGAAGTAAACCCTCGCGTACAAGTTGAACACACGATTACAGAAATGATTACAGGTGTCGATATCGTTCAAACACAGATCCTTGTTGCCCAAGGGCACAGCCTTCACAGCAAAAAAGTAAATATTCCTGAGCAAAAGGACATTTCTACAATCGGCTATGCCATTCAGTCACGGGTTACGACTGAGGATCCGCAAAATGATTTCATGCCTGATACAGGAAAAATCATGGCTTACCGCTCAGGCGGCGGTTTTGGTGTCCGTCTTGATACCGGAAACAGCTTTCAAGGCGCCGTGATCACGCCATATTATGATTCACTTCTCGTTAAGCTTTCAACTTGGGCTTTAACGTTTGAACAGGCGGCGGCCAAAATGGTCCGAAACCTTCAGGAGTTTAGAATCAGAGGCATTAAAACAAACATTCCGTTCCTTGAGAACGTTGCAAAGCATGAGAAGTTCCTGACAGGGCAATATGATACGTCTTTCATTGATACAACACCTGAATTATTTAATTTCCCTAAACAGAAAGACCGCGGAACAAAAATGCTCACTTACATCGGCAATGTGACAGTGAACGGTTTCCCTGGAATCGGGAAAAAAGAAAAACCGGCGTTTGACAAACCAATAAACGTAAAAGTAGACATAGATCAGCAGCCTGCCAGAGGAACAAAGCAAATTCTCGATGAAAAAGGTGCTGAAGGGCTTGCAAATTGGGTTAAGGAACAGAAATCTGTCCTTTTAACTGATACGACATTCAGAGACGCTCACCAATCATTATTGGCGACGAGATTCAGAGCGCATGATTTGAAAAAAATCGCGAATCCGACGGCTGCGCTATGGCCTGAGCTATTCAGTATGGAAATGTGGGGAGGCGCGACCTTCGATGTAGCCTACCGATTCCTGAAAGAAGATCCGTGGAAGCGATTGGAGGACCTTCGCAAAGAAGTGCCGAATACCTTATTCCAAATGCTACTTCGTTCATCTAACGCGGTCGGCTATACGAATTATCCGGATAATGTGATTAAAGAATTCGTGAAGCAATCTGCTCAATCCGGTATTGATGTGTTCCGTATTTTCGACAGCTTAAACTGGGTAAAAGGGATGACGTTAGCCATTGATGCCGTTCGGGATACCGGCAAAGTGGCAGAAGCTGCGATTTGTTACACGGGAGATATCCTTGACAAGAACCGTACGAAATATGATCTTGCTTATTATACGTCGATGGCGAAGGAGCTTGAGGCTGCCGGAGCCCATATCCTTGGAATTAAAGATATGGCAGGGCTGTTAAAACCGCAGGCTGCATATGAACTCGTTTCTGCTTTGAAAGAGACGATCGACATTCCGGTTCACCTTCATACGCATGATACGAGCGGCAACGGTATTTATATGTACGCAAAAGCTGTTGAAGCCGGCGTTGATATCATAGACGTGGCGGTCAGCTCAATGGCAGGATTAACGTCTCAGCCAAGCGCGAGCGGATTTTATCATGCGATGGAAGGGAACGCCCGCCGTCCGGAAATGAATGTCCAAAACGTTGAAATGCTGTCTCAATATTGGGAGTCAGTTCGTAAATACTATAGCGAATTTGAAAGCGGAATGAAGTCTCCGCATACTGAAATTTATGAGCATGAAATGCCTGGGGGCCAATACAGCAACCTGCAGCAGCAGGCGAAGGGAGTAGGCCTAGGCGACCGCTGGAACGAAGTCAAAGAAATGTACAGACGCGTCAACGATATGTTCGGCGACATCGTGAAGGTCACGCCTTCCTCTAAAGTAGTCGGAGATATGGCGCTCTACATGGTGCAAAACAATCTGACTGAAAAGGACGTTTACGAAAAAGGCGAACAATTAGATTTCCCTGATTCTGTCGTGGAGCTTTTCAAAGGAAACATCGGCCAGCCTCATGGCGGATTCCCGGAAAAACTACAAAAGCTGATCTTAAAAGGACAGGAGCCGATTACGGTCAGACCGGGAGAACTGCTTGAGCCGGTATCCTTTGAAGCGATCAAACAGGAATTTAAAGAGCAGCATAACTTGGAGATTTCAGATCAAGATGCTGTGGCGTATGCCCTTTATCCTAAAGTCTTCTCTGATTATGTGAAAACGGCAGAAAGCTATGGAGACATTTCGGTATTAGATACGCCGACATTCTTCTATGGCATGGTATTAGGTGAAGAAATAGAAGTGGAAATTGAGCGCGGAAAAACACTGATCGTTAAGCTGATTTCAATCGGTGAGCCTCAGCCTGATGCCACTCGCGTCATTTATTTCGAACTGAACGGACAGCCGCGTGAAGTTGTCATCAAAGATGAAAGCATTAAGTCTTCCGTTCAGGAAAGACTGAAAGCGGACCGGACAAACCCAAGCCACATCGCAGCCTCCATGCCTGGAACGGTTATTAAGGTATTGACTGAAGCAGGTACAAAAGTCAATAAAGGTGATCATTTGATGATCAATGAAGCGATGAAAATGGAAACAACGGTTCAGGCGCCTTTCTCAGGAACAATCAAGCAGGTTCATGTGAAAAATGGCGAGCCGATCCAAACGGGAGATCTGCTTCTCGAAATTGAAAAAGCATAAAAAACAAGAGTGTATATCATTTGATATACACTCTTGTTTTTTATGAAAAAAGCGTAGGGAAATGAAAATTGTGTGGTTTAGAAGAGATCTAAGGCTTGAAGACAATACAGCACTGTCACAAGCCATTTCCTATATAAAACAAAAACAGGCTTATCTGCTGCCGGTCTTTCAGATACTTTGTAGTATGATATGAGCCATAAATATTTCTTAAAGGCACTATCTTTGTATGAAGCATGGCAAAAGGGCTCTATCTGCACATTTTTATCATGAAGCAATACTTATGTTTCGCAGGCTGTGCGGTTTTTTAGCATGATGACAAAAAATACGGAGCGCAGCGAGCCGCTCAATGATCATCAAGTCCAGCGGAGAGGCTGGCCATTGAAACGTATGAAGCGGCAAAAAACATGATACAAAAAAGACCAAAGCGCAGAAAGCTTTGGTCTAGAGTTATTATGATTGTCTTGATTCATAACGGAAGCGTGCAATCAATAATAAGAAGTAGCATAGAACACCAAATAGGCAGGCAATAAAGAACGAGTGGGCAAGTGCAAAGCCCAGAGCCAGTTCAGAGTATACGATCATAATACCGGACAGCGCCTGTAATGTAATAAAAATAAGACATGAGATCCATCCCCAAAAGATCTGCTTTTGATCTTTATAGGAAGTAATAGCATGAACAGCGGCCACAATAATCCATACAAACAACAGCAATGCTGCTGCTCTATGGCCCATTTGCACCCATTCATGGAATTGGGTCGGAAGTCCATTGTTCAGCGGGCTGCACAGCGGCACATCAGGACATGCCAGACTTGATTCGGTATGTCTTACATATGCGCCTGTATACACAACGATATAGGAGTATATTAAAATCCCTATCATGTGAAATTGCATTTTTTTGCCGATTTGAAGCGGCTTAACCAGTTTTCTAACTGATTTGTCGGCTTCAAATATGAGCAATGTCAAAATGAGCACTGAAGCAAAAGAAATCAATGAGATGCCAAAGTGAAGCGCCATAATCAGCGCGTTTGAACCGAATACGACAGCCAATGCGCCAAGCAGTGCCTGTAAAAATAAAAAGATAATAGACATGATCGCGAGAAACGTTGTTTCACGGAAAATCGGTGTGATTTTTCTCCATGACCAAAACGCAAGGCTTAACACAAGGATAATAGAGATCCCGCTTGCGAACCTGTGGCTCCATTCAATAATTGAAGCCGGATTCATTTCAGGGAAAAAACGGCCGTGACACAGCGGCCACTGTCTGCCGCAGCCTTGGCCGGAACCTGTTTTTGTAACGAGAGCTCCCCCGATTAAAACAATAAGCATGACAAATGTTGTCAGAACACCGAGAGCTTTTAATGCTTTATTCATACAATATTCACCTTCTCAACATACTGCTGCGATTTTATATACGTTCCAAGTGTAAGCGAATATGTGTTTTGTGGCAATTCTTAGAGCCTTTTGTTCACAAAAATATAATAGAATGACGGCTATCGGAAAATGTACACTTGATTATTCATGCCGGGTCTGATAGAAATAAGGTAAACGCACTGCCAATTTGGCGATTGCCTTCATCTTTGGTAAAATTCATAAAAAGTTCACAAATAAATTCCTGTTTGTCGTTTAATATTTAATAGGATGTTTTTTTACAAGATGTTATCTTGTATGATAGAGTTGCAGGTTTTTTTATTCTCCTGCGTTAGGTTTGTAAGGGAGGTTTACGTTATGGCTAACTCCAGAATCTTAAATGATACAGCTATAGACGGACAAATTGAAGAAACAACGGCGTGGAAAGATTTTCTGTCCCTTATTAAAATAGGGATCGTCAATTCTAATCTCATCACGACTTTTACTGGAATGTGGCTTGCACTGCATATTTCCGGTTTGAGTTTTTTAGGCAATATAAACACCGTTCTTCTTACATTAATCGGGTCTTCTCTGATTATTGCGGGCTCCTGCGCGATCAATAACTGGTATGACCGGGACATTGACCATGTTATGGAGCGTACGAAAGTAAGACCGACGGTTACGGGTAAAATTCAGCCGAATCAGGCGTTATGGTCTGGAATTTTGCTGGTTGCTTTAGGGTTGATCATGCTGTTGATGACAACTGTTATGGCTGCTGTTATTGGTTTTATCGGAGTCTTTACGTATGTTGTATTGTACACAATGTGGACGAAGCGCCGCTATACGATTAACACAGTAGTAGGAAGTGTTTCCGGTGCAGTGCCGCCGCTTATTGGATGGACGGCAGTGGAAGGAAATATCGGTGTCGTAGCGTGGGTATTATTCATGATTTTATTTATTTGGCAGATTCCTCACTTCTTAGCATTGGCTATTAAGAAAACGGAGGATTACAGAGCTGCAAATATTCCGATGCTTCCTGTCGTATACGGATTTGAAGTGACAAAAAGACAAATTATTGTGTGGGTTGCGTGCCTGATGCCGCTTCCGTTTTTCCTTGGAAGCCTGGGCCTTCCGATTGTCATTCTCGGCTTGCTGTTAAATATCGGCTGGCTGATTCTTGGCTTAATGGGCTTCCGCTCCAAGAATATCATGAAGTGGGCAACGCAGATGTTCGTTTATTCGCTTAACTACATGACAATCTATTTCGTTGCCATGGTTGTCTTGACGCTTTTCTAAAAAATAGATATGATGCTTGTTTTATCGCTTCAAAATAAACGATGACAACTAGTAAATGCCGCCTTGACCTCTTGTTTAATCAGGCGGCTTTACTTTTATACATAGATGGCATTTTGAGTAAAAAAACTCATAATTTAAGAGAAGAGGAAATGTAAGTGCTTTATTGGTGATAGGCTGGATTGCGAATCTGCTTTCCGCCTTTGTATTGACCAGAAAAGGGGTTGGGTGAAATGGTAAAGCATTGGCGTCTTATTTTATTATTAGCCTTGGTGCCGCTTCTATTAAGCGGATGTGGAAAACCTTTTTTATCCACGCTCAAGCCTGCTGGCGAGGTGGCTGATAAACAGTATGACCTGACAGTGCTCAGCACATTGATTATGGTGGTTGTTGTTGCAGTAGTATCTGTTATCTTCTTTTATGTAATTGTGAGATTCAGAAGATCACGGGTCGGTGAGAACACGATACCGAAACAGGTAGAGGGGAACAAAATTTTAGAAATCACATGGACCGTGATCCCGATTTTGCTGCTCATTATTCTTGTGATCCCTGTCGTATTATATACGCTTGAGCTTGCAGATACATCACCAATGGATAAGAAAGGCCGAAAAGCCGAGGATGCTCTCGTAGTCAATGTCCGGGCAAATTTATATTGGTGGGAGTTTGAATATCCTGATTACGGCATTATCACAAGCCAGGAGCTGATTGTGCCGACAGACCAGCGTGTATATTTTAATTTAAAAGCTTCAGATGTAAAACATTCCTTCTGGATTCCTTCTGTTGGAGGAAAACTTGATACGAATACGGATAATGAAAATAAGTTTTTCCTGACATTTGATTCAAAACGAAGCAAAGAGGCAGGAGATATGTTTTTTGGGAAGTGTGCAGAGCTTTGTGGCCCTTCACACGCGCTGATGGATTTTAAGGTAAAGACGATGTCTGCAAAAGAATTCCAGGGCTGGACAAAAGAAATGAAAAACTATAAGTCTACAACAGAGAGCGATTTGGCTAAGCAGGGCGAAGAACTGTTTAAAGAGAAGAACTGTCTGAGCTGCCATGCAGTAGAGCCGAATGATAAGCGTGCAGAAGCAGCGAGAACGGCTCCTAATTTGGCGACCTTCGGTGAAAGGGCAAAAGTGGCAGGGGTGAAAGACGCCAACGAAGAAAATGTGAAGGCTTGGCTGAAGGATTCTGAGAGCATAAAACCGGGTAACAAAATGACAGGAACTTATCCGAAGCTCTCAGACAGTGAAACAGATGCGCTTTATGAATACTTAAAAGGCTTAAAAACGGAAAGCAAGTAGGGAAGAAAGGGAGATATTGGGGGAGGTCACATATGTTGAATGCGCTTACAGAAAAACGGACGCGCGGATCTATACTTTGGGATTATTTGACGACGGTGGACCATAAAAAAATCGCAATTCTTTACTTAATCGCCGGGGGATTCTTCTTTCTTGTCGGGGGAATTGAAGCGATGTTTATCAGAATTCAGCTTGCAAAGCCGGAAAATGCTTTTCTCAGTGCCCAAGCGTACAATGAAGTAATGACAATGCACGGGACGACAATGATCTTTCTGGCTGCGATGCCGCTTTTATTTGCCTTGATGAATGCGGTCGTTCCCTTGCAGATTGGGGCCCGTGACGTTTCATTTCCATTTTTAAACTCGCTCGGTTTTTGGCTCTTCTTTTTCGGGGGCATTTTCTTAAATCTAAGCTGGTTTTTGGGCGGAGCGCCAGACGCGGGTTGGACGTCATACGCCTCACTTTCGCTTCATTCTGAAGGGCACGGCATAGACTTTTTCGTCCTCGGACTGCAAATATCGGGGCTTGGGACGCTGATAGCCGGGATTAACTTTTTGGCCACGATTATCAACATGAGAGCTCCCGGCATGACGTACATGAGGCTGCCTTTGTTCACATGGACGACATTTGTAGCCTCAGCATTGATTTTGTTTGCATTTCCTCCGCTTACGGTCGGATTGGCTCTGATGATGCTGGACCGGCTGTTCGGCACCAATTTCTTTAATCCCGAGCTTGGCGGAAATACGGTCATTTGGGAACATTTATTTTGGATCTTTGGCCATCCGGAGGTTTATATCTTAATTTTGCCTGCATTCGGTATATTTTCAGAGGTCATCCCTGTGTTTGCCAGAAAGCGTTTGTTTGGGTATTCATCAATGGTTTTTGCCATCGTGCTCATTGGCTTTCTGGGCTTTATGGTTTGGGTGCACCACATGTTTACGACAGGTCTGGGGCCGATTGCAAATGCGATTTTTGCGGTTGCCACAATGGCTATCGCGATACCGACCGGGATTAAGATTTTTAACTGGCTTTTGACGATCTGGGGAGGAAATGTGAAGTATACGACAGCGATGCTGTATGCCGTCTCATTTATTCCGTCCTTCGTGCTCGGCGGTGTGACGGGTGTCATGCTGGCAGCAGCAGCTGCTGATTATCAGTTCCATGATACGTATTTTGTGGTGGCGCACTTTCACTATGTCATTATTGGCGGCGTGGTATTCGGCCTTTTAGCCGGCGTTCATTTCTGGTGGCCGAAAATGTTTGGTAAAATTCTGCATGAGACGATGGGGAAAATTTCATTTGTATTGTTTTTTATCGGCTTTCACCTCACGTTTTTCATTCAGCATTTTGTCGGTTTAATGGGGATGCCGCGCCGGGTTTATACGTTTTTGCCAGGCCAGGGTCTTGAAACCGGCAACTTGATCAGTACAATCGGGGCGTTTTTTATGGCGGCAGCTGTTATTCTTCTGCTAGTCAATGTCATTTGGACATCGGTAAAAGGCGAATATGTCGGAGCTGATCCATGGCAGGATGGACGTACCCTTGAATGGACCGTTTCTTCACCGCCGCCTGAGTATAACTTTAAACAGCTTCCTTTTGTCAGAGGGCTTGATCCGTTTTGGATCGAGAAGCATGCAGGACACAAATCAATGACGCCGGCTGAACCGGTTGATGATATTCATATGCCAAACGGCTCAATCCTGCCGTTCATCATTTCCTTCGGCCTTTTTGTCGCAGCGTTCGGGCTGTTGTACAGAACCGATCACGCTTGGGGGCTGCCGGTGATCTTTATCGGACTCGGCATCACATTTATTACGATGCTGCTTCGTTCAGTAATTGATGATCACGGCTATCATATTCATAAAGAGGAACTGCCGAATGATGATAAAGGGGTGAAGGCATAATGCAAATTGAAGAAAAATTCACCGCAGAAACCTTTCCAGCTTCTCCCGAAAAAGTAACGCTGGAAGGGAAAAATAAATTTTTAGGCTTTTGGCTTTTTCTTGGGGGAGAGACAGTTTTGTTCGCGTCTCTCTTCGCAACGTTTCTTGCACTCCGGAATTCAAATGCCGGTGATCCGCCTACGACGGAAATGTTCGATGTAACACTTGTGTTTATCGCCACAATGCTGCTATTAACGAGCAGTTTAACGAGTGTGTACGCGATGTACCACATGAAGAACTTTTCTTTCGGCAAAATGCAGCTTTGGCTGGGAATTACGATCTTATTGGGGGCTGGCTTTTTAGGACTGGAAATTTATGAGTTTAAGCATTACACCCATGAGTTTGGCTTTACGATCACAAGCTCTGCGCTCGGTTCCGCGTTTTACACGCTTGTCGGTACACACGGCGCCCACGTGGCATTTGGGCTTATGTGGATCAGCACGCTGATGATCCGTAATGCCAAGAGGGGGCTGAACTTGTATACGGCGCCTAAGTTTTATGTTGCCAGTCTATATTGGCACTTTATTGATGTCGTGTGGGTCTTCATCTTTACCGTTGTATATTTAATGGGGATGGTGGGATAAACATGGTCGGTAAAAAAAGCAGAGGGCATATCAACAGCGACCTTGAATTTAAGAAAAAGAAGCACGCTCAGGAGATGAAATATCAGGTTCTGTCTTTTGGTTTAATGATCGGTCTTACGATTGTTGCATTTCTGACAGTGGCAACGGACGGTGTAGGCAGCTGGTTTACGATTCCTTTCATTATTTTGCTAGCTGCAATTCAAGTCATTTTCCAGCTGTATTATTTCATGCATATGAATCAAAAAGGGCATGAGGCGCCGGCAATGTTTTTGTATTCAGGCATGTTTGTCGCGTTCATCACTGTGCTTGCGTTTGTCACAATTATATGGTGGTAATTTGAACAGCCGCCGGAGGTGAAGAAATGAATCAGCTAGAGGTATTTGGGTTTCGCGCGATGTGGAGCCCTTATCTTTTTTGTATCTTGTTGGGCATTACAGTGCTTTATCTCTATTTTTACAGGCGAATGTCTTCAAAGCCAAATCGAATAACGGGTAAACAGATGGTGTGCTTTCTATCGGCGATGCTGTTTTTATATGCAGCCGAGGGAAGTCCGGTTGATCTGCTCGGACATATTATGTTCAGCGCGCATATGGTGCAGATGGCTGTCCTGTATTTGGTCGTCCCGCCGCTATTGATCGCGGGAATTCCTGCATGGCTTTGGGAGAAAATCATTTTCAGGCCTGCCATTAAACCGGTTTTTTCATTTTTCACGAAGCCTTTAATTGCTTTGCTTTTGTTTAACGGCATTTTTTCTTTATATCATGTTCCGCTTATATTTGATACTGTCAAAACAGATTCGTTATACCATACATTAATGACTTGGCTTATCTTTGTGCTTGCGTTTTTGATGTGGTGGCCGCTTGTTCATAAGGTCGAGCGTCTCGGGCAGCTCAGCGGCTTGATGAAGCTGGGATATATTATGGCGGACGGTATGCTGCTTACGCCTGCTTGCGCGCTGATCATGTTCAGCGGCGCGCCGTTATATGCCACCTATACAGATCCGTCTGCGTGGGCTGAGGCAATGAAGCTTTGTGTGCCTGCGGATATGATGGGGCAGGTCCCATTAACAGGACCAGAGATGTTAAATACACTGCCTTTGTTAGAGGATCAGCAGCTCGGAGCAGTTATGATGAAAATCATTCAGGAAATTGTGTACGGCACTTTTTTGGCGATTGTTTTTTTCCAATGGGTGAAGAAAGAAAGGGAAAAGGACGGGCAGGAGGAGCCACCGTATATTCAGCAAACGATATCATAAAAGGTACAGCGAAAATGCTGTACCTTTTCATTACATTTGAACTGTTTTTAACATGTCGGATATGTCCTGAATCAGTGCTTTGCTTTTTGTTACAACCTGTACGGGAAACTCTTCCGTTTCTCCATATTCTACTCCGTGCGGGTAGTAATGCTTGCCTAAGAGAGGGGACATTAATTGAATCACGGCGCGGCCGCTTCCAACATCGCCCTCTGCCGCAATGCCCTGTATCCGCAGGTAAAACGTACCCTCAATCGTCGAAAACTTCTTGTCATAGGTGACTCTTTCGTAATCCCATTGACCCGCTCTGACGAGGCCTTTGCTTTCCATCAAGTCGTCTAGCCAGCTGAGCTCAGCCTTTACCCCTTCAAGTCCGCTTTCAGTAAACTTCAACACTGACCCCTCCTTATAAAAATTACCTTTCCTGACAATCATAGTATGAAAGCGTTAAACTTTCAATGAATCTTCTTCTTTTGAAAGTATGCAAAAATTAAATTTTGACGACAATAGCACTAGACTAAAGGAGGTTATACGGATGACAAAAATAAAAGATCTGATGACAGCCGACTTGCAATATTGCACGGTATTAGATAATGTATATGAAGCTGCGGTAAAGATGAAAGACGCGAATGTAGGGGCGATTCCGGTAGTTGATGAGGATGGAGAAACACTGGTCGGCATCGTGACCGACCGCGATCTCGTGTTAAGAGGAATCGCCATAAAAAAACCAAACTCGCAAAAAATCACTGACGCGATGACCGAAAAACCTGTCAGCGTAGATGAAGATGCTTCAGTCGATGAGGTTCTTCATTTGATGGCATCCCATCAGCTCAGAAGGATACCTGTTACAAAAAACAAAAAGCTGACTGGAATTGTCACGCTTGGTGATCTTTCTTTATCTGAGCAAACGAATGAACGTGCCGGCAGCGCCTTATCGGATATTTCCGAGGGGGATAATAGAGAAGAAGGCTTTTTTCATTAACACATAAATCTTTGACATGTTAAATAGGCTGTATTGTAATGAGATGTAAGGCAAGACATAGTGATTCGCTACGGGGGTGATAGATTGAAAAATATCTTGAGAGCGATGGTTATCCTCTTGATTATCTGCGGAACTTATGTTCTGTTTATTCAATATGGATCTGTTCCTGAAAAAAAATCAAATGACAGCGAGCCTCAAGTGTCTAACGAGGAAGCGCAAAGCGGCAAACGAATACATATGCCGACCTCAGGATTATTGTCCTTTATGGGCAAGTCCGCCGATGATGTAATGAAAAAGCTTGGGGAACCAGAACGCATTGACCCTTCAGCTTATGATTACGATTGGTGGGTATACAATCAGGGAAAGGACCAGTATGTCCAAATTGGGGTATTAAACAATAAAGTGGTCACATTATTTGCTACTGGGAATGATATTAACGCGAAGCCTTTCAAAATTGGTGAAACAACCGGAGAAGTATTCAAGACGACCCAGGTGGCACCGTTTGTGAATGTAGAGTATAAAGGAAATTCCTATCGGTTTGAGTTTTCTGAAGAGGATATCAATACCAGGCCGACTGTTAAGGTAGGAAAGATGTATGTCCAGCTGTATATGGACAAATTTGAGGGGAAGCTATCCAGCATCAGGGCGTTTGATGCGCAAACCTTTGTAAAGCAAAGACCTTATGAGGTTGTGTACCGCGGTGAATTAATGAAACCGGAATCTGTTTCAGATGATAAGTGGAAAAAGATCCAAACGACGAGTGAAAAGCAAATACTTGATTTGACGAATGTCATACGCGTCAAACATGGGCTTGCAAGGCTTGAGTGGGATCAGCCGACGGCGGAAGTGGCCTTTGGACATAGCCAGGATATGAAGGAAAATAATTATTTCTCCCATGTCTCTAAAAAATACGGCACGCTGAAAGACCGCTTAGAAGAAGGGCATGTTGACTTTCAGCAAGCGGGAGAAAATATTGCATATAATTATGTGGACGGCCCGGCTGCTGTAGAAGGCTGGCTGAATAGTGAGGGCCATCGAAAAGCGCTTCTGAATTCAGATTATACGCATCTCGGTGTCGGAGTAGACCGAAAATATTACACTCAAAATTTTATTAAGCGATGGTAATGAAAAGCCGCGGAGGAATGGTTCCGCGGTTTTTCTAATTTTCACAAAAGCTTAATGATCTGAATGCATGTGTCGTTGCGTGCATAAGAGCTGCAGCGGAATAAATGTGTTGTTTTCCTTTTCTGACAACATGGCTGCTGAGGAGGCAGATTCCCATTCCTTCAGTAAGGCTCTTTCACGAGTGTATGGGGCAAAGCTGAAAATTCATTCGGGAACGAATATAGGCGAACACAATGCCTGACAAAACGATACATTGTAGTAGGTATCGATTTTCGGAGGGGGTGAGGATTGTGGCGAATCAACATGCCAATCATTCAATCAATGACTTTAAACAATTCGTCAAAAAGCATCCCAAGCTGATAAAAGAAGTACGCAAAGAACAAAGAAGCTGGCAGGACGTATATGAAAATTGGGTCCTCTTCGGGGAGAGCGACCCGATTTGGGATCCGTATCGGGAACCGGAAGAAGCTGCAGAAGCTGTGCCTGAAACAGAGCAAAAAAATGATTTTGTCTCTAAAATGGTGACTGCGGTGAAAAAGATGGATGTCAACCAAATGAACGAACAAATCAATAAAATGAGCCAGTCGATCTCATCGTTGCAAAGTCTTCTTCATACATTTTCCGGGAGCAGCCAGAAGCAATCTCAGCCAGGCTCTGGACAGCATCCTTTTTCTTTTCGAAAGGATTAAAAAAGGGGAGCTCATATGCGCAAAGAGGTTCAGGAATTTATTTTAGCAAACGAAGAACGGAAACGATTCATCAGAGAACAGCCGATATGGTACCGCAGACTTTCGAGAAAACCGGATGATCTGTCCTCCTTTCAGCTTGAGATGATGAACTTTTATGAAAAAACCATACCGCACCGGGTGAACCAATTTACGAACGGGATTCAAATGGCGCAAATGATGATGCAAATGTTTCAAGCGATGCGGACAAAAGATTAAAAGGCCCGAAAGAGGGTCTTTTTTCATGCTGTAAATGCAGGGAGATTGTTTTCGGGCTTGCGGTTAAGCATTTTCCAATTGGCTGGTTTCGTGGTAAACTAACAACTGGAGGTGCGTGCTATGTATGCGACGATGGAATCCGTGCGGCTTCAAAGTGAAGCTCAGCAGCTTGCCGAGATGATTCTGCAGTCGGAGACGGCTGAGAACTACCGCAATTGTTACAAGCGTCTCCAAGAAGATGAAGAGGCAGGGCGGATTATTCGTTCTTTTATCAAAATAAAAGAGCAGTATGAGGATGTACAGCGTTTTGGCAAATATCATCCTGACTATAGAGAAATATCCCGGAAAATGAGGGAGATCAAGCGGGAGCTGGACCTGAACGATAAGGTGGCTGACTTCAAGAGAGCTGAAAATGAGCTTCAGTCTATTCTTGATGAGGTTAGCGTCGAGATTGGGACAGCTGTTTCGGAGCATGTTAAAGTTCCGACTGGGAACCCTTATTTTGACGGTTTGTCTTCATGCGGAGGCGGCTGCGGTTCAGGCGGAAGCTGCGGATGCAAAGTGTCCTGACGAGACTGGCCGTCTCGTCTTTTACATATAAGAGAAATCAGGCAGGTGATTGTATTGGAGAATAGGCGCCAGGGCATGATTGTGTATCTGCATTCCCTAAAGCAAAGCAAAATGCTGAGGAAGTTCGGAAATGTGCACTATGTATCAAAACGCTTAAAATATGTCGTGCTGTATTGCGATATGGACCAAATTGAAAAAACAATGGACAAGATTGCGTCTTACTCTTTTGTGAAAAAAGTAGAGCCTTCTTATAAACCGTTTTTAAAATTGGAATTCGAGTCAAAGCTTGATAAAGCAAAAGAATACGATTATAAAATCGGCATATAGCTGTATAAAAAAATCCCCGCAGACTTCTGCGGGGTCCTTCTATTCCTTAACATGTTAAGGAGAAGGCAAAGGGAGAGGAGAAACCGGAGGAAGAACTTATGGGGAAACGTAAGTCTTCTCCGCGGTTGGCAACAACATCCTCTAGATGCTGTTGCTTATAGTATGGACAAGGATCAGTCCGCCTATACACCTGTTTATTAGAATTAGCATTCATTGTTTGAAAGAATGCTTTATGTTAAGATAGGATTGATTTTTTTCTATGTACATAGCGGCGTCCGGCCGAACAAAGAAACAAAATAGCTTTTAGAAAAAGTGGTGTGGAACATGAGAGTAATTTCTGGATCAAAAAAAGGCCGTTCACTAAAGGCTGTGCCGGGAACATCAACTAGACCGACAACCGACAAAGTGAAGGAATCCATTTTCAATATGATCGGCCCTTATTTTGATGGGGGCAGGGGACTTGACTTATTCGCAGGGAGCGGAGGTCTTGGAATCGAAGCGCTTTCACGCGGGTTTGAGCATTGTATATTCGTTGACCGTGATTTTAAAGCGATTCAAACGATAAAATCAAATTTAAAAACGCTGGAGCTTACAAAACATGCCCAGGTATACCGGAATGATGCGGAACGGGCTTTGCACGCTGCTGCAAAAAGAGAAACAGGCTTTCGCGGAATTTTTCTTGATCCGCCGTACAAGGAACAAAAGCTAAAAGCGCTTTTAACGATGATTGATGAATATCAAATGCTGGAAGAAGACGGCTTTATCGTTGCTGAGCATGACAGAGAGGTCGAGCTTCCCGAAACCGTAGGAGATCTTGTGATGGCAAGAAAAGAAACCTATGGACTTACAGGTGTAGCGATTTATAAAAAGAGGGGGTAGTGATGTGGCGAGTATAGCTGTCTGTCCCGGCAGTTTTGATCCGGTGACCTATGGGCATCTGGATATCATCAGACGCGGGGCGCATATTTTTGAACAAGTGTATGTATGTGTGCTGAATAATTCTTCGAAAAAGCCTTTGTTCAGTGTAGAAGAGCGGTGTGAGCTCCTGAGAGAAGTGACAAAAGACATTCCGAACATAACAGTTGAAACGTCGCAGGGACTGTTAATTGATTATGCAAAAAGAAAAAAGGCGAAAGCGATTTTAAGAGGCTTGAGAGCGGTATCTGATTTTGAATACGAGATGCAGGGGACTTCCGTAAACCGTGTGCTTGATGAATCCATTGAGACGTTTTTTATGATGACCAACAATCAATATTCGTTTTTAAGTTCAAGCATCGTAAAAGAAGTGGCAAGATACAATGGATCGGTCTCAGAGTTTGTGCCGCCGGAAGTAGAGCTGGCGCTTCAACAAAAATTTAGACAAGGATGAGGGTTTTGACTCATCCTTTTTTTGTTCCGTTTGTCAGTCTGTAAGAAAAAATGATAATGTACGTAAACAGCGCGCATAATGTGACAGCGGGTCCAATCTGCACAAGCAGATTCCAGCCGTTTATAAATGCAGTTGGCATTTCGCTGCTATTAAGAGATTTAAATACATACTGATACGGATCATGCCATGCCGTGTAAAGCGGTTTCCATAAAAGCATGACGAAGACGGCGGCATAAACGCCCTGCAGCAAACGTGCGATAAAGAATGGTTTAAATCTGATATCGGTTTCCGATAAAATACCTGCCACCTGAGCTTGAACGGAAAAGCCGCTAAACCCGAGAATAAAACTGACGACAATGGCTTTTTGAAGAAGAGAGACATCTGTCTCGCTGACAAGCTTGCTACCTAACGTGATTTCAAACATCCCTGATAAAAGGGGAATGTCCAATTGAGCTGGAAGCTGAAACAAAGTCAGCACGCCTTTTGTGAAAACAGACAGAATATCAGTCAGCTGCACCACGGACAACAGCCGGTTAAAGACAGAAAATAAAATAATAAAGCCACCCACCATAAGAAGGGTTTGAACAGAAGAGGTCACGGCGTCGCCTAAAATTTTGCCCAGAGGCCGTTTTTCCGCGAGTCTGGCGGTATGCAGAGCGTGTAAAGCATCTTTGATCGAAGGAAAAGGTATTGTTTTCTTCCCTCTGAGATGCTGCTCTTCCTTGCGGCCATAGGAACGCATCGTTAAACCGACAGCCAGATTCCCCAAATAGTGTGCAGAAGCCAATAAAATGCCCAATGACGCGTTTTGAAAGAAACCGACGGCAACAGCGCCGAAAATAAAGAGCGGGTTTGAAGAATTGGTAAACGACGCAAGCCGTTCTGCTTCTACTCTTGAAATCTGTTTTTCCTGCCGCAGACGGGCAGTGAGTTTTGCTCCCGCTGGGTTTCCTGATGCCATTCCCATAGCAAGAACAAAGCCGCCAACACCGGGCACGCGAAAGATCGGACGCATAAAAGGTTCAAGCAAAACACCGACAAACCGCACAATGCCAAAACCAATTAAGAGTTCAGACAGAATAAAAAATGGCAGCAATGACGGAAATACAACCTCCCACCACATAGAAAGCCCGGTTTTAGAGGCTTCGAATGAGGCCTGCGGATGTGAGATGACAGTCGCTGTTAAAAAAAGAAAAAACGAAGCAATCAAAAGTGTATTAATCTTCGACAAGTTCATTCTTACCTCCCCGATGCTAAAAATGCCCAATGACATGTATTCATGATAAAATAATGTATGACACGAAACGGCCAAGCAGTACCTGTCCTCTTGATTCTTTGTACTAATATACGAGCATAGGGGTTCAGTTTAGACCATAGAATTCGGTATACAGGGAATTCAGGCAGGAGGTTAACGCGTTGGCCAAACCTAAAATCGGGTTAGCGTTAGGATCGGGAGGGGCCAGAGGGCTCGCTCATCTCGGTGTGCTTTCCAGTTTACATAAGCACCAAATTGAAGTAGATATGATTGCGGGGAGCAGCATGGGCGCTTTGGTGGGCAGTTTCTATGCCGCCGGCCATGATGTGGCAACGATGAGAAAAGTCGCCAAAGCCTTTAAACGGCGGCTTTATGCTGATTATACGATGCCCAGACTCGGTTTTCTAAAAGGTGACCGCGTCAGGCAGCTTGTACATGCTTATACATTCGGAAAACCGATCGAAGAGCTCCAAATCCCGCTGGGTATTGTTGCGTGTGATTTACAGACAGGAGAAAAGATTGTGTTCCGTAAAGGGTCAGTATCAGATGCGGTGCGGGCCAGCATCAGCATACCGGGTATTTTTATTCCGCAGAGGCTGGACGGACGTCTCCTTGTAGACGGTGCGGTCGTCGACCGAATTCCGGTTTCTGTTGTAAAAGACATGGGGGCTGATATCATCATCGCCTCGGATGTCTCTAGGGTTCGAAAAACCGAAACGGCGGCGCATATTTTTGATGTGATTATGAAAAGTATGGATATACTGCAAAATGAATTGGTGCGACATCAAACGATCGCCGCAGATATCATGATTCGCCCTTCTCTTGAAACATACAGCTCAAGCTCGTTTGCCAATATTGAAGCAATGATATCGGCAGGCGAGGAGGCGACAAACCGAATGATCAGCAAGATAAGAAAAGAAATAGAGAATTGGGAGGGCTCATAACTTGCTACGTAAAAAACATTTTAGCTGGATGCTTGTCATCCTCATTCTGATTGCCGTTTTATCATTTATAAAACTTCCATACTATATTACAAAACCGGGAGAAGCGACAGAACTTGCTTCACTGATAAAAGTGGAGGGAGGCTACCCGGAAACAGGGAGTCTGTCCTTAATGACTGTCAAAGTGGGGCCGGCTAATCCGTTTACATATGTGTGGGCAAAGATGCACCCTTATTATGAAATTGTTCCTGATGAGAGCATCAAGGAAGAAGGTGAATCAGATAAGGAGTATATGAAAAGGCAGCTCCAAATGATGCAAAGCTCGCAAGAAAACGCGGTTATAGCCGCCTATCAACAGGCAGGAAAAAAAGTCACCTATTCCTTTAACGGCATATACGCAAGCTCGGTTGTGGAAAACATGCCTGCAAAAGGGAAAATAGAAGTCGGTGATAAAATCATCAGTGCAGACGGCAAAAACTATCAGTCTGCTGAAAAGCTGATTGATTATATCAGCAGCAAAAAAGCTGGAGATAAAGTCACGTTAAAAATCGAAAGAGAAGAAAAAGTAAAGCGTGTCGCCCTTACGTTAAAACAATTTCCTGATGAGCCAGATCGGGCAGGAATCGGAGTTTCGCTCTATACGGACAGAAACGTCAAAGTGGAACCTGATATTGATTTTGAAATCGAAAATATCGGCGGCCCGTCAGCAGGTTTAATTATGTCACTTGAAATCTATAATCAGCTGACAAAAACAGATGAAACAAAAGGCTACGATATTGCGGGAACAGGTACGATTGATGTTGACGGAAAAGTAGGTCCGATCGGCGGCATTGATCAAAAAGTCGTCGCCGCAGACAAAGCTGGAAAAGACATTTTCTTCGCGCCAAATCAAAGCGGCGCCAGCAATTCCGATTATAAAAACGCAGTAAAAACAGCAAAAGATATTGACTCAGATATGAAGATTGTGCCTGTTGATATGATGCAGGATGCGATTGATTATTTGAATAAGCTGAAAGCGAAAAGCACCTGATCCTCAGGTGCTTTTTCTATATATTTAAAAAACGTTGTTCATCCTCGTCATATCGAATCGGTGCATGTCCGTATTCTTGCAGGTCAAACTCAGTTCTTAGCGGCTCTTCTATCGGCATGCTGTAGATTCTGCTTGCTTTTATGTCCAGATCGAGAGCTGGATGGGAGAAAGAGGACAGTTTGCTGACAAGCGGAACAGACAGCGCTTTTTTCTTTTCCGATAAATAAGCCTGTCCTTTTTTCGTCATGCCGAGCAGCCTGATATAAGGCACCTCTTCGTCTTTCAGCAGCTTGTGCATATCCTGTTTTTTCGTTCTGGTTAAAATGTGAGTGTTCATCCGCTGGAGTCTTGTCCACGTATAACGTTTTGTTTTCAGCAGCTCCATAAATTCCTGATAGGAGCTGGCTTTTCTGATCGAACGTAGAATTCTGTGCTCTAAGCCTTCCTCCACCTCGTATACTTGCTGTAATTCCTGTGATGTTACAGTTGAAAGGCTGTATTTTAAGTAAGAAAAATAGCTTTCAGGTGTATGCCACAGTCCGAAAGATTTGCGGTAATGTGCTAATTCACGTGCAGATGCAGCAGGAAGAAAACGAAGGTAGGCATCAAGACTCTGTTCAATCATCGCTTTTCTGATGCTTGTGGCACTTGCGATATAGTTTTCGCCTTCAGGAAGGTCGGCATCATGATAGTCCGAGGAGATGCGTGCTGTAGTACTAGGTTTCATCGAATATCCCCCGGAAAGAATAGAAGTTACATAATGATATCCCAGAATGTTATTTGGTTTTGACAAATCAAGTGCACTTTCGGTATGTAAAATGGAGCTGAATGCGATAGCTGCCGCGGCTGGATAACTGGAACCCTTTTTAAGTTCTTCTTTAATACGCTGATCAAATGTATGTTTATGTTCATCAATAAGCCTTGCTGTTTCTAAAAACGGCTCAATATCACCATTTTCACTCCCGAAAAACAGCGCCTCGCATCCAAGTTTGTTCAGGATGGAAACACTGCCGCGTGCAAAAATGTCCGCTTTTTGCACCGCGTAAAGATATGGCAGCTCAATGACAACATCGACTCCGTTTTGCAGCGCCATTTTTGTTCGGGCCCATTTTGATACTACAGCCGGTTCTCCGCGCTGTAAAAAATGTCCGCTCATTACCGCAACAGCCGTGTCGCATCCGGTTTGCCGCTTTGCTGTTTGGGCATGATAAAGGTGACCGTTATGAAAGGGATTATATTCAACCACCAATCCGACAGCTTTCATATTTTTTCCGCCTTTCTTGCTATGTTTAAAAACGTATGGTACATTTGCAAATGAAAACTCTTACGTCTTATTTTTATTTTAAGTGTATGCATCGTATATTCCGCTGTCAACGATACTTCAATGGCAGCATTATGCTGTAAAGAAAAAATATTGACAAAAACAATCTTAAAAGCTATAATCATGTTTGTTGCTTTCATGAGGTGATACAAATGAAATGGACGATTTATCAGCTGCATCAAATGCCGAAACAAAGTTTTGAGTTTGATGAAACAGTTGAGTTAAATGAGCTGACAAAGGTGAATTCTGACATTCGCCGCATTTCTCCCGTTCGGGTGAAGGGCAGAGCGGATATCAAATCCAAACAGGTTTCGTTTGATTTTACAATTTCAGGCGAAATGATTTTGCCATGCTCAAGAACACTCGTTGATGTTCCGTATCCATTTGAAATTTCAACAAAAGAACTGTTTATATTTCATCAGACGGATGATATAGAAGATGATGACGTTCACATTGTTGAGGACGATACTATCGACTTAACTCCGATCGTGAAAGAAGAAATTCTTTTAGAAATCCCTATGCAAATCTTTTGTGAATCTGAACAAGAAAAAGGAGCTGCTCCTCAAGAAGGAAAGGACTGGCAAGTCATTTCGGAGGAAGACAAGAAGAATCAAGTTGATCCGAGACTTGCAGCCCTAGAAAAGCTCTTAAAACAAGATGATGAATCTTAACTCTTTAAGGAGGTGGGAATAATGGCTGTACCTTTTAGAAGAACTTCTAAAATGAAGAAAAGATTGCGCCGTACACATTTCAAACTTAATGTACCTGGTATGACAGAATGTCCGTCATGCGGAGAGATGAAATTGTCTCACCGTGTATGCAAAGCATGCGGATCATACAACGGCAAAGACATAAATGTAAAAAGTAACTAATAAGAAAAGCGCAGGGTGAAAGCCCTGCGCTTTTTCTTTTTCTCTCCCTGCCAGCTTGCGGAAAATTTGTGAGTGCAAATAGTCTATCTAATCTATTACCGGCATATGTATGAGATAAATAAGCTGACATGGAGGGAGATTGAATTTGACCATTACAAGACAAGATGCTTGGACTCAGGATGAGGATTTGCTGCTGGCAGAAGTGGTGCTTCGTCATATTCGAGAGGGAGGAACACAGCTTTCCGCCTTTGAGGAGGTTGGAAGGGCGCTGACCAGAACCGCGGCAGCCTGTGGTTTCAGGTGGAACTCGTATGTGAGAAAACAATACCAGTCAGGCATAGAGCTTGCGAAAAAGCAGAGGAAAGAACTGAGAAAGCAAATCGGCGTTCATTCGGTCAATATGCCGAATTCCGTCAAGCAGACTGCTGCGGCAGCGTCAGAAGGAAAACGAGATTTGTCCATTCAGGATGTGATTCAATTTCTCGAACAATTCAAAGAAGCGCCGTCTGCACAAGAATTTCAGCTCGAAAGGGAAAAATTGAAGGAGCAAATCCAAACGCTGCAAAACGAGCTTGAGGATTTACGGAGTGAAAATCAAACATTGAGGAACCAGCTAGAGATGACAGAAGAGGATTACAAGGCACTGATCGATATCATGGATCGGGCGAGAAAAATGGTTGTTTCAAAAGAAGACGGAAGAATGAAAAAAGCGGCTCAAGAAACGTAATGAAACGGCTTGAAATGAACCGGCCCTAGAGTAAGAATAGGCCGGTTGTTTTTATTTCTATGCAGATTCTCCGGGTGTCATTTCATGATCCATATCAGGATGCCAGATGAGCGGGTTTTCCCCTTTGTCCCGCGCCATATCATATTTAACAGTTTCAAAGTTCATTTTATTCCAAAATTCCGCTGATTTCATTCGCGGATTTGTCCGAATCGGCATTTTGAATGATTTAGCGAATTCAACCAGCGCTGTCCCGTATCCTCTGTTCTGGTAGCCCGGAAGAACCTCAAGCTTCCACAGTTCCAAGTAATCCTGGCGGTTGTCGAAATAAGGATTCGATTTGCCGTTAACTTGATATAGACTCATTCGCGCTACAAGTTTATCCCCGAAATAAATCCCGTAAAAAGGCGAGGTGCTGTCATTTTCAATAATATTATCCTGAAGATCTTCAAGCATTGAAAGCTCCTGAATGCCGTATTCTTTGAATTTCTTGAATTCTTCAAGTGTTTTATAGTTGATGAGCAGACGTTCTACCTTTACCAAACCAATCTCCCCCTTTGTTGTTTCTACATATATTGTAAACGCTTTATTTAAAAAATCCAAATATTTAAACTTTAATTTTAAGCACACGATATCTTTGAGCGGTAATTTCTTCGTACTTCTGCTATGATAATACGTAAATGCTAAATTGGGTGTGACATCATGAAAATTGGAATTATCGGCGGAGGTTCCGTCGGTCTTTTATGCGCCTATTATTTGTCACTTCATCACGAGGTGACTGTTGTGACAAGGCGGAAAGAACAGGCTGCGGCCATTCAGTCTGAAGGGATACGGCTTTATAAAGGCGGAGAAGAATTCAGCGCTGATTGCAGTGCGGACACGAATATCAATTCGGATTTTGATCTTCTTGTCGTGACAGTGAAGCAGCATCAGCTTCAGTCTGTTTTTCCGTGGCTTGAACGGATCGGGAAAACGAACATATTATTTTTGCAAAACGGCATGGGACATATCCACGACCTAAAAGACTGGCGCGTTGGCCATTCCATTTATGTTGGAATCGTTGAGCACGGAGCTGTAAGAAAATCAGATACAGCTGTTGATCATACTGGCTTAGGTGCGATAAAATGGAGCGCGTTCGACGAAGCTGAACCAGATCGGCTGAACATCTTGCTTCAGCATAACCACTCGGATTTTCCAATTCGTTATGAGACGGATTGGTACCGCCTGCTGACGGGCAAGCTGATTGTAAATGCTTGTATCAATCCGTTAACCGCGTTATTGCAGGTGAAAAATGGAGAACTGCTGACAACGCCAGCTTATCTGGCTTTTATGAAACTGGTTTTTCAGGAGGCTTGCCTCATTTTAAAGCTTGAAGACGAAGCTGAGGCTTGGGAGCGGGTTCGGGCCGTTTGCGGGCAAACGAAAGAAAATCGCTCTTCTATGCTGGTTGACGTCATTGAAGGCCGGCAGACAGAAGCTGACGCTATTATCGGATATTTATTGAAGGAAGCAAGCCTTCACGGCCTTGATGCCGTCCATCTGGAGTTTTTATACGGCAGCATTAAAGCTTTGGAGCGAAATACAAACAAAGTCTTTTGAGCTTTTTCTGTAACATGCTATACTCATTTCGGATAACTAACTATTTATTGGAGAAAGGAAGTTCTAGAAGATGCAGCTAACTGAACTTTCCATCAAAAATCAGAATGTGTTTGTACAGCACTATATAGATGGCAAAGAAGAAATGTCTTCTTTTTTTGATTACAGCATTCATAATAAGGACATCTGGCGCGAAAGACTGAAAGACTTATCTTCCCGTTTTTTCGCAAGAGAGGAATTGGCGGCGTACTTAACCTCATACCATAACAAATTCGGTTCAAGTGCCATGCAGTCTGCTATTGAGAAGCTGAAGGACCCGTCAAGTGCCGCTGTTGTCGGCGGACAGCAGGCCGGACTTTTAACAGGACCGCTTTACACGATACATAAAATCATTTCAATCATTGTGTTAGCAAAGGAACAAGAAAAGCAACTGCAAGTGCCTGTCATACCGATTTTCTGGGTGGCCGGAGAAGACCACGATTTGGATGAGATTAATTTTGTTCATACATCTGAAGAGAACGGGCCTGTGAAAAAAAAGCTGCCTCAGTCTTATTGGAAGAAATCTTCGGCAGCGAGCACATCGCTTGATCAGGAAAAATGTGCCGCGTGGATAGATGATGTATTTGCCGCTTTTGAGGAAACTGACCACACGAATGCACTTCTCGACAATGTAAAACGATGTTTAAGGGAATCCGTTACATTCACTGACTTCTTTGAACTGTTGATCGCGGATCTGTTCCAAGAGGAGGGTTTAGTTTTATTAAATTCTGGAGATCCAGGGATTAAAAAGCTGGAAACGGCCATGTTCCAAAAGATTCTTCGGGAAAATGATGAACTCGCCCGCGCGGTTTCAGATCAGCAGGCCTTCATGCGTGAAGCAGGCTACAAGCCGATTATCGAGTCCGGAAAAGAACAGGCGAATCTGTTTTATGAATATGAAGAAGAGCGTTTTTTAATTGAAAAAGACAACGGCCGTTTTGTCATCAATGAGCTTGATCTCGGATGGACGATGGATGAACTTTATACACATATGGAAGAGCATCCTGAGCGCTTCAGCAACAATGTTGTGACGAGGCCGTTAATGCAGGAATACCTCATTCCGACTTTAGCATTTATTGCAGGGCCCGGAGAAATCAACTATTGGGGTGAGCTCAAACAGGCCTTTGCGGTGATGGGCTTTAAAATGCCTCCTGTTATGCCAAGGCTGAACATTACGATACTTGAACGGCATATTGAGAAAAAACTGCTTGAACGGAATATCCCATTACAAGACGCGATTGAACGCGGAACGGAGAATCAAAGAGAGACATACTTTGAGCATCAGATTCCGGAAGAGTTTACCGCAGTGATGGATCAGGCGAAAAGCCAAATTGAAGCGATTCACAAAACGGTCCGGCAGGAGGCGTTAAAGGTTGATCAAAGCATGGAACCTTTACTCCTGAAAAATGCCGCCTTTATTCAGGATCAGCTTCAGTTCTTAGAGCGTACTGTGACGAAGCGAATTGAAGAAAAAGAAGGCTACGTCTTGAAGGATTATGAGAGAATCCAAAATAGTATTAAACCGCTTCTTGCACCGCAAGAACGAATTTGGAATATTATGTATTATTTAAACAGGTACGGTCCAAAATTCTTCACATCATTCAAAAATCTGCCATTTTCTTTTCAAAATCAACATCAAGTTGTCAAACTTTGAAATAAAGTTTTAAAGAACCCTGACTAGTTCAGGGTTTTTTTTTATGGGTAAACAGTGTAAAATGAAGTTGTGGAGAGAAGTGGTGGATAGTGGTGAGTTAAGGAGAGAAAGTGGGGCAAGAGATCATGTTTATGGGTGAATACCAGCATACCATCGATGCGAAAGGCCGCATGATCGTACCCGCTAAATTCAGAGAAGGCCTGGGTGAGCAATTTGTGCTGACTAGAGGGCTTGACCAATGTCTCTTCGGCTACCCTATGCACGAATGGAAACAAATTGAAGAGAAACTAAAAGCACTTCCTCTCACTAAAAAAGATGCCCGCGCGTTTACCCGTTTCTTCTTTTCAGGGGCGACTGAATGCGAACTGGACAAGCAAGGCAGGGTAAATATCGCATCATCTCTATTGAATTACGCCAAACTGGAAAAAGAATGTGTTGTTATCGGGGTTTCTAATCGAATTGAATTGTGGAGTAAAGTAATTTGGGAACAATACACAGAAGAGCAAGAAGATTCATTTGCTGAAATTGCTGAAAACATGATTGGGTTTGATATATAATGATTCTTCGTGTATAACACTCTAAAAACAATTTCAATTCATCCTGATAAAAGGTGGGACCAACACATTATGTTTCAACACAAGACAGTACTTCTTCGTGAAACCGTAGACGGGCTCAATATTAAACCGGACGGTACATATGTAGACTGCACACTCGGCGGAGCTGGGCACAGTACATACTTATTGCAGCAGTTATCCGAGAAGGGGCGTTTAATCGCTTTTGACCAAGACGATATGGCATTACAGCATGCGAAAGAAGCGTTGTCCGATTATAAAGGGCAGCTTATTCTGATTAAAAGCAATTTCAGGTATTTAAAAGAATGTTTGAATGAACAAGGCATTACTGAAGTAGACGGTATTTTATTTGATTTAGGGGTGTCTTCTCCGCAGCTGGATACACCGGAACGCGGATTCAGTTACCATCATGACGCACCGTTGGACATGAGGATGGACCAGTCGGCCACACTTACGGCGAAAGAAGTCGTTAATGAGTGGCGCTATGAGGATCTCGTTCGTATCTTCTTTAAATACGGCGAAGAAAAGTTCAGTAAACAGATCGCCAGAAAGATTGAGGAGGCAAGAATCAAATCTCCTATTCAAACTACGGGCCAACTGGTCGATCTAATAAAAGACGCGATTCCCGCTCCAGCGAGAAGGAGCGGAGGACATCCTGCTAAACGCGTGTTTCAGGCAATCAGAATTGCCGTGAACGATGAACTTAAGGTGTTTGAAGAGGCTTTGGAGCAAGCAATTGAGGTTCTGAAGCCAGGGGGAAGGGTATCAGTCATTACCTTCCACTCGCTTGAAGACAGAATTTGCAAATCCACTTTTAAAGAAAAGTCGTCACTTCCGGAACTTCCTCCGGGTCTTCCAGTCATACCGGAAGAATTTGAACCGGAGTTAAAGCTCATCACACGAAAACCGATTACGGCATCTCAAGAAGAGCTTGAAGAAAACAACCGGGCTCGTTCTGCAAAGCTTCGGATTGCCGAAAAAAGAAAATAACAAAACGCGAAAGCAAAATTAAAAGGAGGTCATCAGCCTATGAGCAATTTAGCTTACCAACCAGAGAAACAGCAGCGGCATGCGATCAGTCCTGAGAAAAAAGTGATTGTCAAGAAAAGGGCTTCCATTACTCTCGGAGAAAAAGTGCTCCTTGTCCTCTTTGCTGCGGCGGTGCTCAGCGTATCGCTTTTGATTGTATCGAAGGCGTATGCGGCATATCAAACCAATATTGAGGTGCAAAAACTTGAGGAGCAAATTTCAGCCGAAAACAAGCAAATTGGTGACCTCGAAAAAAATGTTGCTGATTTAAGCAAACCGCAGCGTATTATGGACATTGCGAAAAAGAACGGCTTGAATTTAAAAGATAAAAAAGTGAAAAACATACAGGAATGATTCAAATGCCAAAAAAGAATAAATTTATGAATAGAGGAGCAGCGATTCTAAGTATTTGTTTCGCTCTCTTTTTCTTTGTCATCCTGGGCAGAATGGCATATATTCAAATAACCGGAAAAGCGGACGGCGAAGTGCTTGCGACAAAAGCGACAGAGCAGCATGAAAAGAAACGGACCATTGAGGCGAGCCGCGGCTCGATTTTAGACCGAAAAGGAAAAGTGATTGCGGAGGACACAGCGACGTATAAGCTGATTGCCATTCTCGATAAAAAAATGACGACTGATGTTAAGCATCCTCAGCATGTCCAAAACAAAGAAAAAACCGCGGAAGCGCTGTCTAAAGTGATAAAGATGGACAAGGCTGACATCCTTGATATCTTAAATAAGGATGCGAAACAAGTTGAGTTCGGCTCAGCGGGCCGGGATATTACGTATTCGCAAAAGCAAAAAATCGAAAAGCTGAACCTTTCGGGTATTTCATTTTTACGGGATACAAAACGCTACTATCCAAACGGAGTATTTGCGTCTAATCTAATCGGCTATGCCGAGGTTGATCAAGAAACAAATGAAATTTCCGGCGCGATGGGATTAGAAAAAGTGCTGGATAAGTATTTGAAGGAGCGGGACGGATATGTGACATATGAAAGCGACAAATCCGGCTGGGAGCTCCCGAACAGCAAAAATAAAATTACAGCGCCAAAAAATGGTGACAATGTATATTTAACCATTGATCAGAAAATTCAAACCTTTTTGGAAGACAGCATGACAAAAGTAGCGCAAAAGTATAATCCGAAAAAAATCATGGCCGCAGTCGTCGATCCGAAAACGGGCAAAGTGCTTGCCATGGGGCAGCGCCCAAGCTTTGATCCGAACACGCGCGATGTGACGAACTACTATAATGATTTAATTTCATATGCGTATGAGCCTGGATCAACGATGAAGATCTTTACACTCGCTGCTGCCATACAGGAGAATGTGTATAACGGCAATGAAAAGTACAAGTCCGGAACATATAAAGTAGGCGGAGGAATAGTAAAAGACCATAATGACGGGGTAGGCTGGGGGGCAACAACATACCATGATGGTGTAGTAAGGTCTTCTAATGTGGCTTTTGCCAAATTGGCTAATGAAAAGCTGGGCTATACCCGTCTTGATGAATATCTTCATAAATTCAATTTCTATCAAAAAACAGGTGTTGACTTGCCGAATGAAGTATCAAGTAAAATAAACTTTAAATATGAATTTGATAAAGCATCGACTGCATATGGTCAAGCTTCTGCTGTTACACCAATTCAACAGCTGCAGGCTGCGACTGCAATAGCAAATGACGGTAAAATGATGAAACCTTACGTCATAGACCATATTGTTGATCCTGATACGAAGAAAACCATTTATCAAAATAAACCTCAGTCAGCTGGTACGCCAATCTCTGCAGGCACCGCTAAAAAGGTTCGTAATATTTTAGGTGATGTTGTTACATCTGATATCGGTACTGGACAGCCTTATAAAATTGAAGGTTTTGATGTAGCTGTTAAAACTGGAACCGCACAAATTGCCGGACAAAACGGTTATCTATCTGGCCGCGATAATTACGTATTTTCTGTAATGGGAATGGCGCCTAAAGATGATCCTCAACTGTTGATCTATGTTGCAGTGCAGCAGCCGCAATTAGAGAATGATGAAACAGGTTCAAATCCAGTTTCTGAAATCTTCAACCCAACAATGAAAAACAGCCTGCACTACCTAAACATAGAACCAACTGAAAAATCTGACTCAGATAAGGAAGAAACAAAAGCGCAGACGATGCCCGATTTAACAGATCAAACGGTTACTGCTGCTCAAAAGAAAGCAAAAGAAGAGAATCTCACACCGATTGTCATCGGCAGTGATGTCGCTGTAAAAGAACAGTATCCGAAAGCGGATGAGGAAGTTCTCACCAATCAGAAGGTCTTTCTGAAGACGGGCGGTAAAATCAAAATGCCTGATATGACAGGCTGGTCGAGAAGAGAGGTTCTTCAGTACGGCGAGCTGTCGGGAATTCATATTGAAGTAAGCGGACAAGGCTACGCTGTCAGCCAAAGCGTCAAGAAGGACAAAGAAATAAAAGGAAAAAACGTTATCAAGGTTAAGTTTAAAAACCCTGATTAAAAAGAAAGAAAGCTTGCCGGGGATTTTCCCCATTATGCAGGCTTTCTTTTTTTATACCTTCAGAGGAGCATCGTTCTACCTGTCCAATTACAGGCATAAAATGAAACAAGCCTAAATAAGGAGTGAACGGTCTCTTGCGCGTCTCGAATGTAACGGTTAGAAAACGTTTATTATTTGTTTTGCTTTTTGGCGTGATCGTGTTTCTGATCATTGATACTAGGCTGGGGTATGTTCAGTTTGTGATGGGCGAGAAACTGACTTCGCTGGCGAAAGATTCCTGGAGCAGGAACTTGCCGTTTGAGCCGGAGAGAGGCGAGATTCTGGATCGGAACGGTGTGAAACTCGCAACAAACAAAAGTGCGCCGACCGTATTCGTCGTGCCACGCCAAGTTCAGAATCCAATGAAAACGAGCAAGCAGCTTGCGGCCGTTTTAAACATGTCAGAAGAAAAAGTATATAAGCATGTGACAAAAAAAGCGTCAATCGAAAAGATAACTCCTGAAGGAAGAAAGATTTCAAATGAAAAGGCGAAAGAAATCAAAGCGCTTGATTTAAAGGGAGTGTATGTAGCGGAGGATAGTATCCGCCATTACCCGTTCGGCAGCTTTTTATCTCATGTGCTTGGATTTGCCGGGATTGACAACCAAGGGCTCCTTGGACTTGAAGCCTATTACGACGATGATCTAAAAGGGGAAAAAGGTTCTGTTAAGTTTTATACAGATGCCAAGGGGAAGAAAATGCCTGATGAAGCGGATGACTACACACCGCCTAAGGACGGGCTTGATATGAAGCTGACAGTTGATTCAAAGGTTCAAACGATAATGGAAAGAGAGCTTGATAACGCTGAGGCCAAATATCATCCTGACGGTATGATTGCTGTGGCCATGAATCCGAAAAACGGAGAAATATTGGGAATGGCTAGCAGGCCTGACTTTGACCCGGCTGATTATCAATCGGTCGATCCGTCCGTCTACAATCGGAATCTGCCGGTATGGAGCACGTATGAGCCGGGATCTACCTTTAAAATTATTACACTTGCAGCAGCACTTGAGGAGCAAAAAGTAAATTTAAAACGTGATCAATTTTATGATAAAGGGCATGCAGAAGTGGACGGAGCGAGACTGCGGTGCTGGAAAAGAGGTGGGCACGGGCTGCAGACGTATCTAGAAGTTGTACAGAACTCCTGCAACCCGGGGTTTGTTGAATTAGGCGAGCGCTTAGGAAAGGAGAAGCTTTTCAAATATATCAAAGACTTTGGTTTCGGCCAAAAAACGGGAATTGATCTGCAGGGCGAGGGAACAGGAATCTTATTCCCGCTTGACAGAGTAGGTCCGGTGGAGCAAGCGACGACGGCTTTCGGACAGGGGGTATCTGTCACGCCGATTCAGCAGGTTGCAGCCGTATCTGCCGCTGTAAACGGAGGAACGCTCTACACACCTTATATTGCAAAGGAATGGATTGATCCTATAACGAAAAAAACCGTTAAAAAACAATCACCAATCGCAAAGAAACAAGTTATTTCTGAGGGGACATCAAAACAAATCCGCTATGCATTAGAGAGCGTCGTCGCAGAAGGCACGGGCCGCAATGCATTTGTTGAAGGGTATCGTGTCGGCGGAAAAACGGGAACTGCACAAAAGGTTAAAGATGGAAAATACCTTGAAAACAACCATATTGTATCATTTATCGGTTTCGCGCCGGCTGACGATCCGAGTCTTGTCGTCTATGTCGCGGTGGATAACCCGAAAGGCACGATTCAGTTTGGCGGAACGGTTGCAGCGCCAATTGTCGGGAATATTATGAGAGACAGCCTGCCGGAGCTTGGTGTGAAGCCTCGGAAAAATCAAATCGAGAAAAAATACCAATGGAACGACACAAAAACAGTAGAAGTTCCGAATGTTGTAGGGATGTCTGTCTCAGATCTTGAGTCACTTTTGGTGAATCTCAATGTAGATGCTTCCGGGAAAGGAAGCAAAATCGTTAAACAATCGCCAGCTGCCGGAACGAAAGTAAAAGAGGGCTCAAAGATACGCGTTTATTTGACTGAAGAAGATGAAAAGGAGGCAGCCGATTAATTCGGGCTGCCTTTTATTTTATTGCAGAAAAAATGCTGATATCTTTCAAGATTAGCTGGATGTATCCTTTTATTTACGCTAAAATATGAACTGTATGCTTAAAATCATTATCACATCAGTTGACGTGACTTTAATGATAAAAAGAACGAACTAGAATGTTGAGAGGTTTGATACGATGAAACTTACAAAGCTGCTTACATATTTAACAACCGAACCTTCTGTAAACGACTCACAAGACCCTGAAATAACTTCAATTGAGATGGACTCCAGAGAAGTAAAGAAAGGGAGTCTTTTTGTATGTGTAAAAGGGTATACGGTGGATGGCCATGATTTTGCGCAAAAAGCAGTAGAAAGCGGCGCAGCGGCTATTGTGGCAGAAAAAGAGCTCGATGTGGATGTGCCTGTCATTATTGTCCGGCGGTCACTGCGTGCGCTAAGCGTTTTGTCTGATGCGTTTTACGGACAGCCGACAAAGAAGCTTCAGCTGATCGGAATCACAGGCACAAACGGCAAAACATCAACGACCCATATGGTCGATGAGATTCTGAAAAAAGCGGGAAAACGCACAGGCTTGATCGGTACCATGTACATGAAAATCGGTGATGAAACACTTCCCGTTAAAAACACGACTCCGGAAAGCGTCACGCTGCAGAAAACGTTTAAGAAAATGAATGACAAGCAAGTAGACACTGCCATCATGGAAGTTTCTTCTCACGCTTTGTCTTTAGGACGTGTTCATGGGTGTGATTATGATATTGCCGTGTTTACGAATTTAACGCAGGACCATCTGGACTATCATAAAACGATGGATGAGTACCGACAGGCAAAAAGCCTGCTCTTTTCTCAGCTTGGCGGGGCTTTCAACCACGAACACCCAAAGCGTGCCGTACTGAATGCTGACGATGCGGCGAGCGCTTATTTTGAAAAGGTGACCGCAGCGCATATCTCTACATACGGAATTAAAAACAACGCTGATGTGATGGCGAAGAACATCACGATCACTGCACAGGGAACAAGCTTTGATCTTGTGACAAACAAAGGCACTAAGCACATTACAATGTCGCTTGTCGGACAATTTAATGTGTATAATGTGCTGGCAGCTGTTGCAACATGTATCGCAGCAGGCATTCCGTTTGAAACCATCACTGCAGCTGTTGAAGAATTGCATGGCGTAAGAGGCCGATTTGAATTGGTCAATCAGCAGCAGGAGTTTCCGGTTATCGTTGATTACGCACACACGCCGGACAGCCTTGAAAATGTGCTGAAGACTTGCAGAGATATGACGGAAGGAAAGCTTTTTGTCGTTGTTGGCTGCGGGGGAGACAGAGATAAGACGAAACGCCCGAAAATGGCTAAAATCGCTGTGGAGCTGGCTGACGAACCGATTTTCACTTCGGATAATCCGAGAAGCGAAGATCCCCGCGCGATTTTAAGAGATATGGAAGCTGGAGTAGAGAACGAATACTATCACAGCATTGCAAACCGCGAGCAGGCGATCTTTTTCGCGATTGCCAATGCCAAAAAAGGCGACGTTGTTCTCATTGCCGGAAAAGGGCATGAAACCTATCAGCAGATTGGAAGCGAAACTTTCGATTTTGACGATGCTGAAGTGGCGGCGAGAGCCATTGTCGAACTCAATAAAAATAAGACGAATTCATAGGAAAGAGATGTTATGGAATAATGGAGCTTGAAAAGATGTTTCATATGGAAAAAAATCATGAATATGATAACTACGTATGTCGTTTGAAAGAAACAGGAGGAGAAAAGGACAATGCTTGAGCAAGTCATTCTATTTACAATTTTAATGGGTTTTTTAATTAGTGTTCTGCTCTCTCCGATTCTTATTCCGTTTTTAAGAAGATTAAAATTCGGCCAGAGTATTAGAGAAGAAGGACCGAAATCACATCAGAAAAAATCAGGGACGCCGACAATGGGCGGGGTCATGATCATACTTTCTATCATTGTGACAACAATTGTTATGACACAGAAGTTTTCAGAAATAAGCCCGGAAATGGTGCTGCTTCTGTTTGTTACACTAGGCTACGGTTTGCTTGGCTTTTTAGATGATTACATCAAGGTCGTCATGAAGCGCAACCTTGGATTGACGTCAAAGCAAAAGCTGATCGGACAAATTATCATTGCGGTTGTATTTTATGCCGTGTACCATTACTACAATTTTGCGACGGACATTCGCGTGCCTGGAACTGACTTATCATTTGATCTTGGCTGGGCTTACTTTATCCTGGTGCTCTTTATGCTTGTCGGCGGATCAAATGCAGTTAATCTGACTGACGGTCTTGACGGTTTATTATCCGGTACGGCTGCGATTGCTTTTGGCGCCTTTGCTATCCTGGCATGGAATCAGTCTCAATATGACGTAGCCATTTTCTCAGTTGCCGTTGTCGGTGCAGTGCTGGGCTTCCTCGTATTTAATGCTCATCCGGCCAAAGTCTTTATGGGAGATACGGGATCGCTTGCATTGGGAGGAGCTATCGTTACCATTGCCATTTTAACGAAATTAGAGATCCTGCTGGTTATCATCGGCGGTGTATTCGTTATCGAGACATTATCCGTTATTCTGCAGGTTATCAGCTTTAAAACGACAGGTAAACGAATCTTTAAAATGAGTCCGCTTCATCACCATTATGAGCTTGTAGGCTGGTCTGAATGGAGAGTAGTCGTGACGTTTTGGGCTGCGGGACTTTTGCTTGCCGTTTTAGGAATTTACATCGAGGTGTGGTTATAAGTGGAAAACGATCAATTTTTACAGAATCAGCATTTTTTAATCCTTGGGCTCGCGAAAAGCGGGTATGCGGCGGCATCCATTCTTCATGACAAAGGCATTTACGTTGCAGTCAACGACCAAAAGCCTTTTGAAGAAAACGAACCAGCCCAAAAGCTTTCTGAAAAAGGAATCGAGGTTGTTTGCGGAGAGCATCCAGTTTCTCTGTTCGATCAGCATCAAATCACAGTTCTGATCAAAAACCCGGGAATTCCTTATGAAAATATTATGGTTCAGGAAGCGGAAAAAAGAGGCATCCCGGTTTGGACGGAAATTGAGCTCGCTTACTACCTGACAAACGCCAAGTTTATCGGGATTACCGGATCGAACGGAAAAACGACCACGACAACGCTGATTTATGAAATGCTCAAAGCTGACTCGCAAAAGGCACTGATTGCCGGAAACATCGGCACAGTCGCAAGTGAGGTTGCCTATCATGCTGATGGGGATGAATGGATCGTTACTGAACTGTCTTCGTTTCAGCTGATGGGAACACACGCTTTTAGACCGGAAATCAGCCTGATCTTAAACGTGTTTGACGCTCATTTGGATTATCACCATACGCGAGAAAACTATGAAAAAGCTAAACAGAAAGTGTATCTTCATCAGGTTGCTTCAGATAAAGCCATTGTCAACCAGGATGATGAAACTGTCGTGCGTCTGGCTGAAGCAGGAAAAGCCGAAATCATCCTATTTTCAGTCAGCAAAACGCTTGAACAGGGCGCTTATGTAAAAGACGGTATGATTATGTTCAGCGGCGAAGCCATTATTCCTCTGGAAGAGGTTGTGCTGCCCGGCGCTCATAATTTGGAGAACATTTTAGCTGCCATTGCAGTTGTGAAAACGGCAGGAGTGTCCAGCGAAGCAGTTAAAAAGGTGCTGACAAGCTTTACTGGCGTGAAGCACCGTCTGCAATATGTCACAACAGTGAAAGACCGCAAGTTTTATAATGATAGTAAAGCGACAAACATTTTGGCGACAAGCAAGGCGCTTTCAGCTTTTGACAAACCGGTCATTCTGCTTGCGGGCGGACTGGATCGCGGAAATGGTTTTGACGACTTAAAACCGTATATGAAACATGTCAAAGCAGTGCTTACATTTGGCCAGACAGCGCCGAAACTTGAGAAGCTCGGCAATGAGATGGGAATACAACATGTCAAACGTGTCGATAATGTTGAACAAGCAGTATCTGCGGCGTTTGCGCTCTCAAATGAAGGAGATGTCATCCTGCTGTCACCTGCGTGTGCGAGCTGGGATCAATTCAAAACATTTGAAGAACGCGGTGACATGTTTATAGATGCCGTGCATATGCTTAAGTAAGGGCTTGTCTTGGAGTAAATCGGCAGCCCTAATGACTTTAAGCTTGGGGTGTCGATTGCTTTGACTACTAAAAAAACATCGCCTGATTTCTTATTGGTCATCATTACGTTATTATTATTAACAATCGGATTAATTATGGTGTACAGTGCGAGTGCGGTATGGGCGGATTATAAATTTGACGACTCATTCTTTTTCGCGAAACGGCAGCTGCTGTTTGCGGGAATCGGTGTCATTGCCATGTTTTTCATCATGAATGTTGATTATTGGACTTGGAGGACATGGTCCAAGTTGCTGATGGTTATCTGCTTTTTCCTACTGGTGCTTGTTTTGATACCAGGCGTTGGCATGGTGCGAAACGGTTCAAGAAGCTGGATCGGAGTCGGGGCATTCAGCATACAGCCTTCAGAGTTTATGAAGCTTGCGATGATCGCATTCCTTGCTAAATTTCTCTCTGAAAAACAAAAAAACATCACATCGTTCAGACGGGGCTTCGTCCCGGCACTTGGCATCGTGTTTTCAGCGTTTTTGATTATCATGTGCCAGCCTGACCTCGGAACAGGGACGGTGATGGTCGGAACTTGTATTGTCATGATTTTTGTAGCCGGCGCGCGAATCGCCCATTTTGTCTTTCTCGGGCTGATTGGCCTCAGCGGATTTGTCGGACTCGTACTATCGGCTCCATATCGGATTAAGCGGATTACCTCCTACTTAAATCCGTGGGAAGACCCGCTCGGAAGCGGTTTTCAAATCATTCAATCGCTTTATGCAGTGGGGCCCGGCGGATTGTTTGGAATGGGCCTTGGACAAAGCAGACAGAAGTTCTTTTATCTGCCTGAGCCGCAAACAGACTTTATTTTCGCCATCTTGTCAGAGGAGCTTGGCTTTATCGGGGGAACACTTATTTTGCTTCTCTTCAGCGTTCTGCTGTGGAGAGGGATCAGAATTGCGCTCGGTGCCCCTGATCTGTACGGAAGCTTTGTCGCAGTCGGCATTATTTCAATGATTGCCATTCAAGTCATGATTAATATCGGCGTAGTAACGGGCCTTATTCCGGTAACAGGCATCACGCTCCCGTTTCTAAGCTACGGAGGCTCTTCATTGACCCTGATGCTGATGGCTGTCGGTGTGCTGCTGAACGTGAGCCGCTACTCGAGGTATTAATGAATGTTTGCCAAAGTTTCCTGTGAAACAGAAAGCTGGGAAACAATTGATGCGATAACCCTGTCCAACAAAACAGGGTTATCGTTATGTTATAGAGAAACTTAGACTGGGGGAAGAGATATGCGAATTGCAATAAGCGGAGGCGGTACAGGGGGACATATTTACCCTGCGCTTGCTTTTATTAAAGAAGTGCAGCGCCGTCATCCTGATGTGGAATTTTTATATATCGGAACAGAAAACGGACTGGAGAAAAAAATTGTTGAGCGGGAGAATATACCGTTTCGTTCAATTGAAATTACAGGATTTAAAAGAAAGCTGTCATTTGAAAACGTCAAGACTGTGATGCGTTTTCTGAAGGGTGTAAAAAAGAGCAAGTCGTACTTAGCGGAATTTAAGCCCGATGCCGTGATTGGAACGGGCGGTTACGTCTGCGGGCCTGTTGTCTATGCCGCTGCGAAAATGGGAATTCCGACTATTGTCCATGAACAAAACAGCCTGCCGGGCATCACGAATAAGTTTCTTTCAAAATATGTTAATAAAGTAGCGATTTGTTTTGAAGAAGCAAAATCACATTTTCCTGGCGAGAAAGTTGTATTTACGGGAAACCCGAGAGCCTCTGAAGTCGTCTCAATAAAGACGGGCCGATCAATGGCTGAATTTGGGCTTTCTGAAGAGAAAAAAACGGTCTTAATCTTTGGCGGAAGCCGAGGCGCTGCACCGATTAACCGTGCTGTCATTGACATGCAGGATGAGCTGAAAACAAGAGACTACCAAGTGCTGTATATCACCGGTGAAGTTCACTATGAAAAAGTGATGAATGAGCTGAAAAGCAAGGGTGCCGCTGATAATATGGTCACAAAGCCGTTTCTTCATCAAATGCCAGAGTATTTAAAGGCCATTGATGTCATTGTGGCCAGAGCCGGTGCGACGACGATTGCCGAAATTACTGCTCTCGGAATCCCAAGTGTTCTGATCCCAAGCCCATATGTAACAGCGAATCACCAGGAGGTCAATGCCAGATCTCTCGGCCAGCATGATGCGGCGATTGTTCTGAAAGAAACAGAGCTCAACGGTGAAAAGCTGATTGATGCGCTTGACCGGATTGTATTGAATGAGCAAACGTTAAAGGAAATGAGCGAACGGACAAAGGCACTCGGTGTTCCTGACGCGGCTGCCCGTTTATACAGCGTACTCGAAGAATTGAAAAAATAATAGAAAAGCAAATGGAATGCGGAGGTTTACGATGGAGAAAGTGATACAGGAATTAAAAGAACGCGAAGTCGGCAAGGTTCTTGCAAACGAACCGCTCGCGAATCATACAACGATGAAAATCGGCGGACCTGCGGATGTATTGGTCATTCCAAGCAGTGTAGATGCTGTCAAAGATATCATGGACGTTATTAAAAAATATGATGTGAAGTGGACAGTCATCGGCCGTGGATCAAATCTTCTTGTTTTAGATGAGGGAATCAGAGGCGTAGTGATTAAGCTGGGTGCAGGCCTTGACCATCTGGAGCTTGAAGGGGAGCAAGTGACGGTCGGAGGCGGTTATTCAGTGGTCCGTCTTGCTACCTCATTGAGCAAAAAAGGCCTGTCCGGTTTGGAATTTGCTGCCGGTATTCCAGGATCAGTCGGCGGAGCGGTTTACATGAATGCCGGCGCTCACGGCTCTGATATGAGCGAAATCCTCGTCAAAGCACATATTTTGTTTGAAGACGGCACGATTGAGTGGCTGACAAATGAGCAGATGGATTTCAGCTACAGAACATCTGTATTACAAAAGAAACGCCCGGGCGTTTGCCTTGAAGCCGTTCTGCAGCTGGAGCAGAAGGATAAAGAATCAATCGTTCAGCAAATGCAAAGCAATAAAGACTACAGAAAAAATACACAGCCGTATTCAAGCCCTTGTGCGGGAAGCATATTCAGAAATCCGCTTCCGAATCATGCCGGAAACCTTGTTGAAAAAGCAGGCTTGAAAGGATATCAAATCGGCGGTGCAAAGATATCGGAAATGCACGGAAACTTCATCGTCAATGCGGGCGGAGCATCAGCAAAAGATGTGCTTGATCTCATTGACCATGTGAAAAAGACAATCCGTGAAAAATACGAGATTGATATGCACACAGAGGTTGAAATCATCGGCGAAAATCGCTGATTCAAGTTCTGACTGAAGCTGTTCATATGATATACTGTAAGCAAACGACAAACGGCATCCATAGTATGCCGTTTGTTTTGGAATAGACAGACTTTTAACAGCTGTTTCATTTGAATGAGGTGAACAGGCAATGAACCCGAGTCATGACCGAGAAAAAATCGTAAACATTGAAGAACGGATTCCTAAAATTAAAGAGCAGCGGAAACAGAAGGCCAACCGACGTCTCATTTCATTTATTATGCTCTTTTTTATTATGGTGCTGATCATCGTGTACCTGCAGACGCCAATCAGTAAAGTATCAACAATCTCTGTTACAGGGAATGAGAATGTATCCACAAAGGAAATTATCGAGCTTTCCGATATTAACAGCGGAGATACTGAGTTTTGGAGTTTGGACAAGAAAAAAACAGAAAAGAAGATTCAGCAAAATAAATTAGTGAAAAAAGCGGAGATCAGCAAATCGCTTCCTAATAAAATCAACATTGCGATCGAAGAATATAAAGCGATTGCTTATTTAGAAAAAGACGATGTGTACTATGAAGTGCTTGAAAACGGTTCAGTTCTGCCAAACGAAGTAACGCCGGATGATGCCGGACCGATACTGGTAAATTGGACAAACGCGAAGAAACGGTCCCAAATGGCCAAGCAGCTCGATGCTTTGTCAAATTCGTTAAAACAGTCGATTTCAGAAATTTATTATACGCCTGTAAAAATGGATGAAAACCGTATTAAATTGTATATGAACGACGGTTATGTTGTCACTGCGTCTATTAAAACTTTTGCAGACCGAATGAAAACGTATCCTTCTATCATTTCGCAGCTTAGCAGCAATAAAAAAGGAATTATTCATTTAGAAGTTGCCACCTATTTTGAAGAGTTTGGCAAAAACGATAAAGCTGCTAAAAAGGAAGATGAAAATTGAGGGGTAAATCAGCAGTCCTCCTTTCTTTAATTATGCTTATCGCAGGCTTTTTGATTTCATTTTCTTTTCAAATGACAAAAGAAAACAACAAAAGCGCGGCTGAGACGGAAGAGTGGAAAAAAGAATATGCGCTGAGGGATGAACTCCTGAAACAGGAGAAAGAAAATAAGAATCTTGAAAAAGAATTGTATCAAAAGCAAAACAAAGTCCGTCAGGCGGAAAATAAGCTGAAGAAAGAAAAGACGGAATACTATAACGTCCTCGAAGATACAGAAAAATACAGAATGTATATTGGGGAAGTCGGTGTGCAGGGAGAGGGCGTTGAGGTGACCTTGGAAGATGCGTCGTACATACCGGAAGGGGAGAATGTGAACAGTTACATCGTTCACGAAAGCCATATCTTTCAAGTGGTAAACGAACTGTATATCTCGGGTGCGTCGGCCGTCGCCGTTAATGGCCAGCGTTTGACACATGATTCCTATATCAAGTGCAACGGTCCTGTTGTAACGGTAGACGGGGTGCAACATCCCGCCCCATTTACGATATCTGCCATTGGAGATCCTGATGTCCTGCTGCCTTCGTTAAATATAGCAGGAGGCCTGATCGATCAGCTGTCAATGGATCATATTTCTGTTTCCGCAGAAAAAGAGAAAAACGTACAAATGAAACCGATTCTGAAAACGAAGGAATGACTGAAAAAGCGGGTGAAACAGATTGAAAATAAAGCGTTCCTTCATAAGCATCAGTGTGCTTATGGTCATCTTCGGCCTCATGATAGCTGTTCAGTTTAACTCATTAAAGCACCCTCAAGTCCGAGACACAAGAGATATGTGGGATATAAGGGAAGAGCTGACTTCAGAGCAGAAGAAGCAGGAAAAGCTGCTGGCTGAAATAAACAAATATGATAAACTGCTCAATAGCTATTCGCAAACGAAAGAAATGACAAAAGAAACCGCGCTCAATAATACCTTGCAAACCTTAAAAAAAACAGCCGGCATGACCGATATAACAGGTAGCGGAATTGTCATCACCATTTCCCCGCTTTTTTCTGAAAGCTTAACAGGAGAGCCGATCGAAAATCCGCCTCCGGATTTGCTGAAGAAGCTGATCAATGAACTCAACTCCTTCGGTGCAGAGCATATCTCGATTAATGAGCGAAGAGTTGTGAATCATACCGTCATAAGGGATATAAACGGCACAACGAAAATAGACGGATACGGCCTTGACGATTATCCTTTAACAGTAAAAGTGCTTGCCGAAGATCCGGACATGCTGTACAGCAGAGTGAAGGGGTCAGGACTTGAGGACCTTTTTGCATCTGAAAATTTAGCATTAAAAGCCGGTAAATCTGACAGCAACCTGACACTAAAAGCATATGACAGACCATTAGACGTACAACAGCTGAAACCGCTTAAAGACTGAAAAGGAGGAGAATTGTCATGTGGCTGCCCGTGCTGGGACTGGTGCTCGGAATAGCGATCGGACTGATGACAAACTTAACGATTCCGAGTGAATATTCAAACTACTTATCGCTTGCGGTGCTTGCCGCACTTGATACATTAATCGGCGGAATCAGGGCGCATTTACAGGGTACATATGATGAAATGGTATTTGTTTCCGGTTTCTTTTTTAATATTATATTGGCAATAAGTTTAGCTTTTCTGGGAGTCCATCTTGGTGTAGACTTGTATTTAGCAGGTATATTCGCATTTGGAGTCAGATTATTTCAGAATATAGCCGTTATCAGAAGAAATCTACTAACAAAGTGGACTCTTTCTAAAAAAAATAAAAAAAATGTGATATAAAAGAGGATATACATAGGATATAACGAATATTTTCAATAAACATAAAATGTGAAGAGCACATAAGGAATATTCCGTTGTTATTTTTTGTTACACACTTGTAAAGCCACATTCATTGTATTGTTGTTCCGCAAATAATAGAATAGAAATGATCGAAATGTGAGGAGGTGCCATAGAATGAACAACAATGAACTTTACGTCAGTCTTGACATCGGTACGTCCAATACAAAAGTGATCGTCGGAGAAATGACAGATGATTCCCTTAATATTATCGGTGTGGGAAATGTACCGTCTGAAGGGTTGAAAAAAGGCTCAATCGTTGATATAGATGAGACCGTTCATTCTATAAGAAAAGCGTTTGACCAAGCTGAAAGAATGGTAGGTTTTCCGCTTAGAAAAGCTATTGTCGGCGTTAATGGAAATTATATCAATATTCAAGATACAAACGGTGTTGTAGCAGTTTCCAGTGAAAATAAAGAAATTCAAGTTGAAGATGTGCGCCGTGTCATGGAGGCGGCACAGGTTGTTTCAATACCGCACGAACAGCTGATTGTAGACGTCATTCCTAAACAGTTTATCGTTGATGGAAGAGATGAAATCACCGATCCGAAAAAAATGCTGGGTGTGCGTTTAGAAGTTGAGGGCACCTTGATCACCGGTTCAAAAACAATCTTACATAACTTGCTCCGCTGTGTTGAAAGAGCCGGTATTGAAATAACTGATATTTGTCTTCAGCCGCTGGCAGCCGGTTCTGCTGCATTATCAAAGGACGAGAAAAACCTTGGTGTGGCTCTCATTGATATAGGGGGAGGGTCAACAACCATTGGCGTATTCCAGAACGGACATCTCACTTCTACCCGTGTCATTCCTCTCGGAGGCGAAAATATCACCAAAGATATCTCCATCGGATTGAGAACGTCAACAGAAGAAGCAGAACGCGTGAAAAAGCAATTTGGACATGCCTACTATGACGAAGCCTCGGAAGATGAAGTATTTGAGGTAACCGTAATAGGCACCAATCAAAAACAAACATTTACACAGCAGGAAGCAGCGAATATCATTGAAGCAAGAGTAGAAGAAATTCTTGATATTGTTTCAGAAGAGCTTAGCAGTATGGGAATTACCGATCTGCCGGGAGGCTTCGTGCTGACAGGGGGACAAGCAGCAATGCCGGGTGTCATGTCATTGGCACAAGATGTGCTGCAAAACAATGTCAGAGTGGCAAGCCCGAATTATATCGGTGTAAGAGATCCTCAATATATGACGGGAGTGGGCCTGATCCAATTCGCCTGCCGAAATGCAAGAATCCAAGGCAGAAAAATAGGCTTCAAGATGCCTGAAGAAGCGATACAGGAAATTGCAGTCTCATCATCAGAGGAACAAGAGCAGCATCATCACCAAAATGAGGTGCAGCAGCGGCCAAAAGGAAAACAAAAAACACAAGCCGAACATAATAAACAGAGCAAAATGAAAAAACTATTAAGCATGTTTTGGGAATAGATAGATAGTCATTCGGCAGATTAGGAGGATTTAGCATGTTGGAGTTCGAAACAAACATAGACGGCTTAGCATCAATTAAAGTAATCGGAGTAGGAGGCGGCGGTAACAACGCCGTTAACCGAATGATTGAAAATGAAGTGCAAGGAGTAGAGTACATCGCGGTAAACACGGACGCTCAAGCTCTTAACCTGTCAAAAGCAGAAGTGAAAATGCAAATCGGCGCAAAGCTGACTAGAGGATTGGGAGCAGGTGCGAATCCGGAAGTCGGAAAAAAAGCCGCTGAAGAAAGCAAAGAACAAATTGAAGAAGCGTTAAAAGGCGCTGACATGGTATTCGTGACAGCTGGTATGGGCGGCGGAACAGGAACAGGTGCTGCACCAGTTATCGCACAAATCGCGAAAGACTTAGGCGCATTAACAGTCGGAGTTGTTACAAGACCGTTTACATTCGAAGGACGCAAAAGACAGCTTCAGGCTGCAGGCGGAATTTCAGCAATGAAAGAAGCGGTAGATACACTGATCGTGATCCCGAACGACCGTATCCTTGAAATTGTTGATAAAAACACACCGATGCTTGAAGCATTCCGTGAAGCGGATAACGTACTCCGCCAAGGGGTTCAAGGTATTTCAGACTTGATTGCTACACCTGGTCTTATCAACCTTGACTTCGCTGATGTGAAAACAATCATGTCAAACAAAGGATCTGCTTTGATGGGTATCGGTATTGCGACTGGAGAAAACCGCGCGGCAGAGGCAGCGAAAAAAGCAATCTCCAGCCCGCTTCTTGAAGCGGCCATTGACGGTGCGCAAGGCGTCCTTATGAACATCACTGGAGGAACAAACCTCAGCCTATATGAAGTTCAGGAAGCAGCAGACATTGTCGCTTCTGCATCTGACCAAGACGTAAACATGATTTTCGGTTCTGTTATTAATGAAAATCTAAAAGACGAGATTGTGGTGACAGTGATTGCGACTGGTTTTATCGAACAAGAGAAGGACGTGACGAAGCCTCAGCGTCCAAGCTTAAACCAAAGCATCAAAACACATAATCAAAGTGTTCCAAAGCGTGAGCCAAAACGTGAGGAGCCTCAGCAACAAAACACAGTAAGCCGTCATACTTCACAGCCGGCTGATGATACGCTTGACATCCCGACATTCTTAAGAAACCGCAATAAACGCGGCTAATGTAAAGGACAAAATCGTTTTCGATTTTGTCCTTTTTGTTTTTCTCCAAGATTTTTCTTCTTGTAAAGTCTTTTTCCCTATGTCTTCCTTCGTATACCAACAAATCGGACTATTAGACCCACTTGTATAATGTGACAATTATATCATTTTCATATATATGGAAATCAAATGACATAAAACGACAATATCTGTAATGCGGATTGTCTACAGTTAACGTACAGCGATGTTCTGACAAACAATTCATTTTTAAAAGGAGGGACGACATTTTTTTACAAAGCATTTTGAAAAAGGGGGATAAAAATGAGGAAAAAAACGAAAAACAGACTCATCAGCTCTGTTTTAAGTACGGTTGTCATCGGTTCACTGCTGTTTCCGGGTGTAGCCGGGGCAAGCAGCAAAGGCGCCTCAACTTCTGTTAAACAGGAGCTTCAATCTGCTGAATCCATTCAGAACAAGATTTCGAGTTCATTAAAGAAAAGCTTTAAGAAGAAAGAAAAAAAGACCTTTCTGATTAAATTTAAAGATCAAGCTGACACAGAAAAAGCGGCAAAAGCGGCTGTTAAAAAAGCGAAATCGAAGAAGCTGACTGCCGCTAAGACGGAATATCAAAAGCGTTCTGCCGTTGTGTCATCTTTAAAAGTCACAGCCAATGAATCCCAGAGAGATGTCTTAACATACTTGAAGAGCCAGAAAAATAAAGGAAATGCAGATCAAATTCACTCTTATTATGTAGTGAATGGGATCGCTGTTCATGCCTCAAAAGAAGTGATGGAAAAAGTAGCGCAGTTCCCCGACGTGGAAAAGGTGCTTCCAAATGAGAAACGACAATTGTTTAAGTCATCCTCTCCATTTAATATGAAAAAAGCGCAAAAAGCTGTCAAAGCAATTGACGGTGTAGAATGGAATGTAGACCAAATTGACGCCCCGAAAGCTTGGGCACTTGGATATGACGGAACAGGTACAGTTGTCGCGTCCATTGATACAGGCGTGGAATGGAACCATCCGGCATTAAAAGAGAAATATCGCGGATATAATCCGGAAAATCCTGATGAGCCTGATCATGAAATGAACTGGTATGATGCTGTAGCAGGGGAAGCAAGCCCTTATGATGATTTGGCTCATGGAACCCACGTGACAGGTACGATGGTGGGATCTGAACCCGATGGAACAAATCAAATCGGTGTAGCGCCAGGCGCAAAATGGATTGCTGTTAAAGCGTTCTCCGAAGATGGTGGCACTGATGCTGACATTTTAGAGGCCGGTGAATGGGTTTTAGCTCCAAAGGACGCAGAGGGGAATCCTCACCCAGAAATGGCTCCTGATGTTGTCAATAATTCATGGGGCGGGGGCTCAGGACTTGATGAATGGTACAGAGACATGGTCAATGCCTGGCGTGCGGCCGATATTTTCCCTGAGTTTTCAGCGGGGAATACGGATCTCTTTATTCCTGGCGGTCCTGGTTCTATCGCAAACCCGGCAAATTATCCGGAATCGTTTGCAACTGGAGCGACTGATATTAATAAAAAGCTTGCTGACTTTTCTCTTCAAGGGCCATCTCCATATGATGAAATAAAGCCGGAAATTTCTGCACCGGGCGTAAATATTCGTTCTTCCGTTCCCGGCCAGACATATGAGGACGGATGGGACGGCACATCAATGGCAGGGCCGCATGTGTCCGCTGTTGCCGCACTGCTGAAACAGGCGGATGCCTCACTTTCTGTCGATGAGATGGAGGATATATTAACCAGCACGGCTGAACCGCTGACGGATTCAACATTTCCTGATTCTCCGAATAACGGATACGGCCATGGTTTGGTGAACGCTTTTGATGCTGTATCAGCTGTTACAGATGGTTTAGGAAAAGCAGAAGGACAAGTTTCTGTAGAGGGAGATGATCAAGAGCCTCCTGTCTATCAGCATGAGAAAGTAACAGAAGCCTATGAGGGCGCGAGCCTGCCGCTTACTTTGACAGCTGAAGACAATGTAAGTGTGACATCTGTAAAACTGTCTTATAAGCTGGATCAAGGTGAATGGACAGAAGTAACGGCTAAGCGGATCAGCGGTGATCATCTGAAAGGGACCTACCAGGCAGAGATTCCAAACATAAAAGGAGCTGCACTAAGCTACAAGTGGATTATTCAGGATTTTGGCGGCCATGTCGTTGAGTCTGACACATACGATGTACCAGTGAAACCAAGCATCACGGTGGGATATAAGCAGGACTTTGAAACTGCACCCGGCGGCTGGATTGCGAGCGGAACAAATAATAGCTGGGAATGGGGAGTTCCTTCAACAGGCCCAAATACTGCAGCATCCGGAGAAAAAGTATACGGAACAAATCTGGCAGGAAACTATGCCAACACAGCAAACATGAATCTCGTGATGCCTCCTGTTAAAGTGCCGGATTCAGGAAACCTGTTTCTTCAATTTAAAAGCTGGCACAATTTAGAGGATGATTTTGATTATGGCTACGTTTTTGTTTTGCCTGAAGGTAAAAAGAATTGGGAGCAGGCTGGTGTCTATAATGGAAAGACATCAAGCTGGACGGACGAAGAAATTGATTTATCCGCTTATAAAGGTCAAAACATTCAAGTGATGTTTAACCTCCAATCTGATGAAAGTATTACAAAAGAGGGCTGGTACATTGATGATGTAGTGCTTTCTGACAAATCAGCCGGAAAAACAGCCAAAAAGAATAAGCTGGGTGTCGAAAAGCCGTCTGGAAAGCAAAAGAAAAAGCCGGTAAATCCGAAAAAAGCTAAGCCATCTACAAACACAACGGTAAAACATCAGAGTAAGGATATACAGCCTCAAGTTTTGCCACTAAGGGCACAAGTCAGTGTGGTGGAAACAGGAAAATCAACATATTCAGATCAATCTACAGGGCAGTACACGCTGACGCACAAAGCGGGAGACTATACGCTTATGGCAGAAGCATACGGCTACCAATCGAAAACACAAAAAGTTTCTCTGCAGGCAGATCAGACGACACAAGCTAATTTTACGTTAGAGGAAATGAAGAAGGGCACATTAAAAGGAACAGTCATCAATAAAACGACAGGCGATCCGGTAAAAGGAGCCTCCGTTTATGTTGTAGAGGATGCTGCGGTTGAACCGGCTACGACAAACGACAAAGGCGAATATACGCTTGAGGCCTATGAAGGCGCTTATACGATTAAAGTCGCTGCACCGGGGTATTACAGCGATGAATTCTCCGTTGATTTAAAAGGAGATGTGACAAAAGAAACTGTACTGAAGCCTTTCGTCGGTTATCCGGGTGAGATTGCATATGATGACGGAACGGCGGAGAATGCCAATTCCTATTTTGCGGCCGGTAACGGATGGGCCGTCAAAATGACGCTGGCTGACGGCAAGGAAAAAGGCATGCTTACAGGAGGACTGTTCCGATTCTGGGATACAGAGTTCCCTGATCCTGGCGGCACAGAGTTTAAGGTTGAGGTATACGATGCTACAGGAGAAAACGGAGCACCGGGTAAGAAAATTGCCGGGCCATTTAACGCTGAAGCCCTTCGCAATGGCGAATGGACCAAGGTAGATCTCAGTTCAAAAGGGATTATGGTCGATAAAGACTTTTATCTTGTGTATATCCAGTCGGAACCTGATCCGTATTCACCTGGACTGGCAATGGATGAAACCGGTCAGAATTCCGGCCGCAACTGGCAGTTTATAGACGGAAAATGGCAGCCAGGTGACGAAGCAGACGGCAACTATATGATCCGCGCATTAGTTGATTATGAAGCTGCTGTACCTGAGATTACTTCACCGGCAGACAAATCATATACAAATAAGGAGAACGTCACCGTAAAAGGAAAAGCCTCTCCTGGTACAACGGTACACATTTATAATGGAAAGAAAGAAGCAGGAGAAACGAAAGCTGCTGCGGATGGCACGTTCCAGACAGGCATCACACTCAGCAAGGGCGAAAATGAGCTGACAGCAACTGCATCAACAGACAACGGGACAACGGATGCCTCCAGCCCGATCAAGGTCACGCTTGATCAAGACAAGCCTGAATTAACGCTGGACAATCCAAAGGATGGCGAGAAAACAAATAAAGAAGCGCTGACTGTCAAAGGGTCTGTATCCGATGACAATCTGAAAGAAGTCAAGGTGAATGGCAAAAAAGCAACGGTAACTGACGGTTCATACTCGGCCCGTATTCTGTTGGAGAACGGAAGCAATGAAATCAAGGTGACTGCTACAGACTTAGCAGGCAACAAAACGACGAAAAAGACTGTCATTGATGTCAACTTTAACCAGCCCGTCATCTCCGGATTGATTCCGGGAGAGGACAAAAACTTAAAAGCCGGTGAATCTGTGAAAATCGCTTTCTCAAGCGCTGAAGATTTGGATGCAACGTTTGTCATTCGTCTGCCTCTGACAAATGCAAGAGCGAGTGTACAAAATGCCACAGAGCTCCCGCTAAGAGAAATTTCTCCTGGGAAATATGAAGGCTATTGGACAGCCACTTCTTCTATTAAAGCAAACGGAGCAAAAGTAGAAGTGATTGTACGAGATGATTATGGAAATGAAACAAGAAAAACAGCGAACGGAAAACTTTATATCAATACTGAAAATTAAGTGTAAAAAAAGCTGCCGTGAAAGGCAGCTTTTTTTATAATCCTCTCATTCATTTCCTCGACAAATTAAGCAGATATCCCTGAAAAATTGTATTTTCCTCTCAACATTAATTGACAGACTTTCCCACAGAGCTTGCTTTATACTTGAAACAAGAAGGGGAACAGCGTGATGCAAGATAGAAAGGAGTCAGATGTGAAAATCTATTTAGATGTCATTTGGCTGTTAAACTTTTGTTTTGATGCGCTTTTGCTTTTGCTCACGGCATTTATTTTAAAACGGCATGTGAAAAAAAGAAGACTGATAGGCGGAGCGTTCATCGGTTCCAGTATTGTCCTTTTGATGTTTACTCCTTTTTCGCCGATCGTTGAACATCCGGCAGGTAAGCTGGCTTTTTCAGTTGTTATTGTGATGGTGACATTTGGCTTTAAGAGATTCCGCTATTTCTTTCAAAATTTGTTTTCCTTTTATTTTGCGACTTTTTTAATGGGGGGAGGAATTATCGGAGCCCATTCTTTGCTGCAGTCAAATTCTGTTGTTCAAAACGGTGTCATGATTACCAATCAAACTGGGTTTGGAGACCCGATCAGCTGGTTGTTTATTGTAGCTGGCTTTCCAGCATTATGGTTTTTTTCTAAGAGAAGAATTGAAGATATTGAAACAAAAAACATTCAATATGAGGAACGAGTCAGCGTACAGGCGGATTTGGGCGGCCAAACGCTTCATGTCAGAGGGCTGATTGATTCCGGTAATCAGCTGTACGATCCGCTAACTAAAACGCCGGTCATGATTATTCACATTGATAAACTAGAACCGATTTTCGGAGCAGCCGAAACGATGATCATTCGAAACACAGATCCATTGGAAGCCACCCAACAGCTCGATGATTCGTTTCGCTTTTTAGATAAACTGAGGCTGATTCCATATAGGGGAGTAGGTCAGCAAAATCAATTTTTACTATGCGTTAAACCGGATCACGTAACGATTATAACAAAAGAAGAAATGGTTTCTGCGGATAAATGCTTAATCGGCATCAGCACAACAAAGCTATCGGCAGATGGAGAGTTTGACGCAATTATTCATCCGAAAATGCTTTCGGGCAAGGCCATCAAACACGTTTCATAATGTTCGCAAATGTCCGTTACTAATCATACTCAAACGACGTGACATTTAGAAGGGAGAGGAAGATGAAAAAACTGAAATTGCGATTGACGCACCTCTGGTATAAGCTGCTGATGAAACTTGGGCTGAAAAGTGATGAAGTCTATTACATAGGCGGGAGTGAAGCTCTGCCGCCTCCATTATCTAAAGATGAGGAGCAGGTTCTGTTAATGAAGCTCCCAAACGGCGATCAGGCGGCTCGCGCCATTTTGATTGAACGCAATTTGCGCCTGGTCGTCTATATCGCCCGTAAATTTGAAAATACGGGAATTAATATAGAGGATTTAATCAGCATCGGTACCATCGGATTAATCAAAGCTGTGAATACGTTCAATCCAGAAAAGAAAATCAAGCTGGCGACCTATGCCTCCCGCTGTATAGAAAACGAAATCCTGATGTATTTAAGGAGAAACAACAAAATCCGTTCAGAGGTTTCCTTTGATGAGCCGCTTAATATTGATTGGGACGGCAATGAGCTTTTGCTTTCTGATGTGCTCGGCACTGACGATGACATCATCACAAAAGACATAGAAGCTAACGTAGATAAAAAGCTTTTGAAAAAAGCGCTTGAACAGCTCAATGAGAGGGAAAAACAAATCATGGAACTACGTTTTGGCCTTGTCGGCGAGGAGGAAAAGACCCAAAAGGATGTAGCGGATATGATGGGGATTTCCCAGTCCTATATTTCTCGTCTTGAGAAACGAATCATTAAAAGATTGCGAAAAGAATTCAACAAAATGGTGTAAAAAAATTTTTACGGGTAATCCCTTGATTCTACAAGGATTTCCCAATTATGACTATTTTTCGGTCTGAACGCAGTGCATATTTTTCCCACCCAAGGAGATACTTAACGTTGTACAGCAGCTCCTGTAGGGAGGGAAAAAAGTGTCGAGAAATAAAGTCGAAATCTGCGGGGTGGATACCTCCAAATTACCAGTACTCAAGAATGAAGAGATGAGAAAGCTGTTTAGGCAGCTGCAGGATGAAGGCGATGATTCAGCAAGAGAAAAGCTTGTAAACGGGAACTTGCGTCTTGTCTTAAGTGTCATTCAAAGATTTAATAACAGAGGAGAGTATGTTGATGACTTATTTCAGGTCGGCTGCATCGGACTAATGAAATCCATTGATAATTTTGACCTAAGCCACAATGTTAAGTTTTCAACATACGCTGTACCTATGATTATCGGAGAGATCCGCAGGTATTTACGCGATAATAACCCGATCCGTGTCTCAAGATCACTCCGGGATATCGCTTATAAGGCACTTCAGGTAAGAGAGCGGTTAATCAGTGAGACAAGCAAGGAGCCGACTGCAGAAGACATCGCAAAAGTTCTTGAAGTACCGCATGAGGAAATCGTATTTGCGCTTGATGCCATCCAGGATCCGGTTTCTCTATTTGAACCGATCTATAACGACGGCGGAGACCCGATTTATGTGATGGATCAAATCAGTGATGAACGCAATAAAGATTCACAATGGATTGAAGAGCTGGCTTTAAAAGAGGGCATGAGAAGGCTGAATGATAGGGAAAAAATGATTTTGAGAAAGCGATTCTTCCAAGGGAAAACTCAAATGGAAGTAGCCGAGGAAATCGGGATTTCCCAAGCGCAGGTGTCCAGACTTGAAAAAGCGGCTATCAAACAAATGAATAAGAATATTCATCAATAATGAAAGAAAAGCCTTTAAAACGATTTTGTTTTAAAGGCTTTTCTATTGATTGCGGGCGGTTTACGTTTTGGAAAAAATAAGGTATCCTAGTTCGTACAAAGTTTTATGAAAATTTAAATAATTATAAAGGCAGTAAAGAGGAGGACCACGATGATTTTGCAGCTTGACAATGTCTCACTAAAACGGAATGGAAAATGGATACTGAGAGATATTCATTGGAAGGTGGAAGAAAAGGAAAATTGGGTGCTTTACGGACTGAATGGCGCTGGAAAGACAGCGCTGTTAAATATGCTTTGCTCTTATTATTTTCCAACATCGGGCGAGATGCAGGTGCTTGGCCATGAATTTGGTAAAACGGAGCTTGGGGAGAAACTTAGACGGAAAATTGGCCTCGTCTCAGCGGCTCTTCAGCAAAAATTTTATCCGGCAGATTCGGCATTTGAAATTGCTTTGAGCGGAGCTTACGCTTCGATTGGATTATATGAAACACCAAGTGCAGAAATCAGGGAAAAAGCGATTGGTTTGTTAGAGGACTTGGGAGCAATTGAATATGCCGACCGCCGCTATGAAACCCTTTCTCAAGGAGAAAAACAAAGAGCCTTGATTGCAAGAGCGCTAATGGCTGATCCGGAGCTGCTGATACTGGACGAACCGGTCACAGGACTGGATTTTATTGCCCGGGAAAAGCTGTTAGACACGATTACATACATTGCAAATAAAGAAAATGCGCCATCGATCCTTTACGTGACTCATCATGCGGAAGAAATTTTGCCGGTCTTTGACAAAGCCCTTTTGTTAAAACAGGGAGAGGTCTTTCAATCGGGAGAAGTAAAGGAAATGCTTACTGATCAAATACTTTCCGCTTTTTTTGATACGCCAATCCATGTATTATGGAATCAGAATCGGCCGTTTTTAACAAGAGCCGAGCCGATAACGAATGCCTGACAAACACATATCGATTCATCCTAGGGGTGCTTTGCGAAGCTGAGAGAGACTTTGTCTTAACCCTTTTGACCTGATCTGGATCATGCCAGCGGAGGGAAGCGGTGAAACAACGGAGTACATAGGACTCTGTTTGTTTTTATTAAGCCGTTTCATAACATTTGAAACGGCTTTTTTGATTTTAAAGAATAGGAGCGGATCACATTGAATCAACAAATAGACTCTCTGTTAACAAAGGTGGAAGATCAAAAGGAGGAGCTTATTCAGCTAGCAAAAACGCTGATGTCCTATAAAACACCTGCTCCGCCTGCAAGAAATACCGACGGCATTCAGTCCTGGATTGCTGGGTTTTTAAATGAAATGGGATTCTCGATCGATAAATGGGACGTGTACCCAGGAGATCCCAATGTTGTAGGTCTACTAAAGGGAACAGATTCAGCAGATTATCATAGCTTGATCATCAATGGCCATGTAGATGTGGCAGAGGTAAAAGAGGATGAGGAGTGGGAGCATGATCCGTTTCATCCAATTGAAAAAAACGGTCTCTTAATCGGGCGAGGCGCTTCTGATATGAAAGGCGGAATGGCGTGTGTGCTGTTTGCTGTGAAATTGATTCGTGAAGCCGACATTGAACTTCCCGGTGATTTGATTCTGCAATCGGTTATCGGGGAGGAAGTCGGAGAAGCCGGCACGCTTGAATGCTGCAAGAGGGGCTATCATGCTGATTTTGCAGTTGTCGCGGATACGAGCGATATGCATATTCAAGGTCAAGGCGGTGTCATTACAGGCTGGATTGAAATCAAAAGCAGTCAAACGTTTCATGATGGGACGAGGCGGAATATGATTCATGCAGGCGGAGGAACATTCGGAGCAAGCGCAATTGAAAAAATGGCAAAAATCATTGCGGGGCTCGGGGAACTGGAGCGCCACTGGTCTATCATGAAAAGTTATCCCGGTTTTAAACCAGGCACAAATACGATTAACCCGGCTGTCATAGAAGGCGGCAGGCATGCGGCTTTTATAGCTGACGAGTGCCGACTGTGGATCACAGTCCATTTTTACCCGAATGAAACCCATGAACAAGTGGCAGCGGAAATAGAAGATTACATTAACCGGCTGAGTGACAGTGATATTTGGCTTAGGGAAAACCGCCCTGTCTTCAAGTGGGGAGGCTCATCTATGATTGAAGACAGAGGAGAAATTTTTCCGGCACTGGAAGTTGACCCTGGCCACCCAGGCGTCTCAGCACTTACAGCGTCTCATCAGAAAGTGAAACGGGAGCGTCCGGTTATTGACGTTTCTCAATCCGTTACAGACGGAGGATGGCTGTATAATGCCGGCATTCCAAGCGTGATTTATGGACCTGGAGATCTTCACAATGCACACTCCGTGAACGAGGAGGTATCGATTGAGCAGCTGGTAGATTATACGAAAATTATGCTCAATTTTATCATCGGTTGGTGCAGCTGTAAAAAAGAACAGTGACCATGAAAATTTTTTCTTGCTGACAAGGTTCAGCCCGCCCGTTCATATACTTGAAAAAAGGACGGAAAAAGGACGTGATGGAATGATCAGCATTTCAGAATTTCAGGTGAAGGATGTCGTCAATGTCTCAAACGGAAAAAAGCTGGGGAGCATTGGTGATATAGATATCAATGTGACCACTGGCAAAATTCAGGCGATCATACTAGGAGGAAATGGGAAAGTTCTCGGATTTTTTGGAAAAGAAGAGGAATTGGTCATTCCATGGCGAAATATAGTAAAAATCGGGGAAGATGTAATCTTGGTCCGATTAAATGAACCGCATGCATAACCTGCTCGTCTGCCGCGGATTGGCAAATGCCGGAAGTCTGGATTCTTCCGGCACATTTCATTTAGAAATATGCAAATCGGCGCTCAACGAATGCAGAAAGATGTGGTAAAATAAGTGGGAAATTCCGCTTTTTTAAATGTTTGTCGAAAGGTTGGATCATCATGAATACATATCACCCATTCAGTCTTACCACACCCTCGACACTCATGATACAAGACTGGACACAAACGAATCAAAACAACAGAGAAGTCATTGCCGGATTTACTACGAAAAACGGCGGTGTCAGCCAAAAGCCTTTTGAATCGTTAAATACAGGATTGCACGTTCATGACAAAGATGCAGATGTAGTTAAAAATCGTGAATATATTGCCGATATGTTTAATATTGATTTGCAGTCTTGGGTATTTGCTGATCAGACACATGATAATCGCGTTCAGAAAGTGACGCAGAGGGATAGGGGAAAAGGCGCCCGTGAGTATCACACAGCTCTAAAAGCAACGGACGGGCTCTATACAAATGAAAAGAATGTGTTTTTGGCATTATGCTTTGCTGATTGTGTGCCTCTTTTCTTTTATGATCCGGTTAAATCGCTTGTCGGGGTCGCCCATGCCGGGTGGAAAGGCACTGTCAAACAGATTGGCAGAGAAATGGTGAAGCAATGGACCGAGCAGGAAGGTTCAAATCTCTCAGATATTTATGCTGTTATAGGACCGTCTATCAGCGGAGCATGCTATACAGTAGACGACCGTGTCATGGATGCTGTCCGGGCATTGCCAGTTTCAGCAGAACGTGCCGTAAATCAGACGGCACAGGCACAATATCAGCTTGACCTGAAAGAGCTGAACCGCCTTATATTGATCGACAGCGGTTTGGCAAATGAACAGATTTCTGTCAGTGGTTTATGCACGGAAAGTGAGCCGTCTCTTTTCTATTCTCACCGCCGCGATCAGGGGAAAACTGGACGGATGATGTCCTTTATCGGAATGAAGGAGGCATAAAAGATCTTGCGTGTTGTTGATAATTTACGACATATAAACGAACGAATAAACGAAGCATGTAACAGATCGGGCCGCAGCTCCGATGAAGTTACGGTTATTGCAGTCACAAAATATGTATCGCCTGAAAGAGCACAGGAGGCAGTGGATGCGGGCATCACCTGCCTCGGAGAGAATCGGGATGCGGAACTGCTCCGCAAACAGGAAATGATAAAAGGGGGTCCGGAATGGCATTTTATCGGCAGTCTGCAATCAAGAAAAGCAAAAGCTGTCGTCAATTCGGTTTCCTATATCCATTCCTTAGACCGGCTCTCATTAGCGAAAGAAATTGAAAAACGGGCTGAAGGTACTGTGCAATGCTTTGTGCAGGTCAATACCTCTCTTGAGCCTTCTAAACACGGCATGAAAAAAGAAGAAGTCATTCCATTCATACAGGAGCTTTCCGGTTTCGAACACATCGTTGTGGCCGGACTGATGACTATGGCTCCGCTGACTGATGATCAAGATGAGATCAGAAGCTGTTTCAGAGCGCTGAGAGAACTCCGTGATCAGGTTCAGGAGCTGAAACAGCCGAACGCTCCGTGTACTGAACTGTCGATGGGCATGTCAAATGATTTTGAAATTGCAATTGAAGAAGGGGCTACTTATATTAGAATCGGCTCATCGTTAGTCGGAAATGAAACAGGGGTGTACAGCAATGAGTATGAAAAATAAACTGAAAAACTTTTTCTCAATGGAAGATGAAGAATACGAATATGAATATATTGAGACAGAGCAAGAATCTCATGAAGAGCATGAGCAAAAAGAAAAACCGGCTTATACCGCAAACAAACCTGCGGGCAAACAGAATGTAGTGAGCTTGCAAAGTGTTCAGAAATCCTCTAAAGTGGTGTTGAGTGAGCCGCGCGTTTATGCGGAGGCGCAGGAAATAGCCGATCATTTGAAGAACCGGCGGGCAGTTGTCGTCAATCTTCAGCGGATACAGCATGACCAGGCTAAGCGGATTGTTGACTTTTTAAGCGGAACCGTTTATGCCATTGGCGGCGATATTCAAAGAATCGGCTCGGATATTTTCCTCTGCACGCCTGACAACGTAGATGTATCAGGCACAATTTCTGAGCTCATATCTGAAGACGAACATCAGAGGTGGTAAAGCGAGATGATCCTTTATCAAGTTTTTTCGGTTTTAAGCTTATTAATCACAATCTACTCATTTGCCCTGATCATATATATTTTTATGTCATGGGTGCCGAGTACAAGGGAAACGGCAGTCGGGCGGTTTTTAGCTTCGATTTGTGAACCATATCTCGAACCATTTAGAAAAATCATCCCTCCGATCGCAATGCTAGATATTTCACCGATCGTAGCTATACTTGTGCTTCGGTTTGCGACAACCGGCTTGTGGGGGCTTTATCGCATGATTGCGTTTTAATGTGACAGTTTGATAGGGGCTTGGCAGCAGCCAAGCCTCTTTACATAGAAGGGAAAGACGATGAGCGATATATATCAACACTTCAGAAAAGACGAGCGGGCCTTTATTGACCAGGCGCTCGAATGGAAAGGAATAGTCCAGAAGCAGTACAGAATGAAGCTGACCGACTTTTTAGACCCCCGAGAGCAGGTCATCCTTTCTGCTGTTACGGGACAGGCTGACGTTGGGCTTGCTTTTTCCGGCGGCTATGACAGAGCGGAGCGAAAACGGGCGATTCTGTATCCAGAGTACATCACTCCGGAAGAATCGGATTTTGAACTGCAGGCGTTTAACGTACGTTATGCTGAAAAGTTTGTCTCTGTAGATCATCGTTCTCTGCTTGGTGCATTAATGGGCATAGGCTTAAAGCGGCAAAAGTTTGGTGACATCGTGTTTTCTGAGACATCAGTGCAATTGATTGTCTCAGCCGATACCGCTGATTTTGTGGCGGCGCAGCTGACCCAAGCAGGCAAAGCGGCGGTCAGCCTAGAGAAAATTAACTTGTCAGACCTTAACATTCCAGCAGTTGATGTCGAAATAAGAGATGACACGGTTTCTTCTTTAAGGCTTGACGCCGTCTGCGCCTCTATGAGCAGACAATCCCGCCAGAAATCACAGACGCTTGTGAAAAACGGCCTCGTGAAAGTGAACTGGAAGGTAGTTGAAGACCCTTCATACATGGTGGCAGAAGGGGACATGCTCTCTATCAGAGGCTTTGGCCGATGCAGCTTAACAAAAATCGAAGGAAAAACCAAAAAAGACAAATGGAGAGTTACGTTTGAGCGACAAAAATAGTCGGTTTTTCAGTTTTTTTCTCCATCTGTGCGAAATTTGTTTTATAATGTGAACTAGATAACCGTACTGAAATGTAAAAATGGAGGTGGCATCATGCCATTAACGCCAAATGATATTCACAACAAGACGTTTACAAAAAGTTTTCGCGGATATGATGAAGATGAAGTAAATGAATTCCTAGCGCAAGTCAGAAAAGATTACGAAATTGTTCTCCGTAAGAAAACTGAGCTTGAAGCGAAAGTCAATGAACTTGATGAAAGAATCGGACACTTTGCCAATATTGAAGAAACGCTGAATAAATCGATTTTAGTTGCTCAAGAAGCGGCTGAAGACGTAAAACGCAATTCTCAAAAAGAAGCAAAACTGATCGTTCGGGAAGCGGAGAAAAATGCTGATCGCATTATCAACGAATCTTTATCAAAATCAAGAAAAATTGCCATGGAAATTGAAGAGCTGAAAAAACAGTCTAAAGTTTTCAGAACACGTTTCCAAATGTTGATTGAAGCTCAGCTCGATCTTCTGAAAAATGACGATTGGGATCATCTGCTTGAGTATGAAGTCGACGCAGTATTTGAGGAAAAGGAATAAATTCTCTGATTATCTTGACATTTTCTTAGCTTGTCGAATATAATACGTTCATAAATTCAGATGAAAAAACGGTTGAAAGGGACAGTCATGTTTCCTTCAGGCCTTTATAGCGACCCGGAGATGGTGAGAGTCCGGGATGGCCGGAATCATGTAGATCAGCCCTTAAGTTTCCTTTCTGAACTCACAGTAGGTTAGGACGTTCATCACGTTACGATGCTCGAGAGGAAAAGGCGTATGCTTGCTTTTTCTAAAAGGGTGGTACCGCGAGATAAGCTTTCTCGTCCCTTATGGGATGAGAGGGCTTTTTTTATTTTCTGAAAAAATGCAGTGGAGGAATGAAAATGGATTTTAAAGACACGCTCTTAATGCCGAAAACAGATTTCCCGATGCGTGGAAATTTGCCAAACCGTGAGCCTGACATTCAAAAGAAATGGGAGGGAGAGGATATCTACCGTCTTGTACAGGAACGGACGAAAGACCGCCCGAAATTTGTTTTACATGACGGACCTCCGTATGCAAACGGCGATATCCATATGGGCCACGCGCTTAACAAGATTTTGAAGGACTTCATTGTCCGCTACAAATCAATGAGCGGCTACAACGCGCCATATGTACCGGGCTGGGATACACACGGATTGCCGATTGAAACGGCTCTCACAAAAAACAAAAAAGTCAACCGCAAAGAAATGTCAGTAGCGGAATTCCGCAAACTGTGCGAAGAGTACGCTTGGAAGCAAATCGAGGGACAGCGTGAGCAGTTTAAACGCCTTGGTGTCCGCGGTGATTGGGAAAACCCATATGTGACATTAAAACCGGAATACGAAGCGCAGCAAATCCGCGTATTTGGTGAGATGGCAAAACGAGGCTACATTTATAAAGGCCTTAAACCGGTTAACTGGTCACCTTCAAGTGAATCTGCTTTGGCTGAAGCCGAGATCGAATATCAAGACAAACGTTCAGCATCTATTTACGTTGCTTTCGGTGTGAAAGACGGAAAAGGCGTTCTTGAAAACGGCGAGCGCATCATCATTTGGACAACAACGCCTTGGACAATTCCGGCGAACCTCGGAATTTCAGTGCACCCTGATCTTGAGTACAGCGTGATTGCAGTAGGTGAAGACCGCTTTGTCGTAGCAAGTGCTTTAGTCGAAAATGTTGCATCTGCATGCGGATTTGATCAATATGAAGTGACAAGAACGATCAAAGGGAAAGACCTTGAGAACATTATCGCTGAACACCCGCTATATGGCAGAGACTCTCTCGTTATGCTTGGCGAACACGTAACAACTGATGCCGGAACAGGCTGCGTTCATACAGCGCCGGGGCACGGGGAAGATGACTTTATCATCGGCCAAAAATACGGTTTAGATGTGCTATGCCCAGTTGATGCAAAAGGTGTAATGACAAGCGAAGCTCCGGGCTTTGAAGGCATGTTCTATGATGACGCGAACAAAGCGATCACACAGCAGCTAGATGAAAAAGGCGCGCTTGTGAAGCTTGAATTCATTACACACTCTTATCCGCACGATTGGAGAACAAAGAAACCAACCATTTTCAGAGCGACAGCGCAATGGTTTGCGTCTATTAAAGATTTCAGATCAGATCTGCTGGATGCCATTAAAGAAACCAAATGGGTTCCTGAATGGGGCGAGCAGCGTTTGCACAACATGGTTCGTGACCGCGGAGACTGGTGTATTTCCAGACAGCGTGCATGGGGAGTGCCGATTCCGGTATTTTATGCTGAAAACGGAGAACCGATTATTACGGATGAAACCATTGAACATGTTTCTGAATTGTTCAGGCAGCACGGTTCAAACATTTGGTTTGAAAAAGAAGCGAAGGATCTTCTTCCGGAAGGCTTTACACATCCTGGCAGCCCGAACGGCACATTTACAAAAGAACAGGACATCATGGATGTTTGGTTTGATTCAGGATCTTCTCATCAAGCGGTGCTTGAAGAGCGTGAAGATCTCGTTCGCCCGGCTGATTTATATCTAGAAGGATCGGACCAATATCGCGGCTGGTTTAACTCATCTCTTTCTACAGCAGTAGCCGTAACAGGAAAAGCGCCATATAAAGGTGTGCTCAGCCATGGGTTCGCACTGGATGGAGAAGGACGCAAGATGAGTAAATCGATCGGTAACGTCGTTGTTCCAGCTAAAGTTATGAAACAGCTTGGTGCCGACATCTTGAGATTATGGGTGTCTTCAGTTGATTATCAGGCGGACGTTCGCGTGTCTGACGCCATTTTGAAGCAAGTTGCTGAAGTATACCGTAAAATCCGCAATACGTTCCGTTTCCTTCATGGCAACCTATTCGATTTTGATCCAAAAACGAATGCGGTGGCTGTCGAAGATCTTCGCGAAGTGGACCAATATATGCTGATTAAACTGAACAAACTGATTGATAAAGTGAAAAAAGCGTATGATGAGTATGAATTTGCGGTTGTGTATCACAGCATCCATAATTTCTGCACAATCGAATTGAGCTCATTCTATCTTGATTTCGCAAAAGATATTGTGTACATCGAGCATGCGGATCATCCGGATAGACGCAGCATGCAGACAGTATTCTATGAAACGCTTCTTGCATTAGTGAAGCTTTCAGCGCCTATCCTTCCTCATACGGCTGACGAATTATGGTCTCATTTAACATTTGTTGAAGAGCAGAGCGTTCAGCTGACAGATATGCCGGAAACAATCACGGTTCCAAACAGCGAAGCGACAGAAGATAAATTTGACCGCTTTATGGCTTTCCGTGATGATGTGCTAAAAGCGTTAGAAACTGCGCGGAATGAAAAAATTATCGGTAAATCATTGGAAGCCAACCTGAAATTGTATCCAAACAAAGAAAACCAAGAGCTCTTGGCTTCCATTAAAGAAAATCTTTCTCAGCTGTTTATTGTTTCTGAATTGACAATCAGCGAAGAAAATGAAGCACCGAACGATGCGCAAAGCTTTGCGACAGGTAAAATCGCTGTCGAGAAAGCCGAAGGCGAAATGTGTGAGAGATCCCGTGTGATTTCAAAAGATGTAGGTGCAAATCCAAAATATCCTACACTTTCACTGCGAAACGCTGAAATCGTTGAAAAATACTATCAAAAATAATGGAAAAGGGGCCCGGCGTAAAAGCCGGGCTTTTTTTGTGCCAAGAGTGACATCGTTTAGAACGGCAGGAAAAATCTTATGGGCTTTAGATCATCATTCACAGGCAACAATATAGGTACTACGTTAAGAGCAGGAGTTGTGATGAATGAATGATCAACTGACCGCAATATATACGGAACTTCTTCTGACGAAAGAAGAATTACAGTCGAGATTATTTGAGTATTCTTGCTTTCAGGCTTCAACAAGCCCGCAAGCAGCAATCAATCATAAACAAAAAGCAACTCTGATCTATCACATTAAAGAAGAGCTTCAAGATGTACTCCTCGCATTGTCCAAAATCGAAAACGGCACTTTCGGATACTGTGAAGAAACCGGGGCTCCCATTCCTCTTTCAAAGCTTGCTGTGCTGCCGACTGCCCGCACAGCAAACGACTTTCTTTACTATGTCCAATTTGAAAAAAAAACGCTTCCGCTGTGGAAATCAACGGATATCGAATATGGTCAGGCACTGTATGAATAACAGTGTCTGGCCGGTTAATATGCCTGATATTTCTTTACTCCAGTGCTTTTTATTGATAAAATGCATAATGGATTAAAGTAACCGTAAACTGGAGGAACGTTTGTGCTGTATTATGTGATCGCACTACTTATTATTGCAGCCGATCAATTGACAAAATGGCTTGTCGTTAAGAACATGGAGCTTGGACAAAGCATTCCGATCATTGATCAGGTATTCTATATCACCTCCCATCGCAATACGGGTGCTGCATGGGGGATATTAGCCGGTCAGATGTGGTTTTTCTACCTCATTACAACCGCGGTTATTATTGGCATTGTTTATTACATACAGCGTTATACAAAAGGACAAAGGCTTCTTGGCGTGGCCCTCGGACTTATGCTTGGCGGTGCCATCGGCAACTTCATTGATCGGGCTGTCAGACAGGAAGTTGTGGATTTTATCCATGTCATTATTGTGAATTACAATTACCCGATTTTTAACATCGCAGACTCTTCATTATGTGTCGGCGTAATGCTTTTATTTATACAAATGCTGTTGGACAGCGGGAAAAAGAAAAAGGAGCAATACCATGAATCAAATTGATATAACCGCTTCAGAAGAACAAAAAAGTGAGCGGATTGATAAATTTCTGGCATCGACTGAGAATGATTGGTCGAGAACACAGGTGCAGCAATGGGTGAAAGACGGACAAGTTGTCGTGAACGGAAGCCCTGTAAAATCGAATTATAAAATTCAGCCGGGGGATCAGGTGACCGTCACTGTGCCTGAGCCGGAAGCGCTCGACGTGCTGGCAGAACCTATGGATCTGGATATTTACTATGAAGATCAGGATGTGCTGGTCGTCAATAAACCTCGCGGAATGGTTGTGCACCCAGCTCCCGGGCATCTTACGGGTACGCTTGTAAACGGCCTTATGGCTCATTGTACCGACCTTTCCGGAATAAATGGCGTGATGCGTCCGGGGATCGTCCACAGAATCGATAAGGACACGTCCGGCTTATTAATGGTGGCGAAGAATGATATGGCGCACGAGTCACTTGTAAACCAATTGGTCAACAAAACGGTCACGCGGAAATATACGGCAGTTGTCCATGGGCTTATTTCTCACGATGACGGAACAATTGACGCTCCAATTGGACGGGACAAGAAAGACCGTCAAAGTATGACTGTGACGCGTGATGGCAAAAATGCCGTCACTCATTTTCATGTGCTTGAGCGTTTTCAGGATTTTACGTTGGTGGAATGCCAGCTTGAAACAGGAAGAACACATCAAATTCGTGTTCATATGAAATATATTGGATTTCCATTAGCCGGCGATCCAAAATACGGTCCGAGAAAAACGATCGATTTTAACGGACAGGCCCTTCACGCCGGAATTTTAGGTTTTGATCATCCTCGCACTGGCGAATATGTCGAATTTGAAGCGCCGCTTCCGGAGGATATGGCAGAATTAATCGAAAACCTTAGAAATAACGGTTGACAGACTGTTTCTTTTCTGAAATAATAAATGAAGCTGAATAGATTCTTTAAAACAGTCCAGAGAGGCTGAGAAGGATAACGGATAGACGGGACGCGTGTATATGCGCGCACCTTGTCCTAAAACCCCTCTATGCTCTGGCAGGAGGGGTTTTTTCTTCTATATGAACTGTGAGGTGTCACACATTGAATCAAAAAGCTGTCATTCTCGACGAACAGGCAATCAGACGGGCGCTGACCAGGATTGCTCACGAAATGATCGAGCGCAATAAAGGAATGAATAACTGCGTCCTTGTCGGCATCAAGACAAGAGGGATTTACTTGGCAAAACGCCTTGCGGAACGAATCGAACAGATTGAAGGGAATCCTGTAACAGTCGGTGAAATTGATATTACTCTTTACAGAGATGATCTTTCCAAAAAAACGAGCAACGAAGAACCGCTTGTGAAAGGCGCAGATATTCCAGTAGACATCACAGATCAAAAAGTGATCCTCGTAGACGATGTTCTGTACACCGGAAGAACGGTCAGAGCAGGTATGGATGCGCTTGTGGATGTAGGCAGACCTTCCTCCATTCAGCTGGCAGTACTAGTTGACAGAGGACACCGGGAGTTGCCGATCCGAGCGGATTACATCGGGAAAAACATCCCGACATCAAAGGCTGAAAAGGTTATGGTTCAGCTTGATGAGGTAGATCAAAACGATCTCGTCGCCATTTATGAAAATGAATAATAGATCACCTTTTTAAAGGCAATCCAGAGAGGTTGCAAAGAGGTGCACAACAAAGTCCCGAAAGTATTCGGCAGGTCTTTGTATGCCTCTTTGCGTAAAAATAGCAAAGAGGTTTTTTTATACAGTCATTGAGTCATCCTAAAATGAAAGTTAACAATCAGGGGGAAAATCATCATGAGTAAGAAAAAAGTAAATTTAGGAGTCAGGGATGTCCCGACACCTTTCTCTTGGGTTTCATTCAGCCTGCAGCATTTGTTTGCCATGTTTGGCTCAACGATTTTGGTACCGAAGCTGGTCGGAATGAGTCCTGCTGTGGCACTGGTGACAAGCGGTATCGGGACACTTGCATACCTTCTTATTACGAAAGGGCAAATTCCGGCGTATCTCGGTTCATCCTTCGCCTTTATTTCTCCGATCATACTGGTAAAAGCGACCGGCGGGCCGGGAGCGGCAATGGTCGGGGCGTTTCTTGCAGGGCTAGTATACGGGCTGATTGCCTTATTGATCAGGCAGCTTGGAACCGGTTGGCTGATGAAGATTCTCCCACCTGTAGTCGTAGGCCCTGTTATTATCGTCATCGGGCTGGGGCTGGCAAGTACTGCAGTAAACATGGCGATGTACGCTGATCCGAACGCGAGTGAATTGGTCTACAGCTTAAAGCACTTCAGTGTTGCAGGAGTTACGCTGGCGATCACGATTATTTGCGCGATTTTCTTACGAGGATTTTTAAGCCTGATTCCGGTTCTGATCGGAATCATCGGCGGATACCTGTTTGCCCTTACTCAAGGGATTGTCAACTTCCAGCCGGTGCTTGACGCGAAATGGTTTGCGGTGCCTGAATTTATCATCCCGTTTAAAGATTATTCACCGTCAGTAACAATCGGCATCGCAGCAGCAATGGTTCCCGTCGCGTTTGTGACAATGTCGGAGCATATCGGCCACCAAATGGTGCTGAGCAAAGTTGTTGGACAAGATTTCATTAAAAAGCCGGGGCTGCATCGCTCCATTATGGGTGACAGCGTGGCGACAATTCTTGCTTCCCTGATCGGCGGTCCGCCGACAACGACTTACGGGGAAAACATTGGCGTGCTGGCCATCACAAGAGTGTTCAGCGTCTTTGTCATCGGCGGCGCGGCGGTGATTGCCCTTTGCTTCGGTTTTATCGGCAAAATCTCAGCACTGATCAGTTCAGTGCCGTCAGCGGTCATGGGAGGCGTCTCCTTCCTGCTGTTCGGAATTATCGCTTCGAGCGGTCTGAGAATGCTGATTGACAACAAAATTGATTATGAAAACAACAGAAACCTTATTATTACCTCAGTTATCCTTGTGATCGGTGTAGGAGGCGCTTTTATCCAAGTGTCTCAAGGAGGATTCCAAGTGTCTGGAATGGCGCTTGCCGCAATTGTCGGTGTCATCTTAAACCTGATTCTTCCGCAGGCGAAGGAAGAGCAGGCTGACACATCTGAACAACATCATATCTAAAACCTTTTAATGAAAGTCCAGAGAGGCTTGGAAGGGTTATAAAGAGAAGGAAGCTTTCAATGCTGCCCTCTATTTAACCATACCCCGAGTCTATCTAAGACCGGGGTTTTTTCAGCCTTAAAGTTGAAACGAGAGGGGAAAGAACATGAAGCATTTAACGACGATGAGTGAACTTAGCACTGAGGAAATCAAAGATTTGCTTCAAACAGCACAAGACCTCAAAAGCGGAAAAACAGACAATTGGCTTACGGGAAAATTTGCAGCGAACCTGTTTTTTGAACCGAGCACGAGAACCCGGTTCAGCTTTGAGGTCGCAGAAAAAAAGCTGGGCATGAATGTGCTGAACCTTGATGGAACAAGCACAAGCGTGCAAAAAGGCGAAACCTTATATGACACTATCCGAACGCTCGAATCAATTGGTGTGGACGTGTGCGTCATCAGGCACAGCGAGGATGAGTACTATAAAGAGCTTGTCAGCCAGATAAACATCCCGATTTTGAATGCGGGAGACGGATGCGGTCAGCATCCGACACAATCACTGCTTGATTTAATGACGATTAATGAAGAGTTCCATACGTTCAAAGGGCTTACCGTCTCCATTCACGGCGATATCAAGCACAGCAGAGTGGCTAGATCTAATGCGGAAGTGTTGACAAGATTGGGTGCCCGTGTCCTGTTTTCAGGTCCTTTGGAATGGCAGGATGAAGAAAATTCATTCGGCACGTATGTCTCAATGGATGAAGCAGTTGAGTTTTCCGATGTCGTCATGCTGCTTCGCATTCAAAATGAAAGACATCAGTCCGTTGTCAGCCAGGACGGCTATCTAAACAAATACGGCTTGACCGTAGAACGGGCTGAGCGTATGAAGCAGCATGCGATCATTATGCATCCTGCTCCGGTAAACAGAGGAGTGGAGATTGATGACAGCTTAGTAGAAAGCGAAAAATCAAGAATCTTCAAGCAAATGCAAAATGGCGTATTTATCAGAATGGCAGTGATACAGCGTGCCTTACAAACCAAAGTGAAAAGAGGAGAAGCAGCGTATGTCATATCTCATTAAAAACGGCTGGATACTTAACGAAAATGGTGAAAAAACAGAAACGGATATTCGAGTGACGGGAGAAATCATCTCCGAAATCGGTCAGCTTGATGCAACGGATGAAGAAACGGTAATTGATGCAAAAGGATTGCTCGTTTCACCAGGGTTTGTTGATCTCCACGTACACTTCAGAGAGCCGGGTGGAGAGAAAAAAGAAACCATTGAAACCGGTGCAAAAGCAGCGGCGCGCGGCGGCTATACAACAGTAGCAGCAATGCCGAATACGCGGCCGGTTCCTGATACGAAGGAGCAGATGGAATGGGTGCAAAACCGTATTAAAGAAACATCATGCGTAAGAGTTCTTCCATATGCATCCATTACGATCAGACAAATCGGTGATGAGATGACAAACTTTGAAGCTTTAAAAGAAGCCGGAGCATTTGCTTTTACAGATGACGGCGTCGGTATACAGACAGCAGGAATGATGTATGAAGCGATGAAACGGGCAGCTGCGATCGACAAAGCGATTGTCGCACATTGCGAAGACAACTCCTTAATTTACGGAGGCAGCGTTCATGAGGGGACATTCTCCAAAGCGAACGGGCTCAACGGCATTCCTTCTGTGTGTGAATCAGTTCATATTGCCCGCGATGTATTGCTGGCTGAGACTGCAAACTGCCATTACCATGTATGCCATATCAGTACGAAAGAATCTGTCAGGGTCGTACGTGATGCGAAAAAAGCAGGAATCAGAGTGACAGCAGAAGTGTCACCACACCATTTGCTGCTTTGTGATGAGGACATTCCGGGACTTGACACAAATTATAAAATGAATCCTCCTCTCCGCAGTGCAGAAGACAGAGCGGCTTTAATCGAAGGTCTTTTAGACGGAACGATTGATTTTATCGCAACAGACCATGCGCCGCATACAGAAGAAGAGAAAAATACAGACATGAAGCTGGCGCCATTTGGAATTGTCGGCTTAGAAACAGCGTTCCCGCTCCTATACACACACTTTGTCAAAAATGGCAGCTGGTCGCTGAAACAGCTGATTGATTACATGACAATCAAACCATGCGAAGCGTTCGGTCTCCCATACGGAACATTACAAACGGGGCGAGTTGCTGACATTACGTTAATCGATTTGGAAAAAGAAGCAGTTATAGACAAAGAGACATTTTTATCAAAGGGAAAAAACACACCATTTAACGGCATCAGCTGTACCGGCTGGCCGGTCGCTACAATTGCGGCAGGGAAGCTTGCTTATGAGGAAGGGAGACTTGTCAAATGAAGAGACGATTAGTATTGGAAAACGGAGCGGTATTCGAGGGAGAAGCCTTCGGAAGCTTAGAACACAGCATGGGAGAAGTCGTTTTTAACACTGGGATGACAGGCTATCAGGAAATTTTATCTGACCCTTCTTACTGCGGGCAGATCGTAACATTAACGTACCCGCTTATCGGAAATTACGGCATCAACCGTGATGATTTTGAATCCATTACCCCTTTTGTGAAAGGGCTGATCATCAAAGAATTGTGTGAACTGCCTTCCAACTGGCGTTCAGCATACACATTAGACGAGTATTTAAAAATGAAAAACATTCCGGGACTGCAGGGAATTGATACAAGAAAGCTGACAAGAATGATCCGCACGGCAGGCGCGCTAAAAGGAACATTCGCTTCACCTGATGAAGATATCGAAGCAGTGCTGAAAAGACTGAACGAAACTGAACTGCCGAGAAATCAAGTATCCCAAGTATCGGCCAAAACCGCATATCCGAGCCCTGGAAGAGGCAAACGCATTGTCTTGGTTGACTTCGGCATGAAGCACGGCATTCTTAGAGAGCTGAACAAACGAAAATGTGACGTCATCGTTGTGCCTTACAACATTACAGCGGAAGAAGTGCTCCAGCTGAAACCGGACGGCATCATGCTTTCTAATGGACCTGGAGATCCGAAAGATGTGCCTGAAGCGATTGAAATGATTAAAGGTGTTCTCGGAAAAGTGCCATTATTCGGAATATGTCTCGGCCACCAGTTATTCGGGCTGGCGTGCGGAGCGAATACTGAAAAAATGAAATTCGGCCACAGGGGTTCAAACCACCCGGTAAAAGAGCTGGCTACCGGAAAAGTCGCCTTAACATCTCAAAACCATGGCTATACAGTCTCATCCGTCAGCGAAACAGAACTGGAAGTGACGCATATCGCAATTAACGACGATACGATTGAAGGGCTGAAGCATAAAACACTGCCGGCATTTACGGTTCAATATCATCCTGAAGCCTCACCTGGTCCTGAGGATGCCAACCATCTATTTGACAGATTCATCGAAATGATCGAAACAACAGAGAAAGAAGGGGAAGCGGTATGCCAAAACGCGTAGACATTAACAAAATTTTAGTAATCGGATCTGGACCGATCATCATCGGCCAAGCAGCAGAATTTGACTATGCGGGAACACAAGCCTGCCTTGCTTTGAAAGAAGAAGGCTATGAGGTCATCCTTGTCAACTCAAACCCTGCCACGATCATGACAGATACAGAAATGGCTGACCGGGTTTACATCGAACCGCTCACTCCTGAATTCCTGACGCGAATCATCAGAAAAGAGCGCCCGGATGCCATTCTTCCTACTCTCGGAGGCCAAACCGGTTTGAATCTTGCGGTTGAGCTTTCTGAAAGAGGCGTGCTGGAAGAGTGCGGCGTCGAAGTGCTTGGCACGAAGCTGTCTGCGATTCAGCAGGCTGAAGACCGCGACTTGTTCAGAACACTTATGAATGATCTGAATGAACCGGTGCCAGAAAGTGAGATTATCCACTCTCTGGAAGAAGCAGAAAACTTCGTCAGCCAAATTGGTTTCCCTGTTATTGTCCGCCCGGCATATACATTAGGCGGAACAGGCGGAGGCATCTGCTCGAATGAAACAGAGCTGAAAGAAATTGTTGAGAACGGCTTAAAATTAAGCCCGGTGCATCAATGTCTGCTTGAAAAAAGCATCGCCGGCTATAAAGAAATCGAGTATGAAGTCATGAGAGACAGCCAGGACCACGCCATTGTCGTTTGTAATATGGAGAACATTGATCCAGTCGGAATCCACACTGGAGACAGTATTGTTGTCGCGCCAAGCCAAACGCTCAGCGACCGCGAATATCAGCTCTTGCGGAATGTATCGTTAAAACTGATCCGCGCGCTTGGAATCGAAGGCGGATGTAACGTACAGCTCGCTTTAGATCCAGACAGCTTTCAATACTACATTATTGAAGTAAACCCGCGGGTCAGCCGTTCATCTGCCCTTGCATCAAAAGCAACGGGATATCCGATTGCAAAGCTTGCTGCTAAAATCGCTGTCGGCCTTTCATTAGATGAAATGATGAACCCGGTGACAGGAAAAACATATGCAGCATTTGAACCGGCTCTTGACTACGTCGTATCAAAAATTCCGCGCTGGCCGTTTGATAAGTTTGAATCAGCAAACAGAAAGCTCGGCACGCAAATGAAAGCGACAGGAGAGGTCATGGCGATCGGCCGCACGCTTGAAGAGTCATTGCTGAAGGCTGTGCGTTCACTGGAAGCGGATGTGTATCATCTTGAATTGAAAGACGCTGCTGACATTTCCGATGAGCTTCTTGAAAAACGAATTAAAAAGGCCGGTGATGAACGCTTATTCTACTTAGCTGAAGCGTACAGAAGAGGCTACACGGTAGAAGACCTCCATGAATTTTCCGCGATCGATGTCTTCTTCCTGCATAAGCTGTTCGGAATCGTACAGTTTGAAAAAGAACTGAAGGCGAATGCGGGTGATACTGACGTACTGAGACGGGCAAAAGAACTCGGATTCTCTGATAAGTACATCAGCCGTGAGTGGGAAATGAAAGAATCGGAGCTTTACAGCTTAAGAAAACAAGCGGGAATTGCGCCGGTATTCAAAATGGTGGATACGTGCGCGGCGGAATTTGAATCAGAAACGCCATACTTCTACAGCACATACGAAGAGGAAAATGAATCTGTCGTTACAGATACGAAAAGTGTGATGGTTCTTGGTTCGGGGCCGATTCGAATCGGTCAGGGTGTTGAATTCGACTATGCGACTGTTCACTCTGTATGGGCAATTAAACAAGCAGGCTATGAAGCCATTATTGTCAATAACAACCCGGAAACCGTTTCAACAGACTTCAGTATCTCAGACAAGCTGTACTTTGAGCCGCTTACGATTGAAGATGTCATGCACATCATTGACCTCGAACAGCCGGTGGGCGTTGTCGTACAGTTCGGCGGACAAACTGCCATTAACCTTGCTGACGAGCTTTCTGCACGCGGAGTGAAAATCCTTGGGACTTCGTTAGAAGATTTAGACCGTGCGGAAGATCGGGATAAATTCGAACAAGCGCTTGGAGAACTCGGTGTTCCGCAGCCGCTTGGCAAAACAGCGACATCAGTTGATCAGGCGGTAAGCATCGCGAGTGATATCGGCTATCCGGTACTGGTGCGCCCTTCCTATGTACTTGGCGGCCGGGCGATGGAGATTGTTTATCATGAGAAAGAACTGCTTCATTACATGAAAAACGCAGTCAAAATCAATCCGCAGCACCCTGTATTAATTGATAGATATTTAACTGGGAAAGAAATTGAAGTGGATGCAGTATCTGATGGTGAAACAGTCGTCATTCCGGGAATTATGGAACACATTGAACGTGCGGGCGTTCACTCCGGAGACTCAATCGCTGTATATCCGCCTCAGTCACTCACAGAGGACATTAAGAAAAAAATTGAACAATACACGATCGCACTTGCTAAAGGGCTGAACATTGTCGGTTTGCTCAATATTCAATTCGTCTTATCACAAGGTGAAGTGTACGTGCTCGAAGTAAATCCGAGATCAAGCAGAACCGTACCGTTCTTAAGTAAAATCACGGGTATCCCAATGGCGAACATTGCTACAAAAGTCATTCTCGGCCAAAAGCTGGCTGCGTTTGGCTATACAGAGGGCCTTCAGCCTGAACAGCAAGGTGTATTTGTAAAAGCGCCGGTCTTCTCCTTCGCTAAGCTGAGAAGAGTGGACATTACGTTAGGGCCTGAAATGAAATCAACAGGTGAGGTCATGGGGAAAGATTCCACCCTTGAAAAAGCGCTCTATAAAGCTCTGATTGCTTCAGGCATTCAAATCCCTAACTACGGATCCGTGCTTTTAACAGTGGCTGATAAGGATAAAGAAGAAGGGCTTGCCATCGCTAAGAGGTTCCATGCGATCGGCTACAACATTTTAGCGACTGAAGGAACGGCAGGTTACCTGAAAGAAGCTTCAATTCCAGCGAAAGTCGTCGGGAAAATCGGCCAGGACGGCCCGAACTTGCTTGACGTGATCAGAAACGGAGAAGCGCAGTTTGTCATCAATACGCTGACAAAAGGAAAGCAGCCGGCAAGAGACGGATTTAGAATCAGACGTGAATCAGTAGAAAACGGTGTTGCCTGCTTAACATCTTTAGATACGGCAGAAGCGATATTGCGAGTGCTGGAAAGCATGACATTCCGTGCTGATCAAATGCCGGCAGTCAACACAAATCAGGAGGCGGCAGTCACTATATGAAAAAAGCGTATTTGACAGTATGTTCTAACCAGCAAATTGCAGACCGGGTGTATCAAATGGTTCTGAAAGGGGAGCTTGTCCAAGGGTTTACAACCCCGGGACAGTTCCTTCATCTTAAAGTGAGCGAAGCGGTTACGCCTCTTTTGAGAAGACCAATCAGCATCGCCGACGTCAACTTTGAAAAAAATGAAGTCACCATCATTTATCGAGTAGATGGGGAAGGAACAAGACTCTTGTCACTGAAGCAGCAGGGAGAACTTGTGGATGTCCTCGGGCCTTTGGGAAATGGCTTTCCTGTCAATGAAGTCCAACCCGGAAAGACGGCTTTGCTGGTAGGAGGCGGTGTCGGTGTGCCGCCTCTCCAAGAGCTGTCGAAACGCTTGAACGAAAAAGGGGTCAAGGTCATACACGTTTTAGGATTCCAATCGGCAAAGGATGTTTTTTACGAAGAAGAATGCCGGCAGTACGGAGACACGTATGTGGCAACAGCTGACGGAACCTATGGGGAAACCGGGTTTGTTACAAATGTGATTAAACAGAAAAATCTAGAGTTTGACATTCTCCTCAGCTGCGGGCCGACACCGATGCTGAAGGCATTAAAACAGGAATATGCCCATAAAGAAGTTTACCTGTCCATGGAGGAACGAATGGGCTGCGGAATCGGCGCCTGCTTCGCGTGTGTGTGCCATACAAACGAAAGTGAGACATCCTACGTAAAAGTATGTCTCGACGGACCTGTATTTAAAGCTCAGGAGGTGGCGCTGTAATGCTAGAGGTGAAATTGCCGGGACTTGATTTGAAAAATCCGATCATTCCTGCATCAGGCTGCTTCGGTTTTGGAAAAGAGTTTGCGCGTTTTTATGATTTATCTTGTCTCGGAGCAATTATGATCAAAGCTACGACAAAGGAGCCTCGCTTCGGGAACCCGACGCCTAGGGTAGCTGAGACTGGCGCCGGAATGCTCAATGCGATCGGTCTCCAAAATCCGGGGCTGGAAAGCGTTTTGCAAAATGAGCTGCCGTGGCTTGAGCAGTTTGATACGCCAATCATTGCAAATGTCGCAGGTTCTCAAGTCGAGGATTATGTTGAAGTCGCAGAGCATATCAGCAAAGCGCCTAATGTTCATGCCCTTGAATTGAACATTTCATGCCCGAATGTGAAAACAGGCGGAATCGCTTTTGGCACGAACCCTGAAATGGCTGCTGATTTGACGAAGGCGGTTAAAGAGGTTTCAGAAGTACCCGTTTATGTAAAGCTTTCCCCGAACGTGGCAAATATCACAGAAATTGCATCTGCGATCGAAGAGGCGGGAGCGGACGGTCTTACGATGATTAACACATTAATCGGCATGAGGCTTGATTTAAAATCAGGCAAGCCGATATTAGCGAATAAAACAGGGGGGCTTTCCGGCCCTGCCGTGAAGCCGGTTGCCATTCGCATGGTGTATGAAGTCAGCCAAGCGGTCAATATCCCGATTATCGGAATGGGAGGCGTGCAGACGGCCGAAGATGCACTGGAGTTTCTTCTCGCGGGAGCAAGCGCGGTCGCTGTCGGAACAGCAAACTTTGTGAATCCTTTTGCATGCCCGGACATGATTGAACAGCTTCCATCTGTTTTGCGTCAATACGGCTATCAATCAATTGAAGAATGCATCGGAAGGAGCTGGAACCATGAAAAACAACCTGCCCATCATCGCGCTTGATTTTGCATCAGCTGAAGAAACACTTGCGTTCTTAGCGCCTTTTCAGCAAGAACCGTTATTTGTAAAGGTTGGAATGGAACTTTTTTATCAAGAAGGGCCTTCTATAGTTAAACAATTAAAAGAAAGAAATTGCGAGCTGTTTTTAGATTTAAAGCTTCATGACATCCCGACCACTGTAAACAAAGCGATGAAGCGCCTTGCCGGTCTCGGGGTGGACCTCGTCAATGTTCATGCGGCCGGAGGCAAAAAAATGATGCAAGCAGCTCTGGAAGGCTTAGAAGAAGGAACGCTTTCCGGAAAAAAACGCCCGTCACTTATCGCGGTAACCCAGCTGACAAGCACATCTGAACAAATGATGAAGAATGAACTGCTGATCGAAAAGCCTTTGATCGACACGGTCGTGCACTACAGCAAGCTGGCAGAAGAAAGCGGACTTGATGGAGTGGTCTGCTCTGTTCATGAAGCAAAAGCCATTTACCAAGCGGTGTCGCCTTCATTTCTGACTGTCACTCCGGGGATCAGGATGTCAGAGGACGCTGCGAATGACCAAATCCGCGTAGCGACACCTGCAATTGCAAAAGAGAAAGGTTCATCAGCGATTGTGGTAGGACGCTCGATTACCAAAGCGAAAGACCCAGTAAAAGCCTATGAAGCTGTCAGACTCGAATGGGAGGGAATCAAATCATGAAACAAATCATCGCAAAACATCTATTAGACATCCAAGCTGTATTTTTACGCCCGAACGAGCCATTTACATGGGCAAGCGGCATTTTATCGCCAATCTACTGTGACAACCGCCTTACGCTATCTTTCCCGGAGGTCAGAAATGATGTCGCCTCAGGTATCAGCAAGCTTGTCGAAGAGCATTTTCCTGAAGCTGAAATGATTGCGGGAACAGCTACAGCCGGTATTCCTCATGCTGCTCTGGCGGCTGACCGTTTGAATCTTCCGATGTGTTATGTGAGAAGCAAGCCGAAAGCGCACGGAAAAGGCAATCAGATTGAGGGAGCTGTTCAAAAGGGGCAAAAAACTGTCGTTATTGAAGACTTAATCTCCACAGGAGGAAGCGTACTTGAAGCTGCGGCAGCTTTACAAGCGGTTGGCTGTGAAGTGCTCGGTGTCGTCTCCATTTTTACGTACGGGCTCCCTAAAGCGCAGGAAGCCTTCGCAAAGGCAGAACTTCCATACTACTCTTTAACTGATTACGATACGCTCACAGAGGTCGCGCTCGAAAACGGAAATATTCATTCAGACGATCTAGAAAAGCTGAAAACGTGGAAACGAAATCCCGAGTCAAAAGATTGGTTTAAAAAATAAGAAATAAATTTCGGTGATGTATAGAGGCTTCAAAGCCTTGTTGTACTTGAAAACAGGCCACTCGGCCTGTTTTTTTATTAATCCTATAAAAAAAGTCGGGTTGACTTATGTTAGAATTGTGCTAAAATTTACTACAAATCTAAAAACTTATCAAGAGCGGCTGAGGGACTGGACCTATGAAGCCCGGCAACCTGCATAGTTTGTAAGGTGCTACTTCCAGCAAAATGAATTCCATTTTGAAAGATAAGGGCTACATGCTGTTCCTGTCTTTCTTTCCGCCGGATTGAAAGTTTTTTATTTTAAGAGGAAAAAAGGCTGTATGTGATAACAGCAGCCGCGCATCACATTACAATTGGGAAAAGACAACCGGCAGAAAGCTACTGTTTGTTTGTCTCCGAAAGGAGGAAAGAAGAAATGTTAACGTACGATAATTGGGAAGAACCAACGATTACATTTCCGGAAGACGACCCTTATAAAGGAGCGCTTTCAGTTTTAAAGTGGGCATACGGCCATTACGGCAATCAGCTTGTTTATGCCTGCAGTTTCGGAATTGAGGGAATCGTTCTGATTGACTTAATTTATAAAGTAAAAAAAGACGCAGAGATTGTGTTTCTTGATACAGGACTTCATTTTAAAGAAACCTATGAAACGATTGAACGAGTGAAAGAGCGTTATCCGGGTCTTAATATCATCCTGAAAAAACCAGACCTTACCCCTGAGGAGCAAGCCGAAGAACATGGTGACAAACTGTGGGAAAGAGAGCCGAATCAGTGCTGCTATCTTAGAAAGGTTGTTCCTTTAAGAGAGGCGCTTTCAGGACATCCAGCCTGGCTTTCCGGTCTGCGCCGCGATCAAGGGCCAAGCCGTGCCAATACGAATTTCTTAAACAAAGATGAAAAATTCAAATCAGTAAAAGTATGCCCGCTTATCCATTGGACTTGGAAAGACATTTGGAGATACACATCCCGGAATGAGCTGGACTACAATCCGCTTCATGATCAAGGATATCCTAGTATTGGCTGCGCGCCTTGCACGGCTCCTGCTTTTACCGCAGAGGATTTACGTTCAGGCAGATGGAATGGTATGGCGAAAACAGAATGCGGACTGCATGAATAAGGAGCTGCAAAATGGAACTAGCCGCTATTTTATTTAGCTTGTTTTTCGCGATGAATATTGGTGCAAGCGGCGCTGCAGCTTCGATGGGAGTTGCTTACGGCTCTGGAGCCATTAAAAAGAAAACCTACGCTTTGATCCTATGCGCAGTCGGTGTGCTGGCCGGGGCGGTCATTGGCGGGGGCGAGGTTGTAAAAACCATCAGCTCCGGGATTATCCCCGAGCAGACGATTACACTGACGATTGTTTGCATCATTATTGGAGCCGCTGCGCTGTCGCTCTTTACGGCTAATCTTCTCGGCATTCCTTTGTCGACAAGTGAAGTAACAGTCGGCGCAGTTGTCGGCGTGGGAGTGGCTTACAAAGTATTGTTTGTGAACAACCTGCTGGTCATTGTGTCGTTTTGGGTTTTTGTCCCGCTGTTCGCTTTCGGTTTCACATATTTTGTATCTAAGCTGTTTCGTTATTTTAAGATTGAAATTAAATCTTCTAAAAAGCAAAAAATCCTTGGCATTGTTTTGTTAGGTGCCGGATTTTTTGAAGCATTCTCTGCCGGTATGAACAATGTGGCGAATGCCGTTGGCCCGTTAGTGGCGGCCGGTGTGCTGGATGTAACGAAAGGAACCTTATACGGGGGAGCTTTTGTTGCTCTTGGCGCGTTGTTATTAGGCCGGCGGGTGTTAGAAACAAACGGGAAGAAAATTACGAGATTCTCAAAAGGAGAAGGCATTCTCTTATCCGGTACAGGAGCCGGACTGGTGATCATCAGTTCTGTATTTGGGATGCCAGTGCCCTTGGCGCAAGTCACGTCATCGTCTATTATCGGAATAGGCATGGCAAAAAACGGTCCGAACGTGTTCCATAAACAAGTTGTTCAAACGATGCTGAAGGTATGGATTGTATCGCCGTTTTTATCTTTATCAATTTCTTATCTGCTTGTATCCTTGTTTTTAAAAGCGGATTATTATTCAATCTTTATCATGGTAAGTGTGCTTTTAGCGGCGGGCGGTGCCGTCAGCCTGACGAAGGCCATACGTAAAGAGAGACGCTCTGTCCACGAACAAGGCGGGGGAATCTGATCATTAATCTGAGTTATTTTATATGTTAACTAGGAGGAAATCGATATTATGAGCTTAGCACCACACGGAGGAACATTAGTAAACAGAGTAGATGAATCATATGATGTGAGCAGCATTCAAAAAGAAATTGAACTTGATTTGATTTCTTTCGCAGATTTGGAATTAATCGGAATCGGTGCATACAGCCCGATCGAAGGCTTCTTTAATGAAAAAGATTACGTATCTGTTGTCGAAAGCATGCGTCTTTCTTCCGGCGTTGTCTGGTCCCTTCCAATCACGCTTCCGGTTGATGCGCAAAAAGCAGCGGAACTGTCAGTCGGTGAAACGGTAAAGTTAACGTATGAAGGAGAAACATACGGCGTTATCCAAATCGAAGACCTATACGTGCCTGACAAACAAAAAGAAGCTGTCAATGTGTATAAAACGGATGAGCAGGAGCACCCGGGTGTTAAAAAGCTTTTCAGCCGCGGCAATACATACGTCGGCGGACCAATCACATTGACTAAAAAAGCTTCAAAACAGTTCCCTGAGTTTACGTTTGAACCGGCGGAAACAAGACGCCAGTTTGCGGAAAAAGGCTGGGAAACCATTGTTGGTTTCCAAACAAGAAATCCTGTTCACAGAGCGCATGAATACATTCAAAAAACGGCTCTTGAAACAGTAGACGGCTTGTTCTTAAACCCGCTGGTAGGTGAAACAAAATCTGATGACATCCCAGCTGATGTGCGGATGGAAAGCTACCAAGTGCTTCTTGACAATTATTACCCGAAAGACCGCGTGTTCCTCGGCGTCTTCTTAGCGGCGATGCGTTATGCGGGACCGAGAGAAGCCATTTTCCACGCACTTGTCAGAAAGAACTACGGCTGCACGCATTTTATTGTCGGCCGCGATCACGCAGGTGTAGGTGACTATTACGGAACATACGAGGCACAGGAGCTGTTTGACACATTTAAACCTGAAGAGCTCGGGATTACACCGCTGAAATTCGAGCACAGCTTCTTCTGTGAAAAATGCGGAAATATGGGAACGGCGAAAACGTGCCCTCACGGCAGAGAACATCACGTCATCTTATCAGGCACTAAGGTAAGAGGCATGCTGAGAGACGGTGTGCTGCCTCCTGCAGAATTCAGCCGCGCAGAAGTCGTAGAAGTGTTAATCAAAGGTATGAAGAAAAAAGAAGAAGCAGGCGTATCTTAAGGAGGACTGGCAGTGACAAATCGCGATATCGTATGGCATGAAGCCTCTATTACAAAAGAAGAGTATCAGAAAAAAAACAAGCACAAAAGCTCCATTCTCTGGCTGACAGGGTTAAGCGGTTCAGGCAAATCAACCATTGCCAATGCAGCTGCGAGAGAATTGTTTGAGCAGGGCTACCAAGTCATTGTGCTGGACGGGGATAATATCCGTCACGGCTTAAATAAGGATCTTGGTTTTTCTGATGAAGACCGAAAAGAAAACATCCGCCGAATCGGAGAGGTGGCAAAGCTTTTTGTTCAGCAGGGCACCATTGTGATTACTGCTTTTATCTCTCCTTTCCGCGAGGACAGAGAACAGGTTCGCCAGCTTGTGGAAGCAGGCGAATTCAATGAGGTATACATTAAATGCGACCTCGATATTTGTGAACAAAGAGATCCGAAAGGGCTCTACAAAAAAGCTAGAAACGGGGAAATTCCGTTCTTTACGGGAATTGATTCTCCTTATGAAGAGCCGGAAGCACCGGAGCTCGTTCTTGATTCAGGACAGCATGACCGTGAAGCGTGCAAAAATCAGCTGATCGAGTTTGTCAAACAAAAATTGAGCTAAATGTGATCTGCTGTGTTCTTCTCAGATGCCGGAATGCAAGCGAGAACAACATCACAGCGAATGTTCTGGAAGAACTCGAATAGATCGGGGGAAATACGATGGGGAAAGTATATATTGTAGGAGCGGGTCCCGGAGACCCTGATCTGCTCACAATTAAAGCGCTGAAAGCCATTGAAAAAGCTGATGTCATCTTATATGACAGATTAGTAAATAAAGAGATTTTACAATATGCCAAAGAGCAAGCAGACCTGATCTACTGCGGGAAGCTTCCAGATTTTCATACGATGAAGCAGGAAACCATCAATCGATTTCTTGTGAAGTATGCGCAAAAAGGGAAAACCGTTGTCAGACTGAAGGGCGGAGACCCATTTGTGTTCGGCAGAGGAGGGGAAGAAGCGGAATGCCTCTCTGAAAACGGAATTCCGTTTGAAATCATCCCCGGCATTACATCAGGAATTGCGGCAGCCGCTTATGCCGGGATTCCTGTTACTCATCGGGATGCGGGCTCTGACGTCGCTTTTGTAACGGGGCATTATAAAAAAGACGAAGATTTTGAGGAAAAGTGGAAAGCGCTGGCTACAGGAATTGATACACTTGTCATCTATATGGGTATCAAAAACGTGCAGCAGATTGAAAGAAAACTTCTTGAAAACGGCCGGGACGGTTCTACGCCGGCAGCCTTTATTCACTGGGGAACAACGGACAAGCAAAAATCTGTTTTTTGTACAGTTGACACCCTTTCAGAAACGGTGATAAAAGAAGACATTAAAAATCCGAGTTTAATTGTCATTGGAAATGTTGTAAATTATCACTATAAGCTGGAATGGTTTGAATCTGAGCTGAAAAAACAAGATTTAAGCGAGGCGTTGTAAAAATGAAGCAAGCAATTTTATATGTCGGTCACGGCAGTCGGATAAAAAAGGCGCAGCAAGAAGCCGCAGCCTTTTTGGAAGGATGCAAGGCGCACGTCTCTGCGCCTGTACAGGAAATCAGCTTTTTAGAGCTTCAGGAGCCGACAATTGAGACAGGGTTTGAAGCATGTGTGAAGAAAGGCGCCACTCATATCGCAGTGGTGCCTCTGCTTCTTTTAACAGCTGCACATGCAAAACATGATATTCCCGAAGAAATTGCGCGTGCTGCATCCCGATATCCTTCGGTCCGCGTTTCATACGGAAAGCCGATCGGGATTGACGAAGAAGTAGTCAAAGCTGTATATCATCGAATGAAAGACATAAGTGTTCCGTATGAAAATGCCAGAGTTGTGCTCATCGGGAGGGGGAGTTCAGATCCCGATGTAAAAAGAGACGTAACCGGTATTGCCAATCTCCTTCAAAATATGATTCCGGTGAAGGAAGTCATCCCGTGCTTTTTGACAGCATGCGGCCCGAATTACAAAGAGGTTTTTTCAGAACTTAAAAAAGATGACGGCGTGACAACCTTTGTCGTTCCATATTTGCTTTTTACCGGCATGCTGATGAATGAAATCGAACGAGAGGTTCAGACATTAAAGGCTGATAATCCGAATGTCTACCTTTCTTCCTATATCGGTTTCCACCCTCATGTGAAAAACGCATTTTTGAACCGTGTAAGAGAAACTGTCGAAAATCCCGAGGGACAATTTGATTTTGACGGAGGTTCATATGCTCCCGCTGCACATTAGCCTGGAAAAGAAAAAGGTTGTCATTGCGGGCGGCGGCAGCATCGCTCTCAGAAGGCTGAAAACGGTGCTTTCTGAGGGAGCTGATATTACGCTTGTCAGTCCGGATGTTGAACCGGAAATCAAGCAGATGGCAGACAATCGCCGTATCAGATGGATCAGCCGCACGATTGAAAAAGAAGATTATCTCGATGCTTTTTTGATTATTGCCGCGACGGATAATGCGACAGTGAACAAAGAAATTGCTCTAACCGCTTCACCTTTTCAGCTTGTCAATTGTGTCAGTGAAGCTGAGCTTGGCAACGTGTACATACCGAAAATCGTAAAAAGAGGGCATGTCACGGTGTCAGTTTCTACAAACGGAGCCAGTCCAAAGCACACAAAGGAGCTGGCAGAAAAAGTGGATGAGCTGATTGACAGCGATTTTGTCACTGAAGTTGACAGGCTTTATCAGGTAAGAAGAAAGAAATAAGCCAGAGCACACAATGCCCTGGCTTTTTCTTTATGATGCTCAGTTTTTTTTCAGCTTGATGACAGTATCTGCATCAGGTGTGACAAAGACGGTATGCTGGCTGTCATAGGTGACGAAGCCGGGCTTCGCGCCGTTCGGTTTTTTGACATGCCTGATTTTTGTATAATCTACAGGCACTGAACTTGAATCTTTGGCTTTTGAAAAATAAGCTGCAATTGTCGCGGCTTCAATAATTGTTTGCTCATCCGGTTCGCTGCTTCTGATTACAACGTGGGAGCCTGGAATATCCTTCGTGTGAAGCCAAATATCGTCTCTGGCTGCCGCTTTTGTTGTTAAATATTCATTTTGGCGGTTGTTTTTCCCCACTAAAATCGCCAGGCCTGAAGAGGATTCATATGTTTCTAAAACCGGGTTATGCGGTTTTTGTTTTTTCTGTCCTTTTTGCTGCTTAGGGCGTAAATATTTGCCCTCCACAAGCTCCTCCCTGATTTCGCTGATATCTCGAGGAGAAGCGGACGAAAGCTGCTGAATCAGCTGATCAAAGTATTCGATCTCTTCCTGCGCCAGCCTGATTTGCTCCTCGACAACTGCGACCGAATTTTTCGCTTTCTGATACTTCGTGAAGTAGGCCTGAGCGTTTTCAGAAGGCGTTTTGTTCGGGTTTAAAGGAATCGTGATTGTCGGGCTTTCTTCATCGTAATAGTTGATGACCTCAGCCTGTTTATCACCTTTTTTCAGCATATATAAATTAGCAGTTAAAAGCTCCCCGTAAAGCTGAAATTCCTTCGCGTTTTCCGAATACTCCAGTGTTTTCTCTAATTTTTTGATCTTGTTTGCATTTTTCTTCCGTTCATTGACAACAAATCGTTCAAGATCCTGGGCCTGCTGTTTGACCCGGTCTCGTTCAGCTTTTCCGAAGTAAAAACGGTCGAGCAGCTCGCTTAATGAATCAAAACGGCGCGCTTCGCCTTTTAGATGAGTCAGCTCCAGCAGGTAAAAATATTCCTTTCCGTTTACGGTTGTAATGTTGGGAATAAAGCGGTGCTCTTTTACTTCGGCAAAAAGCTCCAGCAATGCTTTTGGCAGTGTGACTTTGTTGGCTAGACCCGCTCTGTGAACCGCTTCTTTGGCAAAGAGCGGAGACACACCTGAAAAGTGTTCGACAATTTGTTTATCCAGCCGTCCTTCTTGAAAACTGAGATGACGTAAAATATCGTCTTCTGTCGCCTCAAGCGGAGAGATTTTGTTCTGGGCTGGCGGAAGCTTATAATCTTGGCCAGGCAGTACTGTACGGTAGCTGTTCATTGACGGCGATAAATGCTTAAGCCCGTCGATGATCACATTTTCTACTCCGTCTGTCAAAATGATATTACTGTGGCGTCCCATAATTTCTACATAAAGCTTTCGGACGGTTTCATCGCCAATTTCGTTCCGGCTTTTGATATGAAAAATCATAATGCGGTCTAAGCCCGCTTGTTCAATTTTTTCAATAAATCCGCCTTCGATATGCTTTCTCAGCAGCATGCAAAACATTGGCGGTTCGCTTGGGTTTTCATAAGCTTGCGTCGTGATGTGCACCCGTGAATAGCTCGGGTGTGCCGATAATAATAGTTTTTGGTTTTTTCCATTGGCGCGGATGTGAAAAATCACATCGTGCTTATATGGCTGATGGATTTTCGTAATTCGTCCGCCCGTCATTTTCTCGTTAAGTTCGTGTGTCATTCCGTATGTAAACATGCCATCAAACGACATATGCAATACACCCTCTCATTCTTCCTGCATTCGATAATTATAGCATGAAATGGGACGAGTCAGAATAAGCATGCTTATAGAGTGATATCTCTATAAGAGAGCAGGGGAGTGGACGAGCGGAATGAAGTTTCATGAAATGGGACAAACAGATTTACTAGAGGCAACCAATACGTCCATGAAACAAGGATTAACAGAAAAAGAGGTGAAAAAACGCCTCGATAAGCATGGACCAAACGAGCTGCAAGAAGGAAAAAAAACATCAGCGCTTCTCTTGTTTTTCGCGCAGTTCAAAGATTTTATGGTGCTTGTGCTTTTGGCGGCAACGTTAATCTCAGGATTTCTTGGTGAATACGTAGACGCGGTTGCGATTATTGCGATTGTGTTTGTGAATGGCATACTCGGTTTCTTTCAAGAAAGGCGGGCTGAGCAATCTCTTCAGGCTTTAAAAGAGCTTTCAACACCGCATGTCATGGCGCTCAGGGAAGGAAGCTGGACAAAGATTCCTTCTAAGGAACTTGTGCCGGGCGATATTGTGAAATTTACGAGCGGTGACAGGATTGGAGCAGACGTTCGAATTGTCGTAGCAAGAAGCCTTGAAATAGAAGAATCAGCGCTGACTGGGGAATCCATCCCGGTTGTGAAGCATGCCGATAAATTGAAAAAACCGGATGTTTCGCTCGGCGATATTACGAATATGGCATTTATGGGAACGATTGTGACCCGTGGCAGCGGTGTCGGGGTCGTCGTCGGCACCGGAATGAATACGGCAATGGGCAAAATTGCCGACATGCTTGAATCGGCAGGGACACTGTCAACCCCGCTGCAAAGAAGACTGGAGCAGCTCGGGAAGATTTTAATTGTTGTTGCATTGCTTCTGACGGTACTTGTCGTTGCTGTCGGTGTTATCCAGGGTCACGATCTGTACAGCATGTTTTTAGCGGGTGTGTCGTTAGCAGTAGCCGCGATTCCGGAGGGGCTCCCGGCGATTGTAACTGTGGCGCTGTCGCTTGGCGTACAGCGAATGATTAAGCAAAAATCAATCGTAAGAAAGCTCCCTGCGGTTGAAACGCTTGGGTGTGCGTCTATCATTTGTTCGGATAAAACAGGGACAATGACGCAAAACAAAATGACGGTGACACATGTCTGGTCCGGAGGGAAAACATGGAGAGTGACGGGGGCAGGCTATGAACCGAAAGGAAGCTTCACACTGAACGAAAAAGAGGTCAGTGTGAATGAGCATATACCGCTTCAGCAGATGCTCCTGTTCGGAGCGCTTTGTAACAACTCCAATATTGAGAAAAGAGACGGCGAATATGTGCTTGACGGAGATCCAACAGAGGGAGCGCTGCTCACCGCGGCAAGAAAAGGCGGTTTTTCCAAGGAATTTGTTGACTCTCATTACCGGGTGATTGAAGAGTTTCCGTTTGATTCAGCACGGAAAATGATGACTGTCATTGTAGAGGATCAGGACAGAAAGCGGTATATCATTACAAAAGGTGCACCAGATGTACTGATGCAACGCTCTTCCCGTATTTTTTATGACGGCTCAGCAGCTCTTTTCTCAAATGAGAGAAAAGCAGAAACAGAGGCGGTATTAAGACATCTGGCATCCCAGGCGCTCAGAACGATAGCGGTCGCCTACAGGCCGATAAAAGCAGGTGAAACACCGTCTATGGAGCAGGCTGAGAAAGATCTGACGATGCTCGGTCTTTCAGGCATTATTGATCCGCCGCGGCCGGAAGTCAGACAGGCGATTAAAGAATGCCGTGAAGCAGGAATTAAGACCGTTATGATTACAGGCGATCATGTGGAGACAGCTAAAGCGATAGCGAAAGACTTGCGCCTCCTTCCGAAAAACGGCAAAATCATGGACGGCAAGATGCTGAATGAACTTTCTCAAGAAGAACTTTCTAATGTTGTGGAGGATGTGTATGTATTTGCCCGCGTTTCTCCTGAGCATAAACTGAAAATCGTAAAAGCCTATCAGGAAAACGGGCATATTGTGGCGATGACGGGAGACGGCGTCAATGACGCCCCAGCCATTAAACAAGCTGACATCGGAGTCGCTATGGGTATTACAGGGACAGATGTCGCCAAAGAAGCGTCATCCCTTGTTCTCGTGGATGATAATTTTGCAACGATCAAATCTGCGATAAAAGAGGGCAGAAACATCTATGAAAATATCAGAAAGTTTATCAGATATCTGTTGGCTTCTAACGTCGGAGAAATTCTTGTCATGCTGTTTGCGATGCTGCTTGCCCTTCCTTTGCCGCTCGTGCCGATTCAGATTTTGTGGGTCAACTTGGTGACGGACGGATTGCCGGCAATGGCTCTCGGCATGGATCAGCCGGAAGGAGACGTGATGAAACGGAAGCCCCGTCATCCGAAAGAAGGGGTGTTTGCCCGCAAGCTTGGATGGAAGGTCGTCTCCAGAGGTTTTTTGATCGGAGCTGCCACTATTTTAGCGTTTATCATTGTGTATCACCGGAATCCGGAGAATTTGGCTTATGCCCAGACGATCGCGTTTGCCACTTTGGTGCTGGCTCAGCTTATTCACGTTTTTGACTGTCGCAGCGAGACCTCTGTTTTTTCCAGAAATCCGTTTCAAAATCTATATTTACTCGGCGCAGTATTGTCATCAATTTTGCTGATGCTTGTTGTGATCTACTATCCGCCGCTTCAGCCAATTTTCCATACCGTCGCCATCACGCCTGGAGACTGGATGCTCGTCATCGGCATGTCCGCCATCCCTACTTTTTTGCTGGCTGGGTCACTTTTGACAAGAAAAAAATAAATTCATATGATATAATCTTAGGGGTAATAGCATGTCTATTGCCCTTTTATTATGAGAACAGGGAAGAATTGGGTGTTTTAAAATGATACGAAGTATGACAGGCTTCGGCAGTGCAAGCAAAACACAAGATGATCTCTCTGTAAGCGTTGAACTTAAATCTGTGAACTACAGGTTTAAAGAAGTGAACGCTCGTTTGCCAAGGCCTTTGCTATATTTTGAAGATAAGCTGAAACAGACCATTCTGCAGCATATCCAGCGCGGAAGAATTGAGCTTTTCGTATCAGTTGACAGCGATATGCTTGTAGAGAAAAGGCTTGAAATTGATTGGCCGCTGCTTGATGAGTTTGTCGCAGCTGCGGGAAATATGAAGAAGCGGTATCAATTGTCTACAGAGCCTGATGTAATGGATTTCTTTAAGCTTGACCATGTCGTCCAGATTCATGAAGAACAAACGCAAAATGACAAGCTGGAGGCGTTAATCACCGCTGCTGCAGAGGAAGCGGTAAAAGGTCTCTGTAAAATGCGTGAAAAAGAGGGGCTGCTTTTAGCGAAAGACTGCCTGAAGCATATTGATCAGCTTGAAGAGCTGGTGAAAGAAACTGAATTGCTGGCAGCGGATGTCGTATCTCGTTATCGGGAACGGCTGTACGCCAGAATAAAAGAATGGACTGAAGATGTATTAGACGAGAGCCGGCTTGTAACAGAATGTGCAATTTTTGCAGACCGCTCTGATATTACTGAAGAGATTACCAGGCTGAAGAGCCACTTCGCCCAGTTTCGTGATATATTAGCTGGTGGCGGAGCTGTCGGGCGCAAACTCGACTTTCTCGTTCAGGAGCTGAATCGGGAAGCAAATACAATTGGCTCAAAAGCAAATGATCATCAGATCACAAAGCTTGTCGTCGAAATGAAAAGTTCTATTGAAAAAATAAAAGAACAAGTGCAAAATATAGAATAGTGACTGTGCGTATTGTTTACAGACGGTCTTACTAGGCTAAACTAGAGACGTCTATTTTACAGGGGGAACGTAGAAGATGACGATTAAACTGATTAATATCGGATTTGGCAATATTATCTCCGCTAATCGGATGATTTCGATTGTCAGCCCGGAGTCTGCGCCAATCAAACGGATGATTCAGGATGCAAGAGACCGCGGAATGCTAATTGACGCTACATACGGACGAAGAACCCGTGCAGTTGTCGTCATGGATAGTGATCACATTATCTTATCTGCCGTCCAGCCTGAGACAGTTGCACACAGACTTTCTGTTAAAGAAGAAATTATGGATGAAGGGCAGGGATAATTGCCGCATGAAAGAAAGAGGGTTATTAATCGTTCTCTCAGGTCCCTCAGGAGTTGGTAAAGGAACGGTTCGGCAAGCGATTTTTTCGCAGGAAGACACAAAATTTGAATATTCGATTTCAGTAACCACAAGAAGTCCGCGAGAGGGCGAAGTGAACGGAGTCGATTATTTCTTCAAAACGAGAGAAGAATTCGAGCAAATGATTGCAGACAACAAGCTGCTTGAATGGGCGGAGTATGTCGGCAATTATTACGGCACGCCTGTCGATTATGTTGAACAGACGCTTCAAGATGGAAAAGACGTCTTTTTAGAAATCGAAGTTCAAGGCGCTCTTCAAGTGAGAAATGCTTTCCCGGAAGGCTTGTTTATTTTCCTTGCGCCTCCAAGCCTTTCTGAACTGAAGAACAGAATTGTGACAAGAGGAACGGAAACAGACGCTCTGATTGAAAATCGAATGAAAGCCGCAAAAGCTGAGATCGAAATGATGGATGCTTATGATTATGTCGTTGAAAACGATAATGTCGAAACGGCTTGCGATAAAATCAAAGCAATCGTTCTCGCTGAACATTTGAAGCGCGAGCGCGTTGCGCCTAGATATAAGAAAATGCTGGAGGTTGAATAACCAATGTTAGATCCATCAATTGACTCTTTAATGAATAAATTAGATTCCAAATACACGCTCGTGACTGTTTCTGCGAGACGTGCCCGAGAAATGCAAATCAAAAAAGACCAAATGATTGAACATACGATTTCACACAAATATGTAGGCAAAGCTTTAGAAGAAATTGATGCAGGCCTGCTTTCGTTTGAAAAGGAAGACCGCGAATAGTAGCACAAGTAGCAACCTATATCATGTAGGTTGTTATTTTTTTCCGTGCGGTTTTTGTAAAGTGCAGAGGGGGAGAAGTCATTGCTTAACAATCGAAATGTGTTACTTTGCGTGAGCGGGGGCATCGCTGTTTATAAAGCCTGTGCGTTAACGAGCAAGCTGGTTCAGGCAGGAGCAAATGTCAAAGTGATTATGACTGAATCAGCTTGCCGATTCGTTTCACCGCTGACATTTCAGGCATTAAGCCGCCACGAAGTCTATACAGATACATTTAAAGAACAAAATCCAAGCGTCATTTCTCATATTGATGCCGCAGACTGGGCCGACTTGGTTATTGTGGCGCCGGCTACGGCTAATGTGATTGGAAAACTGGCAAACGGTATCGCTGATGATATGCTGACGACAACATTGTTAGCAGCAACGGCTCCCGTGTGGATCGCGCCGGCGATGAATGTTCACATGTATGACCATCCGGCAGTTAAACGAAATATCTCTGTTCTTTATCAGGATGGCTATCGTTTTATTGAGCCGAGCGAGGGTTATTTAGCATGCGGTTACGTAGGAAAAGGCAGATTGGAAGAGCCTGAAAATATCGTGAAGCTAGCCGAAAAGCATTTTGCTGAAGAAAAAATCGCTCCTTTAGAAGGCAAACATGTGGTCATTACAGCTGGCCCGACACGGGAAGCGATTGATCCTGTTCGATTTTTCACCAATAAATCAACGGGCAAGATGGGATACGCATTAGCGGAGGCGGCTGTCCAGCTCGGCGCACGTGTAACTTTAATCTCTGGCCCTGTTTCGCTGGATCAGCCGAAAGGCCTTGCTCAGTTTATCCCTGTTCAATCGGCTGCGGATATGCGCGAAGCGGTGCTCTCCGTGTATGACTCGAGTGATATTGTCATCAAAACAGCTGCGGTAGCCGATTTTACGCCGAAAACAGTATTTGACCATAAAATGAAAAAACAAGACGGCGGTATGACCCTGGAACTGGAAAGAACGGTCGATATTTTAAAAGAATTAGGCGAGAGAAAGAAGCAGCAGCTGTTGATCGGATTTGCAGCTGAAACACAAGACGTTGAACACTATGCCCGTAAAAAGCTCGCTGCCAAAAATCTTGATATGATAGTGGCAAATGATGTGAAAGCAAATGGGGCCGGTTTTGGTGCTGATACGAATATCGTAACAATTTTTTTCAAAGACGGGCGCAAACGCAAGCTTCCGATCATGTCGAAGCTTGATGTTTCTTTTGAAATCCTTCAGGAAATCGCAGCCCTCTCAAAACAAACCGGAGAGCACTCATGAATTTTGCCGAAGTCATCGTTGATGTCAGCACCAAAAATATAGACAGGCCTTTTGATTACAAAATCCCAGACCATCTCAAAGGCATGATCAAAACGGGCATGCGAGTCATTGTCCCGTTTGGTCCCCGTAAAATTCAAGGGTTTGTGACAGCTGTGAAAGAAGCATCTGATCTCTCGGGGAAATCTGTCAAGGAGGTAGAGGATTTATTAGATCTTACACCTGTTTTGACAGAGGAGCTTATGAATTTGTCATCATGGCTGTCCGACAAAACGCTGTCTTTTAAAATAACGGCGCTTCAAGCGATGCTACCTGCCGCATTAAAGGCGAAATATGAAAAAGAATTAAAGATCGCACACGGTGCCGATCTACCACCGCAAGTGGAACGGCTGTTTTCTGAAACAAAGACTCTTCTATATTCGGATATACCCGATCACGATACGCTGAAACTGATTCAAAAGCATGTTCAAAAAGGCAGCATTGATGTGACGTATAAAGTTGCGCAAAAAACCAATAAAAAAATGGTCAGGCATATTCAGGCAAATGCCAGTAAAGAAGAGCTTAGCAAGCAGGCTGAGGGATTATCTCGCCAAGCAGCCAAGCAGCAGGCGATTCTTCACTTTTTCATCGCTGAGCCGGAAGGGGTGAAAATCCCTGCAGCGGATTTGTGCAAAAAAACGGACGCGAGCTCTGCGACCATCAAAACCCTTATCCAAAAGGGGCTTTTGAAGGAAAGCTATGAAGAGGTTTACAGAGATCCCTATCAGGACAAAATGTTCAAAAAAACAGAGCCGCTCCCGCTGACAGACGAACAGAGCGCTGCCTTTCAGCCAATACGCCAGACGTTGGACAACGATGAACATAAAGTGTTCCTTCTTCACGGCGTAACAGGCAGCGGAAAAACAGAAATTTATCTGCAATCAATTGAGAAAGTACTGGCGAAAGGAAAAGAAGCCATCGTCCTCGTGCCGGAAATCTCGCTGACGCCACAGATGGTCAATCGCTTCAAGGGCCGTTTCGGCTCTCAGGTGGCAGTCATGCACAGCGGATTATCCACAGGGGAAAAATATGATGAGTGGCGTAAAATCCACCGGAAGGAAGTCCGGCTTGTCGTCGGCGCCAGATCGGCTATTTTTGCACCGTTTGAAAATCTCGGAATGATTATCATCGATGAAGAGCATGAGTCCTCTTATAAACAAGAAGAAATGCCGCGCTATCATGCGAAAGAGGTGGCGATCAAGCGGGCTGAGCATCACAGCTGTCCTGTTGTGCTGGGCAGCGCTACGCCGACATTAGAGTCATATGCACGGGCGCAAAAGGGTGTGTACGAGCTTCTTTCGCTGAAGCACCGCGTTAACCATCAGGTGATGCCTGAGGTTTCGCTTGTTGATATGAGAGAGGAGCTCAGAAGCGGCAATCGCTCAATGTTTTCAGTTGAATTGATGGAAAAGCTTGAAGAAACGATTGCCAAGGGCGAGCAGGCTGTGCTGTTTTTAAATAAAAGGGGCTATTCTTCCTTTGTGATGTGCAGGGATTGCGGATATGTCCCGCAATGCCCGCACTGCGACATTTCCATGACGTATCATCGTTATGGCCAAAGGCTGAAATGCCATTATTGCGGACATGAAGAGCCTGTCCCGCATACTTGTCCAGAATGTGCAAGCGAGCATATCCGCTTTTTCGGGACGGGGACACAGCGTGTGGAGGAAGAGCTGACAAAAGTGCTGCCAAATGCGAGAGTGATTCGAATGGATGTTGATACGACTTCAAGGAAAGGCGCCCATGAAAAATTATTGTCAGCTTTCGGAGAAGGAAAAGCGGATATTCTTCTCGGAACGCAAATGATTGCGAAAGGGCTTGATTTTCCGAATGTCACACTTGTCGGAGTGTTAAGTGCTGATACAACACTCCATATTCCTGATTTCAGATCGGCCGAAAAAACATTTCAGCTGTTAACGCAAGTCAGCGGCCGGGCAGGCAGGCATGAAAAACCCGGCCATGTCATCATTCAAACGTACACACCGTCCCATTACAGCATCCAGCTGACGAAGACGCACGATTATGAAACGTTCTATCAGCATGAAATGGCTCACAGGAGAGAGCAATCCTATCCGCCTTATTACTATTTGGCTCTTGTGACTGTTTCTCATGAAGAAGTAGCGAAAGCAGCTGTTACGGCTGAAAAAATCGCTCACTTTTTGAAAGCAAACTGCGGAGCTGACACGAAAATTCTCGGGCCAAGCGCGTCGCCGATAGCCAGGATCAAAGATAGATATCGCTATCAATGCGTGATAAAATACAAACAGGAAACCCAGTTATCCGCTTTATTGAAGAAGATACTGGAACATTATAAACGAGAAATTGAACAAAAGCATGTAATGATTTCAATTGATATGAATCCTTATATGATGATGTAAGATCTCACGTCTTGGAGGGTAACAAATTGGCAGTAAAAAAGATCGTCACACATCCAGCGGAGGTTTTGGAAACACCGACGGAAAGCGTGACTGTTTTTGATAAAAAGCTAAAAAAACTGTTGGATGATATGTACGACACCATGCTTGAAATGGATGGTGTCGGACTGGCAGCGCCGCAAATCGGCATCTTAAAAAGAGTGGCTGTCGTAGATATCGGGGATGACAGCGGCAGAATTGATCTCGTTAATCCCGAGATTTTAGAGAAAAGCGGTGAGCAAACCGGAATTGAAGGATGCCTGAGCTTTCCTGGCGTCTATGGTGATGTCACACGTGCTGATTATGTCAAAGTACGTGCGTTTAACCGTCAGGGAAAACCGTTCATTCTGGAAGCGCGAGGCTTTTTAGCGAGAGCCGTGCAGCACGAAATGGACCACTTAGACGGTGTGCTGTTTACATCTAAAATCAGTAAATACTATACAGAAGATGAACTAGCGGATATGGAAGGATGATTTGATGACGAGAATCGTATTTATGGGGACGCCGGATTTTTCAGTTCCTGTTTTAAGAACCCTGATAGAGGATGGTTATGAAGTAGTGGGGGTCGTCACACAGCCGGACCGTCCGAAGGGCAGAAAAAAAGTGCTAACTCCTCCTCCGGTAAAAGAAGAGGCAATGCGTAACGGCATCCCGGTTCTTCAGCCGGAAAAAGTGAGATTGAAAGAAGAAATTGAGAAAGTGCTGGCATTAAAGCCTGACCTTATTGTAACAGCAGCATTTGGACAAATTTTGCCTAAGGAGCTTCTCGACAGCCCGAAATACGGCTGCATTAACGTTCACGCGTCTCTTTTGCCGGAATTGCGCGGCGGTGCTCCGATCCATTACTCCATTCTGCAGGGAAAGAAAAAAACCGGGGTTACTATTATGTATATGGTAGAAAAATTGGATGCTGGCGATATGATCTCAAAAGTGGAAGTGGACATTGAAGAAACCGACAATGTCGGAACGCTGCATGATAAATTAAGCGTAGCTGGCGCGAAGCTATTATCTGAAACGGTTCCAAACGTCATTGCCGGCAGCATACCACCTGAAAAGCAGGATGAAGAGAAAGCGACATATGCGCCTAACATCAAAAGAGAGCAAGAGCTGCTCGACTGGTCAAGAACGGGTGAAGAGCTTTACAACCAGGTCCGCGGGTTAAATCCTTGGCCTGTTGCCTATACGACTCTAAATGGCCAAAACTTAAAAGTGTGGGCGTCGAAAAAAACACCCGCACCAACAAAAGCTGAGCCCGGCACAGTCGTTGCGGTTGAAAAGGAAGGGATTATCGTTGCCACAGGTAACGATACGGCCCTGTTATTAACCGAACTTCAGCCAGCCGGCAAAAAACGCATGAAAGGCGAGGATTTTGTGCGCGGCGCTCATGTTGAAGCTGGTGAAAAGTTAGGAGTAAACAATGAAAAAAAATAGTGTTCGTGATATCGCCCTTGAGGCGCTGATCAAACTAGAACAAAACCAGGCATACAGCAACCTGCTCCTGAAATCGGTCATTAAATCAAATGAACTGAGTGATCAGGACAGAGGGCTTTTGACTGAACTTGTCTACGGGACATTGCAAAACAAAATCGCGCTTGATTATATGCTCAAACCGTTTATTAATAAGCCTCAAAAAGTAAAGCCGTGGGTGATTCAGCTTCTTCGCCTATCCTTATATCAAATGGAGTATCTGGAGAAAATTCCAGACAGGGCTGCTATTCATGAAGCGGTCGAGATTGCTAAAATCCGCGGACACAAGGGCATTGCTTCATTTGTCAACGGTGTGCTTCGTTCCATACAGCGCGAAGGTGTTCCAACCTTTGACGCCATCGAAGATCCTGTCCGCCGGTTGGCGACAGAGACAAGTCATCCGGAATGGCTTGTAAAAGAGTGGACGGATGCGTATGGATTTGATGCGGCTGAAAAGATTTGCCGCATCCATCTCATTCCGCCGAGGCAGACACTGCGTGTCAATCAAATGAAAGCAGATAGAGCGGATTTGCTTGATCAAATGGCTGCTGAGGGAATCGAAGTTGAAAATGGCGACCTCGCACAAGACGCGGTGAAGCTCTTAAAGGGGTCAATCGCTGGAACTCATTTCTTCCAAAACGGTGAAGTTTCCATCCAGGATGAGAGCTCCATGCTCGTCGCCCGTGCCCTTGATCCTAAGCCCGGTGAAACGGTGCTTGACGCGTGTGCTGCGCCCGGCGGAAAGTCAGCTCATATCGGAGAATTAATGGAGAACAAGGGAAGCGTTACATCGCTTGATCTTCACAAACATAAAGTGAAGCTGATTAAAGAAGCGGCAGACCGGCTTGGCCTTACAATCATTGACGCGAAAACAATGGATGCGAGACAAGCAGGAGAAACGTTTGAAAATGGACAATTTGACCGGATATTGGTCGATGCCCCGTGCTCAGGTTTTGGCGTGATCCGAAGAAAGCCGGACATGAAATACACGAAAAAGCCTGACGACAACGCACGGCTTGCTGAAATCCAGCTGTCGATCTTGAGGGAAATCGCACCATTAGTAAAAAAAGGTGGCACTCTTGTCTACAGTACGTGTACAATGGACCGGACAGAAAATGATGAAGTAATACATGCGTTTATACAAGAACATCCTGATTTTGAACCCGATTTGTCTCTTGAAAAGCGGCTGCCCGAAAAGGTGAGACCCTTTGTTCGGGATGGAAGGCTGCAAATCCTTCCTCATTATTTCGGAACAGATGGTTTCTTTATTTGCAGCATGAGAAAGAAGGGATAACAATGGCAGAACTTAAAAAAACAACAGCAAGAAAAGAATTGCGGACAGAGCGTCCGTCTATTTATTCTTTTGAATTAGATGAAATCAAACAATGGCTGACAGACAACGGAGAGAAACCGTTCCGCGCGGCACAGATCTTTGAATGGCTATATGAAAAACGCGTATCTTCTTTTGAAGAAATGACAAACCTGTCAAAGGATCTGCGTGAGAAATTAAGCACTTATTTTGTGTTAACAACGCTGAAAACGGCTGTTAAGCAAACCTCCCAAGACGGTACGATGAAGTTTTTGTTCGAGCTTCATGACGGTTATACAATCGAAACCGTTTTAATGAGACACGAGTATGGCAATTCTGTATGTGTAACGACACAAGTCGGCTGCCGTATTGGCTGTACATTCTGCGCGTCAACGCTCGGGGGTTTGAAACGAAACCTTGAAGCGGGTGAAATTGTCGCTCAAGTACTCAAAGTTCAAAAAGCTCTGGATGAAACGGATGAACGTGTCAGCTCTGTCGTGATCATGGGAATCGGTGAACCTTTTGATAACTTTAATGAAATGCTCGCTTTCTTGAAAATCATTAACCATGACAAGGGCCTGAATATTGGCGCTCGCCATATTACGGTTTCTACAAGTGGAATCATCCCGAAAATTTACGAATTCGCTGATCAGCAAATGCAGATTAACTTTGCGATTTCTCTGCACGCCCCGAATACAGAAATCAGAAGCCGTTTGATGCCGATTAACAGAGCATACAAGCTGCCTGAGTTAATGGAAGCCGTTAAATATTATATTAACAAAACGGGACGCCGTATCAGTTTTGAATACGGGCTGTTCGGAGGCGTAAACGACCAGGTTGAGCACGCTGAAGAGCTTGCTGACTTATTGGAAGGAATTAAATGCCACGTGAACTTGATTCCGGTAAACTACGTGCCTGAACGGGACTATGTGCGTACACCGCGTGATCAGATTTTTGCTTTTGAGAAAACGCTGAAATCCCGCGGAGTAAATGTCACAATCCGAAGAGAGCAAGGCCATGACATTGACGCAGCCTGCGGTCAGCTTCGCGCGAAGGAGCGTCAAGACGAGACGAGGTGATGAGGGTTGTTAACAGCCTTAAAAACAGATACAGGAAAAATCCGCCAGCATAATGAAGATGATGCGGGGATATTCAAGGGGAAAGATCAATTTGTATTAGCGGTTGTCGCTGATGGCATGGGCGGCCATCTTGCTGGAGATGTTGCAAGCAAGATGGCTGTGAAAGCCATGGGGGAGAAATGGAATGAAGCAGAGGCGATTCCAGTTGCGCCTTCGGAATGTGAAGAATGGCTCATTGAACAGATTCTTGCGGTAAACAGCAAAATATACGATCATGCCCAAGCCCATGAAGAATGCCAAGGCATGGGGACGACGATTGTATGTGCGCTTTTTACGGGGAAAACGGTTTCTGTTGCTCATATAGGTGACAGCAGATGCTATTTGCTTCAGGACGATGATTTCATTCAGGTGACAGAAGATCATTCGCTTGTAAATGAACTGGTTCGCACTGGAGAGATTTCCAGAGAAGACGCCGAACATCATCCGCGAAAAAATGTGTTGACGAAGGCACTCGGAACAGACCAGTCAGTCAGCATTGACACACGTTCCTTTGACATTGAAGCCGGGGACAAACTGCTTCTATGTTCTGACGGACTGACGAATAAAGTGGAAGGCACTGAGTTAAAAGACATCCTGCAAAGCGATTCAGCTCCTCAGGAAAAAGTAAACCTGCTTGTGGACAAAGCCAATCAGAATGGCGGGGAAGACAACATTACAGCAGTTTTGCTTGAGCTTGCTTTACATGTTGAAGAGGGTGAAGATCAGTGCTAATCGGCAAGCGGATCAGCGGGCGTTACCAAATTCTCCGCGTTATAGGCGGCGGGGGAATGGCCAACGTGTATTTAGCTGAGGATATCATTCTAGACCGTGAAGTCGCAATCAAAATCCTGCGGTTTGACTATGTGAACGACAATGAGTTTGTCAGGCGTTTCCGCAGAGAAGCCCAATCCGCATCAAGCCTCGATCACCCGAATATTGTCAGCATTTACGATTTGGGCGAGGAAGATGATATTTATTATATTGTCATGGAATACGTTGAGGGCATGACGCTTAAAGAATACATAACAGCAAACGGGCCGCTTCACCCTAAAGAAGCGCTGAACATCATGGAGCAAATTGTCTCAGCCATTGCTCATGCCCATCAAAATCAGATTGTTCACAGAGACATTAAGCCGCATAACATTTTGATTGACCACATGGGAAATATCAAAGTGACGGATTTCGGAATTGCGACAGCACTAAGCTCGACCACAATCACCCATACAAATTCTGTGCTGGGCTCAGTCCATTACCTATCACCTGAACAGGCGCGGGGCGGTTTGGCAACAAAAAAATCGGATATTTATGCGCTTGGAATCGTTCTATTCGAGCTCTTAACCGGCCGTATCCCGTTTGATGGAGAATCGGCAGTCAGCATCGCCTTAAAGCATCTACAGGCGGAAACCCCTTCGGCGAGAAGGTGGAATCCGTCAGTACCCCAAAGTGTTGAAAACATCATACTAAAGGCAACTGCCAAAGATCCTTTTCATCGCTACGAAACGGCTGAAGACATGGAAGCAGATATCCAAACAGCTTTTGATGCCGACAGACTCAATGAAAAGAGATTTACGGTTCAAGAAGATGAAGAAATGACAAAAGCGATTCCTATCATTAAAGATGAAGAGCTCGCTAAAGCTGCTGGCGAAAAAGAAGCTGAATTGACATCCGCCCAAGACAACAAAACAAAGAAAAACGGCAAAAGAAAAAAGTGGCCGTGGGTTTTGCTCACGATATGCATCGTTTTCATCACAGCTGGAATTCTCGCTGTCACCGTTTTTCCGTCGCTTTTTATGCCTGAAGATGTCAAAATACCTGATGTCTCCGGAATGGAATACGAAAAGGCGGCAGACCTCTTGGAAAAAGACGGTTTGCAGGTTGATTCAGAGGTTTTGGAAATCTCAGATGAGAAAATTGAAGAAGGCCTGATGGTAAAAACGGATCCTAAAGCGGATTCGACAGTGAAAGAAGGAGCAACGGTCACGCTTTATAAGAGCACCGGAAAAGCTAAAACAGAGATCGGTGATGTAACAGGCCAAACGGTCGATCAGGCAAAAAAAGCCTTAAAGGACCAAGGGTTTAAACATGTAACGGTGAATGAAGTGAACGACGAGAAAAGCGCTGGCACTGTCATTGAACAGAATCCGTCAGCAGGGACTGAACTTGTACCGAGTGAAGATTCAATCAAACTCACAGTCAGTATCGGGCCCGAAGACATTACGCTTAGAGACTTGAAAACTTACAGTAAAGAAGCAGCGTCTGGATATCTGGAAGACAACGGACTGAAGCTGATCGAAAAAGAAGCATACTCAGATGACATTCCAGAAGGACAGGTTGTCAAACAAAAACCAGCAGCAGGAACGGCAGTAAAGCCGGGAAACGAAGTTGAAGTGACATTCTCTCTGGGACCTGAGAAAAAACCTGCGAAAACAGTAAAAGAAAAGGTCGAGATCCCCTACGAGCCAGAAAATGAAGGGGTCGAGCTTGAAGTGCAAATCGCGATTGATGATGCAGATCACAGTATCTCTGACTCTTACGAAGAATTTAAGATAAAAGAGCCGACTGAACGGACGATCGAACTAAAGATTGAACCTGGCCAAAAAGGGTATTATCAAGTGATGGTAAACAATAAAGTCGTCAGCTACAAAACCATTGAATATCCGAAAGATGAATAACAAGGAGGGAAAATATGCCTGAGGGCAAAATTATTAAGGCGCTAAGCGGCTTTTACTATGTACTGGATGAATCAGAGGATTCAGATAAAGTAATACAATGCAGAGGAAGAGGCATTTTCAGAAAGAACAAAATTACCCCTCTTGTCGGTGATTACGTTGTGTATCAAGCTGAAAATGACAAAGAGGGATATCTATTAGAAATTAAAGAAAGAACCAATGAGCTGATCAGGCCGCCAATTTGCAACGTTGATCAAGCGGTCCTTGTTTTCTCAGCGGTTCAGCCTTCTTTCAGCACGGCATTGCTCGACCGCTTCTTGGTTCTCGTTGAGGCCAATGATATTCAGCCGATTATATGCATTACAAAAATGGATCTGATTGAAGATCAAGATACACAAGATGCGATTCAAGCCTATGCAGAAGACTACCGGAATATTGGTTATGACGTGTATCTCACCTCCTCTAAGGACCAAGACAGTTTAGCGGATATCATCCCGCATTTTCAGGACAAAACAACGGTATTTGCAGGTCAGTCCGGTGTTGGAAAATCCTCGCTCCTCAACGCGATTAGTCCGGAGCTCGGTTTAAAAACAAACGAGATTTCTGAGCATTTGGGCCGCGGGAAACACACAACTCGCCACGTGGAGCTGATTCACACGTCCGGAGGCTTGGTTGCGGATACTCCGGGATTCAGCTCGCTTGAATTTACAGACATTGAGGAAGAAGAGCTTGGCTATACCTTCCCTGATATTAGAGAAAAAAGCTCTTCATGCAAATTTAGAGGCTGTTTACACCTAAAAGAGCCGAAATGTGCGGTGAAACAAGCCGTTGAAGACGGGGAATTAAAGCAGTACCGCTATGACCATTATGTTGAATTTATGACGGAGATTAAAGACAGAAAGCCGAGGTATTAGCATAATGATAAAGGTTGCACCATCTATTCTTTCCGCTGATTTTGCCGCTTTAGGCAATGAGATTAAAGATGTAGAAAAGGGCGGAGCCGATTGTATTCATATTGATGTCATGGACGGCCATTTTGTCCCGAATATCACGATCGGTCCGCTGATTGTAGAAGCTGTCCGTCCGGTAACAGATCTGCCGCTTGATGTTCATTTAATGATAGAAGAGCCGGATCGTTACATCCCAGCTTTCGCAAAAGCGGGCGCAGATATCCTGTCTGTGCATGCTGAGGCATGTCCGCACCTGCACCGTACCATCCAGCTTATTAAAGAGCAGGGTGTAAAGGCCGGTGTTGTTCTAAACCCGCATACGCCTGTACAAGTCATCGAGCATGTTTTCGACGACCTTGATCTTGTTCTTTTAATGACGGTGAACCCAGGATTTGGGGGGCAGAAATTTATTCATTCCGTCCTTCCTAAAATCAAAGAGGTTAAGCGAATGGCGGATGAAAGAGGAAAAAAAGATCTGTTAATTGAAGTAGACGGCGGCGTCAACAAGGAAACTGCTCCGTTAGTTATTGAAGCGGGTGCAAATTTACTCGTTGCCGGTTCAGCTGTTTATGGCCAGTCCGACCGCAAAAAAGCAATTTCTGAAATCAGAGGAAGTAAATAAGCAGCAAAAAAAGAGCTGGGCGTACAGAGCCTAAGCTCTTTTTCCTGTATGCAGAGAAAGGAATCAGAGATGAAAACAATCAATATCGTTGCGGGAGGCCCTAAAGATCTCATTCCTGAACTAACCGGCTATATGGCTGAGCACATCCTTTGGATCGGTGTTGACAAAGGCACCGTCACTCTTTTAGATGCCGGGATCATTCCTGATGAAGCCTTTGGAGATTTTGACAGCATAACAGAGCAAGAACGTCTCCGAATTCAAAAAGCCGCTCCCGCACTCCATGTGTATCAAGCAGAAAAAGATCAAACAGATTTAGACCTCGCCCTTGATTGGGCGCTGGAAAAACAGCCGGATATCATTCAGATCTTCGGCATTACAGGCGGCAGAGCTGATCATTTTTTAGGCAACATTCAGCTTCTGTACAGAGGTGTAAAAACGAATATAAAAATTAGGCTGATAGACAAACAAAATCATATTCAAATGTTCCCTCCCGGTGAATATGATATTGAGAAGGATGAAAACAAGCGATATATCTCCTTCATACCGTTTTCCGAAGAAATACATGAGCTGACCCTGACTGGTTTTAAATATCCGCTAAATAAGTGTCATATTATGCTCGGTTCAACACTATGTATTAGTAACGAACTCATTCATTCACGAGGTACTTTTTCGTTTGCAAAAGGCATATTAATAATGATAAGAAGCACGGATTAGCATGTGCTTTCATTCATTTGCTGAAATCAATGAACAGGCGGTTACGGGACGTTATAGGAGGGGACAAAAATGAAATTTTACACCATTAAATTGCCGAAGTTTTTAGGAGGAATTGTCCGGGCGATGCTGGGCTCATTTAGAAAAGATTAATGCCCAGGGGTTCAAAGCCCTCTTTCACCACATAAAAACGCCTGCCACTTATCGAGGCAGGCGTTCATTTTGTTATACACGCTCAACTTTACCGGATTTCAAAGCTCGAGCAGATACATATACTTTTTTAGGTTTTCCGTTCACAAGGATACGAACCTTTTGAAGATTCGCGCCCCAAGTGCGCTTAGAAGCGTTCATTGCGTGAGAACGGTTATTCCCAGCTGTTGTTTTTTTACCTGTGATAACGCATTTACGTGCCATTTGTTTCCCTCCTCACTTGCACAAAACATCTACTTTTTAACATTCATATGGTCTTAGATGCTTTCGATATGGATACTTTAAATAATTTACCACAGCTAAAAAACGTTTGCAACTATTGTTTCATCATCTTTCAAGAAAATTCACTTGACATCTTGCAGAAACAGCGGCGCTATAGTATATGTAGAGGGACGGGCAGCAATAGCCAGGTCTTTTCTTTTCATAATGGAAACCATATAGTAGAATAGCTGTAACTCTATGCATTCGAAGGAGGAACTAGTGTGTCCATTGAATTAAGAACGAAGTACGGACAGATTGATATATCTAATGAAGTCATTGCGATGGTTGCAGGAGGCGCGGCGATTGATTGTTACGGCATTGTCGGCATGGCCTCTAAAAACCAGATTAAAGACGGACTGACTGAAATCCTTCGGAAAGAGAATTTCAGCAGGGGTGTCCAAGTTCGCCAAGAAGGAGAACAGATACATATTGACATGTATATCATTGTCAGCTATGGCACGAAAATTTCTGAAGTGGCACATAATGTCCAAACAAAAGTAAAGTACACAGTAAATCAAACCATCGGACTGGAAGTGGACTCTGTTAATATTTATGTCCAAGGTGTCCGAGTGACGAACCCGTAGTTAGGAGGAGTAGGATTGTCTATCAGAACATTAGACGGCAGAACCTTTGCCGAGATGATTCTTGCGGGAGCGCAGAATCTGTCTCAAAATGCGAGTGCGGTTGATGCGCTGAACGTGTTTCCGGTGCCGGACGGCGATACTGGAACAAACATGAATCTGTCGATGACTTCCGGAGCTAGAGAAGTGGAGCAAATGAATACGGATGATATCGGGAAGGTGGGCTCCGCGTTATCTAAAGGACTGCTCATGGGAGCACGCGGAAATTCAGGAGTGATCCTGTCCCAATTGTTCCGTGGATTCAGTAAAAGCATTGAAACAAAAAAAGAAATTAATGCACTGGAGTTTGCTGCTGCGCTGCAAGCAGGTGTTGATATGGCGTATAAAGCTGTCATGAAACCTGTAGAGGGCACCATTTTAACAGTTGCAAAAGACGCTGCGAAAAAAGCGATAACCCTGGCAGAAAAAGAAACCGATATCACAATGCTAATGACTGCAGTGACAGAAGAAGCAGAGGCGTCTTTAAACCGGACCCCTGAATTGCTTCCTGTCCTGAAGGAAGTAGGAGTCGTCGACAGCGGCGGCAAAGGCCTGCTTTGTGTGTATGAAGGTTTCCTTGCTTCATTAAAAGGTGAAACTGTGCCTCAGAAAGCTGTTCTTCCGTCACTTGATGACATGGTCAGCGCAGAGCATCATAAGAGTGCGCAAAGCCTGATGAATACCGAAGATATTGAATTTGGTTTTTGTACCGAAGTGATGGTAAGGCTCGATCAGACAAAACGAGAATTCGACGAAGGTACGTTCAGACAAGACCTCAGCCAGTTTGGTGATTCTCTGTTAGTTATTGCGGATGAATCACTGGCGAAGGTGCATATTCATGCTGAAGAGCCGGGAAATGTATTAAACTATGCCCAGCATTACGGTGAATTAATCAAAATTAAAATAGAAAATATGAGAGAACAGCATACCTCCATCATCAGTCAAGAAAGCAAGCCTGCTGACAACGAAAAACCGCCGGCAAAGCAGCCGTATGGCATTGTAACTGTGGCGATGGGAGAAGGCATTTCTGACTTATTCAAAAGCATCGGCGCTTCTGTTGTAATTGAAGGCGGACAGACTATGAACCCGAGCACTGAGGATATTGTCGAGGCTGTGAAATCTCTAAATGCAGAAACGGTGTTTATCTTACCAAATAACTCCAACATTATCATGGCGGCTAATCAAGCGGCCAGCGTAATGGATGAACAGGTTTTTGTCATACCGTCCAAAACGGTTCCGCAAGGGATGTCAGCCCTGCTGGCATTTAATCCGGATCAAGAAGCTGAAGCGAACGAAGGCAATATGCTCAGCGCCATTCAGCAAGTAAAAAGCGGGCAGGTGACGTATTCAGTCAGAGATACTCACATTGACGGCAAAGACATTAAAAAAGGCGACTTTATGGGGATTCTGAATGGAACGATTATCGGCACTGCTGAAGATCAGCTGTCAGCCGCGAAAATGCTGTTGTCAGAAATGATCGGAGAAGACGACGAAATTGTCACCATCCTATATGGTGAGGATGCGTCTCAGGAAGAAGCTGAGGAGCTTGAAGCGTTTCTTAGTGAAAAGTACGAGGAGATTGAGGTTGAGATCCACAACGGAAAACAGCCGCTGTATTCATATATAGTTTCTGCAGAATAGAAGGGCAATTTGCCCTTCTATTCTTATGTCTGCTTTTAAGTGCGGCAGCGCTGTAACGCGCCCGCTTGCCAATTTATATCTGATCAATTAGTCTAGAAGCAAAGCGCTTATAAGCTCTGGTTCATAAGGAGGAATAGCATGAAATACAGAAGCGTTTTTGATATTATCGGCCCGGTGATGATCGGTCCGTCCAGCTCGCATACCGCGGGAGCGGCGAGAATCGGGAGAGTGGCCAGAAGTTTATTTGGCAGAGAGCCTGAGTGCATCATTGTATCCTTTTACGGCTCTTTTGCGGAAACGTATAAAGGCCACGGCACAGATGTCGCGATTATCGGCGGATTGCTTGATTTTGATACATTCGACGAACGGATTAAAACCGCTATACAAATTGCAGAAGATAAAGGAATTGATATAGAGTTTAGGGTTGAAGACGCTGTCCCAGTCCATCCGAACACAGCCAAAATCACCATTTCTGATGAAAAGGGAGAGCTTGAGCTGACGGGTATTTCGATTGGCGGAGGAAAGATTGAAATCACAGAATTAAATGGTTTTGAACTCCGGCTGTCAGCAAATCACCCGGCCATATTAGTTGTTCATAATGACAAGTTTGGCACAATTGCCGGTGTTGCCAATGTTCTGGCGAAATTTTCAATCAACGTAGGACATATGGAAGTAGCCCGAAAGGATATCGGCCAGCTCGCGCTGATGACAATAGAGGTCGATCAAAATATTGACGACCACGTTCTCGACGAGCTGTCGAAACTGCCGAATATTATTCAAGTGACAAAGATTGCTGACTAGCGAAAGGTCAGGAGGAGCCAGCTATGTTTCGTAATGTAAAGGAATTAATTGAGATTACTAAAGAAAAGCAAATATCCATCTCTGATGTAATGATCGCACAAGAGATGGAAGTAACAGAAAAAACAAAAGAAGAGATTTTTCAGCAGATGGATCACAATCTGACTGTTATGGAAGCTGCGGTTCAGAAAGGACTCGAGGGAGTTACGAGCCAAACGGGCTTAACAGGCGGTGACGCCGTTAAATTACAGGCCTACATTCGATCAGGTAAAAGCCTGTCTGGCCCGCTAATTTTGGATGCTGTATCGAAAGCTGTTGCAACAAATGAAGTAAATGCAGCCATGGGAACGATCTGTGCGACACCGACTGCAGGTTCTGCCGGTGTGGTGCCTGGCACGTTATTTGCTGTAAAAGAAAAGCTGAACCCAACAAGAGAACAAATGATCCGCTTTTTATTTACAGCCGGTGCTTTCGGATTTGTCGTGGCTAATAACGCAAGTATTTCCGGCGCCGCCGGAGGATGTCAGGCAGAGGTTGGATCAGCCTCAGGCATGGCAGCTGCGGCGATTGTTGAAATGGCAGGGGGAACACCCGAACAAAGCGCGGAGGCCATGGCCATTACATTAAAAAATATGCTCGGCCTAGTGTGCGATCCTGTTGCGGGGCTTGTTGAAGTACCTTGCGTGAAACGGAATGCAATGGGCGCGTCAAATGCGATGATTGCTGCTGATATGGCATTGGCAGGCATTACAAGCCGCATTCCATGTGATGAGGTTATCGATGCCATGTATAAAATTGGCCAGACGATGCCTACTGCACTTAGAGAAACAGGCCAGGGCGGTTTGGCAGCAACACCGACAGGAAGAGAATTAGAGAAAAAAATTTTCGGAGGAGCGCTAGGTTCAAGTGAAACAACATCAGCAAACTAGTATAGCTAACATTAAGGGTATTGGGCCGGAAACAGAAAAAACATTGAATGAACTCGGTATTTATGACATTTCTGATCTTCTGAATTATTTCCCTTATCGCTATGATGACTACGAGCTGAGGGATTTAGAAGAAGTAAAGCATGATGAAAGAGTTACAGTCGAAGGGAAGGTTCATTCAGAGCCTTCTCTTACCTATTACGGAAAGAAACGAAACAGGCTGACATTTAGGGTTCTCGTCGGCCACTATTTAGTTACAGCCGTATGTTTCAACCGGCCTTATTTGAAGAAAAAGCTTTCTCTGGGTTCTGTCGTGACGGTCTCCGGTAAATGGGACAAGCACCGCCAAACCATCTCTGTTCAGGAGTTGAAGAACGGTCCGCACCAAGAGGATAAGAGCATTGAACCAGTGTATTCTGTGAAAGAAAATGTTACCGTCAAAATGATGAGACGCTTTATTCAGCAGGCGCTGACTCAATATGCAGATGCACTTTTAGATCCTCTTCCGGAAAAGCTAAAAACACGCTATAAGCTGCCGGACTATCAGCAGGCGTTAAAAGCAATGCACCAGCCTGAAACAAGAGAAGCGTTAAAGCTTGCCAGACGCCGGTTTGTTTACGAAGAATTTTTGTTGTTTCAGTTGAAAATGCAGGCGTTCCGAAAGGCGGAAAGAGAGCAGACACAAGGGATACGGCAGCGTTTTTCAAACGAAGAACTCATGAGATTTATCAAAAGCCTCCCGTTTCCCCTCACAAACGCCCAGTCGCGCGTGCTTCGCGAAATAACAGCAGACATGTCTTCTTCATACAGAATGAACCGTCTTCTTCAAGGGGACGTTGGATCAGGAAAAACGGCAGTCGCCGCCATTGCGCTGTATGCCGCGATCCTATCCGGATATCAGGGAGCGCTCATGGTACCGACAGAAATTCTGGCGGAACAGCATGCGGATTCGCTCGTTTCACTATTTGAAAAGTGGGATGTCAGTGTCGCCCTTTTGACAAGCTCTGTTAAAGGGAAGCGGCGAAAAGAACTGCTTGAACGTCTTGAGGCGGGAGAGATTGATATTCTTGTAGGAACCCACGCTTTAATTCAGGATGAGGTGGAGTTTAAGGCGTTAAGTCTTGTCATTACAGATGAGCAGCATCGATTTGGAGTTGAGCAGCGTAAAAAGCTTCGGAACAAAGGGCAGGATCCCGATGTTCTCTTTATGACAGCCACTCCAATCCCAAGAACGTTAGCCATCACAGTGTTCGGAGAAATGGATGTATCTGTCATAGATGAAATGCCGGCGGGACGAAAACAAATCGAAACCTATTGGGTAAAGCATGATATGCTGGACCGTATTTTGGCATTTGTCGAAAAAGAATTAAAGCAGGGCAGACAGGCTTATATCATCTGCCCGCTGATTGAAGAATCAGACAAGCTTGATGTGCAAAACGCCATTGACGTGTACAATATGCTTTCTGAGATTTTCCGGGGGAAATGGAACGTCGGCCTTATGCACGGAAAGCTGCATTCCGATGAAAAAGATCAGGTCATGAGAGAATTCAGCGCAAATCAGTGTCAAATTCTCGTATCAACCACTGTGGTGGAGGTTGGCGTGAATGTTCCGAATGCAACCATCATGGTGATTTATGACGCCGACCGTTTTGGGCTGTCACAGCTTCACCAGCTGCGCGGCCGTGTCGGACGGGGCGAGCACCAGTCTTTCTGTATTCTGATGGCCGATCCTAAATCAGAAACAGGGAAAGAACGGATGAGAATCATGTCCGAGACCAATGATGGCTTCGAGTTGTCTGAAAAGGATCTGGAACTGAGAGGCCCGGGAGATTTCTTCGGGAAAAAACAAAGCGGAATGCCTGAATTCAAGGTGGCGGACATGGTTCATGATTACAGAGCACTTGAAACGGCAAGGCAGGATGCTGCGAATCTTGTGGCTTCTGATGCGTTCTGGAAGGAGCCGGAATATGGTGTGCTGAGAGAGCAATTGCTGAAGAGCGGAGTAATGGACGGGGAAAAATTAAGCTGAGCACCAGAAGTTTTTGGTGTTCAGTCAGAAACAATCGTTGCATTCCAATCTATGAAATTATATACTACTATTAGTACCTAGTCTTAATTGTCCGGATGGTGTTTAGATATGAGAAGAAATAAGAGAGAACGCCAGGAATTACTTCAGCAGACGATTCAAGTAACCCCCTTTATTACAGATGAAGAATTAGCGGGTAAATTTGGGGTGAGTATCCAGACGATACGTTTGGACCGCTTAGAGCTTTCCATACCGGAGCTGAGAGAAAGAATTAAGAACGTGGCAGAGAAAACACTTGAAGATGAAGTGAAATCCCTGTCACTTGATGAAGTTATCGGAGAGATTATTGACCTTGAGCTGGATGATCAGGCGATATCCATTTTAGAAATAAAACAGGAGCATGTGTTCAGCCGGAATCAGATTGCGAGAGGCCACCATTTATTTGCGCAGGCGAATTCCTTGGCTGTTGCAGTCATTGATGACGAGCTGGCGCTGACTGCAAGTGCAGACATCCGCTTTACAAGACAGGTAAAGCAGGGTGAACGTGTCGTAGCGAAAGCGAAAGTGACGGCGGTCGAAAAAGAAAAAGGAAGAACAGTTGTCGAAGTGAACAGCTATGTCGGCGAAGAAATTGTTTTTTCTGGACATTTTGACATGTACCGTTCAAAACATTCATAAAGGTGGAGCATGCATGAGAATATCTGTAGATGCAATGGGAGGAGACCACGCTCCCAAAGCCGTTATTGACGGAGTTATAAAAGGTATAGAGGCATTTGATGATCTCCATATCACACTTGTCGGTGACAAAACAACGATAGAATCACATTTAACAACAACATCAGATCGCATCACGGTGCTGCACGCAGATGAAGTGATTGAGCCTACGGATGAACCGGTCCGCGCCGTGCGAAGAAAAAAGAACTCATCTATGGTCCTTATGGCGCAGGAAGTTGCCGAAAACAGAGCTGACGCCTGCATCTCAGCAGGGAATACCGGTGCGTTAATGACAGCCGGTCTGTTTATCGTCGGAAGAATTAAAGGGATTGACCGCCCGGCGCTTGCCCCGACACTTCCGACCGTTTCAGGAGACGGATTTCTTCTCCTTGATGTCGGCGCCAATGTCGATGCCAAACCGGAGCACCTTGTTCAATACGCCATCATGGGTTCTGTTTATTCTCAGCAAGTGCGCGGTGTCACTTCACCGAGAGTCGGGCTTTTAAATGTCGGAACAGAAGATAAAAAAGGAAACGAACTGACGAAGCAGACGTTTCAAATGTTAAAAGAAACAGCAAACATCAATTTTATCGGAAATGTGGAAGCACGAGACCTTTTAGATGATGTGGCGGATGTTGTAGTAACAGACGGCTTTACCGGGAATGTTACACTCAAAACGCTGGAAGGTTCTGCGTTATCTATTTTTAAAATGATGAGAGAAGTAATGACGTCTAATCTCACATCAAAGCTTGCAGCAGCTGTGCTGAAGCCAAAGTTGAAAGAAATGAAAATGAAAATGGAGTATTCGAATTATGGCGGAGCAAGTCTTTTCGGCTTAAAAGCGCCTGTGATCAAGGCGCACGGCTCTTCAGATTCGAATGCTGTATTTCATGCGATTCGTCAAGCAAGAGAGATGGTCACCCAAAATGTGGCTGCGCTCATTCAGGAAGAAGTTAAAGAAGAAAAAACAGATGAGTAGTCTGGAGGTTTTTACATCATGAGTAAGATTGCATTTTTATTCCCGGGTCAAGGATCACAATTTATCGGCATGGGAAAAGAGCTTTATGAGCAGGTGCCTGCTGCAAAGCGTCTGTTCGATGAAGCGGATGAAACATTGGAAACAAAACTCAGCTCACTGATTTTTGAAGGTGATGCTAAAGAGTTAACACTTACATACAATGCGCAGCCTGCTTTACTGACGACAAGCATTGCTGTTCTTGAGAAATTTAAAGAATCAGGCATTACACCTGATTTCACAGCAGGACACAGCCTTGGTGAATATTCCGCACTGGTTGCATCTGGCGCACTATCTTTCAAAGATGCTGTTTATACCGTCAGAAAACGCGGAGAGTTTATGAATGAAGCAGTGCCGGCTGGCGAAGGAGCTATGGCTGCGATTCTTGGCATGGATGCCGAAGCATTAAAGCAAGTAACCGATAAAGTCACGGAGGAAGGCCACCTTGTACAGCTTGCAAATCTCAACTGTCCTGGACAAATCGTTATTTCCGGAACAGCCAAAGGTGTAGAGCTTGCATCTGAACAGGCAAAAGAGAACGGTGCAAAACGCGCCATTCCGCTTGAAGTAAGCGGTCCGTTCCATTCCGAACTGATGAAGCCTGCTGCTGAAAAGCTGAAAGAAGTATTGGACTCCTGTGATATAAAAGACGCTGGCGTTCCGGTCATCTCAAATGTTTCTGCTGATGTCATGACTGAAAAAGCAGAAATCAAAGAGAAACTCATTGAGCAGCTTTACTCTCCGGTTCGTTTTGAGGAAAGCATTAACAAGCTGATTGCAGAGGGTGTGACGACTTTTGTTGAAATCGGTCCCGGAAAAGTGCTTTCAGGCCTTGTAAAAAAAGTAAACAGACGCTTAAAAACAATTGCTGTATCAGATCCGGAAACGATCGAGCTGGCAATTCAAACGCTTAAGGAGGAGAATGAAAATGCTTAATGACAAAACAGCTATTGTCACTGGCGCATCCCGCGGAATCGGCCGCTCAATCGCCCTTGACCTGGCAAAAAGCGGCGCGAACGTTGTCGTCAACTACTCCGGCAATGAAGCGAAAGCAAATGAAGTGGTAGATGAAATCAAATCAATGGGCAGAAAAGCAATTGCTGTCAAAGCGGATGTATCAAATCCCGAAGATGTACAAAACATGATAAAAGAAACGCTTTCTGTTTTTTCTACGATTGATATTCTAGTTAATAATGCCGGAATCACAAGAGACAATCTCATCATGAGAATGAAAGAAGATGAATGGGATGATGTCATTAACATTAACCTGAAGGGTGTTTTCAACTGCACGAAAGCTGTTACAAGACAAATGATGAAACAGCGTTCAGGCCGGATTATTAACGTATCGTCTATCGTCGGCGTCAGCGGAAATCCTGGACAAGCCAACTACGTGGCTGCAAAAGCCGGCGTGATCGGTTTAACAAAATCTTCTGCTAAAGAGCTCGCAAGCCGCAATATTACTGTAAATGCGATTGCGCCTGGATTTATCTCAACTGATATGACAGATAAGCTTGCAAAAGACGTTCAAGACGAAATGCTGAAACAAATTCCGCTCGCACGCTTTGGCGAACCTGGTGACGTCAGCAGCGTTGTCACGTTCCTTGCTTCAGAGGGAGCTCGTTACATGACTGGCCAAACGCTTCATATTGACGGCGGAATGGTGATGTAAGTTTTTTTCTCAAAAATTTCATCATAGTTTCTCTAGTTTTTTAAAAACGAATCCACTATAATACTTGAGGGGAGGTGAATTGCTATGGCAGACACATTAGAGCGTGTAACGAAAATCATCGTAGATCGCCTTGGCGTTGATGAAGCAGACGTCAAACTTGAAGCTTCTTTCAAGGAAGACTTAGGTGCTGATTCCCTAGATGTAGTTGAGCTTGTTATGGAACTTGAAGACGAGTTTGATATGGAAATTTCTGACGAAGATGCTGAAAAGATTGCAACAGTCGGCGACGCTGTGAACTACATACAAAACCAGCAATAAGCTGATGCTAAAAGTCCCGCCGAAACGCGGGGCTTTAGCCCTTTATTCGTGCAGTTATTACAGCATGCCGCTTTTACGCGCGCTGTATCCGGTTTAGTCAGAGAAGCGCGGTGAACCTGATGTGCCTATGGAGGTTACTATGTCAAAACACTCACATTATAAAGATAAAAAAAAGTTCTATAAAAAAGTAGAACAGTTTAAAGAGTTTCAAGAACGGATTTCGGTTCACTTTCAAAATGAAAAGCTTTTGTATCAAGCATTTACACATTCATCTTATGTGAATGAGCATCGGAAAAAGCCGTATGAGGATAATGAAAGGCTTGAATTTTTAGGTGACGCTGTTTTGGAACTGACGATCTCCAGATTCTTATTTGCCAAGTACCCGGCTATGAGTGAAGGAGATTTGACGAAGCTGAGAGCTGCGATTGTATGCGAACCGTCTCTCGTTTCATTGGCTCACGAATTGTCATTCGGCGACCTTGTCCTGTTGGGGAAAGGTGAGGAGATGACTGGCGGAAGAAAGCGTCCCGCACTATTGGCGGATGTTTTTGAGGCATTTATCGGAGCCTTGTATCTTGACCAGGGATTAGAGCCGGTCGAAAGTTTCTTAAAAGTCTATGTGTTCCCTAAAATTAACGATGGTGCTTTTTCTCATGTGATGGATTTCAAAAGCCAGCTGCAGGAATATGTGCAGCGGGACGGCAAAGGCTCTTTGGAGTATAAAATCTCCAACGAGAAAGGACCTGCGCACAACCGTGAATTTGAAGCCATCGTATCTCTAAAAGGTGAACCACTCGGAGTCGGAAACGGCCGTTCAAAGAAAGAAGCCGAACAGCACGCTGCTCAGGAAGCTTTAGCTAAATTGCAAAAACACCATACGAGACAATAAAATCCCCCTGAATCATAAGGGGGATTTCAGTATGTATGCCGTCTTATTTTATCCATGTTTTATGATAGAATTGAAATACTTATTACATAAGGAGGATCGCTATGTTCCTCAAACGTTTAGACGTTATAGGATTTAAATCATTTGCAGAACGGATTTCCGTAGATTTTGTAAAAGGCGTGACAGCGGTTGTCGGCCCAAATGGAAGCGGAAAAAGCAACATCACAGATGCCATTCGCTGGGTTCTCGGTGAACAATCGGCACGGTCTCTTCGCGGCGGAAAAATGGAAGACATCATTTTTGCCGGCAGTGATTCGAGAAAGCGATTAAATCTAGCTGAAGTTACGCTTACTCTTGATAATGATGATCATTTCTTGCCGATTGACTTCCATGAGGTCAGTGTCACAAGACGTGTATACAGATCAGGCGAGAGTGAGTTTCTGATTAACAATCAGCCGTGCCGCTTAAAAGATATTATTGATTTATTTATGGACTCTGGTCTGGGTAAAGAAGCATTTTCTATTATCAGCCAAGGGAAAGTGGAAGAGATCCTGAGCAGCAAAGCGGAGGATCGCCGCAGTATCTTTGAAGAAGCGGCCGGGGTGCTTAAATATAAAACAAGAAAGAAAAAAGCAGAAAATAAACTGTTTGAGACACAGGACAATTTAAACCGGGTAGAAGATATATTACATGAACTTGAAGGACAGGTTGAACCTCTTAAAATTCAAGCATCAATAGCGAAAGACTACTTGGAAAAAAAGAAAGAGCTAGAGCATGTTGAAATCGCGCTGACTGCCTATGATATCGAAGAGCTGCATGGCAAATGGTCAACTCTTAAAGAGAAAGTGCAGCTCGCGAAGGAAGAAGAGCTCGCTGAATCATCTGCGATTTCTGCCAAAGAAGCAAAGATTGAGGATACGCGCGACAAAATTCAAGCGCTTGATGAATCAGTAAATGAGCTCCAGCAGGTCTTATTGGTGACGAGTGAAGAGCTGGAAAAGCTTGAAGGCCGTAAAGAAGTCCTGAAAGAACGCAAGAAAAACGCTGTGCAAAACCAAGAACAGCTTGAAGAAGCTATTGTACAGTTTCAGCAAAAAGAAACGGTGCTGAAAGAAGAGCTTGCGAAGCAGGAAGCTATCTTCGAAACACTTCAGGCAGAGGTGAAACAGTTAAGGGCTCAGGTAAAAGAAAAGCAGCAGGCTCTCAGTCTTCACAATGAAAATGTCGAAGAGAAAATCGAACAGCTGAAAAGCGATTACTTTGAACTGTTGAACAGTCAGGCTTCGATTCGCAATGAGCTCCAGCTTCTGGATGACCAGATGTCCCAATCGGCTGTTGTATTGCAAAGGCTTGCGGACAACAATGAAAAGCATCTTCAGGAACGGCGCGATATTTCTGCGCGAAAAGCCGCATGTGAAACGGAGTTTGCCCGACTCGAGCAGGAGATTCACAGCCAAGTCGGTGCATATCGTGATATGCAGGCGAAATATGAGCAGAAAAAGCGCCAATACGAAAAAAATGAATCTGCTCTGTATCAGGCGTACCAATACGTTCAGCAAGCGAGATCGAAAAAGGACATGCTTGAGACGATGCAGGGGGATTTCTCCGGCTTTTATCAAGGTGTTAAAGAAGTGCTGAAAGCGAAAGAGCGCCTTGGCGGAATTCGCGGAGCGGTCCTTGAGCTGATCTCAACAGAACAGAAGTATGAAACGGCCATTGAAATTGCGCTCGGCGCTTCTGCCCAGCATGTCGTGACCGACGATGAACAGGCTGCCCGTAAAGCGATTCAATATTTAAAACAGAATTCCTTCGGCCGGGCGACGTTTCTGCCTCTTTCTGTTATTAGAGACCGCCAGCTTCAAAGCCGGGATGCGGAAACAGCAGCCCAGCACTCGTCATTTCTCGGGGTCGCCAGTGAACTTGTCACATTTGATTCTGCGTATCGGCGTATCATCCAGAACCTTCTTGGAACCGTTCTGATCGCAGAGGATTTAAAGGGAGCAAACGAACTAGCGAAGCTTCTCGGGCACCGGTACCGTATCGTAACCCTTGAGGGAGATGTCGTGAATCCGGGTGGATCAATGACGGGCGGCGCGGTTAAAAAGAAAAATAACTCGCTGCTAGGAAGAAGCAGGGAGCTTGAAGATGTGAGCAAACGGCTCGCTGAAATGGAAGAGAAAACAGCACTGCTTGAACAAGAAGTCAAAACCCTTAAGCAATCCATTCAGGATATGGAGAAAAAACTGGCTGACTTAAGAGAGACCGGAGAAGGCTTAAGATTAAAGCAGCAGGATGTAAAAGGGCAGCTGTACGAGCTTCAAGTTGCTGAGAAAAATATCAACACCCATTTAGAGCTCTATGATCAAGAAAAATCTGCTCTGTCAGAAAGTGATGAAGAGAAGAAAACGCGCAAACGCAAGCTGGAAGAAGAGCTTTCTGCCGTGTCAGAAAAGATGAAACAGCTTGAAGAGGATATTGACAGACTAACGAAACAAAAACAAACACAATCCTCAACAAAAGAGTCTCTCTCCAACGAGCTGACTGAGCTGAAAATCACAGCTGCCAAAAAAGAGCAGGCATGTAAGGGTGAAGAGGACAACCTTGCCAGATTAAAGAAAGAGCTCACAGAAACAGAGTTTGCGTTAAAAGAAGCGAAAGAGGACTTAAGCTTCTTAACGTCAGAGATGTCATCAAGCACCAGCGGTGAAGAAAAGCTTGAAGAGGCCGCAAAACATAAATTGAATGACAAAACGAAAACGATCGAACTCATTGCGTTAAGACGCGATCAGCGTATCAAGCTTCAGCATGGGCTTGATACATATGAGCGTGAGCTGAAAGAAATGAAACGCCTGTACAAACAAAAAACAACGCTCTTAAAAGACGAAGAAGTCAAACTCGGCCGAATGGAAGTTGAGCTTGATAATTTACTCCAGTACTTACGGGAGGAATACAGCCTGTCCTTTGAGGGGGCAAAAGAGAAATATCAGCTTGAAACTGATCCAGAGGAAGCAAGAAAGCGCGTGAAGCTGATTAAACTCGCAATCGAAGAGCTGGGTACCGTAAACCTCGGAAGCATAGACGAGTTTGAGAGAGTCAACGAACGGTATAAGTTTCTGTCAGAACAAAAAGAAGATTTGACAGAAGCGAAAAATACCCTGTTCCAAGTGATTGAAGAAATGGATGAAGAAATGACGAAACGCTTTAACGACACATTCGTCCAAATCCGCTCACACTTTGATCAAGTCTTCCGCTCCTTATTCGGAGGAGGGCGCGCTGAACTTAGGCTCACTGATCCTAACGATCTGCTTCACTCAGGAGTCGAGATTATCGCGCAGCCGCCGGGGAAAAAACTGCAAAACTTAAACCTTCTGTCAGGCGGAGAGCGTGCGCTTACTGCAATAGCGCTCTTATTCTCAATCTTAAAGGTTCGTCCTGTGCCGTTTTGCGTCCTTGACGAAGTAGAGGCTGCGCTTGACGAAGCGAATGTGTTCCGATTTGCGCAGTATTTAAAAAAATACAGCAGAGATACCCAGTTTATCGTGATTACCCACAGAAAAGGAACGATGGAGGAAGCGGATGTGCTATACGGCGTAACAATGCAGGAATCCGGTGTTTCCAAGGTAATCTCAGTTAAGCTGGAAGAAACAAAAGAATTCGTTCAGTAACGAGGAAAGAGGTTAAAAGATGAGCTTTTTTAAAAAATTAAAAGAGAAAATCACCAAACAGACAGATTCCGTATCTGAAAAGTTTAAGGATGGCCTTGAAAAAACAAGAAACTCCTTTCAAAACAAAGTGAATGATCTTGTATCCCGTTACCGTAAAGTGGATGAGGATTTCTTCGAAGAGCTAGAAGAGGTTCTCATCAGCGCGGATGTCGGTTTTACAACCGTTATGGAATTAATAGATGAGCTAAAAAAAGAAGTGAAACGCAGAAATATTCAAGATCCGATGGAAGTCCAATCTGTTATTTCTGAGAAACTGGTCGAGATTTATAACAGCGGAGATGAGCAAATTTCTGAGTTGAACATAGAGGATGGGCGTTTAAATGTAATCCTTCTGGTAGGTGTAAATGGAGTCGGCAAAACGACAACAATCGGAAAGCTTGCCCATAAACTGAAGCAAGAAGGAAAATCTGTTGTACTTGCTGCTGGAGACACATTTAGAGCAGGAGCCATTGAACAGCTGGAAGTATGGGGAGAGCGTACGGGAGTGCCAGTCATTAAGCAGACGGCCGGAAGCGATCCTGCGGCTGTCATCTACGATGCTGTACATGCTGCGAAAGCAAGAAATGCCGATGTATTAATCTGTGATACGGCAGGGCGTCTCCAAAACAAAGTAAACCTGATGAAAGAGCTTGAAAAAGTGAAGCGCGTCATCGAAAGAGAAGTGCCTGAAGCGCCGCATGAGGTACTGCTTGCCCTTGATGCCACAACTGGCCAAAATGCAATGGCTCAGGCAAAAGAGTTCTCTAAAGCAACAAATGTTACCGGCATTGCATTAACAAAGCTTGACGGTACGGCTAAAGGCGGTATCGTCCTCGCGATCCGCAACGAGCTTCAAATCCCGGTTAAACTAGTCGGGTTAGGTGAAAAAGTTGATGATCTCCAGGAATTTGATCCTGAATCGTATGTGTACGGACTCTTTTCAGATTTAGTGGAAAAAGCCGACGATTAAGAAAAAGGCCCTCACATTTTGGGGCCTTTTTCTTTTTTTATCTTCTCACTTGATAGGCGAAATGATAAAGGCTATTATCAGTGGATACCAGTCTTGAATCTCCTGAATAAACTCTGAATGGGATGATGTCATAGTAATGGACGGAAACAGATGTGTAATATGTGTAGTACCCAGCAGCTGGCCCCAAATACATTGGAACTTCAAACGCTCCGTTTCCATCGGTTGTTCCTGATGCTGTTTGTGTTGTATTTCCGACTTTCGTATCTGCTTCAAATCGTACTGGAGCGTTCGGCACCGGCTGCCCGTTTTGGTCGAGTAATTTGCCGCTTATTGTAATATTGTACTTGACTCGCCAAAATTGACCTTGGCCGTAATTGATTTTACCGTAAACCCCTCCATCTGTGCTGATATTTGTGATCGAAGCCTTATAAGGCGCCTCAGCAGCGTCTGCTTGATGTACCGGGACAAGGATTGTAAACACGGCTGCCAAGCACAACATAAACAAAAAACTGATTTTTTTCATAAAAAATCCTCCTTTAAAATAGGGATCATATACAATATCGGAATAAGTTGGATTGTATTTAGCTTATTTTGGAAAAAGGTAATCACTGCTTTGACAAGATAAAAACTTGACAGTCTCAATAAAACCGTGTAAACTAAGTTATCGTAAAGGGATTTGACTTAACAAAGGGGAGAGCTCAAATGTCACTCGAAAAGACAACGAGAATGAACTATCTGTTTGATTTTTATCAGTCGTTGTTGACTTCAAAACAGAAGAGCTATATGTCGCTTTATTATTTGGACGATTTCTCCCTAGGCGAAATAGCCGAAGAATATGAGGTTTCAAGACAAGCTGTTTATGATAACATCAAACGAACAGAAGCGATGCTTGAACAATATGAAGAAAAGCTGCTCCTTTTGAAAAAGTTTCAGGAGCGTAAAGAGATGTTTAATAAGCTGAAGGAGCTTGCTTCCGGTTCAAAAGAAGAGGAAGAAATTACAGCTCTGATTGAAGCGCTTGAGAAATTAGATTAGGAGGCGGCAAACTATGGCATTTGAAGGATTAGCCGACCGACTGCAGCAGACGATTTCTAAAATCCGCGGAAAAGGGAAAGTCAGCGAACAAGATGTAAAAGATATGATGCGTGAGGTTCGTCTTGCGTTGCTTGAGGCTGACGTTAACTTTAAAGTAGTCAAGGATTTTGTCAAAAAAGTAAGTGAACGCGCTGTAGGCCAAGACGTCATGAAAAGTCTGACGCCCGGCCAGCAGGTCATTAAAGTTGTTAAAGAGGAACTGACTGAGCTGATGGGCGGCGAAGAGAGCAAAATCGCCGTCGCAAAAAGGCCGCCGACTGTTATTATGATGGTCGGTCTCCAAGGTGCCGGTAAAACGACAACAAGCGGTAAGCTTGCGAATCTGCTGCGCAAAAAGCATAATCGCAAACCGATGCTGGTTGCTGCCGATATTTACCGCCCAGCCGCAATTAAACAGCTGGAAACGCTCGGCAAACAGCTTGACATGCCTGTTTTCTCTCTTGGTGATCAGGTCAGCCCTGTAGAAATAGCTAAACAGGCTATTGAAAAAGCCAAGGAAGAACATTATGACTATGTCATTTTGGATACGGCGGGCCGCTTGCATATTGACCATGAACTGATGGATGAACTGACCAACGTGAAAGAAATCGCCAATCCGGAAGAAATCTTCCTGGTCGTCGATTCAATGACCGGTCAGGACGCTGTAAATGTTGCCAAAAGCTTTAATGAACAGCTCGGTTTAACCGGTGTTGTGTTAACTAAGCTTGATGGAGACACACGCGGTGGTGCAGCGCTTTCTATTCGCGCAGTCACAAACACGCCGATTAAGTTCGCTGGTTTAGGCGAAAAGCTTGACGCATTAGAACCGTTCCATCCTGAACGCATGGCATCAAGGATTCTCGGCATGGGCGACGTGCTGACATTGATTGAAAAAGCACAGGCCAGCGTTGATGAAGACAAAGCCAAAGAGCTGGAACAAAAAATGAGAACAATGAGCTTCACATTGGACGATTTTCTGGAGCAGCTCGGGCAGGTCAGAAACATGGGGCCGCTTGATGAGCTTCTGCAAATGATGCCGGGTGCAGGTAAAATGAAAGGCCTGAAAAACATCCAAGTTGATGAAAAGCAGCTGAATCATGTGGAAGCAATCATCAAATCAATGACTGTTCTTGAAAAAGAACAGCCGGATATCATCAATGCCAGCCGGCGGAAGCGGATTGCGAAAGGAAGCGGGACATCCGTGCAGGAAGTCAACCGTCTGCTTAAGCAGTTTGACGAAATGAAAAAAATGATGAAGCAGATGACAAACATGTCAAAAGGTAAGAAAAAAGGGTTTAAGCTACCTTTTATGTAATCGGTTATACATGATAAAACCGTTGTTAAGAAAAAACACTTTACAAACACTTTTATCATTGTTAATATACTATCTTGTTGAAATATTTTCGGAGGTGCTAGTAAAATGGCAGTAAAAATTCGTTTAAAACGTATGGGAGCAAAAAAATCTCCTTTCTATCGTATTGTTGTAGCAGATTCTCGTTCACCACGTGACGGCCGTTTCATCGAAACAGTCGGAACTTACAACCCGGTTGCAAAACCAGCGGAAGTAAAAATCGACGAAGAGCTTGCTCTTAAATGGCTTCAAACTGGAGCGAAACCATCTGATACAGTTCGCAACTTGTTCTCTAGCCAAGGAATCATGGAAAAATTCCACAACGCTAAACAAGGCAAGTAATGACTGATCAACACTTGGAAGATTTGATTGTCCGAATTGTGACGCCGCTTGTTGATCATCCAGATGACATTCGCGTCATAAGAGAAGAAACCGATCAAAAGATTGCGCTGCGCTTATCTGTCCATAAGTCAGATACCGGTAAAGTTATCGGAAAGCAAGGCCGGACTGCAAAAGCGATTCGAACAGCTGTATTTGCAGCTGGCGCACAGTCTTCTAAGAAAGTTCAATTTGAGATATTTGACTAAAAGGGAGAGGGCCGGCACCTCCCCTTTTTTTACACGCAAAAAAAGGGTAAACTGATAGAAGCTTAGGCAAAATAGAAAAGCCCTGAGCCAAAAAAGTTTTAAAAGCGGGGAGCTTGGTGCGATGCAAATTATTCACCGTGTAGCCGTTATGCAAGTCTTAACCGAGCGCAGCAAAGAAAAGCTTTTAGCTTCTTTTGCCGAAAAGAAACAAATGCTTGAACGAGAATGCAGCCAGCTCTATTTTCAGCTTAGAAAACATGAGAAAGAACAGCAAAACCCAGATATGATTGAACAATTTAAAAAGGCAATAGAAAAGCGAAAAGATAACATAAAAATAATCGATTTTCAAATTGCTCAAGTACATACATTGCCGCTTGGCAGTGAGATGAAAGAAAAGGAAGTCGATGCGCTGCTGACGATTGAAGCCGGGGATGACTGGCATGAGAAAACAGCAGCAAACACCATCGTCATAAAAGACGGAAAAGTAATTGAAATTCGCCAGAGGTGATCATATGACAAAGCGATGGTTTAATGTAGGTAAAATCGTAAATACCCACGGAATTAAAGGCGAAGTGCGGGTGATTTCGAAAACAGATTTTGCCGAAGAACGGTATAAGCCGGGCAACACGCTGTATTTGTTTATGGACGGACGTAACGAGCCAGTGGAAGTAACAGTAAACACGCACAGACTGCATAAGCAATTTCATCTGCTGCAGTTTAAAGAAAGACAAGGCCTGAATGAAGTAGAGGAACTGAAAAACGCAATCATTAAAGTGCCTGAAGAAGATTTAGGAGAGCTGAATGAGGGAGAATTTTATTTCCACGAAATCATTGGGTGCGAAGTATTTACCGAAGGCGGCGAACTCATTGGAAAGATTAAGGAAATTTTGACGCCTGGAGCTAATGACGTTTGGGTTATCGGGCGAAAAGGGAAAAAAGACGCGCTGATTCCTTACATTGAATCAGTGGTCAAACATATCGATGTCAGCGAAAAGAAAATTGAGATTGAACTCATGGAAGGATTAATAGACGAATGAAAATCGACTTTTTGACGCTGTTTCCCGAAATGTTCGAAGGTGTGCTCGGTTCATCGATTCTTCAAAAAGCCCAGGACAAAGATGCGGTACAGTTTCAGGTCGTAAATTTCCGGGAGTATTCTGATAACAAGCACAATACTGTTGATGATTATCCTTATGGCGGCGGCGCAGGCATGGTTCTCAAGCCTCAGCCTGTTTTTGACGCGGTCGAGGACCTGACATCAAAGGCAGCTGCTGCTCCGCGTATTATCCTCGTCTGTCCGCAAGGTGAGCGTTTTACCCAAAAAAAAGCAGAACAATTAGCGAAGGAAGAGCATTTGCTGTTTATTTGCGGCCACTATGAAGGTTATGATGAACGCATTCGTGAGCATCTGGTGACAGATGAAATATCCATTGGCGATTTTGTTCTGACGGGCGGTGAGCTTCCTGCAATGATGATTGCAGACAGTGTGGTCAGACTGCTTCCGGGTGTGCTGGGCAAAGAAGCTTCCCATATTGAGGATTCATTCAGCACCGGCCTTTTAGAACACCCGCATTATACAAGACCGGCAGATTACAAAGGTTTAAAAGTGCCTGAAACACTCCTGTCAGGAAACCATGCAAAAATCAAAGAATGGCGGAATAAAGAATCGATTAGAAGGACCTATGTAAGACGTCCGGATCTTTTGAAAGACTACCCGCTTACAGAGCAGCAAAGAAAATGGATTTCTGAATGGGAAAAAGAATAGATTTTATTGCATAGGCTATGAAATTGTGATAAGATACTACTTGTGGCTTAAGCGGGCTTATCCGCTGCAAGCTTGAAAACGATGTTCCGCTGTGCCGGGTTTTGTGGCCAAGAGCATCTGTTGGAAGGAGTTGAAAACGATGCAAAAACTAATTGAAGATATCACAAAAGAACAGCTTCGTACTGATCTTCCTGCGTTCCGTCCTGGTGACACTTTACGTGTACACGTTAAAGTTGTTGAGGGTAACCGTGAGCGTATCCAGATCTTTGAAGGTGTTGTGATTAAGCGTCGTGGTGGTGGAATCAGCGAAACGTTCACAGTTCGTAAGATTTCTTACGGTGTTGGCGTTGAACGTACTTTCCCTGTACACACACCAAAAATCGCGAAAATCGAAGTTGTACGTTACGGTAAAGTACGCCGTGCTAAGCTTTACTACCTGCGTGAACTTCGCGGAAAAGCGGCTCGTATTAAAGAGATCAGACGATAATAATAACGAACGAAAAGAGCTTGTTACCTGTAACAAGCTCTTTTTTTATACAGAATTTGAAAATGCCGGACAGGCATCGTAAAATACATAAAGGACAACAAAGAATCATACATACTGAAGAGATAAAGGCGGTGTTCGTGTCACATGACAATTCAATGGTTCCCGGGCCATATGGCAAAGGCAAGAAGGGAAGTAACCGAAAAATTAAAATTAATCGATATAGTATATGAATTGGTAGATGCCAGAATTCCAATGTCGTCAAGAAACCCAATGATTGAAGATATTCTAAAAAATAAGCCGCGAATTATGCTGTTAAACAAGGCGGACAAAGCAGATGCGGCAGTTACACAGCAGTGGAAAGAGCACTTTGAGAACCAGGGGATCCGCTCCTTGTCCATTAATTCTGTGAACGGACAAGGCTTAAATCAAATTGTGCCGGCATCAAAAGAGATCCTTCAAGAAAAATTTGACCGGATGAGGGCAAAAGGTGTGAAGCCGAGAGCAATTCGCGCTTTGATTATCGGCATTCCAAACGTCGGAAAATCAACGCTTATCAACCGGCTGGCAAAGAAAAATATAGCAAAAACAGGAGACAGACCTGGTATTACGACATCTCAGCAGTGGGTCAAAGTCGGGAAAGAATTAGAACTATTAGATACACCGGGGATTTTATGGCCTAAATTTGAGGATGAGCTTGTCGGCTTGAGGCTGGCCGTCACCGGGGCTATTAAAGACTCGATTATCAATCTGCAGGACGTGGCTGTGTTTGGTCTTCGTTTTCTCGAAGAACACTATCCTGAACGGCTGAAAGAGCGTTACGGCCTTGATGAGATCCCAGAGGACATTGCAGAGCTGTTTGATGCAATAGGTGAAAAGCGCGGCTGTCTCATGAGCGGAGGGCTCATTAACTACGATAAGACGACTGAAGTCATTATTCGCGATATCCGCACTGAAAAGTTCGGCAGGCTGTCATTTGAACAGCCGACTATGTAAAGGCGCGCAGAAATGCGGGTCTTTATTTTTTCGTGACCGAACCGATACATAAAGTAAGGGAGAAGAGAAAGTGAATACATTAACCGTAAAGGACATTAAAGACCGTTTGCAGGAAGTGAAAGATGAACAAGACCCATTTCTTGCCCAATGCGAAAAAGACCCGAGAAAAAGCGTTCAAACGCTTGTAGAGCAATGGCTTAAAAAGCAGGCGAAAGAAAAAGCGCTGAAAGAACAATGGGAGAATATGACTTCCTATGAAAGACTGGCAAGAAACAAAGGATTTCGTTTGATTGCAGGTGTCGACGAGGTCGGCCGGGGGCCATTGGCAGGACCCGTTGTCGCCAGCGCAGTCATCCTTCCAGAGGAATGTGAAATACTTGGGCTGACAGACTCCAAAAAGCTCTCAGAGAAAAAGCGTGACGAATATTACGAGCTTATTATGAAAGAAGCACTGGCGGTCGGAACAGGAATTGTAGAAGCCTCTGTCATTGATGAAATCAATATATATGAAGCTTCAAAGATGGCAATGGTGAAAGCGATACACGATTTGTCAGATACACCTGATTATTTGCTTGTTGACGCAATGACGCTACCGGTCGGCATAGACCAGTCGTCAATTATAAAAGGCGATGCTAAAAGCGTGTCTATTGCGGCAGGTGCGTGTATCGCGAAAGTGACGAGAGACCGGATGATGAGCGCTTATGCCGAAACATACCCCATGTACGGCTTTGAAAAAAATAAAGGCTATGGGACAAAAGAGCATCTCGAAGCTCTCGCCGCATACGGCCCAACTGAATTGCACCGTAAAACTTTCGCTCCTGTTCAATCTTTCAGATAAACCAATGGACAAGGAGGCACCTCTTTTACATGAATATACGAAATGATGTGCAAAAGGCGCTACAGCACCTTTTTGGAAATACAGCAGTCCCGCAGGAAACATCAAATGTCAGCGAAGCGCTAAACGGGGAGAAGCGTCTCCTTTTAGGAAAAGTGCTTCGTTTATTAGGAGATCAGCATGCGCTGATTCAAGTCGGCAATCAAACTGTCCAGGGAAAACTTGAAGCTCAGCTTCGTCCTCAGGCGTACTATTGGTTTTCCTACGAAAAAACAACAGCAGAACAAGGCCGTCTTCAGGTCGTTCAAAGCTTTGACCAAAATCCCAAATCCATTCAGGATGCAGCTGGCAAGCTTTTAAATGCCATTTCAGTAAAACCTTCAAACGCCGCTCTGATGATGACAGGAGCGATGCTGAAGAGCAAAACACCCGTAACAGAAAATGATATCAAAACAGCTGTCCGCTGGATGGAGACACTGCCTGCGCCAGATACAAAAAAAGCGATTGAAACCGTTCTGTTCGCTTTAAAGCGTGAGCTTCCCATTCACCCCGAAGTTTTGAGCGGTGTTAACGCTGTGAAATCGCCTGTTCCGCTGCATCAGCACGTATCCCGGCTGCTTCGGGCAATCAACCAAAACCCTCAGCAGAGCCAAATGACGGCAAAGCTAAAAGCAGCAGTTGCGGCACTTTTTAATAGTGAAATTGATGTCCATGCAGAACGTCTGATTGATAAGCTTATCTCTCTAACGGATAAGACCAAAGCACCTTCTTCAGGCCATACAGCTGGAAACATGGAGCTTAGCGCACGATCTGGTTCCCCCGGAAAGGCCGGCTTATCGCCCGTAAATGACACAGCGGAACAGAGAAGCATACAAGGAGAGCTTGTCAAAACAGCAGCAGACATTCCCATCAAAGAAGCCCGCCAGCTGCTGACAAAGCTGACGGAATCTGCTGAAAAAAACAGTCTTCACATTATGAAAGAAGCAGCAAATTGGATTAAAGCGGCTGCTTCATCGGGTGATAGTAACTCACCTGCAACTTCAACTGTTTTTCAGGCGTCACAAGTCACAGATCAGGAAGCCGAAATCTTTTTAAAGGCTGTTCAGCAGACAGTACCTAATTTGGCGGATAAGGCAGATGTTCTTTCTTTCTTATCCAAAGTAAAAACGGCAATCGGCGCAAGGGACGAGCTTGCATTCATTAAAGCGTTAGAACAAGGAAGCGCAGTCACACCTGACGAAATACAATCCATCAAGCTGGCTCTTCATGCCGCAAGATCGTCGCATGAGGTAGCTGAACCTGTCAAACAGGAAGCCGATCAGCTTTTTCATAAATTAAACGGGCAGCTTTTCATGCAGCAGGACCATCCGTCATACAGCCAAATTGTAATGTCATTTCCGCTGTTTTCGAAGTCAGGGGTTCAGGACATGACTGTTCTGTTTAAAGGAAAGAAGGAAGCAGATGGAAAGCTTGATCCTTCTCATTGCCGCCTTTTATTTTTGCTGCAGCTGGATACGTTAAAAGAAACTGTCGTTGATTGTTTGATACAGCAAAAAGTCATGACCATTACAATTGAGACTGATTTCGAGCTTCAGGCTGCCATCGATCCGATGGTGCCCGCACTTAAACAGGGTCTGAAGGACATGGGATACAGCCTTTCAGGGGTAAACGCTAAAAAAAGGATTCACTCCGAAGAGAAGGCTACAATCGATCAATATGTAACAAGCATCAGTGACCAGGAAGTGGACGTGAAAGTATGAAAGAGCAGACGCCGATCAGAAAAGCTGTGGCTCTCCATTATAACGAACAAAAAGACAAGGCGCCGAAAGTGATTGCGACAGGAAAGGGCCATGTAGCCGACAACATTATCAAAGAAGCGAAAAAGGCAGGGGTCCCGATTCAAGAAGATCGGACCCTTGTCGAATTAATGCGCCATTTGACTGTAGATGATCAAATCCCGGAAGCTCTTTATGAAACAGTAGCCGAGATTTTTTCGTTCATTTACAGATTGGACGAAAGTGTAAAAAATAAAAAATAGCTAAAATATTCCCCATCCTCCGTTTGAAATTTATGTTTTTAATAAAATAAAAGTTTGAATGTTTAGAAGGATTTAAAGATTTTGCATCGAACTCTAGACAATTCTTCCAGTATTATTATAGAATGAAAGCGCAGTCTATTTTAGTTTTGTTACATAAGTTAGGAGGATGGGAAATGAATATCCATGAGTACCAGGGAAAAGAAGTCCTCAGAAAATATGGGGTATCTGTTCCTGAAGGTAAAGTGGCTTTTACAGCAGAAGAAGCAGTTGAGAAAGCAAAGAACTTATCCAGCTCGGTTTATGTCGTAAAGGCTCAAATTCATGCTGGCGGTCGAGGCAAAGCTGGTGGGGTAAAAATAGCAAAATCGTTAGACGAAGTGAAAGCGTATGCCGAAGAACTCTTAGGGAAGACCCTAGTTACACATCAGACGGGTCCGGACGGCCAAGTAATAAAACGCTTACTTATTGAAGAAGGCTGCGATATTAAAAAAGAATACTACGTGGGGCTTGTGCTTGACCGCGCCACTTCTAGAATCGTTCTTATGGCTTCTGAAGAAGGCGGAACGGAAATTGAAGAAGTAGCGGAGAAAACACCGGAAAAAATCAAGAAAGCTGTCATTGATCCGGCTGTCGGCCTCCAAGGCTATCAAGCTAGAGAAATCGCATTCGCTATTAATATTCCAAAGGAGCTTGTGGGAAAAGCTGCTAAATTTATGCTTGGACTATACAAAGCATTTGTTGAGAAAGACTGCTCAATCGCCGAAATCAATCCGCTCGTTGTTACTGGCGACGGAAATGTGATGGCGCTTGATGCGAAATTGAATTTCGACAGCAACGCGTTGTACAGACAAAAGGACATTATGGAATACAGAGATTTGGATGAAGAAGATCCGAAAGAAATCGAAGCGTCCAAATATGACTTAAGCTACATTTCTCTTGATGGAAATATCGGCTGTATGGTAAACGGCGCGGGACTTGCAATGTCCACAATGGATATTATCAAGCATTATGGAGGAGAACCCGCCAACTTCCTTGATGTGGGCGGCGGTGCAACCGCAGAAAAAGTCACGGAAGCATTTAAAATCATTCTTTCTGATCAAAACGTTAAAGGGATTTTTGTCAACATTTTCGGCGGCATTATGAAATGTGATGTCATCGCAGAAGGGGTTGTTGAAGCGACAAGACAAGTCGGTTTGACATTGCCGCTTGTCGTCCGTCTTGAAGGCACAAACGTGGATCTAGGGAAGAAAATCCTTAGTGAATCAGGATTAAATATTACATCTGCGGAATCAATGGCTGACGGCGCGCAGAAAATCGTATCCTTAGTTTAGGAAAGAATGAAAGGCAGGGGACCAGATAATGAGTGTTTTTATTAATAAAGATACAAGAGTTATTGTGCAAGGGATTACAGGTTCTACCGCTTTATTTCATACGAAGCAGATGCTCGAATACGGCACAAATATCGTAGGCGGTGTAACACCTGGAAAAGGCGGAACTGAAGCGGAAGGTGTTCCTGTATTTAATACAGTGGCTGAAGCAGTTCAAACGACTGGCGCTAACGCGTCTGTTATATATGTGCCGGCACCGTTTGCAGCTGATGCCATTATGGAAGCGGTAGATGCGGAGCTTGATCTCGTGATTTGTATCACGGAGCATATTCCGGTTTTGGATATGGTAAAGGTCAAACGCTTCATGGAAGGCAAGAAAACGAGACTGATAGGGCCAAACTGCCCTGGTGTCATCACGCCTGAAGAATGTAAAATCGGCATTATGCCTGGATATATCCATAAAAAGGGTCATGTAGGCGTTGTATCGCGTTCAGGAACATTAACATACGAAGCGGTGCACCAGCTGTCAGAAGCGGGTGTAGGACAATCTACAGCTGTTGGAATCGGCGGCGATCCTGTAAATGGAACAAACTTTATTGATGTTTTAAAAGCGTTTAACGAAGATCCTGACACACACGCTGTCATCATGATTGGCGAAATCGGCGGTACTGCCGAAGAGGAAGCGGCAGAGTGGGTAAAAGCCAACATGACAAAACCGGTAGTCGGTTTTATCGGCGGGAAAACAGCACCTCCAGGGAAGCGCATGGGGCATGCAGGCGCCATTATTTCCGGTGGAAAAGGGACAGCTGATGAAAAAATCAAAACGCTTAATGCATGCGGAATCGAAGTTGCAGAGACACCTTCTGTAATGGGTGAAACCTTAATTAAGGTGCTGAAAGAGAAGAACTTGTTCGAAACTTGCAAAACGCATTAATAAAGAAGGGACAGCCGTCAAGGCTGTTCCTGCTTTTTCTGTCAAAAGGAGGTCAATATATTGGATCAGGCCGCTGCCTGTTTAATGATTTGCAGAATCAATCAATTATTATCCCCATCCCTTCTATTAAAATGGTGGAAAGCTGATCCGTCTATGTCGCTGACGTCACCCGTGTTAGAAACTGTTACTCGAGGTAAAATAAAGGCAGCTGCATTAAAAAATAAAATAGAAGAACAATATCCAAAGCTTCAGCGTGTACTTGCTGCTTACCATGAGCAAGGAATTAACCCCATCCCGATTTCTTCAAAGCAATATCCTTTCTGGCTGAAAACCATTTATGATCCCCCCGCTGTCCTGTTTGCAAAGGGTGATATGACCCTTCTTTCTAAAGGGAGGAAAATTGGAATTGTAGGGACAAGAAATCCAACAGCTTATGGGATACAAATTGTCAATCATCTTACAGAAGAGCTCTGCCGTAAAAATTGGGTGATTGTCAGCGGACTGGCGTCTGGGATAGACGGAATGTCCCATGCTGCAAGTATTAAGGCGAAGGGGCGGACAATCGGCGTCATTGCAGGCGGATTTCAACACATATATCCCCGGGAAAACCTTCAGTTAGCAGATCATATGGCTAAACACCATATCCTTCTGTCAGAGCACCCACCTGAAACCAAACCCCAAAAATGGCATTTCCCTATGAGAAACCGTATTATCAGCGGATTAAGTGAAGGCGTTATTGTCGTGCAGGGCAAAGAAAAAAGTGGTTCGCTGATTACTGCATATCAAGCACTGGAACAAGGAAGAGAAGTATTTGCCGTACCCGGCTCATTATTTGATCCTTACGCCGGAGGTCCTATAAAACTGATCCAGCAGGGGGCTAAAGCTATATGGTCAGCAGAGGATATTTTCGAGGAGCTTCCTGAGAGAAACGTTCAATATACGGAACCCTTTTGAATTATCGTTTGACAAACGGTATTGTAATATTTAATAATAGTGAGGATTTAAAGTTGCATATTGTTTTCTATTTAAATAATGACGTTCATCATAAAGAATGAAATGTTGAAAGCCAAATAAAGACAGCTGCAAAAACAAAATTGAAATACTTGAAAAGAGAGAGAACACCTCTTGAGGGGGATGAAAATGTCTGATTATCTAGTCATCGTGGAATCGCCCGCTAAGGCGAAAACGATTGAACGTTACTTAGGTAAAAAATATAAAGTAAAAGCATCAATGGGACATGTCCGGGATCTTCCAAAAAGTCAAATGGGAGTTGACATAGAACAGAATTTTGAACCGAAATATATTACCATTCGAGGTAAAGGGCCGGTATTAAAAGAGCTGAAAACGGCTGCGAAAAAAGCCAAAAAAGTGTATCTCGCAGCCGACCCCGACAGAGAAGGGGAAGCGATTGCATGGCACTTGGCACACAGCCTTGATTTAGATCTTAATTCAGACTGCCGTGTGGTGTTTAATGAAATTACAAAAGACGCCATTAAGGAATCGTTTAAGCATCCTCGCATGATCAATATGGATTTAGTGGATGCACAGCAGGCGAGACGTATTTTAGACCGGCTTGTCGGATATAAAATCAGTCCTATCCTATGGAAAAAAGTCAAGAAAGGGCTTAGCGCAGGCCGCGTTCAATCCGTTGCCCTCCGTTTAATTATTGATCGCGAAAAAGAAATTAACGACTTTAAGCCGGAGGAATATTGGACAATTGACGGTACGTTTTTGAAAGGACAGGAAACGTTCGAAGCGAGCTTTTTCGGAAAAAACGGCAAAAAACTTCCTTTAAAAAGTGAAGCCGATGTAAAAGACATTCTTTCTCAGCTCAAAGGCAATAAATATACAGTTGAAAAAGTAACGAAAAAGGAACGCAAACGTAATCCAGCTTTGCCTTTTACCACTTCCACCCTGCAGCAGGAAGCGGCTCGCAAGCTCAATTTCAGAGCGAAGAAAACGATGATGATTGCACAGCAATTATATGAAGGAATTGATCTTGGAAGAGAAGGAACAGTCGGTCTGATCACGTATATGAGAACGGATTCAACCCGTATTTCAAATACGGCGGTGGACGAAGCTGCTGCATTTATTGATCAGGCATACGGCAAAGAGTTCTTAGGCGGCAAACGAAAGCCTGCGAAAAAGAATGAAAATGCTCAGGACGCTCACGAAGCAATTCGCCCGACATCAGTTCTCAGAAAACCAAGTGAATTAAAAGCAGTACTTGGCAGAGATCAAATGAGATTGTATAAATTAATTTGGGAGCGCTTTGTTGCCAGCCAAATGGCCCCTGCTGTTCTCGATACAATGAGTGTCGACCTGACAAACAATGGTTTGACATTTCGTGCAAATGGAAGTAAAGTCAAGTTTTCCGGGTTTATGAAGGTGTATGTTGAAGGAAAAGACGATCAAATGGAAGAAAAAGACCGGATGCTGCCTGACCTGCAAGAAGGCGACACGGTATTATCAAAAGATATAGAACCGGAGCAGCATTTTACCCAGCCGCCTCCGCGTTATACTGAGGCACGGCTCGTGAAAACTCTTGAAGAACTCGGTATCGGCCGTCCTTCCACATATGCTCCGACGCTTGATACCATTCAGCGGCGCGGCTACGTAGGACTGGATAATAAACGGTTTGTTCCCACAGAATTAGGGCAGATCGTGCTTGAGCTGATCATGGAATTTTTCCCTGAAATCATTAACGTTGAGTTTACGGCAAAAATGGAAAAAGACCTAGATAATGTTGAGGAAGGCAATATAGAATGGGTACAGATTATTGATAACTTCTATACCGATTTTGAAAAGCGCGTGAAAAAAGCCGAATCAGAAATGAAGGAAGTTGAAATTGAACCAGAATATGCCGGAGAAGATTGTGAATTGTGCAGTTCTCCAATGGTATATAAAATGGGCCGATACGGTAAATTCTTAGCTTGCTCCAACTTCCCGGACTGCCGGAACACAAAACCGATTGTGAAACAAATCGGTGTGAAGTGTCCGAGCTGCGGTGAAGGAAATATTGTTGAACGAAAATCGAAAAAGAAACGGGTTTTTTACGGCTGTGACCGTTATCCGGACTGTGAATTCGTTTCCTGGGACAAACCAATTGAACGAAAATGCCCGAAATGCGGAAAAATGCTCGTCGAGAAAAAACTCAAAAAAGGCATACAAGTCCAATGCGTGGAATGCGATTATAAGGAAGAACCACAGAAGTAGCGGTGAGCAGGGTCTTGCTCACCTTCTTTGTGTGTTAAAAGAAGGCCTTGAATAATAAACTAGGAGATGTGAAAGATGAACCAACAAACAGTGAATGTAATCGGAGCCGGACTCGCAGGAAGTGAAGCGGCGTGGCAGCTTGCCAAACGGGGGATTCAAGTCAGATTATATGAAATGCGCCCTGTTAAACAAACGCCTGCGCACCATACAGATAAATTTGCCGAGCTTGTGTGCAGCAACTCTCTGCGTTCCAATACGCTTGCTAACGCTGTCGGTGTATTAAAGGAAGAAATGCGGGCGCTTGATTCAGCCATCATCGCGGCTGCTGACGAATGTTCGGTGCCTGCTGGCGGTGCTCTCGCAGTAGACCGTCATGAATTTGCCGCAAGTGTGACAAATCGGGTGAAAAATCATCCAAACGTAACCGTTATTAATGAAGAAGTGACTGGAATTCCTGAAGGTCCTACCATTATCGCAACGGGTCCGTTAACATCTGAATCACTGTCTGCCCAACTGAAGGAGCTAACTGGCGAGGACTATCTGTATTTTTATGACGCAGCGGCGCCAATTGTAGAAAAAGACAGCCTTGATATGGATAAAGTGTACTTGAAATCTCGTTATGATAAAGGTGAAGCGGCATATTTGAACTGCCCGATGACAGAAGAAGAGTTTGACCGTTTTCATGAAGCATTAACATCAGCAGAAACAGTTCCATTAAAAGAGTTTGAAAAAGAAATTTTCTTTGAAGGCTGCATGCCGATTGAGGTCATGGCAAAACGGGGAAAGAAAACAATGCTTTTCGGACCGATGAAACCTGTTGGATTAGAGCATCCTGTTACAGGAAAACGTCCACATGCTGTCGTTCAGCTCAGACAGGATGATGCAGCGGGAACACTCTATAATATTGTAGGATTCCAGACTCATTTAAAATGGGGAGACCAAAAGGAAGTTCTCAAATTGATTCCAGGGCTTGAAAATGTAGAAATCGTCAGATACGGCGTGATGCACAGAAATACATTCATTAACTCTCCAAGCCTGTTAAAGCCGACATATCAATTTAAAAATCGCAGTGATTTGTTCTTTGCAGGCCAAATGACGGGAGTAGAAGGATATGTGGAATCCGCTGCCTCAGGACTGGTAGCAGGTATTAATGCGGCTAAACTTGTTTTAGGAGAAGAGCTTGTCACTTTCCCTCAGGAAACAACAATAGGCAGTATGGCACACTATATTACAACAACAAACCAGAAGAACTTCCAGCCGATGAATGCAAACTTTGGGCTTTTAAAAGAATTGCCTGTTAAAATTAAAAATAAAAAAGAGCGTAATGAACAATACGCGAACCGTGCAATCGAGACAATTCAAACAATTTCGAAAACAATATAGGTATTGATTGCAACCTGAACGCGATTTGTGATACCATTTAAAAGCCCTTCCTGGGGAGGTATTAGGCATGGAGAATGTTAAGAATTTCGTAAAGTTATTCGTTGAATATTTACAAATTGAAAAAAATTATTCACAATATACTATTGTGAATTATGTGGATTCAATTGAAGAATTCGAGACTTTCCTGCGCGTTCAAGGTATAAATGGATTTGAAAAAGCTGCATATCAAGATACTAGGATTTTTTTGACAGAAGCCTATGAAAAAGGTTTATCGAGAAGAACAATAAGCAAAAAGATATCTGCATTAAGAAGCTTTTATAAGTTTCTGATGCGGGAAAAACTTGTTGAAGAAAATCCGTTTCAGCTTGTTCATCTGCCGAAACAAGAGAAACGAATACCAAAGTTTCTATATCAAAAAGAGCTTGAGGAGCTGTTTGAAGTTTCAGATATAAGCCAGCCGACCGGAATGAGGGATCAAGCGCTGTTAGAGCTTCTCTATGCCACCGGAATGAGGGTCAGTGAATGCTGTTCCATAACTGTTAACGACGTTGACTTGTTTATGGACACTGTGCTTGTTCACGGTAAAGGCAAGAAGCAGCGCTATATCCCCTTTGGGTCTTACGCCCGCGAAGCGTTGAAGGTTTATATGAATAGCGGAAGACAGTGCTTGCTGATGAAAGCAAAAGAACCTCATGATCTATTATTCGTAAATCAAAGAGGCGGACCGCTTACAGCCCGAGGCATCAGGCATATTTTAAGCGGGCTTGTTCAAAAAGCGTCCGGCACTTTACATATCCATCCGCATATGCTTCGACATACGTTCGCCACTCATCTGTTAAACGAAGGGGCAGATTTGAGAAGCGTTCAGGAACTGCTCGGGCATTCCAATCTGTCTTCGACACAGATATACACGCACGTTTCGAAGGAAATGTTGAGAAACACATATATGTCTCACCATCCAAGAGCTTTTAAGAAAAATTAAAGGAGGCCCTTTATGTCATCTTTTCATGCGACCACAATATTTGCCGTACAGCATAAGGGACGAAGCGCTATGTCCGGAGACGGCCAAGTGACATTTGGTCAGGCTGTTGTCATGAAACACACTGCAAGAAAAGTGAGGAAACTGTTTAACGGTAAGGTTCTTGCCGGGTTTGCAGGATCTGTTGCAGACGCTTTCACATTATTCGAAAAGTTTGAAGCTAAGCTTGAAGAATATAACGGCAACTTAAAACGGGCAGCTGTTGAGCTTGCGAAGGAATGGCGTAGCGATAAAGTGCTTAGAAAGCTTGAAGCCATGCTGATTGTTATGAATCAGGATACTTTGCTTCTCGTATCGGGAACAGGCGAGGTGATCGAACCAGATGACGGCATTCTCGCGATTGGATCAGGAGGCAATTACGCTCTGGCAGCCGGAAGAGCTTTGAAAAAGCATGCCGGTGAAAGCATGTCTGCAAGTGAGATTGCTAGAGCCGCGTTAGAAACAGCAGGCGAAATTTGTGTTTACACGAACGATCAAATCATACTGGAAGAGCTTGAATAGAAAGGACTTGAGGCGCATGGAAAAACAACCGTTAACACCAAGACAGATTGTAGATCGGTTAGACCAATATATTGTCGGTCAGCAAAACGCGAAAAAAGCTGTCGCCGTGGCATTAAGAAACCGCTATAGAAGAAGTCTTCTGGATGAAAAGCTGAAGGACGAGGTCGTTCCGAAAAACATTTTAATGATGGGGCCTACCGGCGTTGGGAAAACTGAAATTGCAAGACGAATCGCCAAGCTTTCAGGTGCGCCATTTATCAAAATTGAAGCAACAAAATTTACTGAAGTCGGCTATGTAGGCAGAGATGTTGAATCAATGGTCAGAGACCTTGTGGAAACTTCTGTTCGGCTTATAAAAGAAGAGAAAATGAATGAAGTAAAGGAGCAGGCAGAAGAAAATGCAAACAAACGCATTGTTCGTCTGTTGGTTCCTGGGAAGAAAAAACAATCAGGCGTTAAAAATCCGTTTGAAATGTTTTTTGGCGGCAGCCAGCCGAACGGTGAAGATGAGGCGGAGAGCCAGGAAGAAGCAAACATTGAAGAAAAAAGAAATCGCATGGCGCATCAGCTGGCTTTAGGAGAGCTCGAAGACTACTATGTAACAGTAGAAGTCGAAGAGCAGCAGCCTTCTATGTTTGACATGCTGCAGGGCTCGGGTATGGAGCAGATGGGCATGAATATGCAAGATGCGCTGAGCGGATTAATGCCAAAGAAAAAGAAACGGCGCAAAATGACAGTCAGAGAAGCCAGAAAAGTCCTGACGAATGAAGAAGCAAGCAAACTCATCGATATGGATGAAGTCAGCCAGGAAGCTGTTCAGAGAGCAGAAGAGAGCGGAATTATCTTTATCGACGAGATTGATAAAATTGCAAAAAACGGCGGCGCGTCATCTTCTGCCGATGTATCTAGAGAAGGCGTTCAGCGGGACATCCTCCCAATCGTTGAGGGTTCAACCGTTGTCACTAAATATGGTTCGGTAAAAACAGACCATGTGTTATTTATTGCAGCAGGAGCGTTTCATATGGCCAAACCGTCAGATTTGATTCCTGAACTGCAGGGGCGTTTCCCGATTCGTGTAGAACTGAGCAAACTCACGGTAGACGACTTCGTGAGAATTTTGATTGAGCCTGATAATGCACTGCTGAAACAATATCAGGCATTATTGCAGACAGAAGGTATATCTCTTGAATTTTCTGACGAAGCTATTCATAAGATTGCTGAAGTTGCTTATCATGTGAACCAGGACACAGATAATATCGGTGCGAGACGCCTTCATACAATACTTGAACGCTTATTAGAAGATCTGTCGTTTGAAGCTCCTGATGTAACAATGGAGAAAATAACGATTACACCACAGTATGTCGAAGAAAAGCTCGGAACGATAGCAAAAAACAAAGATTTAAGTCAATTTATTTTGTGAAAAATTTAATAAGAGGAACGTTTAGGAGGATTATTTATCATGGCTTTATTACAAAAAACACGAATTATTAACTCCATGCTGCAAGCTGCGGCAGGGAAACCGGTAAACTTCAAGGAAATGGCGGAGACGCTGCGGGATGTAATTGATTCCAATATTTTCGTTGTAAGCCGCAGAGGTAAGCTCCTTGGATATTCTATTAACCAGCAAATTGAAAATGATCGCATGAAAAAAATGCTTGAGGATCGTCAATTCCCTGAAGAATATACGAAAAATCTGTTTAATGTCCCTGAAACATCTTCTAACTTGGACATTAATAGTGAATATACTGCTTTTCCTGTTGAAAACAGAGACCTGTTCCAAGCTGGTTTAACAACAATTGTACCGATCATCGGAGGCGGAGAAAGATTAGGAACACTCATTCTTTCACGTTTACAGGATCAATTTAATGACGATGACTTAATTCTCGCTGAATACGGCGCTACAGTTGTCGGTATGGAGATCCTGAGAGAAAAAGCAGAAGAAATCGAAGAGGAAGCAAGAAGCAAAGCTGTCGTTCAAATGGCTATCAGTTCTCTTTCTTACAGTGAGCTTGAAGCAATTGAGCACATTTTTGAAGAGCTTGACGGAAACGAAGGTCTTCTCGTTGCAAGTAAAATCGCTGACCGCGTCGGCATTACCCGTTCTGTTATTGTGAACGCACTCAGAAAGCTGGAAAGCGCGGGTGTTATCGAGTCAAGATCATTAGGAATGAAAGGTACTTATATCAAAGTCCTAAACAATAAATTCCTAATCGAATTAGAAAATCTAAAATCTCATTAATCACGCAAAGAACCCCCCTCTTAAGGGGTTCTTTTTTTATTTCAAATAAAGGAAATCAATAAGCTTTATTTCCTGGGTTGAAAGTCTTTCTTTGTAATAATTTTAATAAATCTCATAAATTTCTTCAAAAAGACTCAAAAATGACGAAAAGAATATAGAAAAAACAGAAATTCTGCTATTTTCAGGCTTATATTAAGGCGGGGAATGTAGTTCTAACAATCTAGGACTATATACCTAGTTGTAAAATAGATAATTGTGAGGACATTTTTTTACACGATCTTCATAGACTTTATGCCTGTTATTTCTTACAATAAGCATATAGTTTTACAATTCTCGACAAGGATATTGAGGGTGAAAAAAACTGAAATGGAGGTAAGTGGATTTGAGCTTATTTTCTGGAACGATACAAAATCTTGAAAATGCCTTGGGCAGAGCGAATATTAAGCAAAAAGTCATAACTAATAATATTGCTAATATAGATACACCGAACTATAAGGCAAAAAAAGTCTCTTTCCAAAATTTATTAGATCAAGAATCCTCTCGTCTTGAAGCGATAAAAACAGACTATCGTCATATTGATTTTTCTGGTACTGATTCGAATTATTCAATTGTAACGAGCGGAGATACATCGTATCAGCAAAACGGAAACAATGTTGACGTTGACAAAGAGATGACAGAATTGGCACAAAATCAAATCAATTATCAAGCTTTAGTTGAAAGAATGAACGGTAAATTTAATTCGCTGAAGACCGTATTAACAGGAGGAAAATGATGACAGCTTTTCATAGCTTAAATGTTTCAGCATCTGCTTTAACAGCTCAGCGAGTCAGAATGGACGTTGTATCGTCTAACTTGGCAAATATGGATACGACAAGAGCTAAGCAGGTGAACGGAGAGTGGGTGCCTTACAGAAGAAAAATGGTTTCCCTCCAGTCAAAAGGTGAATCGTTCTCTTCTATACTCAATTCTCAAATGAGCGGAAGCGGCAATGCTGGAAACGGTGTAAAGGTTTCTAAAATTACGGAAGATGATTCAGAATTTAATCTTGTCTATGATCCGACAGACCCTGATGCAAACGCTGAAGGATATGTACAAAAGCCTAATGTTGATCCGTTGAAAGAAATGGTTGACCTTGTCAGCAGCACAAGATCATATGAGGCGAATGTCACAGCGATGAATGCCACAAAGGGAATGCTGATGAAGGCGTTAGAAATCGGAAAGTAAGGTGAATGAAAGTGATTAATGCAATTTCTCCTTTTCAGGTTCAAAATACTCAAAACACTCAAAATGCAACAAATCAAGTAAACAATAGCCAAAAAACAGATTCTTCAAATCAAACAAGCTTTTCGGAGCTTTTAAAAAACTCTATTAGTTCGTTAAATGAGTCCCAAGTAGCTTCTGACAACATGACTAATGCCTTGGCTGCAGGAAAAGATGTAAATCTTGATGAGGTCATGATCGCCGCTCAAAAAGCAAGCATCTCTCTAACTGCAGCAACAGAGTTCCGCAATAAAGCTGTGGAAGCTTATCAGGAGATTATGAGAATGCAAATGTAGGGGGTCTGACGATTAAGAGAAAGAGTGGAATGACCGGGGGTTAACATGAATCGTACTCTAATGCAAATGAAAAACAAAACGAGTGAGTTTTGGAAAAATAGATCTAAATTACAAAAGGTTTTAATGATTAGTGCTTTAGCGGCAATTATTATTATTGGAATTATTATTAGTGTTTTTGCTTCAAGTTCTAAAATGGCGCCGCTATACAAGGATCTGTCTGCCGAAGAAGCAGGGCAAATCAAAGAAGAACTGGATGCGAAAAAAGTGCCAAACGAACTTTCGAATGGCGGTACAGTGATTAGTGTTCCAGAGGATCAGGTTGATTCTTTGAAAGTGCAGCTGGCTGCAGAAGGACTTCCCAAAACTGGATCAATTGACTATTCATTTTTTGGGCAGAATGCCGGCTTTGGTTTGACAGACAATGAGTTTGATATGGTGAAAGTGAAAGCCACACAGACAGAACTGTCAAATTTGATCAATGAAATGGACGGTATCAAAAATTCAAAAGTAATGATTAACCTCCCGAAAGACGCTGTGTTTGTCGGTGAGGAGCAATCTGCAGCATCCGCATCAATCGTTCTGCAGATTCAGCCGGGCTATACACTTGAGCAAAGCCAGATCAACGGATTGTATCATCTGGTATCGAAAAGTGTGCCGAACTTAAAAGAAGATAACATCGTGATCATGGACCAAAATTCTACATACTACGACAAATCAGACAGCGATGCAGGGTCCTACGCGGATAGTTATTCTTCTCAGCAAGGAATTAAGTCCCAAGTTGAAAAAGACATTCAAAAACATGTTCAGTCACTGCTTGGAACAATGATGGGCCAAGATAAAGTCGTTGTCTCTGTTACAGCAGACATTGATTTCACAAAAGAAAATCGCACAGAAGACATTGTCGAACCTGTTGATAAAGAAAACATGGAAGGCATTGCAGTTAGCGCTGAAAAGGTATCTGAAACATACCAGGGTGACGGTGCAGCCAATGGCGGAACTGCCGGAACCGGCGACGAAGATGTAACAAATTATAAAGCTGACGGTGAAAATGCCGAAAGCGGGAACTACGAAAAAAGCAGCAATAAAATCAATTACGAGGTTAACCGAATCCATAAAGAAATCGCTGAAAGCCCTTATAAGGTCAGAGATTTAGGGATTCAAGTAATGGTTGAGCCGCCTGATGCCAAAAATACAGCGTCGCTATCAACTGAAAGACAGGATGATATACAAAAAATCCTCTCAACTGTAGTCAGAACATCATTAGATAAGGATGCAACAACAAACCAGAATCTTTCTGATGAAGATATTAATAATAAAATTGTGGTCTCCGTTCAGCCATTTGACGGGAAAGTCAACTTGGATACAAATACGGAAAAATCTTCAGGTATCCCGCTGTGGGCATATATCGTAGGCGGTGTTTTAATCGCAGCGATCATTGTTCTGATCATTATGCTTGTCAGAAAGAAACGGGCGCAAGAGGATGAATTTGAGGAATATGAGTATGAGGTTCCTCAAGAACCAATCAATTTGCCTGATATCAATGAAGAGGAAAATGAAACAGCGGAAACAGTCAGACGAAAACAGCTTGAAAAGATGGCGAAAGACAAGCCGGAAGATTTTGCAAAACTGCTGAGAAGCTGGCTGGCCGAGGATTAGGAGGAATTAGAAATGGCGAGACGTGATCAAGATAAGCTTACAGGAAAACAAAAAGCAGCCATTCTCATGATTTCCTTGGGGTTAGATGTGTCAGCTTCTGTATATAAGCACTTAACCGATGAAGAAATTGAAAGGCTTACCCTGGAAATATCAGGTGTTCGAAGTGTCGATCATCAAAAAAAGGATGAAATAATAGAAGAATTTCATAATATAGCCATTGCGCAAGATTATATTTCTCAAGGCGGCCTAAGCTATGCGAGACAAGTTCTTGAAAAGGCGCTTGGTGAGAATAAGGCGGAAAACATTCTAAACAGGCTGACTTCTTCTTTACAAGTTAAACCATTTGATTTTGCCAGAAAAGCGGAGCCCGAACAAATTTTGAATTTTATACAGCAAGAGCATCCGCAGACGATGGCTTTAATCTTGTCTTATTTAGATCCTGTGCAAGCTGGGCAAATTTTATCCGAGCTGAATCCTGAAGTACAGGCTGAGGTTGCGAGAAGAATCGCGGTCATGGACAGAACGTCTCCTGAAATTATTAATGAGGTAGAACGGATTCTGGAACAAAAATTATCTTCTGCATTTACTCAGGATTATACACAAACAGGCGGAATTGAAGCTGTTGTTGAAGTGTTAAACGGGGTAGACAGAGGAACAGAGAAGACGATCTTGGATTCATTGGAAATTCAGGATCCTGATCTTGCTGAAGAAATTAAAAAGCGGATGTTTGTCTTCGAAGATATTGTTACACTTGATAACCGCGCAATTCAGAGAGTCATTCGCGATGTTGAGAACGACGATCTGCTCCTTTCATTAAAGGTTGCAAGCGAAGAAGTCAAAGAAATTGTATTCAACAATATGTCACAGCGTATGGTTGAAACCTTTAAAGAAGAAATGGAATTTATGGGCCCTGTACGTTTGAAAGATGTAGAAGAAGCTCAATCAAGAATTGTAAGCATCGTCAGAAAGCTTGAAGAAGCCGGAGAAATTGTGATAGCAAGAGGCGGAGGGGACGATATTATTGTCTAATATCATTAAACAAGAATCATCTTTTTCTCCACAAAAGGAAAGAAGAAAACTCTCTGTACAAGAGGTGCGTATCGATCATTCTCATCTTTTGCAGGCTGAAGAGAACCCAGAAGCGCTTATGGCTCGAGTGAAAGAGGAAGCTGACCGGATTTCTGAGCAGGCAAACAGCCATATAGAAAATATTCGCCGTCAAATTGAGCAGGAAAAAAATGATTGGTCGGCTGAAAAACAGAAGCTTATTGAGGAAGCAAAAGCCGAGGGCTTTGAACAAGGTGTGGCATTAGGAAAAGCTGAGGCGCTTCAACAGTATGGCGAGCTGATCGACCAAGCAAACAGCATAACTGAAATGTCCAGAAAAGCTGTTGAGAATAAGCTTGAAGACGCTAATGAAGAAATCGTTGAGCTTGCCGTTGCACTAGCTAAAAAAGTTTGGCAGCAAAAATCTGATGATAAAGAGGCTTTTCTCCTGCTAGTGAAACAGGTCATAAACGAAGTAAAGGAATATGACGATATCTCAATATATGTGGATCCATATTACTATGAGACAGTCTTTCAGCAAAAGGATGAAATTCAGCAGCTGCTTTATAAAGAATGCCGGCTTGGCATATATGCTGATGAAAAAGCTCAAAAAGGATCTTGTTATATTGAAACACCTTTTGGCAGGGTAGATGCGAGTGTTGACACACAATTGATGCAATTGAAAGATAAACTTCTGACAGCGCTGGAAGCGGGTGCAGCTGAATGAAGACACAGAGTCTGATAGATTGCATAGAAATGACGGACTCGTATAAACGGTACGGAAAAGTCAAGCGGGTGATCGGCCTGATGATTGAATCAAAAGGGCCTGCAAGCTCAATTGGCGACGTGTGCCTGATTTATGCAAAAGGGCAATCTGGGAACGTCATAAAAGCTGAGGTTGTCGGCTTCCAGGAAGAAAATATTTTGCTTATGCCTTATTTAGAGGCTGCAAGCATTGCACCCGGCAGCATTGTAGAAGCCACCGGTGAATCTCTTCGGGTTAAAGTCGGAGCCGGGCTGATCGGACAAGTCATCGATGCTTTTGGAGAGCCGCTTGACGGCAAGCTTTTGCCGAAAGGGCTTTCGCCTGTATCGACGGAGCAATCACCGCCCAATCCGATGAAACGGCCGCCTATCCGTGAAAAGATGGGTGTCGGAGTCAGATCAATTGACAGCTTGCTGACAGTCGGTAAAGGCCAGCGGATTGGCATTTTTGCAGGAAGCGGTGTCGGAAAAAGCACACTAATGGGGATGATCGCCAAGCAGACAGAGGCTGACTTAAACGTCATTGCACTTGTTGGGGAACGCGGGCGAGAGGTTAGGGAGTTTATTGAAAAAGATCTTGGGGATGAGGGTCTGAAACGATCGATTGTAGTCGTTGCCACCTCAGATCAGCCAGCACTAATGAGATTGAAAGCGGCATATACAGCAACGGCAATTGCTGAGTATTTCCGCGATAAAGGCCAAAATGTCATGTTTATGATGGATTCTGTTACAAGGGTGGCAATGGCGCAGCGTGAGATTGGACTGGCCGCCGGAGAGCCTCCGACGACAAAAGGCTATACACCTTCTGTGTTCGCTATTTTACCTCGTTTATTAGAACGAACGGGTGCAAATGAGCACGGAACCATTACCGCGTTTTATACAGTATTGGTAGACGGGGATGACATGAATGAGCCGATTGCTGACACTGTTCGCGGAATTTTAGACGGACATATTGTATTGGACAGGGCGCTTGCCAATAAAGGCCAGTTTCCTGCAGTTAATATACTAAAAAGCATCAGCAGGGTGATGTCAAACATATCGACAAGGCAACACCTAGATGCAGCAAATAAATTCCGTGAACTTTTATCGACATATCAAAATTCGGAAGATCTCATTAATATCGGAGCTTACAAAAGAGGATCCTCAAGAGAAATTGATGAAGCGATACAATTTTATCCGCAACTTATTCAATTTTTAAAACAGGGAACAGACGAATCAGCATTATTAGAAGAAAGTATTGCTGCATTAACTAGTTTGACAGGAAATGAGGAATAAACGTGGCTTATCAATTTAGATTCCAGAAGCTGCTGGAACTAAAAGAAAATGAGAAAGATCAATCCTTATCCGAATATCAGCAATCCGTTTCTGAATTTGAAAACGTTGCTGAAAAGTTATATGAGAATATGAGCAAAAAGGAATTGCTTGAACAAGATAAGGAAAAGAAATTGAAAAGCGGCATGAGTGTACAAGAAATGAGGCATTACCAGCAATTTGTCTCAAATCTTGAAAATACGATTTATCACTACCAAAAGCTAGTTATTATGAAAAGAAATCAAATGAATCAAAAACAAGAAATTTTGACAGAGAAAAATATTGAAGTGAAAAAGTTTGAAAAAATGCGTGAAAAACAGTTTAAAATGTTTGCTATTGAAGACAAAGCTGCAGAGATGAAAGAAATGGATGATATTTCGATTAAGCAGTTTATGATTCAAGGCCATTAGGAGCGAATGTAATGTCCGGCAAAAAGAAAGAATCAGGTAAGTTCCGTTCGGTTTTGCTTATCATTATCCTTCCGCTGATGTTTCTTCTAATCGCAGGGGGGATTGTTCTTTGGGCTGCTGGTGTCAATGTTTTAAAGCCGATACAGGAAGCGGCGGCAAAAACGCCGGTTCTAAAAGAATTGGTTCCTGAAACCGAAAATAAAAAAGACACAGCATCAAGTAAGGATAGCAGTAATACGGCAGCTCTGGAAAAGACCATTAAGGATCAAAAAAGTGAAATCAGTATATTGAATAAAGATTTAGAAACGAGTAAATCTGAAATCGACAGACTCAATCAAAAGATCCGTTCACTTGAAAAGACGGCGGAGGATCAAAAAAAGTCATCAAAAGATAATACTGAAAATGCATCAGGCTCGAATTCTTCTTCTGAAAATGACAAAGTGATCAGTGTATATAAAAGCATGGACAGCGGAAAGGCCGCTAAAATTATTGCCCAATTAAAGGAGCAAGAAGCGCTGAAAATATTGAATGGCCTAAGCAAAAAGCAGCTTGCTGACATATTGGCGAAGATGACTCCTGAGCAAGCAGCAACTTATACAGAAAAAATTGCTGCCAGCCAAGAATAGGGGGAATTAAAGGTGAAGCTGCTTGAATTGGCAGGACCTTTGCTGCAAACCACAGCGGGTACTGCGGCTAAAACCATGAAAAGCAACCAGGGAGTTTTTCAAAACTGGCTTATGTCTGAGACCGGATTGAGTGAACTCTCAGAACAAGGAAAGGGAGCTCCTGATTTCAGTGATCAGCTTTTAGCAGATGCGCTTAAAAAAATCAGTGATTGGCTAAATGCAAGTCCTGAAGATCAAGACAAACAAAAAGCGGAACTTCTGCAAACATTAAGCAAACTAACAGGGAAGCAGTTGGATGAAACCGCTCAGCAAATGCTGCAGCATCTGTTGCAAGCAGTTGAATCAAAAATGTCCGGCGGGATGGATCAATTACTCGCTGAAGCGGAAAAAATCATTTCAGAAGGTAAAACGGCTCTTGCTGCCAATGATTCTGCTGCAGACATTAATGGAGAACTGAAGTTTGATACAGAGCAACCAAATCAGGAGAATGAAGTATCTGAGGATGATAAAGAACTTGTCCTTATCCAGATGTTCATTAGTCAGCTGCTAGAAGGGAATAAGCTGTCTGACCGTGGGAATAGCAATGAAGCTCATGTCATTTATCAGAATAGAGATCAATTTCTTTCTGCATTAGAAAAAAAGGGCGTATCTCAGCAGCTGATTCAGGATCTTAAACAGCAAATATTCACTAAAGATGAGTCAAGTTCAAAACTTTATTCGATGACAGCGTCAGAGCTGAAAAGTTTTCAAAGCTTAATGGAACAAATGTCTATGCTTCCTCAAAAAGGGACTAAAGAATGGAATTTAGCTGAAAGTCAGCTGAAAGCTTTCTTGTTATCGAAATCATCCGAATCATCGCAAGACTTTGGAAAGCGTGTCCTCGCACCGCTCTCGCAACACTCATCCAGCAAAAGTGCATCCGATGTTTCTGGAAGTATTCAGCCTGTAGATAGTAAATCAGGACTCCAAATGCTGTTTTCAGGATACCGGGGCACTGGAGGAGTTCAAACACTTGATCTGCACCAGCTCTCATCTGATTTACCGGCTGCCGAAACAAAAACGGTGGCTGATCAAGTGATCAATGCGTGGAAGCAAATGAAATATACGCCATTCGGCAGATCGACGGGAAGTTTCACCATTCGGCTGAACCCTGAACATTTAGGATTTGTCACAATCAAGCTGACAAATGAAAATGGGATGTTTCAGAGTAAAATCATTGCATCGAGCCAATCAGCAAAAGAACTGCTTGAACAGCATCTTCCTCAGCTGAAGCAATCATTGCCGAATATGGCCGTCCAAATTGACCGTTTTACTCTCCCTGTCCAAAGCGGGGATCAGCCGATATACGGCCAGCTTGCTGATGAACAGAAACAGCAGCAAGAGGGGCAGAGACAGCAAAAACAGAAAAAGCAATCAAATGATTTCGGCGATCTCCTCGATGAAGTGTCGACGGTTGAAATGGAGGAAGAAGAATGACTTCTATAAGTTCAGAATATAAACTGCCTGAAAAAACAAGCACTGTGAAGACTAGCAATAGCAGCTTGGGGAAAGATGAGTTCTTAAAAATATTAATGACCCAAGTCCAAAACCAAGATCCGCTCAACCCGGTTGATGACAAAGAATTTATCAGTCAGATGGCGACTTTTTCAAGCCTGGAGCAAATGATGAACATGAATAAGACCATGACTCAATTCGTTGAAAATCAAGATCCGTTTACTTCGTATGTTGATTGGCTGGGAAAAGAAGTATCTTGGACTGATGGTCAAAGTACTACAGATAAAACTGGCACAGTTAGCTCTGTTAAGCATTCTAAAGGAAACTATTATCTCATTCTGGATGATGGGACCGAGATTAATCCGTGGAATGTAATGTCTGTAGCACAGTCTTCTAAATAAAAAAATCTGGGGGAATTTATTATGTTACGTTCACTTTATTCTGGAATTAGCGGTATGAAAAACTTTCAAACAAAGCTTGACGTTATCGGCAACAACATTGCCAACGTGAATACAGTAGGATTCAAAAAGAGCCGTGTTACCTTTAAAGATATGGTAAGCCAAACGATTGCCGGCGGTTCTGCGGCTGGTGCAACTATCGGCGGTACGAACTCTAAGCAGATCGGTTTAGGTTCATCTTCTGGCACAATTGATACAATTCATTCAACAAGCGCAACACAAAGTACAGGAAGAACACTTGATTTAGCGATTGACGGCGATGGGTACTTTAGAATTGATACAGGCGACGGAACAGCTTATACAAGAGCAGGAAACTTCTATTTAGATAATACCGGAACACTGGTTACAGGTGATGGCTACCATGTATTAAATATGAATGGTGGAACAATTCAAATACCTACAGATGCACAAAGTTTTAGTATTGGTTCTGATGGAAAGGTGTCAATTGTTGATGCAGGCGGTCAAACGCAAGACGGAGGACAAATCGGGATTGTCACTTTTGCAAACAGTGACGGTTTGGATAAAATCGGAAGCAACTTATACCGTGAGTCTTTAAACTCTGGGACTGCCAGTGCAGCCAACCAGCCTGGTGATGGAGGTACAGGTTCACTTAAATCAGGATTTCTCGAAATGTCTAACGTTGATTTAACTGACGAATTTACTGAAATGATCGTTGCCCAGCGCGGATTCCAATCAAACTCAAAAATTATTACAACATCTGATGAAATCCTTCAAGAACTGGTTAACCTTAAACGTTAAGGAGGGAGGGGAGGCGAGTAATCGCTTCTCCGCTGTTTTATGATTAAAGTAACCCGTTTGAATGGGCAGCCCTTTACACTGAATGCGCTATTTATTGAACAGATTGAATGCTTTCCGGATACTACAATCACTCTGTCAAATGGTAAGAAGTTTGTAGTAAAAGAAGATGAAGAAGCTGTTCTGGAAAAGATCGCATCTTTCTACCGAAAAATACAAATATTTTCAATGGATCAAGGAATAGAGGAACCGGAATGAAGAAAAAATTAATTGTAATTTTACTAATTATTCTTATCGTAATTGGTGCTCTCGGGGCGGCGGCTTATTTTGTTTTAGGCGGAAAGTCCGAAGAAAAAAGTGAAGCGAAAAAAAGTATTGATGAAATCGTTGCATCTTCTGTTGATGTAGAAGAGATCACAACAAATTTAAAGTCTGATAACATTATCCGGCTTGCTATTAAACTTGAAACTGACTCTGATAAATCAAAAGAAGAACTTGAAAAACGTGATTTTCAAGTGAAGGATGCTGTGATATCACTGCTGGCTGATACGAATGCTAATGAGATTGAGGGAGACAAGGGAAAAGAAGCCTTTAAGAAGGAACTAAAAGATAAATTAAATAGCTACCTCCAAGAAGGAAAAGTAGAAAAAGTGTATATTACCTCCTTTAATCTGCAATAAACAATCATTTGACAGAATACGGAGGTGAGGAAAATGTCAGGAGAAGTTCTCTCCCAAAATGAAATAGATGCACTACTTTCTGCAATATCAACCGGTGAAATGGACGCTGAAGAGCTGAAAAAAGAAGAAAAAGAGAAGAAAGTGAAAGTTTATGATTTCAAACGTGCACTGCGGTTTTCAAAGGATCAGATCCGCAGTTTAACGAGAATTCATGACAATTTTGCAAGACTTCTTACTACTCACTTTTCTGCTCAGCTAAGGACCTATATTCACATATCTGTCAGCTCTGTTGACCAGGTCCCGTATGAGGAATTTATCAGATCCATCCCGAACATGACGATACTGAATCTATTTGATGTCCATCCGATGGAAGGCAGAATTATGATGGAGGTTAATCCGACAATTGCATATACGATGATGGATCGGGTAATGGGCGGAATTGGAATCAGTCATAATAAGGTTGACAGCTTGACAGAAATTGAAACAAAAATCATTTCTAATTTATTTGAAAATGCACTGGGAAATTATAAAGAAGCTTGGCAGTCAATTGCTGATATTGAACCGGAAATGACTGAGTTTGAAGTGAATCCGCAATTCGTTCAGATGGTATCACCTAATGAAACAGTCGTGGTAATCTCACTCAATACCCAAATCGGTGAAATCAGCGGTGTTATAAATCTTTGTATCCCGCATATCGTCCTCGAGCCGCTCATACCGAAGCTTTCAGTCCACTATTGGATGCAATCAGATAGAAATGAGCCAAAGCCTGAGGAAACAAAGTCGCTTGAAAAACGTATCATGACAGCACAAATACCTGTCGTGGCCGAGCTCGGCACATCTGAACTGACAATAGAAGAGTTTTTAAGTTTAGAAGTCGGAGACTGCATAACTTTGGACAAATCAGTCACGGATCCTCTTACTGTATTGGTCGGAGATAAGCCGAAATTTTTAGGACAAGCCGGCCGGGTGAATCGAAAACAGGCAGTGCAAATTTTAGATCACGACATAAGAGGTGAACAAGATGGAGAATAATAGATTATCTCAAGATGAGATTGACGCGCTTCTTAACGGCACAGGCAGCACGCCGGATGAGCCAGAGGTTCCGGAAGTACATGACTTATCGGAAATGGAGCGTGATGCGATCGGTGAAATCGGAAATATTTCATTCGGCAGTTCTGCGACAGCACTATCAACGCTTTTAAATCAAAAGGTCGATATTACGACTCCAAGTGTAACTGTCATTCCTAAAAGTAAAATCAGCGATGCGTTTCCTGAACCGTATGTAGCGATTGAAGTGAATTATACGGAGGGCTTCAGCGGCAGCAACCTGCTGGTCGTGGAACAAAATGACGCGGCCATCATTGCTGACTTAATGATCGGGGGAGACGGAAAAGGCGCCGACCCTTCACTGGGTGAAATCCATTTAAGTGCGGTTCAAGAAGCGATGAACCAAATGATGGGGTCGGCAGCTACATCAATGTCTACTGTATTCAGTAAAAAAATTGATATTTCACCGCCTCGGGTTGAATTGCTCGATGTTACTGAAGAAAAGGGAACTGACCGTATTCCTGATGATGAAATGCTGGTGAAAGTTTCTTTTAACTTAAAGGTGGGGGAATTAATAGACTCCAGCATTATGCAGCTTTACCCGCTGACATTTGCGAAAGATTTAATTTCAAGCCTTATGAATACAGGAAATACAGAGGAAGAAACAACGTCGCAGCCTGATGTTACATATGAGCAGCCGAAAGAGCCTGTGACGCCAGAGCCGCGTATTGAACCACAGCAACAGCAGCAGCCGCCAAAAAGGCAGGGAACACCGAAAAAAGCAGCGCCGGTTCAGGTTTCGCCGGTTGAATTTTCCGCGTTTGATCCAAACGAGGCTTCGCAAGCCCCTATTAACAATCTGGATATGCTTTTGGATATCCCGCTTTCGATCACTGTTGAGCTTGGCAGAACGAAGAGAAGCGTAAAAGAAATTTTGGAGCTTTCTGCCGGAAGTATTATTGAGCTTGATAAATTAGCCGGTGAGCCGGTAGATATTTTAGTTAATCAGCGTATCGTTGCCAAAGGCGAGGTCGTTGTCATTGAAGAAAACTTCGGAGTAAGAGTCACTGACATTTTAAGCCAGGCAGAGCGCATTAATAATTTAAAATAACGAAACACAAGGAGAGAGATAGATTATGGCACACAGAATTTTAATTGTAGATGACGCAGCATTTATGCGAATGATGATTAAAGATATTTTGGTGAAAAACGGTTTTGAAGTAGTAGCGGAAGCTGAAAACGGAGCACAGGCAGTAGAAAAATATAAAGAGCATTCTCCTGACCTCGTTACTATGGATATCACGATGCCAGAAATGGACGGTATTTCAGCATTAAAAGAAATTAAACAAATTGATGCACAGGCAAGAATCATTATGTGTTCTGCTATGGGACAGCAATCAATGGTTATCGATGCTATTCAGGCAGGCGCTAAGGATTTTATCGTAAAACCTTTCCAGGCGGACCGTGTGCTTGAAGCAATCAACAAAACATTAAGTTAAAGGGTGTACGACTGTTGAAAAAGAGTCAATATTTCATTGCTTTTATTTGTTTTTTCGTTTTATTCAGTGTACATCCGATTGCTGCTGCCGCGGCAGACTCTGATAATTCAACTGTAAACGAATGGTTTCAAAAGAAAGATGAAAAAACTGCAGATAAGTCAGAGCAAAAGGAAGAAAAAACAACACAAACTGCTGATGAGACGGAGGGAGCGGCTGCTCCTTCTGTCTCAGCTTTTGACTTTGTGAAGATGATTTTCGCTTTATTGTTTGTTGTCGTGCTGATTTACGGGCTGGTTAAGCTCATGAACAAAAGAAATCGGCTCCTAAAGCCTTTTCAATATGTTGAAAATATTGGCGGCACATCGGTCGGCCAAAACAGATCCGTCCAATTGATCAAAGTCGGAAAAAGTGTGCTCGTCGTCGGTGTAGGAGAGACGATCCAGCTGCTGAAAGAAATTGAGGATGAAAAAGAGATTGAAGTCATTCTCAGCCAGCATGAAGAGGCAATGTCAAGCAAAATAGAGTGGCAAAAGTTTGTGAAGCCGCTGAAGGGTTCTGAACATCAGTCGCAGCAAAAACTGCCTTCATTTTCAAAAGCATTAAAAGAGCAGCTTGAAGAGTTAAAACAAAACCGTTCTGAAGGAAAGAAGAAAGGCCCACGTCATCATGAATGAGTTTATAAATATTTTCAGTTCAAGCGATCCGGAAAACGTAAGTTCAACTGTTAAATTACTATTATTGTTAACTGTATTTTCAGTGGCGCCTGGAATATTGATTCTTATGACTTGTTTTACTCGCATCGTCATTGTTCTGTCATTTGTCAGGACTTCACTGGCGACGCAATCTATGCCGCCAAACCAGGTTCTTATCGGACTTGCGCTGTTTTTAACGTTTTTTATTATGGCTCCTACTTTTTCAGAGATTAATAAAGAAGCGCTGACCCCATTGATGGACAACAAAATCAGCTTGGACGAAGCGTATTCGAAAGCTGAAGAACCGATTAAAGAATTTATGAGTAAACACACAAGGCAGAAGGACCTGGCGCTGTTTATGAATTACGCGAAAATGGATAAACCCGAATCATTAAAGGATATTCCGCTTACAACAATGGTTCCCGCTTTTGCCATATCGGAGCTTAAAACAGCGTTTCAAATAGGTTTTATGATTTTTATTCCATTTTTAATTATAGATATGGTAGTAGCGAGCGTCCTAATGTCAATGGGAATGATGATGCTCCCTCCAGTTATGATTTCTCTGCCCTTTAAAATATTACTTTTTGTTTTAGTAGACGGCTGGTATTTAATTGTGAAATCTTTGCTTCAGAGCTTTTAGGGTAGGTGCTAAACGTGAGTTCAGAATTTGTAATTTCTATGGCGGAAAAAGCCGTATACGTAACGCTGATGATCAGCGCGCCATTACTGGCTATTGCTTTACTGGTCGGTTTAATCGTAAGTATCTTTCAGGCGACAACTCAAATCCAGGAACAGACTTTGGCGTTTATTCCAAAAATCGTGGCGGTTCTCCTAGCCCTGATTTTTTTTGGTCCATGGATGCTATCAACCATTCTTTCATTTACAACAGAGCTGTTTTCTAATTTAAATCGTTTTGCAGGGTAATGTAGAGATGAATTCGATTATTGATTTATTTCCTGCTTTTTTATTGGTTTTTATTAGAATCTCTGCTTTTTTTGTAACGATTCCGCTTTTCGGACACCGGAATGTGCCAGCTGTTCATCGTATTGGATTTGCTTTTTTTCTCGCGGTCATTTGTTTCAGTACCATTGATAAACCTCCCTCTTTGGAGATAGATGGGCAATATATGCTCTTGACGTTTAAAGAAGCTTTGGTTGGCCTTTGTCTAGGCTTAATTGCTTATATGATGATTGCTGCAGTACAGATTGCCGGCTCGTTTATTGATTTTCAAATGGGATTTTCAATTGCGAACGTTATTGATCCCCAAACAGGTGCACAAAGTCCGTTAATCGGCCAGTTTATCTATACGATGGCACTTTTGTTTATGCTGAGTGTCAATGCCCACCATTTGCTGCTGGACGGTATTTACTATAGCTTTCATTATATTTCAGTTGATCAGGCATTTCCGAATTTCGGCGATGAAAAGTTTGCTTATTTGATCGCGAAAAGCTTTAATGCGATGTTTATTATCGCTTTTCAAATGTCAGTGCCGGTTGTGGCCAGTTTGTTTCTTGTTGACTTAGCATTAGGTATCGTGGCTCGAACTGTTCCGCAATTAAATGTATTTGTGGTCGGTCTGCCTTTAAAGATCGCTGTCAGTTTCATCATGCTCATTGTGTGTATGTCCGTTATGTTCGTCGTTGTGCAGAATGTCTTCAGTTTAACGATTGAAACGATGCGGAATCTTTTAGCATTGGTCGGTGTTTCTTAATGAAGCTTAGAATTGACCTGCAGTTTTTTGCGGGAGAGAAGACAGAGAAAGCTACTCCGAAAAAACGGAAGGATACGCGAAAAAAAGGACAGGTAGCCAAAAGTTCGGATGTCAATACCGCCATTTCTTTACTAGTAGTATTCCTTTCATTTATTGCGATTGGTCCGTATATGAGAGACAGACTGCTGTCATTTATAGAAACATTTTATACCGAGTCGCTCACAATGAAGCTCTCAGAATCAAATGTTCATACACTGTTTATCAGCTTATTAAAGGATATGGGCATGATACTTGCACCGATTTTGCTTGTCGCTCTTGTTGCAGGGGTCGTCAGCAACTATATGCAGGTTGGGTTCTTGTTTTCTGCTGAAGTGATACAGCCTAAGCTTGAAAAGCTGGACCCGATCAAAGGCTTTAAACGAATATACAGTATGAGGGCGATTGTAGAGCTAATTAAATCCATATTGAAAATCACTGTTGTCGGTTTTGCGGCTTTCGCTGTGCTTTGGCTGCATTATGGGGAAATTCTCCGGCTCCCGCTCCTGACACCCGAAGAGGCACTTTCTTTTGTTTCGAAACTCACCTTGTGGATGGGGCTGAGCGGGGCAGGGGCTTTGTTGATACTTGCTGGTCTCGACTATTTATATCAGAGATTTGACTATGAGAAAAATATCAAAATGTCAAAGCAGGATATAAAAGATGAGTACAAAAAATCTGAAGGAGACCCGATTATCAAGTCAAAAATTAAACAAAGACAGCGGGAAATGGCGATGAGGCGGATGATGCAAGAAGTTCCCAAAGCAGATGTCATTATCACAAACCCGACCCACTATGCGATTGCCCTGAAATATGATGATGAAAAAATGGATGCTCCTTATATTGTTGCAAAAGGTGTCGACCACCTAGCGTTAAAAATCAGGAAAATTGCTAAAGAGCATGATGTCATGATGGTAGAAAACAGACCGCTTGCCCGTGCGTTATATGATCAGGTAGAAATTGACCAGGCGGTGCCGGAAGAATTTTTTAAAGTCTTGGCAGAAATTCTGGCTTACGTATATAAAACAAAACAAAAAGTATATTGAATTTTTCGAGTTAAAAGGAGAGAAAAAACAGCATGTCAACAAGAGATTTATCCGTTTTAATAAGTGTTGTCCTCATTGTGGCGATGCTGGTGATTCCATTTCCTCCATGGCTGTTAAGTATTTTGATCATTATTAATATTTCTCTTGCGTTGATCGTGCTTCTTACCACAATGAATATGCAGGAAGCGCTTCAGTTTTCGATTTTCCCGTCACTGTTGCTGCTTTTAACCTTATTTCGTTTGGGCTTGAACGTCTCAACTACCCGTTCAATTCTTTCACATGGTGAAGGAGGAAAAGTCGTCGAGACTTTCGGAAATTTCGTTGTCGGCGGAAATGTATTAGTTGGACTCGTTGTATTTATCATCCTTATTATTATTCAGTTTATCGTCATTACGAAAGGTGCTGAACGTGTTTCCGAAGTTGCAGCAAGGTTTACGCTGGACGCAATGCCGGGGAAGCAGATGAGTATTGATGCTGACTTAAACGCAGGGATGATTACCGAACAGGAAGCGAAGCACCGCCGCGAAAAAGTGGCAAGAGAAGCAGACTTTTATGGAGCAATGGACGGTGCCAGTAAATTTGTAAAAGGCGACGCGATTGCCGGAATCATCATTGTGATGATCAATATTATTTTTGGTATCGTGATCGGAATGCTTCAGCAGGGAATGTCCATTCAAGAGGCCGCTTCACAATTTACGATGCTGACTGTCGGGGATGGAATTGTTTCGCAAATTCCGGCGCTGTTAATTTCTACAGCTACGGGTATTGTCGTGACAAGAGCTGCCTCTGAAGGAAACTTAGGGCATGACATTACAGGTCAGCTGTTTGCTTATCCAAAGCTTTTATACGTCGCAGCATCTACGATTCTGCTTCTTGGTATTTTCACTCCGATTGGCATTTTTCTGACGGGGCCGCTTGCAGGGCTGCTTGCTTTCGGCGCTTATATGCTATCTAAATCAGGTAAGGAAAAAGAAGAAGTGGATGAGATTCTCGAAGAAGAGGCTGAGGTTGACGACCTTAAAAGCCCTGAAAGCGTTGTTCAGCTTCTGCACATCGATCCGATAGAATTTGAGTTTGGATATGGTCTGATACCGCTTGCTGATGCCAATCAAGGCGGTGATTTATTAGACCGAATTGTCATGATTCGCCGTCAGTTGGCTCTGGAACTTGGGCTTGTCATTCCTGTCGTGCGAATCAGAGACAATATAGCGTTGCAGCCAAATGAATACCGATTGAAAATTAAAGGCAACGAAGTAGCAAAAGGCGAGCTGTTGCTTGATCATTATTTAGCGATGTCGCCTACACCTGAAGACGATCTCATCGAAGGGATTGAAACAGTGGAACCGTCATTCGGACTGCCGGCCAAATGGATTAGCGAATCGGTAAAAGATGAAGCTGACATGCTTGGTTATACAGTTGTCGATCCTGCTTCAGTCGTTTCGACTCATATTACGGAGAAAATTAAGCAGTATGCCCACGAATTAATCGGAAGACAGGAGACGAAACAGCTGATCGACCACTTAAAAGAAACGTATCCAGTCCTTGTTGAAGAGGTTACGCCAAATCCGTTGTCTGTCGGTGATATTCAAAAGGTGCTGGCCAAGCTTTTAAAAGAAAAAGTTTCAATCCGAAACTTAGTAACGATTTTTGAAACGCTTGCTGACTATGGAAAATTAACAACAGATTCTGATCTTTTGACAGAGTATACAAGGCAGGCACTGGCAAAACAAATTACAGCCCAGTTTGCCAAAGAAAATGAAGTGTTGAAGGTTGTTACTTGTTCGGGTCGTGTAGAAAAGGCAATTGCAGATGGCGTTCAGCAAACGGAACACGGGAATTATTTGTCGCTTGAACCAGATGTTTCAGAAAGTATTGTACGCTCTGTCGCTAAAGAAGCCGAACAGCTGTCATTACGTCAGGAAACTGCGATTCTTCTCTGCTCGCCGCCTGTCAGAATGTATGTGAAACAGCTTCTGGAACGATACTTCCCTGATCTTCCGGTACTTTCTTATAACGAACTTGAGGCGAATGTTGAGGTACAAAGCATTGGAGTGGTGGATATTTGATGAAAATAAAAAAATTTACTGCTGCTTCAATGCAAGAAGCGGCACTTCTCATCAGAAAAGAGTTAGGTAATGAAGCGGTCATATTAAATTCGAAAAAAATTAAAAAGCGAAAATGGTTTGGACTCATCAATAAGCCTGCTGTTGAAGTAATTGCCGTATTGGATCAGGACTTTCTTGAAAACAAAACGCCTCAGAAAGCTGCTGAGCCGAAACAAACATTAAAAACTCCGGTCAGCAGTCCGAAAATAGAGGAGAGGATATATCCCCCTCAAACTCCGGCGCAACATGAGCCCGGTGATTTTTCAGTGTATCAATCTGTACTTCCTGAGCCGCTGCAAAAAGCAGAAAAGCTTTTGCAAGAAACGGGTATTAAAGAGTCAACGAAGACGAGCGCTCTGAAAAAATTGCTTCGATGCTCTGTGGAAGCGGGCGGTCTGACGGAAGAAAACGTGGTTGGCAAACTTCAGGATATACTATGCGATACGCTGCCTTCAGGAGACAAGTGGCAGGAGCCTATTCACTCAAAGTATATCGTGCTGTTTGGTTCAACAGGGGCAGGAAAAACAACTACGCTGGCTAAGCTCGCAGCCATATCTATGCTTGAAAAACAGAAAAAAATCGCTTTTATCACAACAGATACGTATCGGATAGCAGCTGTTGAACAGTTGAAAACATACGCCGAACTGCTGCAAGCTCCTCTGGAAGTTTGTTATACAAAAGAAGAATTCCAGCAGGCGAAGGAGTTATTTTCTGAGTATGATCATGTGTTTATTGATACAGCCGGAAGAAACTTCAAGGAGCAGCAATACATTGATGAATTGAAAGAAACGATTCCTTTTGAGAGTAGCATTCAGTCATTTCTCGTTTTATCCGCGACTGCAAAATATGAAGATATGAAGCATATTGTCAAACGGTTTTCATCCGTCCCTGTCAATCAGTTTATTTTTACGAAAATAGATGAGACTACTTCCTTAGGTTCTGTATTTAATATACTGGCAGAATCAAAAATAGGTGCCGGGTTTATAACGAACGGCCAGAATGTGCCGGAGGATATACAGACTGTATCTCCACTTGATTTTGTAAGGATGCTGTGCAGATGAACAGATTTGACCAAGCAGCAACTTTACGGGCGGAAATGGAAAAGCGTCAGCGTGTTCTGCCAATGGTTTATTCACAAAAAGCGAAGACACTTGCTGTCATCAGCGGCAAGGGCGGTGTCGGCAAATCCAATATTACTTTAAACATGGCCCTTGCCCTGCAGGATAAAGGTAAGAAGGTACTGCTTATTGATCTTGATATTGGGATGGGGAACATTGATATATTAATGGGAAACTCATCGTCCGCCACGATTATCGATGTATTAACCGATCGCAAGCCTTTGATGCAGTCATTATCCACTGGGCCAAAGGGTTTGCGGTATATATCAGGGGGAACCGGTCTGGATGTAATGTTTCAGCTGGATCAGAGAAAATGGGCGTTTTTTGCTAATGAGCTTTCTCATGCATTAAGCCAGTTCGACTATGTGCTGTTTGACATAGGAGCGGGCTTATCAAAAGATCAGCTGCCTTTTATTTTATCGGCAGAAGATATTTTGATCATAACAACTCCCGAACCGACGGCCATCATGGACGCATACAGCGCTGTCAAGCACTTGGTTTTGACAGAAAATAAACTTTCGATGAAGGTGGTTGTCAATCGGTGCCGTGATCAAAAGGAAGGGCTAGACGCCTTTACCCGCCTTTCCCGCACGATTCATATGTTTTTGGATGCTCAGGTTCAGTTTGCCGGTTCCGTTTCTGACGATGCGATCGTGAGCAAAGCAGTTGTCGAACAGGTTCCTTTTTTCATAAAAAGTCCTCAGGCAAAAGCCAGCCGGTCAGTCCGTGTTTTAGCGGACGCCTTGTTTGAAAGAGAAGAAACAAGACACAAAGAAGACAAACAGACATTTATTGAGAAATTATCTTCTTTTTTAATGAGGAGGGCTTAATTTGATTCGTGTGCTTGTAGTTGATGATTCAGCTTTCATGAGAAAAATGATAAGTGATTTTTTAACCGAGGAAAAGCAGATAGACGTAATCGGAACTGCGAGAAACGGAGAAGAAGCGCTTAAGAAGATTGAATTACTAAAGCCGGATGTTATTACTCTTGATGTTGAAATGCCGGTCATGAACGGGACAGACACACTGCGCAAAATTATCGAGATTTATAACTTGCCGGTCATCATGGTGTCAAGCCAGACAGAGAAAGGCAAAGAGTGCACAATTAATTGTTTAGAGATCGGCGCCTTTGACTTTATCACAAAGCCATCAGGCTCCATATCTCTGGATTTGTACAAAATTAAAGAACAATTAGTTGAGCGTGTCATCGCGGCTGGGCTTTCCGGCAAGCGGAAACATCCTGTTTCACAGGCAGTTCGGCCTGAACCTATAGTGCGTGCTGTAAAGCCTGAATTAAGCAAGCCGAAACCCGGCACAGGCAGACAAATTGTATGTATCGGCACATCAACAGGCGGTCCAAGGGCGTTACAAAAGGTGATACCGAAGCTCCCTAAGGATTTGAACGCACCAGTGGTTGTTGTTCAGCACATGCCTGAAGGTTTTACTGCTTCTTTGGCTGAGCGGCTGAATCATTTATCCGACATTCAAGTAAAAGAAGCAAAAGATGGTGAAGCAGCTCTTAACGGCTGTGTTTACATAGCACCGGGAGGAAAAAACATATCCGTTATTAAAAACAGCGGAGGACTCCAGATCGTGCTTGATAATCTCGATACGCCAAGCCGTCATAAACCATCAGCTGATTATTTATTCCGTTCTGTCGGTAAACTGGCAGACTATGAAAAAGTAGCGGTTATCATGACCGGAATGGGCAGTGACGGCACTGCCGGCTTAAAGGACATGCTTATGGCCGGCAATGTGAAAGCCATTGCGGAGTCTGAAGAATCTTGTGTCGTATATGGGATGCCGAAAGCAGCTGTTAAAGCGGGCCTCATCCATGAGATTAAACATGTGGAAGATATCGCAGCATCCATCACAAGCTGTGTGAAAAAAGAGAGGATGTGATTCAAATGGATATGAATCAGTATTTAGATGTCTTTATTGATGAGAGTAAAGAACATTTACAAACATGTAATGAAAAGCTTCTCCTTTTAGAGAAAGACCCGACTGACCTTCAGCTCGTTCATGATATATTCAGGGCTGCCCATACATTAAAAGGAATGAGCGCAACGATGGGCTATACCGACTTAGCACATCTAACCCATCTGCTTGAAAATGTGCTGGATGCAATCCGAAACGGAGACATGGCAGTTACCTCAGAATGGCTGGATATTTTGTTTGAAGCCCTGGATCACCTGGAAGCTATGGTTCAGTCTATTATTGACGGCGGGGATGGTAAAAGAGATATCTCAGAAGTGAGTGCCAAGCTTGATGTGAATGGTGCACACGCTGAAATGGCTGCCTCTGCGGAACCTGCAGAAGCACAGAATTCAATATCTGATTGGGAATATGACGAGTTTGAACGGACTGTCATACAAGAAGCGGAGGAGCAAGGTTTCAAACGATATGAAATCAAGATTTCTCTGAACGAAAACTGTATGTTAAAAGCAGTTCGTGTCTATATGGTGTTTGAAAAGCTTAATGAAGTCGGAGAAGTAGCCAAAACAATTCCAAGTGCGGAAGTGCTTGAAACAGAAGATTTCGGCACTGACTTTCAAGTTTGTTTCTTAACACATCAATCAGCGGAAGAGATTGAACAATTAATCAATGGCGTTTCAGAAATTGAGCATGTTGAAGTCATTCAAGGGGCTCCTTTAACATCAGCTGAAAAGCCGGCAGAATCTAAGCCGGCAGATTTACCAGCACCTGTACCTGTGAAGCAGGAGAAACAAAAACAGCCTGCTAAAAACGAAGAACAGGCGAAGCACACAGCCGGCGGATCTAAAACAATTCGTGTCAACATTGACAGACTTGATTCTTTAATGAACTTATTTGAAGAGCTTGTCATTGACCGCGGGCGACTCGAGCAGATTGCAAAAGAGCTTGAGCACAATGAACTGACTGAAACGGTTGAACGAATGACGAGAATTTCCGGAGATTTGCAATCGATTATTCTTAATATGAGAATGGTTCCAGTTGAAACCGTTTTTAACCGGTTCCCGAGAATGATTCGCCAGCTTCAAAAAGAGCTGAATAAAAAAATCGAACTCTCGATCATCGGTGCGGAAACTGAACTGGATCGAACAGTGATTGATGAAATCGGAGATCCTCTCGTTCACTTGATCAGAAACAGTATTGATCATGGTATCGAGTCGCCGGAAACACGTTTGCAAAAGGGAAAACCGGAATCAGGAAAGGTTGTGCTTAAAGCTTATCACAGCGGCAACCATGTCTTTATCGAAGTAGAGGATGACGGTGCAGGCCTTAATCGCAAAAAAATTCTCGAAAAAGCGCTTGAGCGCGGGGTCATTACGGAAAAAGAAGCTGAAACCTTAGAAGACAATGAAATTTACGAATTGATCTTTGCTCCAGGGTTCTCAACTGCTGATCAAATTTCTGATATTTCCGGCCGCGGTGTTGGACTTGATGTTGTAAAAAACAAACTGGAGTCTCTGGGCGGTTCAGTCAGTGTGAAATCTGCAGAAGGTCAAGGCTCTCTATTCAGCATCCAGCTTCCGCTTACCTTGTCCATTATTTCAGTTCTCCTAATCAAATTGGAAGAAGAGACATTTGCCATTCCAATTTCTTCAATCATTGAAACGGCAGTTATTGACAGAAAAGACATTTTGCAAACGCATGACCGTGAAGTGATTGACTTTAGAGGGCACATTGTCCCTGTCGTTTATTTAAAAGAAGAGTTTAAAATAGAAGATACAAGACAAGATGCGGAACAGCTCCATATCATTATCGTGAAAAAAGGCGATAAACCTACTGCGTTTGTGGTGGACTCCTTTATTGGCCAGCAGGAAGTTGTGCTGAAATCACTCGGAGATTATTTAACAAACGTCTTTGCAATTTCCGGAGCTACTATTTTAGGAGACGGAGAAGTAGCGCTCATTATTGATTGTAATGCACTGATTATTTAACCATTCGAGGAGGTGTCCCACATGACTGCAGAAATTAAAACAGGCGAAAAAATGATTGTCTTTATGGTAAATGGCAAAGAATATGCCATTTCCGTCACTCAGGTGAAATCAATTGAAAAATGGCAAAAACCAACGAGAGTGCCTGGCGTCGAACCATATATTTGCGGGGTAATCAATTTGCGCGGGGTAGTGACTCCGGTTATTGATTTAAGAAAGCGCCTGAATTTGCCAGAGTATGAAATTACCGATGAAACACGAATTATCATTATTGCTTATCGTGATACTGAAATCGGCTGGATAGTGGATGAAGCTAATGATGTGATTACCGTACACGAAAGTGAAATCGAATCCGCTCCAGAAAGCATCCAGAAAGATACGGATGTGTCGATCGAACAGATTGTGAAACAAGAGAACAGGCTCTTAAATATTATTGATGCGAACGCTGTTTTGGATAAAGAATCATCTCAGTCCGCTGTGCCCGATCAAGCTTAATCTTAAAGGGGTTATGACATGAGTATTTTTAATGGAATCAAAGAAGAGCAGATGGACATTTTGCGGGAAGTCGGCAATATAGGCGCCGGCCACTCCGCCTCTGCAATGGCCCAGCTGTTAAATAGAAAGATAGATATGGAAGTCCCGTTTGCAAAGCTGTTGTCTTTCGATGAGCTTGTCGATTTTTTCGGCGGCGCCGATATCCCGGTTGCCAGCATCTTTTTAAGAATGGAAGGCGATTTAACGGGCTCGATGTTCTTTATAATGCCTTTTTATCAGGCGGAGCAGTTTATCAGAGAGCTGATTGGAAACCCCGATTTTGATATAGAGGACTTAGGTGAAGATCATATGAGCTCATCCGCTTTGCATGAACTGGGCAATATTTTAGCAGGATCATATTTAACAGCCTTGGCGGATTTGACGAAACTCCAGCTTTATCCAAGTGTTCCTGAAGTTTCTTTGGACATGTTCGGCGCTGTGATCAGCGAAGGGCTGATGGAGCTAAGCCAGGTTGGAGAACACGCCATTGTTGTGGACACGTCAATTTTTGACCAAAGCCATCAGCAGGAGCTGAAAGCGCATATGTTTATGCTGCCGGACTATGATTCATTTGAAAAGCTCTTTGTCGCCTTGGGTGCATCATTATGAGTACAACTGAGGCTGTCGTTGTAAAGGTTGGAATTGCTGACGTGAAGATCGCCCGCTTCCCGGACACCATCAGGACCTCTGGGTTGGGATCATGTGTGGGACTGGTGCTTTATGATAAAGAAAAGCAGACGGCGGGGCTTGTTCATGTCATGCTTCCGGATTCGACGTTATCGAAAACTGCCGAACTCAATCGGGCTAAGTATGCTGACACAGCCGTAAAGACCACGATTGATATGCTGATAGAAGCGGGATGCCGGAAATTTGCATTAAAAGCAAAGCTGGCTGGCGGATCAGAGATGTTTAAATTTAAATCAACAAATGATTTGATGAAGATAGGACCGAGAAATGTATTAGCGATAAAGGAACAGCTGTCTTTATATAATATTCCTATTATTAGTGAAGATACGGGCGGCTCAAGCGGCCGGACGATAGAATTTGAACCGAAGTCCTGCATGCTGCATATTCGAACTGTTAAACAAGGTGAAAAAACGATTTAATTAAGGTATTAGGGGGATAACAATGCAATCCTTGAATTATGAAGATCAGGTGCTTTGGACGCGCTGGAAAGAGTGGAAAGATCCTAAAGCCGGTGACGATTTAATGCGCCGTTACATGCCGCTTGTTACATATCATGTAGGCAGAATTTCTGTCGGACTGCCGAAATCAGTGCATAAAGACGATCTTATGAGCCTTGGTATGCTTGGTTTATATGATGCCCTTGAAAAATTTGACCCTAGCCGGGACTTAAAATTTGATACCTACGCCTCGTTTAGAATTCGCGGCGCAATCATAGACGGGCTTCGTAAAGAAGATTGGCTGCCCAGAACCTCACGTGAAAAAACAAAGAAGGTTGAAGCAGCAATTGAAAAGCTTGAACAGCGCTATCTTCGGAACGTATCGCCCGCAGAAATTGCAGAGGAACTCGGAATGACGGTACAGGATGTCGTGTCAACAATGAATGAAGGTTTTTTTGCAAATCTGCTGTCAATTGATGAAAAGCTCCATGATCAAGATGACGGTGAAAACATTCAGGTCATGATCAGAGATGACAAAAATGTTCCGCCTGAAGAAAAGATTATGAAGGATGAACTGATTGCACAGCTTGCTGAAAAAATTCACGAACTCTCTGAAAAAGAACAGCTGGTTGTCAGTTTGTTCTACAAAGAGGAGTTGACATTGACAGAAATCGGACAAGTATTAAATCTTTCTACGTCCCGCATATCACAGATTCATTCAAAGGCACTTTTTAAATTAAAGAATCTGCTGGAAAAAGTGATTCAATAATGAATTTCAATGGTTAGCGAGTGAAAAACATGTCAACACTATTATGGCTTTTAAGCTTTACGCTCCACGGCGTTCTTCTGTACGCTGTCATTATCCTGTATATGAGACTCGCAGCTGTGAAAGAAACAGAAAAACAGCAAAAGAAATTACTTGAAGAGACGGAAAACACCTTGGCAGCATTTCTTCTTGAATTAAAAGAAGAAAATGAGAAACTGATAGAAAATACCGGTTCACCTTCAAGTCAAGCGGAAGAAGAAACCCAAAAGCCAGACCTTCGGCACTCTGAAAAAGATTCAGAGCAGGGTACAGTTCAAGAAGAAGAGAATCTTCTTGAACATATTGAAGGGCTGATTACTGAAGTTGAGCGTCAGGAAGAGAGGGTAAACAGCAATGCCCAATCATTTGAAGACCAGGTCATAGCATTATATGAGCAGGGGTATTCGGCCAATCAAATTGCTCAGAAACTGAAGAGCGGAAAGACAGAAATCGAGCTGTTTTTAAAATTTCGCTCCAAAGGTGTAAAGGATTCTTGATTGTCGGATAAAGCTGTGTTATATTATGTCTTGGTGTTAAATACACACGCTTAACGATTTATGCAGAGGGTGCTGCAGGCGGCAGTTCTGCACAAAAATGACCTAAGCGGAGGAAAAAAACCATTATATTAGGAGGAAATAACATGTCAGTCATTTCTATGAAGCAATTGCTTGAAGCTGGTGTTCACTTCGGTCACCAAACACGCCGTTGGAACCCAAAAATGAAGCGTTACATTTTCACGGAGCGTAACGGAATCTACATCATTGACCTTCAAAAAACAGTCAAAAAAGTAGAGGAAGCTTACAACTTCACTAAAAATCTTGCTGCTGAAGGCGGGAAAATCCTTTTCGTCGGAACAAAAAAACAAGCTCAAGATTCTGTTAAAGAAGAAGCTCAGCGCTCTGGCATGTACTATGTCAACCAACGCTGGTTGGGCGGTACATTAACAAACTTTGAAACAATCCAAAAACGTATTAAACGTCTTAAAGACATTGAAAAAATGCAAGAAAACGGTACGTTTGATGTACTTCCTAAAAAAGAAGTCGTTCAATTGAAAAAAGAATTAGAGCGTCTTGAAAAATTCCTAGGCGGAATTAAAGATATGAAGGATCTTCCTGATGCATTATTCATCATCGATCCTCGTAAAGAGCGCATCGCTGTTGCGGAAGCTCGCAAATTAAACATCCCTATCATCGGTATCGTAGATACTAACTGTGATCCAGATGAAATCGATGTTGTAATCCCAGCGAACGATGACGCTATCCGCGCTGTTAAACTTCTAACTTCTAAAATGGCAGATGCAATCTTAGAAGCGAAGCAAGGCGAAGAAGAAGCGGAAGTTGCTGAAGAAACTGCACCAGAAACAGAAACAACAACTGCGTAACCTATTCAAAAGGTGATAAGAGGGACTGCCTTTTATCACCTTTTTTCAAGAAAAATGTGTAATATACATACTCTTGTTTTAACATATAAGGAGGAATACAAATGGCAATTACTGCACAGCAAGTAAAAGAACTGCGTGAAAAAACTGGCGCGGGCATGATGGATTGTAAAAAAGCGTTAACTGAAACTGACGGAGATATGGACAAAGCAATTGACCTTTTAAGAGAAAAAGGGATTGCGAAAGCAGCGAAAAAAGCTGACCGTATCGCGGCAGAAGGTTCTACTCTTATTAAAACTGACGGCAACAAAGGCGTTATCTTAGAAGTAAACTCTGAAACTGACTTCGTTGCGAAAAACGAAGGCTTCAAAGAACTTCTTAACACTTTAGCTGACCACCTTCTTGCAAATACTCCAGCAGATGTTGAAGAAGCAATGGGTCAAAAAATGGAAAATGGCTCTACTGTTGAAGAGTACATCACTAGTGCAGTTGCTAAAATTGGTGAGAAAATCACTCTTCGCCGCTTTACAGTTCTTACAAAAGACGACAGCTCTGCTTTCGGTGCTTACCTTCACATGGGCGGCCGCATCGGCGTATTAACTGTTCTAAACGGTACAACTGACGAAGAAACTGCGAAAGATATCGCAATGCACGTTGCTGCGGTTAACCCTCGTTACATTTCTCGTGATCAAGTATCTGAAGAAGAAAGAAATCATGAGCGTCAAATCTTAACTCAGCAAGCCCTTCAAGAAGGTAAACCTGAAAACATCGTAGCGAAAATGGTTGAAGGCCGTCTGAACAAATTCTTCGAAGAAATTTGTCTTTTAGACCAAGCGTTCGTTAAAAACCCAGATGAAAAAGTGAAACAAGTGGTTGCAGCGAAAAACGCAACTGTTCAAACTTATGTACGCTATGAAGTTGGAGAAGGCATCGAAAAACGTCAAGAAAACTTTGCTGAAGAAGTAATGAACCAAGTGAAAAAATAATGGCGAAAAGATTTCGCGGCCAAGTCGCGTCTTTTCAGGCAGTATAGGGGACACACTTTGTGTTCCCTATTTTTAAAACTATATTTACAAACCTTTTTTTCTCTTGCATAATAGAAAACGGCAATGTTTACACTTGGAGGTTATCATGGAAAAACCAAAATACAAACGTATCGTATTAAAGCTTAGCGGGGAAGCATTGGCAGGAGAACAGGGAAACGGAATTAACCCAACTGTCATTCAATCCATTGCAAAGCAAGTGAAAGAAATCGCTGAGCTTGAAGTCGAAGTGGCTGTTGTAGTAGGCGGCGGCAACTTATGGCGCGGAAAAACAGGAAGTGACCTGGGCATGGACCGTGCAACTGCTGACTATATGGGAATGCTGGCGACAGTTATGAATTCGCTTGCTCTTCAAGACAGCTTGGAAACACTCGGAATCCAGTCCAGAGTGCAAACATCCATTGAAATGAGACAAGTTGCTGAACCGTACATAAGAAGAAAAGCGATACGCCACTTAGAGAAAAAACGTGTCGTTATTTTCGCTGCGGGTACAGGAAACCCATATTTCTCAACTGATACGACAGCTGCACTGCGGGCTGCTGAAATTGAAGCAGACGTTATTTTAATGGCTAAAAATAATGTTGACGGTGTGTATAATGCTGATCCTAGAAAAGATGAATCAGCTGTTAAGTATGAATCACTTTCTTATCTTGACGTTCTTAAAGACGGCCTGGAAGTCATGGATTCAACAGCATCATCTTTATGCATGGATAATGACATTCCGCTTATCGTCTTTTCTATTATGGAAGAAGGAAACATCAAACGTGCCGTTATCGGTGAATCAATCGGAACGATCGTGAGGGGGAAATAACGTGTCAAAAGAAGTATTAACTCAAACAAAAGAAAAAATGGAAAAAGCAATTACTGCTTATCAACGTGAATTGGCTACTGTACGCGCAGGGCGTGCAAATCCATCTCTATTAGATAAAGTAACGGTTGAATATTACGGAGCACAGACACCTTTAAATCAGCTGTCTTCTATTAACGTGCCTGAAGCTCGTATGCTCGTTGTAACGCCATACGACAAATCAGCAATCGGCGATATCGAAAAAGCGATTTTAAAAGCTGATTTAGGTATTACGCCAACAAGTGACGGCAATATGATTCGAATTGCGATTCCGGCGTTAACGGAAGAAAGACGGAAAGAATTAGTGAAAGTTGTAAAAAAATATGCTGAAGACGCGAAAGTAGCTGTCCGTAACGTTCGCCGTGATGCTAACGATGATCTCAAAAAACTTGAGAAAAACGGAGACATTACTGAGGATGAACTGCGTGCTTCAACTGAAGACGTTCAAAAACTGACAGATGAATATGTGTCAAAAATTGACAGTGTCACAAAAGACAAAGAAAAAGAAATCATGGAAGTTTAATGAAAAACTATGTACAATAGATAATAGTGAAAAGACCCTCTCATGTTTACAGGGGGTTTTTTTGTTAATACTGTTGATTACATTGATTATCAGCAGGGAATGCAACCTTTTTGGGTGACGGAGGAATCTCATGCTCAACATACTCAAAAATTGGAAGAATCAGCAAACTGCGGCTTCCAACTTAGAACGTTATACAAAAGAAGACATACTTAAGGGAGAAATTCCCGAACACATCGCCATTATCATGGATGGAAATGGCCGTTGGGCTAAAAAACGCTCTCTTCCCCGAATTGCAGGCCACCATGAAGGGATGAAGGTGGTAAAAAGGACAACGAAGCTTGCAAATGAATTAGGTGTAAAAGTACTGACATTGTATGCATTTTCAACAGAAAACTGGAAGAGGCCGAAAATGGAAGTCGATTTTTTAATGAAGCTTCCGGAAGAATTTTTGAATACGTATCTTCCAGAGCTTGTTGAGGAAAATGTACAGGTTCGGATCATTGGAGATGAAACGGCTTTGCCGGCACACACATTACGTGCGATTGAAAAGGCAGTACAGGATACGGCACAAAACGACGGAATGATTCTTAATTTCGCTCTCAATTATGGAGGCCGTACTGAAATTGTTGCTGCTGCAAAAACACTCGCGGAAAAAGTGAAGGATGGCTCTTTGAATATTGAAGACATTGATGAATCGCTTTTTTCTAATTATTTAATGACTGAATCTTTGCAGGATCCTGAACTTTTAATTCGAACGAGCGGCGAGATTAGACTGAGCAATTTTATGCTATGGCAGGTTGCCTACAGTGAATTTGTCTTTACTGACGTCTTGTGGCCTGACTTTAAAGAAGATCACTTCTTACAGGCTTTAGGAGAATATCAGCAGAGAGGCCGGAGGTTTGGCGGAATTTAGAGGATGGTGGACATGAAACAAAGAATTTTGACAGGTGTTCTGGCAGCAATTGTATTTTTATTTTTGGTTATTGTCGGGAAATTGCCGTTCACCATATTAATTTATGCTATGGGCAGTGTGGCGCTTTTTGAACTTTTACGGATGAAAAAGCTGAAGCTGGTTTCACTGCCGGGTTTGATCGGTCTTTTATTATTGTGGATGTTCTTATTGCCAAGCCAGTATTCGTTTTTTGAAGCGAACGGTATTTCAAAAATGGAAATCGCTTTGTTTGCGGTACTGCTTTTGCTGACTTACACAGTGTTGGTGAAAAACACCTTTACTTTTGATGAAGTCGGTTTTATTACGCTGGCAGCAATTTACATCGGAATGTGTTTTCATTATTTTATAGAAATCAGAAATATTGACCAATACGGATTAACATACATTTTTTACGCGTGTGTTGTGATTTGGTCCACTGATTCCGGTGCATATTTTGTCGGGAAAGCGCTTGGTAAGCGAAAACTGTGGCCTGAAATCAGTCCGAATAAAACAGTGGAAGGATTTGTAGGTGGAATTGTTATCGCGCTTGTATTGGCGACGATTTTTCAGCTTGTTGCACATCTTCCGGTCCCGTATATCTATCTGCTGTTGATCACGCTGTTTTTGTCTGTTTTCGGACAACTTGGAGATTTAGTGGAATCCGCCTTAAAAAGACATTACGATGTAAAGGATTCTGGGAAGATTCTTCCCGGGCATGGCGGTATCTTAGACCGTTTTGACAGTTTCTTGTTTGTCATGCCTTTCTTGTACTTTCTGCTTGCCCTTTTTTCATAAAAAAGTCTAATATGAATATAAGACTGATCATGCAGCAAAAAGAATAGGAGTAGTGGCAACTTTGAAAAATATTTGTCTTTTAGGAGCAACAGGATCAATCGGCGAACAGACACTTGACGTACTTCGTACACATCAAGATCAATTTCAGCTGGTATCTATGTCGTTTGGCAGAAATATTGATAAGGCCGTTCCAATGATAGAGGCCTTTCAGCCGAGGTTTGTCTCTGTCGGTGATCTGGATACATATCATAAATTAAAACAAATGTCTTTTTCTTTTGAATGCCAAATTGGGCTGGGAGAAGAGGGACTGATAGAAGCAGCAGTGATGGAGGAGGTTGACATCGTTGTCAACGCCTTGCTTGGAAGTGTCGGTCTCATCCCGACGTTAAAGGCAATTGAACAGAAAAAAACAATCGCGCTTGCAAATAAGGAAACTCTTGTCACTGCAGGGCATATAGTAAAAGAACACGCTAAGAAATACGATGTTCCGCTGCTGCCTGTTGACAGTGAGCATTCGGCCATTTTTCAAGCGCTACAAGGCGAACAGGCTAAAAACATTGAACGCCTCATCATTACGGCATCCGGCGGAAGTTTTCGAGACAAGACGCGGGAGGAGCTCGAATCAGTAACGGTTGAGGACGCATTAAAACATCCAAATTGGTCAATGGGTGCAAAAATTACGATTGATTCGGCTACAATGATGAATAAGGGGTTAGAGGTGATCGAGGCGCATTGGCTTTTCGATATACCATATGAACAAATTGATGTGGTTTTACATAAGGAGAGCATCATCCATTCAATGGTTGAGTTTCATGACAAAAGTGTGATCGCACAGCTCGGAACTCCGGATATGAGGGTTCCAATTCAATATGCGCTCACTTACCCTGACCGGTTGCCATTACCTGATGCGAAAAGGCTTGAATTATGGGAAATCGGCAGCCTCCATTTTGAGAAAGCTGATTTTGACAGGTTCCGATGCTTACAATTTGCTTTTGAATCAGGTAAAATAGGAGGAACAATGCCGACAGTGCTAAATGCGGCAAATGAAGTAGCTGTCGCTGCCTTTTTAGCCGGCAAGATACCGTTTTTGGCTATTGAAGACTGTATCGAAAAGGCATTATCTCGCCATCAGTTAATGAAAAAACCGAGCCTGGCGGACATTCAAGAAGTGGACAAAGATACCCGGGGATACGTCAATTCAATACTCACATAAGGTGGTATGTTCGTGAATACAGTTATAGCGTTTATCATTATTTTTGGAACGCTCGTTTTCTTCCATGAACTGGGCCATTTATTGCTAGCCCAAAGAGCGGGAATTCTCTGCCGTGAATTTGCGATCGGATTCGGTCCAAAGATTTTTTCTTTCAAAAAAAATGAAACAGTTTATACGATCAGGCTCCTTCCAGTCGGCGGATTTGTCCGTATGGCCGGCGAAGATCCGGAAATGATTGAGGTGAAACCTGGTTACACGGTCGGGCTTCTGTTTAATAAAGAAGATCAAGTTGAGAAAGTCATCATCAATCAAAAGGAAAAATACCCGGATGCTTTAGTCATCGAAGTGGAAACAGCGGATTTAGAGCATGACATGAAGATCACCGGCTATGAACAGGGGAAAGAGGATGAGCTTTCCAGCTTTACTGTCAGCGAAACATCCTTTTTCATTGTAGACGGAGAAGAAGTGCAGATTGCGCCGTATAATCGCCAATTTGGTTCCAAACCAGTGTGGCAGCGGATTAAAGCGATTGCTGCAGGGCCGATTATGAACTTTATTTTAGCTTACGTCATTTTAGTGATGCTTGGGCTGATTCAAGGTGTACCGTCTAATGAGCCTATGCTCGGGCAGCTGACAGACAATGGACGGGCGGCCGAAGCAGGGCTAAAAGAAGGGGATTATATCCAAAGCATTAACGGAGAGAAAATGAGGTCTTGGACTGACATTGTCTCCGCTGTAAAAGAAAATCCGGAAAAAGAAATGGATGTTGCGGTAAAAAGAGATAACAAAACGCTTCATATTGCAGTGACTCCGGAAGCTGTGAAAGATGAGAACAAAAAAACAATCGGACGTTTCGGTTCCTATGCGCCGACTGAAAAAGGTGTTCTCTCAGCAGTTGCTTACGGCGCGACATCAACAGTTGATGTCACCAAAGCCATTTTAACCAACTTAAGCAAATTAGTAACTGGCCAATTTAAACTTGATATGCTTTCAGGTCCTGTCGGCATATATGACATGACAGACCAAGTGGCGAAAACAGGGTTAGTGAACTTATTCCAGTTTGCTGCGTTTCTAAGCATTAACCTTGGGATTGTCAACCTGCTTCCAATTCCGGCACTTGACGGAGGAAGACTGTTATTTCTATTTATTGAAGCGATTCGGGGCAAACCGATTAACAGGGAAAAAGAAGCATTTGTTGTGTTTATCGGGGTAGCTTTCTTAATGCTTCTTATGCTGGTCGTCACATGGAACGATATCCAGCGGCTGTTCTTGTAAACGAAAAGTAAATCAATCAGAGGTGCGAAGAAATGAGACAAAGCTTGACGCTTATTCCTACGCTCCGTGAAGTTCCAGCTGATGCCGAAGCAAAAAGTCATCAGCTTCTTCTGAGAGCAGGATTTATCAGACAGAATACGAGCGGGGTATACAGCTATATGCCTCTTGCGTATAAGGTGATTCAAAACATTCAGCAGATTGTTCGGGAAGAAATGGAGAAAATAGATGCCGTAGAAATGCTTATGCCCGCATTGCAGCAGGCTGAGACATGGCAGGAATCAGGCAGATGGTATACGTATGGTCCTGAACTGATGAGACTAAAAGACCGTCATGGCCGTGAATTTGCTTTAGGGGCAACGCATGAAGAAGTCATCACTTCACTTGTTCGCGATGAGGTTAAATCTTATAAGCGTCTCCCTCTGACTCTGTATCAAATCCAGTCTAAGTTCAGAGATGAAAAACGTCCTCGCTTTGGTTTGTTAAGAGGGCGCGAATTTATTATGAAGGATGCGTATTCTTTCCATGCATCTGAAGAGAGCCTCAATGAAACGTATCAAAAAATGTACGAGGCCTATTCTAATATTTTTGCCCGCTGCGGCATTAATGTAAGACCTGTCATCGCCGATTCAGGCGCAATGGGAGGAAAGGATACGCACGAGTTTATGGCACTTTCTGCAATCGGTGAGGATACAATTGCGTATTCTGATGAATCACAATATGCGGCTAATATCGAAATGGCTGAAGTTCTTTATCAAGAAGTCCCTTCTGATGAAGAGCCTAAAGCTTTAGAGAAAGTCCACACGCCTAACGTGAAAACAATTGAAGAACTGACTGCGTTTTTACAGGTTTCCGCTGAAACCTGCATTAAATCGGTTTTGTTTAAAGCAGATGACCGTTTTGTCTTAGTGCTTGTAAGAGGCGACCATGAAGTCAACGATATTAAAGTGAAAAACTTGCTTCATGCAGAAGTTGTGGAGCTTGCCACACATGAAGAGGTCATTCAGCAGCTCGGAACAGAGCCAGGCTTTGTCGGCCCTGTCGGTGTCAATCAAGATGTTGAAGTATATGCCGATCATGCTGTGAAAGCAATGGTCAATGCTGTTGCCGGTGCGAATGAAGAAGATCATCATTATAAAAATGTCAACGTGAACCGTGACGCGCAAATTAAAGAATTTGCCGATCTTCGTTTTATTAAAGAAGGCGACCCTTCACCAGACGGTAAAGGCACGATCCGTTTCGCGGAAGGAATCGAGGTCGGACAAGTCTTTAAGCTCGGAACACGCTATTCAGAAGCGATGAATGCGACATACTTAGACGAAAACGGACGCGCGCAGCCAATGCTGATGGGCTGTTACGGAGTAGGTGTGTCAAGAACGCTTTCTGCTATTGCTGAACAGCATCACGACGAAAAAGGATTAATATGGCCAAAAAGTGTTGCACCGTACGATCTTCATATTCTTGCTTTGAACATGAAAAACGATTCGCAAAGAGAGCTTGCTGAAAAGCTGTATGCCAATTTAAAAGCAGAGGGCTATGAAGTGCTCTATGACGATCGTGCTGAACGCGCAGGCGTAAAATTCGCTGATTCAGATCTAATCGGCCTTCCAATCCGCATCACTGTCGGAAAACGTGCAGACGAAGGAATTGTCGAAGTGAAAATCCGTCAAACGGGTGAGTCAACTGAGGTTTCAGTAGATGAATTATCTGCTTTTATCAGCAAGCAGTAATCACCATAACGATTTAGCAAAAAACATGTTAAAATAGAAATAATAGAAGGTACCTCATTGCCTGAGGTACCTTCACTTATGATGTTTTTAGGGAGGGATACTGTCTTAATGGAACAGTTATCAGTAAACAGAAGGCAGTTTCAAATTCTTCTGCAGCAGATTAATATGACAGATGATACCTTCATGACATATTTTGAAGATGGCGAGATTAAAAAGCTGACAATACACAAAGCTTCTAAGTCTTGGCATTTTCATTTTCAATTAAAATCTTTGCTGCCTTTTCAAATATATGACACATTAACAACGAGGCTGACGCAATCGTTTGCCCACATAGCAAAAGTGACATCTTCAATTGAAGTGCAGGATGCCGAGGTCAGTGAAAGTATCGTTCAAGACTACTGGTCACGATGCATTGAAGAATTGCAAGGCATTTCGCCGCCGATTATCAGTCTCTTAAACCAGCAAAAACCGAAACTGAAGGGCAATAAACTGATTGTCAAAACAAAAACAGACACAGAAGCGGCTGCTCTTAAGAACAAATACAGTTCCATGATTCAAGCTGGCTACCGTCAATTTGGTTTCCCAGACCTTCAGCTTGATGCCGAAATATTTGTATCCGAGCAAGAAGTTCAAAAGTTTCGGGAGCAAAAGCTTGCAGAAGACCAAGAGCGGGCCATGCAAGCGCTGATTGAAATGGAGAAGAAAGATAAAGAAAGTGATGAAGATCAAGTGCCATCTGGGCCTCTTGTCATCGGTTATCAAATTAAAGATAACGAAGAAATCCGGACGCTTGACAGCATCATGGACGAAGAACGGAGAATTACAGTCCAAGGTTACGTGTTTGATGTGGAGACCCGCGAGCTGAAAAGCGGGCGTACGCTGTGTATCTTCAAAATTACAGACTACACAAATAGTATTTTAATCAAAATGTTTGCACGTGAAAAAGAAGATGCGGCACTAATGAAGTCTCTGAAAAAAGGAATGTGGGTAAAAGCACGCGGAAGCATTCAAAATGACACTTTCGTCAGAGATCTCGTCATGATCGCAAATGACGTAAACGAAATAAAAGCAAAAACCCGGGAAGATTCGGCTCCTGAAGGAGAAAAAAGAGTGGAATTGCATTTGCATTCCCCAATGAGCCAAATGGATGCTGTTACGGGTATTGGAAAGCTTGTCGAACAGGCGAAAAAATGGGGGCATGAGGCCATCGCTTTGACGGACCATGCTGTTGTTCAATCTTTCCCTGATGCTTATTCTGCCGCCAAAAAGCATGGAATTAAAATGATTTATGGGATGGAAGCGAATCTCGTTGATGATGGCGTGCCAATTGCTTATAACGCTGCACACCGTCTGCTTGAGGAAGAAACATATGTTGTTTTTGACGTCGAGACGACGGGACTGTCTGCTGTATACGATACCATTATTGAGCTGGCTGCAGTAAAAGTAAAAGGCGGAGAAATTATTGATAAATTTGAGGCGTTTGCGAACCCGCATCGTCCGCTTTCAGCCACAATCATAGAGCTGACTGGCATCACCGATGATATGCTTCGCGACGCTCCGGATGTCGTAGATGTGATAAGAGATTTTAGAGAATGGATTGGCGATGATATCCTTGTCGCTCATAATGCGAGCTTTGATATGGGATTCTTAAACGTAGCTTATAAAAAGCTTCTTGAAGTCGAAAAAGCTAAAAACCCAGTCATTGATACACTTGAGCTTGGCCGTTTTCTCTATCCGGAATTTAAGAACCACCGTTTGAACACACTTTGTAAAAAGTTTGATATCGAACTCACACAGCATCACCGTGCGATCTATGATACTGAGGCGACTGCTTATTTGCTTCTGAAAATGCTGAAGGACGCAGCTGAAAAAGGCATTCAGTACCATGATGAGCTGAATGAAAATATGGGTCAGTCCAACGCTTATCAAAGATCTAGACCGTATCATGCAACATTACTCGCTGTGAACAGCACGGGGCTTAAAAATTTATTTAAGCTTGTGTCACTTTCTCATATTCATTATTTTTACAGAGTGCCTCGTATCCCGAGATCTCAGCTTGAGAAATACAGGGAAGGGCTTCTGATCGGTTCAGCCTGTGACAGGGGAGAGGTTTTTGAAGGGATGATGCAAAAATCGCCTGAAGAGGTTGAAGATGTCGCATCATTCTATGATTATCTTGAGGTTCAGCCGCCTGAAGTGTATCGTCACTTGCTAGAGCTTGAACTGGTCCGCGATGAAAAATCGCTGAAAGAAATTATTGCGAATATCACGAAATTGGGTGAAAAGCTTAATAAACCTGTTGTTGCTACGGGAAATGTTCATTACTTGAATGACGAGGATAAAATTTACAGAAAGATTTTAATATCCTCTCAAGGCGGGGCCAATCCGCTGAACAGACATGAACTGCCGAAAGTGCATTTCAGAACGACAGACGAAATGCTTGAAGCATTTTCTTTTTTAGGCGAAGAAAAAGCGAAGGAAATTGTTGTTACCAATACCCAAAAGGTTGCTTCTTTAATCGATGACATCAAGCCGATTAAAGATGATTTGTATACACCGAAAATCGAAGGCGCCGATGAAGAAATCAGAGAAATGAGCTATCAGCGTGCAAGAAGCATTTACGGCGAACAGCTGCCTGAAATTGTCGAAGCGCGGATTGAAAAAGAATTAAAGAGTATCATTGGCCACGGCTTCGCTGTTATTTACTTGATCTCTCACAAACTTGTAAAACGTTCACTAGATGACGGGTATCTCGTAGGTTCCCGTGGTTCCGTAGGATCTTCATTAGTTGCGACGCTTACTGAGATTACTGAGGTCAACCCGCTGCCGCCACACTATGTCTGCTCTGAGTGCCAGCATTCTGAGTTCTTTAATGACGGTTCTGTCGGTTCCGGTTTTGACTTGCCCGACAAGATGTGTCCTCATTGCGGAACACCTTTGAAAAAAGATGGCCATGATATTCCGTTTGAAACGTTCTTAGGATTTAAAGGGGACAAAGTACCTGATATCGATTTGAACTTCTCAGGGGAATATCAACCGCACGCACACAATTACACAAAAGTATTGTTCGGAGAAGACAATGTATATCGAGCAGGAACAATAGGCACAGTTGCAGAAAAAACAGCCTACGGTTATGTAAAAGGCTATGCCGGAGACAATAACCTCCACATGCGCGGGGCCGAAGTAGATCGGCTCGTACAGGGATGTACAGGTGTAAAACGTACAACTGGACAGCACCCTGGGGGTATTATCGTAGTTCCGGATTATATGGATATCTATGATTTTTCACCGATTCAGTTCCCGGCAGATGCCACAGGTTCAGAGTGGAAAACGACTCATTTTGATTTCCACTCCATCCATGACAACCTGTTAAAACTGGATATTCTCGGACACGATGACCCGACCGTCATTCGGATGCTTCAAGACTTAAGCGGCATTGATCCGAAAACAATTCCAACCGATGATCCAGAAGTGATGAAGATTTTCCAGGGAACCGAATCACTCGGTGTTACAGAAGAACAGATCGGCTGTAAAACAGGAACTCTTGGAATCCCTGAATTCGGAACACGATTTGTCCGTCAGATGCTTGAAGATACAAAGCCGACAACTTTTTCCGAGCTCGTTCAGATTTCAGGCTTGTCTCACGGAACTGATGTATGGCTCGGCAATGCGCAAGAGCTCATCCACAATAATATTTGTGAGCTGAGTGAGGTTATCGGCTGCCGTGACGACATTATGGTTTATTTAATCTATCAAGGCCTTGAGCCGTCCCTTGCCTTTAAAATCATGGAATTTGTGCGTAAAGGAAAAGGATTAACGCCTGAATGGGAAGAAGAAATGAAAAATAACAATGTCCCAGACTGGTATATTGATTCTTGTAAAAAGATTAAATACATGTTCCCGAAAGCCCACGCCGCAGCTTATGTATTAATGGCAGTCCGCATTGCTTACTTTAAAGTACATCATGCGCTTCTGTATTATGCGGCTTATTTTACCGTTCGTGCAGACGACTTTGATATCGATACAATGATCAAGGGCTCTACAGCAATCAAGGCGGTAATGGAGGATATTAACTCTAAAGGACTTGATGCTTCACCGAAGGAAAAAAACCTTCTGACTGTTTTAGAATTAGCGCTTGAAATGTGTGAGAGAGGCTATTCATTCCAAAAAGTCGATTTATATCGCTCCAGCGCTACAGAGTTTATTATTGACGGCAACAGTCTTATCCCGCCGTTTAACTCCATTCCTGGATTAGGGACGAACGCCGCTCTGAACATTGTAAAGGCTCGTGAAGAAGGCGAATTCCTCTCAAAAGAAGATTTGCAAAAGAGAGGGAAAGTGTCAAAAACGATTCTAGAGTATTTAGATCGTCATGGCTGTCTCGAATCACTGCCTGATCAAAACCAATTATCATTGTTCTAACATAGAAGCAGAATTTCTCTCGAAATTCTGCTTCTATGCATATATAACCGCAAAAAGTGCCATCGTAACATTAGAGTTTCTGTCATTTGCTTAGGTATGAAGGTAAGCGTATATCCATTTGCAATAAAAATATGGTTATGGTATAGTTTTATTGGAAATGCTAACGATTACCGAGGCAAAGAGTGGGGAAACCCGCTCTTTTGTATTGAACAAGAGAATTTTGTCTCGACATGTTCATCGTTTACTTTTTAGCCCCTGCTCTCTTGAAGCAGGGTTTTTATGCAGAGTGACGAGACGAATATGATATCGACAGCACAAGGAGGAAGAACATGAGCAAAAAAGTGACTGACACCGTTCAAGAAATGGCTCAGCCAATCGTAGACAGCCTTCAGCTGGAACTCGTTGACATTGAATTTGTCAAAGAGGGTCAAAGCTGGTTCCTTCGCGTGTTTATTGATTCCGATGACGGTGTGGATATTGAGGAATGTGCCAAAGTAAGCGAAGCTTTAAGCGAAAAGCTTGATGAGGCAGATCCAATCAGCCAAAATTACTTTCTTGAAGTCTCATCTCCGGGAGCTGAGCGTCCGCTAAAGAAAAAAGCCGATTTCGAAAAATCACTTGGAAAAAATGTGTATATTAAAACTTATGAGCCTATTGAGGGCGTAAAAGTGTTTGAAGGTGAGCTGGCTGAATTTGATGGACAAACAGTGACAGTTGAGATCACGATCAAAACAAGAAAGAAACGGATCAATATTCCGTATGAAAAGATAGCTAATGCAAGATTAGCTGTTACATTCTAATGAATACAAATGTTTTAAGGGGGGAGACCGTTAAATGAGCAGTGAATTATTAGATGCTCTCACGATTCTTGAAAAAGAAAAAGGCATCAGCAAAGAAATTATCATTGAAGCAATCGAAGCTGCGTTAATTTCTGCTTATAAGCGGAATTTTAATCAAGCGCAAAATGTACGGGTGGATTTAAACCGTGAAACAGGCTCCATCCGTGTATTTGCAAGAAAAGATGTCGTTGACGAAGTTTACGACCAAAGGCTGGAGATCTCTATTGAAGAGGCGCAGGGCATCCATCCGGAATATATGGTCGGCGATGTCGTTGAAATCGAAGTAACGCCTAAGGATTTCGGGCGCATAGCTGCTCAAACAGCGAAGCAGGTCGTCACACAGCGTGTGCGCGAAGCTGAGCGCGGTGTGATATATTCTGAATTTATCGACCGTGAAGAAGACATCATGACAGGTATCGTTCAGCGCCTAGACAATAAGTTTATCTACGTGTCTTTAGGCAAAATTGAAGCCTTGCTGCCGGTTAATGAGCAAATGCCGAATGAAAGCTACAAGCCTCATGATCGCATTAAGGTATATATCACAAAAGTAGAAAAAACGACGAAGGGCCCGCAGATTTATGTGTCAAGAACACATCCAGGCCTGTTAAAGCGTTTGTTTGAAATCGAAGTGCCTGAGATTTATGATGGAACTGTCGAGCTGAAATCTGTTGCCAGAGAAGCTGGCGACCGTTCAAAAATTTCTGTTCGCACAGACGATCCTGACGTGGATCCTGTTGGCTCATGCGTAGGTCCTAAAGGCCAGCGTGTTCAGGCGATCGTCAATGAATTAAAAGGTGAAAAAATTGACATTGTCAACTGGTCCAGTGATCCTGTAGAATTTGTCGCGAATGCGCTCAGCCCTTCGAAAGTGCTGGATGTCATCGTTAATGAAGAAGAAAAAGCGACAACTGTTATTGTTCCTGATTACCAGCTGTCTCTGGCGATTGGCAAAAGAGGACAAAACGCACGCTTAGCTGCTAAACTGACAGGCTGGAAGATTGATATTAAGAGCGAAACGGACGCAAGAGAACTTGGAATCTATCCGAGAGAACTTGAAGAAGAAGACGATGAGCCGCTCTTTACGGAGCCTGAAACTGCTGAATCGGATGAATAAGAGGTGACCTTAGGTGAATAAACACAAAAAGATCCCGTTACGCAAATGTGTAGTGACTGGTGAAATGAAGCCTAAAAAGGAACTGATCCGAGTTGTACGTTCAAAAGAAGGCGAAGTCTCAGTAGACCCGACCGGAAAAAAGAACGGGCGGGGTGCTTATTTAACGCTGGATAAAGAGTGCATCTTAACAGCAAAAAAGAAAAACACTTTGCAAAATCAATTTCAATCACAAATCGATGACCAGATTTTCGAAGAATTGCTGGAACTGGCGGAAAAGGTGAAAAAATAAAATGTCTGGAATGGAATGGTTTCCCTTGCTGGGTCTGGCCAATCGAGCTCGTAAGGTCGTGTCAGGCGAAGACTTGGTAATAAAAGAAATCAGGAATGCGCGTGCAAAGCTTGTCCTGCTTACAGAGGATGCATCATCTAACACAGCGAAAAAAGTAACCGACAAGTGCAATTATTATAAAGTCCCTTATAAAAAAGTCGAGAGTCGCGCGGTTCTTGGACGCTCTATCGGTAAAGAAGCCCGTGTCGTTGTCGCCGTCACTGACCAAGGTTTTGCGAATAAGCTGATCAGCTTGCTCGATTAATATTTTTGGGGGTGAACGAATGGCTAAAATGAGAGTATACGAATATGCAAAAGCGTTAAATGTTTCAAGTAAGGAAATTTTGACCGCACTGAAAAACATGGATTTAGAAGTGAATAATCACATGGCCATGCTTGAGGAAAAGGCCATTAAACAGCTTGATGCCAAATATAAAAAAGGCGGCGCAGCCGCTAAATCTCAAAAGCCAGCAGAAACGAACAAAAACAAACAGCCGCAAGGGATCAATCAGCAATCAGCTGGAAATCAACCAAATAAAATTCGAGACGGAAAGAAGAATGACGTGCAGAATAATCAATTTAACAAAAACAAGAAGAATAACAACAACAAAAAAAATAAACGCAACCACAACAATAAAAACCAACATCAGCAAAAGCCTGTAAAGCCGAAAAAAGAGCTTCCTGAGAAAATTACATTCTCTGGAACATTAACAGTCGGCGCACTGGCTGAAGAGCTTGGCAAAGAGCCTTCAGAACTCATTAAAAAGCTGATGCTTCTTGGCGTAATGGCAACCATTAACCAAGAGCTTGATAAAGACACAATTGAACTCATTGCATCAGAATATGGTGTTGAAACAGAAGAAGTTATTGTGCTTGAAGAAACAGAGCTGGAAAAATACGAAGAGCCTGATAATGAAGAGGATCTTGAAATTCGTCCTCCTGTCGTTACGATCATGGGTCACGTTGACCACGGGAAAACGACGCTTCTTGACAGCATCCGTAAAACGAAGGTTGTTGAAGGAGAAGCAGGCGGAATCACTCAGCATATTGGTGCTTACCAAATTGAAGAGAACGGCAAGAAAATTACGTTCTTGGATACTCCGGGCCACGCCGCATTTACAACGATGCGTGCACGCGGTGCAGAAGTAACTGATATTACAATTCTCGTTGTTGCTGCCGATGACGGTGTAATGCCGCAAACAGTAGAAGCGATCAACCATGCAAAAGCAGCTGAGGTTCCTATTATCGTTGCTGTGAATAAAATTGATAAAGAATCCGCAAATCCTGACCGTGTGATGCAAGAACTGACGGAATACGGTCTTGTCCCTGAAGCTTGGGGTGGAGAAACCATTTTTGTTCCGCTTTCCGCTTTAACTGGAAAAGGCATTGATGAACTCGTTGAAATGATTTTGCTTGTCAGTGAAGTAGAAGAACTGAAAGCGAATCCGAACCGCCAGGCAAAAGGAACGGTTATTGAAGCAGAACTCGATAAAGGCAGAGGGTCAGTTGCGACATTGCTCGTACAGACTGGAACACTGCATGTCGGTGATCCGATCGTAGTCGGTAACACATTTGGCCGTGTCCGTGCAATGGTTAACGACATTGGACGCCGTGTGAAAACTGCCGGCCCGTCAACTCCGGTTGAAATTACCGGTTTGAATGATGTCCCTCAAGCGGGAGACCAATTCCTTGTCTTTAAAGATGAAAAAACAGCTCGTTCTGTCGGGGAAGCCCGTGCTTCGAAACAGCTTGAAGAGCAGCGCAGCGATAAAGCGAAGCTTAGTCTTGATGACTTATTCGAGCAAATTAAACAAGGTGATGTAAAAGACATCAACATCATCGTAAAAGCTGACGTTCAAGGATCTGCTGAAGCTTTAACAGCCGCACTTCAAAAAATTGAAGTAGAAGGCGTTAAAGTGAAAATCATCCATACAGGCGTTGGTGCAATTACCGAATCTGACATTATCTTGGCATCTGCTTCCAATGCAATTGTTATTGGGTTTAATGTGAGACCGGACGGAAATGCTAAGAGTACGGCTGAAGCTGAAAATGTAGATATTCGACTTCACCGTATCATTTACAAAGTAATCGATGAGATTGAAGCTGCCATGAAAGGTATGCTTGATCCTGAATATGAAGAAAAAGTAATTGGTCAAGTAGAGGTACGCCAAACATTCAAAGTATCTAAAATCGGTACAATTGCCGGCGGATATGTTACTGAAGGAACCATTACGCGCGACAGCGGCCTCCGTTTAATTCGTGACGGCGTCGTCATCTTCGAAGGCGAAGTAGACGTTCTGAAACGCTTTAAAGACGATGTGAAAGAAGTTTCACAAGGCTATGAATGTGGTATTACAATTAAGAAATACAATGACATTCGTGAAGGTGACATCCTTGAAGCGTTTGTCATGCAAGAAATTGAAAGAACGTGATCGGATTTGCGGAGTGTGAATGCATCATTTATGATGCAGGATCGCTAAAAGAAAAGCGTGCCGTTCTGAAGCGGATTTTAACCAGGGTTCAAAACAAGTTCAATGTTTCGATTTCGGAGATTGGCTATCAGGACACATGGCAAAGGACCAGCTTCGGAATCGCCGCTGTTTCTTCCTCTCGCGTTCAAACAGAAAAAGAACTGCAGCGCGTTCTGGCGTTTATCGATTCTTTTCCTGAAATTGAACGGACGATCACTAGAACAGAGTGGTTTTAACTTAGAGGTGATTGAATTGAGTATGAGAGCAAACCGTGTTGGCGAGCAAATGAAAAAAGAACTCGGTGACATTATCAGCCGCAAGCTGAAAGATCCGAGAATTGGTTTTCTGACAGTAACGGATGTGCGTGTATCAGGTGATTTGCAAATTGCAAAGGTGTATATCTCGGTTCTCGGTGACGAGAAAAAACGGGAGGAAGCGCTGAAAGGGCTGGCAAAAGCGAAAGGATTTATCCGATCCGAAATCGGCAGCCGCATCAGACTTCGAAAAACGCCTGAAATTGAATTTGAGTTCGATGAATCAATCGATTACGGAAATCGTATCGAAACACTGATTCACGAAATACATTCAGAGAAACCATCTGAATAAAAAAGGGAGAGGATAGGCGTATATCGTCTGTCCTCTTTTCTATGTTTTAAAGAGAAAAACTCAAAAGAAGGAGTGAAAGACAAATGGTTAACGGAGTTCTCCTTTTACATAAACCAGTTGGCATGACATCACATGACTGTGTCATGAAAATCCGAAAACTGTTAAAAACAAAAAAAGTAGGACATACGGGAACGCTCGATCCAGAAGTATCAGGCGTGCTTCCGATTTGTGTGGGAAGGGCGACAAAAATTGTCGAATACTTAACTGAAAAGTCTAAAACGTATGATGCGGAAATAACGCTTGGCTTTTCAACGACAACTGAGGATCAAACGGGCGAAACGGTTGAAACAAAGCCTGTCAATCAAGACATTGATAAAGCGGAAGTAGAAAAGGTGTTAAACAATTTAAAGGGTAAACAAGAACAAATTCCTCCCATGTATTCCGCTGTAAAAGTAAACGGCAAAAAATTATACGAGTACGCAAGAGCAGGGATTGAAGTAGAACGTCCGAAACGCATGATTACCATTGAAGACATCGCCCTGACGACAGAGATTACACATAATGAAGAAACCGCAAGCTTCCGATTTACAGTGACATGCTCCAAAGGGACCTATGTAAGGACGCTGGCGGTCATGATCGGCGAAAAACTCGGATACCCGGCTCATATGTCTCATTTAATTCGTACGGCATCCGGAGATTTTTCTCTCGACGAATGCTTTACCTTTGAAGAACTGGAAGCACAGGTCCAGTCCGGAACCGTGGGAGAGCATACAGTTCCTATTGAACGTGCGCTCAATCATTTGCCGAAATGGATCATAAGTGATACATTAGCTAAGAAAGTAGAAAATGGGGCTTTGCTTGAGACGCCCGAGCAGTTTTCTGAAATGACAAGCGAAGACCGTATTGCCGTCTTTACTGAATCCGGAAGCTGTTTGGCGATCTATTTCCCCCATCCTGCGAAAAAAGGGCTGTTAAAGCCGGCAAAAGTATTGATGCAAAAAAGCGAACAATAGAAAAAAGGTGACCGTTCTGTGAAGACGATACATATTACACATCCTCATCATTTAATCCAAGAGGAGCAGGCAAAGTCTGTGATGGCGTTAGGGTATTTTGACGGCGTTCATCTTGGGCATCAAAAGGTAATCGGCACAGCGAAGCAAATAGCCGAAGAAAAGGGTCTGGCATTAGCTGTGATGACCTTTCATCCTCATCCTTCTCATGTATTGGGCAGGGATCAGGAGCCAAAGGATCTGATTACGCCTCTGGAAGACAAAATAAACCAAATTGAACAATTAGGCACAGAGATTCTGTATGTCGTTAAATTTAATGAAGTATTTGCCTCTCTTTCTCCTAAGCAGTTTGCAGACCAGTATATTATCGGCCTTAATGTACAGCACGCAGTGGCGGGCTTTGACTTTACGTATGGCAAATATGGCAAGGGAACAATGGAAACTATGCCGCACGATTTAGACGGAAAAGCAGAGTGCACAATGGTAGAAAAATTAACGGAGCAGGATAAAAAAATCAGCTCCTCATATATCCGTACCGCGCTTCAAAACGGAGACGTTGAATTGGCGAATATCTTGCTCGGACAGCCTTATTTTATAAAAGGAATTGTCATTCACGGTGATAAAAGAGGGCGGACCATCGGGTTTCCGACAGCAAATGTCGGTTTAAATAACAGCTATATCGTTCCGCCGACGGGTGTATATGCCGTGAAAGCGGAAGTGAACGGCGAAGTTTACAATGGCGTTTGCAATATCGGCTATAAGCCGACATTTTATGAAAAACGTCCGGAGCAGCCTTCAATCGAGGTCAATCTGTTTGATTTCGATCAGGAAGTATACGGAGCCGCTATAAAAATCGAATGGTATAAACGGATTCGGAGCGAGCGGAAATTCAATGGCATCAAAGAATTAACAGAGCAAATTGAGAAGGATAAGCAGGAAGCCATCCGTTATTTCAGCAATTTGCGGAAATAACATGCAACGTACACAAATTTTATTCTAAAATATTTGCATATGGGCACGATTTTTAGTATGATAGTTTTCGTAGTCTTAAAACCATTGCTTGGCAATCCGAAGTCACCGACGGTTGCTAGGTAACTGGGGCTAAATATGATTTGGAGGTGAAACAGGATGGCAATTACTCAAGAGCGTAAAAACCAACTCATCAGTGAGTTCAAAACACACGAATCTGATACTGGATCTCCAGAAGTTCAGATCGCTATCCTAACTGACTCAATTAATAACTTGAACGAGCATTTACGTACTCATAAGAAAGACCACCACTCACGTCGCGGTCTTCTTAAAATGGTAGGTAAGCGTCGTAATCTTCTTACGTATCTACGTAATAAAGACGTAACTCGTTATCGTGAGTTAATTAACAAACTAGGCTTACGTCGATAATCGTAAAAAGCGGGAGGATTCCCGCTTTTTTATCGTATTAAAGCGAAATTACTTATAACAAATCATTGAAATCCTTTTACATACTACTTTGACATTGATATGTTCAATTCATTTCGTTCATAATAGGAGTAATTGATTATTTCACACAACGAAGAGAGGAGTTCGTAATCGTATGGGACAAGAAAAACATGTCTTTACCATAGATTGGGCCGGAAGAACGCTTACCGTTGAAACCGGCCAGCTTGCCAAACAGGCAAACGGTGCTGTGATGATCCGCTACGGTGATACAGCAGTACTTAGTACAGCAACCGCTTCAAAAGAACCAAAACCGCTTGATTTCTTCCCGCTTACTGTAAACTATGAGGAAAGATTATATGCGGTAGGAAAAATTCCGGGCGGATTTATTAAAAGAGAAGGACGTCCAAGTGAAAAAGCGGTTCTTGCCAGCCGTTTAATCGACCGTCCGATCCGTCCTTTGTTTGCCGATGGATTCCGTAATGAAGTACAAGTCATCAGCATTGTCATGAGTGTTGACCAAGACTGCTCTTCTGAAATGGCTGCCATGTTCGGTTCATCTCTTGCTCTTTCTGTATCGGATATTCCGTTTGAAGGACCGATTGCAGGGGTTACTGTCGGACGCATTGATGATCAATTTATTATTAACCCGACAGTCGATCAGCTTGAGAAAAGCGACATCAATCTTGTTGTTGCCGGCACGAAAGATGCCATTAACATGGTAGAAGCGGGAGCGGACGAGGTTCCTGAGGAAACCATGCTTGAAGCCATTATGTTCGGCCATGAAGAGATTAAACGCCTGATTGCATTCCAAGAAGAAATTGTAGCAGCAGTTGGCAAAGAGAAATCAGAAATTGCGCTTTATGAAATTGATGAAGAGCTTAGTGAAAAAGTAAAAGCTTTAGCAGAAAAAGATCTGCTGAAAGCTATTCAAGTTCATGAAAAGCATGCCCGCGAAGATGCCATTAATGAAGTGAAAAACACAGTTGTGGCAAAATTCGAGGATGAAGAGCATGATGAAGACACAATCAAGCAAGTGAAGCAGATTTTATCCAAGCTGGTGAAAAATGAAGTGCGCCGCCTGATTACTGAAGAGAAAGTAAGACCGGACGGCCGCGGTGTCGATCAAATTCGCCCGCTTTCTTCTGAGGTCGGCCTCTTGCCAAGAACGCACGGATCAGGTCTGTTTACAAGGGGACAAACACAAGCCCTCAGCGTATGTACGCTAGGTGCTCTAGGAGATGTGCAAATCCTTGACGGCTTAGGTGTTGAAGAGTCAAAACGGTTTATGCATCACTACAACTTCCCGCAATTCAGCGTTGGGGAAACAGGACCAATGCGTGGGCCGGGACGCCGTGAAATCGGACACGGAGCACTGGGTGAGCGTGCGCTTGAGCCAGTTATTCCGTCTGAAAAAGACTTCCCTTACACTGTCCGTCTTGTATCAGAAGTGCTTGAATCAAACGGTTCTACGTCTCAAGCAAGTATTTGCGCAAGCACACTTGCAATGATGGATGCCGGTGTACCAATCAAAGCCCCAGTTGCGGGTATTGCGATGGGTCTTGTCAAATCAGGCGAACATTACACCGTTCTGACTGACATTCAAGGCATGGAAGACGCGCTTGGAGATATGGACTTTAAAGTAGCAGGAACGGAAAAAGGCGTAACAGCGCTGCAAATGGACATTAAAATCGAAGGCCTTTCCAGAGAGATTCTTGAAGAAGCGCTTCAGCAGGCGAAAAAAGGAAGAATGGAAATCCTCAACAGCATGCTTGCGACATTAAGCGAATCAAGAAAAGAGCTTTCTCAATATGCGCCTAAGATTTTAACAATGGCCATTAATCCTGATAAAATCCGCGATGTCATTGGGCCAAGCGGAAAACAAATCAATAAGATCATCGAAGAAACCGGTGTTAAAATTGATATTGAGCAGGACGGCACAATCTTTATTTCTTCAACAGATGAAAGCAGCAACCAAAAAGCGCAAAAAATCATCGAAGACCTTGTCAGAGAGGTTGAGGTCGGCCAGCTTTACCTAGGTAAAGTGAAACGAATCGAAAAATTCGGGGCTTTCGTTGAAATTTTCAGCGGAAAAGACGGTTTGGTGCACATTTCAGAGCTTGCGCTTGAACGCGTAGGAAAAGTTGAAGATGTTGTGAAAATCGGAGACGAGATTCTTGTCAAGGTCACTGAAATTGATAAACAAGGACGAGTCAATTTGTCTCGTAAAGCGGTGCTCCGTGAAGAGAAAGAAAAAGAAGAACAACAATCTTAAATGAAAACATAAAAAGGAGCCTGGGAGACCCGGCTTCTTTATTTTGAAGCTTTTAAAAAGCAGGCGGGTTCTACCTTGTCCTTCTCCTTCATAATGTGAGGTGAGGGGGGACAGAACATGTACAAAAAATTTGTGCCGTTTGCCGTTTTTCTATTTCTTTTTTTTGTCTCATTTGAGATGATGAAAAATCCGCACACACTTGATTATATAGGGGCAATGAAAAAAGATACGGTGACTGTCACGGCGTCCAAAGACCCGTTATATGAAGAATTGCTTCAAAAAGCGCCGGAGTACGAAGTCAAGCCCCAAGATGCCAGAGTCGATAAAGTGTGGAAAAGCATTCCCGGCTACAATGGACTGAAGGTCAATATTGAACAATCATATAAAAAAATGAAAAAGCACGGCGAGTTTCGGGAAAACGATCTGGTGTACAGCCAAGTAAAACCAAACGTTCATCTTGAGTCTCTTCAGCCTGAGCCTATTTATAAAGGAAATCCTGACAAACCGATGGTGGCTTTTTTAATCAATGTGGCATGGGGAAATGAGTATTTGGAAAAAATGCTCCCTATCCTGCAAAAGCACCAAGTCAAGGCTACGTTCTTTTTAGAAGGCAATTGGGTGAGGAACAATAAACAGCTCGCTAAGAAGATTGCGGAAGACGGACATGAAATCGGAAATCATTCATACAATCATCCAGATATGAGCAAACTGACTACAGGAAGAATTTCCGAGCAGCTCGACAAGACAAATGAGCAAATAGAACAAACGATTGGCGTTAAGCCGAAGTGGTTCGCTCCGCCGAGCGGAAGTTTACGAAAAGCGGTTGTCGACATTGCAGCTGAGAAACAGATGGGAACAATAATGTGGACAGTTGATACGATCGATTGGCAAAAACCGGCTCCGTCTGTACTTCAAACGAGAGTGTTAAGCAAGATACATAATGGTGCCATGATTTTAATGCATCCGACTGACTCCACGGCGGAAAGTCTTGAAGTGCTGATTACAAAGATAAAAGATAAAGGATACGCGCTTGGAACAGTCACTGAACTAATGGATGAAACAAGACTGTTGAAGTAACAGATGCAGGCAGCTTGTCTTTGAATAGGAGGAACAAATTTGATTAAACGATATACGTGTCAAAATGGTGTAAGAGTTGTGCTGGAAAATAACCCGACAGTCCGTTCTGTTGCGATCGGCGTATGGATCGGCACAGGTTCGCGGCACGAAACGCCGGAGATAAACGGGATTTCTCACTTTTTAGAGCACATGTTCTTTAAAGGGACGAGCACAAGATCTGCACGCGAGATAGCAGAATCTTTTGATCGTATTGGCGGTCAGGTCAATGCGTTTACTTCAAAGGAATATACCTGCTACTATGCAAAGGTGCTTGACGAGCATGCGAATTACGCGCTTGACGTATTAGCAGATATGTTCTTTCATTCAACGTTTGATGAAAACGAGCTGAAAAAAGAAAAAAATGTAGTATATGAAGAAATTAAAATGTACGAAGATGCGCCAGACGACATTGTGCATGATTTACTGAGCAAAGCCACTTACGGCAATCATTCTTTAGGCTACCCAATTCTAGGCACGGAAGAAACGCTTGCTTCTTTCAATGGTGACTCTCTCAGACAATACATGCATGATTATTATACGCCGGACCGAGTGGTCATTTCGGTAGCGGGCAATATATCTGACAGTTTTATCAAAGATGTAGAAAAATGGTTCGGGTCATACGAGGCGAAAGGCAAAGCGACAGGCCTTGAGAAACCGGAGTTCTACACGGAAAAACTGACGAGAAAAAAAGAAACAGAGCAGGCTCATCTGTGCCTTGGATTTAAGGGCCTTCAGGTTGGCCATGAACGCATTTATGATTTAATTGTCCTGAATAATGTGCTCGGAGGCAGCATGAGCAGCCGGCTGTTCCAAGATGTCCGAGAAGACAAAGGCCTCGCTTATTCTGTTTACAGCTATCATAGCTCTTATGAGGACAGCGGAATGCTTACCATTTACGGAGGAACGGGTGCAAATCAGCTTCAGCAGCTGTCAGAAACCATTCAAGAAACCCTTGCTACATTAAAACGCGACGGCATTACCTCAAAAGAGCTGGAAAATAGCAAGGAGCAAATGAAGGGAAGCTTAATGCTGAGCTTAGAAAGCACAAACAGTAAAATGAGCCGAAACGGGAAAAATGAACTGCTGCTCGGCAGACATAAAACATTAGATGAGATCATCAATGAATTAAACGCCGTGAACTTAGAGCGTGTCAACGGCCTTGCCAGACAATTGTTTACTGATGATTATGCACTGGCACTCATCAGCCCTTCCGGCAATATGCCGTCTTAAAAAGGAAAAGCCTGCCCCTTAACGGAGCAGGCATTTTTTTATCCCTTTGATCATACATAGTACAAGGGGGTGACAGACATGCGGCTCAGTGAATTATCAGGAAAGGAAATTGTAGACATCAAAAGAGCTGAACGGCTGGGAGTGCTTGGCCAGACCGATTTAGAAATCAATGAACAGGATGGCCAGATTACAGCACTCCTCATTCCGACAGTTAAGTGGTTTGGTTTGAGAAAACACGGTCAAGACATTCGTGTCCCCTGGCATCATATTCAAAAGATCGGATCAGATATGATCATATTAGATGTACCTGAGGAAATGTCTCCTCGACAAGAGTAAATGAAAAAGCCCAAAATGACTGTGGTGCGGGCTCTAAAGTAAACATCTGAAACATCGGCTTTTGGCAGCCGATGTTTTTTTATATGAAAAAACCGCATGTTTTAATTCACCGGTATTTCCTTTTGATCATAAGATGAAGGGGAGCTTAACAACTAGAGATCCAGTATATACAAAGAAGGTGAACGTTTAGAATGTTAACCGGATTGAAAATTGCAGTTATCGGCGGTGACGCAAGACAGCTCGAAATTATTAGAAAGCTCACTGAACAGCAGGCTGACATCTACCTTGTCGGTTTTGACCAATTGGATCACGGTTTTACCGGAGCAGTAAAATGCAACATTGATGAAATTCCTTTTCAGCAAATAGACAGCATTATTCTTCCAGTGTCTGCGACAACAGGAGAAGGTGTCGTATCGACGGTATTTTCGAATGAAGAGGTTGTGTTAAAACAGGAGCATCTCGACAAAACGCCTGCACACTGTGTCATTTTCTCAGGAATTTCTAACGCCTATTTAGAAAACATTGCAGCTCAAGCAAACAGAAAACTTGTTAAGCTGTTTGAGCGGGATGACATTGCGATATACAATTCTATTCCGACAGTAGAAGGAACGATCATGCTGGCTATTCAGCACACGGATTATACGATACACGGATCTCAGGTGGCCGTTCTTGGTCTAGGACGCACCGGGATGACGATTGCCCGTACATTTGCCGCGCTCGGAGCGAATGTAAAAGTGGGGGCAAGAAGTTCAGCGCATCTGGCACGTATCACTGAAATGGGGCTCGTTCCTTTTCACACCGATGAGCTGAAAGAGCATGTAAAAGATATAGATATTTGTATTAATACCATACCGAGTATGATTTTAAATCAATCGGTTCTTTCTAGCATGACACCAAAAACCTTAATATTGGATCTGGCCTCACGTCCCGGGGGAACGGATTTTAAATATGCCGAAAAACAGGGGATTAAAGCACTTCTTGCCCCTGGCCTTCCAGGGATTGTCGCACCTAAAACAGCCGGGCAAATCCTCGCAAACGTCTTGAGCAAGCTTTTGGCTGAAATACAAGCTGAGGAGGGGAAATAAGGATGTCGTCATTAAAAGGAAAAAGAATCGGGTTTGGACTGACCGGATCGCATTGCACATATGAAGCGGTTTTCCCGCAAATTGAGGCGCTGGTCAACGAAGGAGCGGAAGTGCGTCCGGTTGTCACATTTAACATGAAATCCACAAATACCCGATTTGGAGAGGGAGCAGAATGGGTTAAAAAAATTGAAGACTTGACTGGATATGAGGCAATTGATTCAATTGTAAAGGCAGAGCCCCTTGGGCCGAAGCTTCCCCTTGACTGCATGGTCATTGCTCCTTTAACCGGCAATTCAATGAGCAAGCTGGCAAATGCCATGACGGACAGTCCGGTGCTGATGGCGGCAAAAGCGACAATCCGAAACAATCGGCCGGTCGTTCTTGGCATCTCGACAAATGATGCTCTCGGTTTAAACGGAACAAATTTAATGAGGCTCATGTCAACAAAAAATATCTTTTTTATTCCATTTGGGCAAGACGATCCATTTAAAAAACCGAATTCAATGGTAGCCAAAATGGATCTACTTCCGCAAACCATTGAAAAGGCACTAATGCATCAGCAGCTTCAGCCGGTTCTGGTTGAGAATTATCAGGGAAATGACTAAATTTACAGAAAATCTTTCCCAAACTAAAAAATTCGGTCATCACCCGCATATTCTATGGTAAAATAAAACGTAAAATCATAGTCAAATCAATTCAATGAGGCTGATTGGCGGAAGGAGTTTTACAGATGGGAAGAGGTTTACACGTAGCTGTTGTCGGAGCGACAGGAGCTGTAGGACAACAAATGCTTAAAACACTTGAAGACAGAAACTTTGAAATGGACACACTTACATTGCTATCTTCAAAACGCTCTGCGGGGACAAAAGTCACGTTTAAAGGCGAAGAGCTGACTGTTCAGGAAGCTTCTCCTGAGAGCTTTGAAGGGGTAAATATTGCTTTGTTCAGCGCCGGCGGAAGCGTATCACAAGCATTGGCACCAGAAGCTGTAAAACGCGGCGCTATTGTTATAGATAATACGAGTGCGTTCCGTATGGACGAAAATACACCGCTTGTTGTGCCTGAAGTGAATGAGGCAGACTTGCATGAACACAACGGCATCATTGCCAATCCTAACTGCTCTACAATCCAAATGGTTGCGGCTCTTGAACCGATCCGCAAAGCATACGGCTTAAACAAAGTCATCGTATCAACGTACCAGGCGGTATCAGGAGCGGGAAATGAAGCTGTAAAAGAGCTTTACAGCCAAACACAGGCGATTTTAGATCAAGAAGAAATTGAGCCTGCGATCATGCCTGTAAAAGGTGACCAAAAACACTATCAAATCGCCTTCAACGCGATTCCGCAAATTGATAAATTCCAAGATAACGGCTATACGTTTGAGGAAATGAAAATGATAAATGAAACGAAAAAAATCATGCACATGCCAGACCTTCAAGTAGCGGCTACATGTGTGAGACTGCCAATTCAAACTGGGCACTCAGAGTCAGTCTACATTGAGGTAGACCGTGATGACGCTACAGTTGAAGATATTAAAAATCTATTAAAAGAAGCTCCGGGCGTGACACTTCAGGATGACCCAAGCCAACAGCTTTATCCGATGCCTGCTGATGCCGTCGGCAAAAACGATGTGTTTGTAGGCCGCATCCGCAAAGACTTGGACAGAGCAAACGGTTTTCATTTATGGGTTGTTTCTGATAACCTATTAAAAGGCGCGGCATGGAACTCTGTTCAAATTGCAGAAAGCCTGAAAAAACTAAACCTCGTATAATAGAGAGAATTTCCTAAAGACGAATAGAAGAGAGTAAGGCACTATCAGCCTGCTCTCTTCTGTTACGTCCGAATAATTTGGAGTGAAAACAGTGAAGATAATTGTTCAAAAGTTCGGCGGAACATCTGTAAAAGATGATAAAGGCCGCAAACTGGCTTTAGAGCATATTAAAGAAGCAATCAGTGAAGGATATAAGGTTGTCGTTGTCGTTTCAGCGATGGGCCGGAAAGGAGACCCGTACGCTACAGATTCTTTGCTGGGACTGCTTTACGGCGATCAGTCAGCGATTTCTCCACGGGAGCAGGATTTGCTTTTATCTTGCGGAGAGACCATTTCCTCTGTCGTCTTTACAAGCATGCTGCTTGATAACGGTGTGAAAGCAGCTGCGCTGACAGGGGCTCAGGCTGGCTTTTTAACGAATGATCAGCATACCAATGCGAAAATCATTGAAATGAGACCGGAGCGTTTATTCGGTGTGCTCGCGAATCATGACGCTGTAGTCGTCGCAGGATTCCAGGGCGCAACTGAAAAGGGTGATACAACAACGATCGGCAGAGGGGGCAGCGACACGTCCGCAGCCGCACTCGGAGCAGCTGTTGACGCGGAATACATCGATATTTTCACCGATGTAGAAGGTGTGATGACTGCTGACCCGAGAGTGGTGGAAAATGCGAAACCGCTTCCTGTCGTGACATATACAGAAATTTGCAACCTGGCGTATCAAGGGGCGAAGGTCATTCATCCGCGGGCTGTGGAAATTGCGATGCAGGCCAAGGTTCCGATCCGTGTCCGTTCGACTTATTCGAAAGATAAGGGCACATTGGTGACATCGCATCACTCTTCCAAAGTCGGAAGCGATGTTTTTGAAAGGCTGATTACGGGAATTGCCCATGTCAAAGATGTCACTCAGTTCAAAGTGCCTGCCAAAATTGGCCAGTATAACGTTCAGACTGAAGTGTTCAAGGCGATGGCGAATGCGGGAATCAGTGTCGATTTCTTTAACATTACACCTAGTGAAATCGTATATACGGTGGCTGGGAATAAAACAGAAACAGCTCAGCGTATTTTAATGGATATGGGCTATGATCCGATGGTAACCAGAAATTGCGCGAAAGTATCGGCGGTCGGAGCGGGCATTATGGGTGTTCCTGGTGTCACATCGAAAATCGTTTCTGCTCTTTCAGAAAAAGAAATTCCGATCCTTCAGTCGGCTGACAGCCATACGACGATATGGGTGCTTGTCCATGAAGCCGATATGGGACCTGCTGTAAACGCTTTGCATGAAGTGTTTGAACTTTCCAAGTAAATGTGATTGAATCATGATGAGGTGAATAAAATGAATTTCGGAAATGTGTCTACAGCGATGATTACACCCTTTGACAATAAAGGGAACGTAGACTTTCAAAAACTGTCTACACTGATTGATTACTTGTTGAAAAACGGAACGGATTCTTTAGTAGTAGCGGGAACAACTGGAGAATCTCCGACCCTTTCAACTGAAGAAAAAATTGCGCTTTTTGAATATACGGTAAAAGAAGTGAACGGTCGGGTGCCGGTTATTGCGGGTACTGGAAGCAACAACACGAAAGATTCCATTAAGCTGACAAAAAAAGCTGAGGAAGCGGGCGTAGACGCAGTCATGCTTGTTACGCCTTATTACAATAAGCCTTCTCAAGAAGGAATGTACCAGCATTTTAAAGCAATTGCGGCTGAAACGTCTCTTCCGGTTATGCTTTATAATGTGCCGGGCCGTACGGTTGCTTCTCTTGCTCCTGAAACGACGATCCGTTTGGCGGCAGACATTCCGAATGTTGTTGCGATTAAAGAAGCGAGCGGAGACCTCGAAGCGATTACAAAAATTGTTGCAGAAACGCCGGAAGACTTCTCTGTCTATTCAGGGGATGACGCCCTGACGCTTCCTATTCTCTCAGTTGGAGGAAGAGGAGTTGTGTCAGTGGCGAGCCATATCGCAGGCTCTGATATGCAGCAAATGATCAAAAATTATACGAATGGGCAAACAGCTAATGCGGCACTGATTCATCAGAAACTGCTGCCGATTATGAAGGAACTGTTTAAAGCGCCTAATCCTGCTCCTGTCAAAACAGCGCTTCAGCTGAGAGGCCTTGATGTCGGTTCAGTGCGTCTTCCTCTTGTTCCGTTAACCGAGGATGAACGTCTGAGCTTAAGCAGCACGATCAGCGAACTGTAAGAAAAATTTCATACAGTGAAACAAACGCGGTCATTCTCACATTCAGCTGAGTTTGACCGTTTCTTATACATATTGGTTTTCCCTAAACCTTCTGCTTTATCTTGTTTTCTAAATTTACTTTCAGTTATAATAGGAACAAGTGATGATGGACGGGTATGAGACTAGGAGGATATAGATTTTGAAAAAGAAAAATACAGAAAACGTTAGAATTATCGCCCTTGGCGGTGTCGGAGAAATTGGGAAGAACCTTTATGTCATCGAAATTGACTCAGACATATTTGTTGTAGATGCCGGCCTTATGCATCCAGAAAACGAAATGCTCGGTATTGATGTGGTGATTCCTGACATATCATATTTGATTGAACGGGCTGACCGCGTCAAGGCAATCTTTTTAACGCACGGGCACGATGAAAATATCGGCGGCGTTTTTTACTTATTGAACAAGCTGTCCGTTCCAGTGTACGGAACAAAGCTGACGCTTGCGCTATTAAGAGAAAAATTAAAACAATACGGACATAACCGAAAAACTGATTTAAGGGAAATTCACTCCAAATCTGTCATTACGTTTGAATCGACTAAAGTATCGTTCTTTAGAACGATTCACAGCATCCCTGATTCTGTAGGTGTGAGTCTTAAAACATCACTTGGATCTATTGTATGCACGGGAGACTTCAAATTTGACCAAACGCCTGCACTTAACCAAACGTGCGACATTGGCGAGATCGCCAAGATCGGCAATAGCGGCGTACTTGCCCTGCTTTCCGACAGTGCAAATGCGGAGCGACCGGGCTATACGCCTTCGGAAGCTGCTGTCAGCGGAGAAATTTCGGACGCGCTGTATAATTCAGTGAACCGGGTGATTATTGCTGTTTTTGCATCCAATATTAACCGGATCCAGCAAGTCATTCATGCAGCGGCTCAAAATGGCAGAAAGATTGCCGTTGCCGGAAAAAATCTTCAATCTGTCCTGCAGCTGGCAAGAAAGCTCGGATATATTGAAGCAGATGATGAAATGTTTATTTCTGTACAGGATGTCAAGAAATATCCGAAGCGCGAAGTGGCCATTATTACAGCCGGCAGCCAAGGTGAACCGTTAGCTGCACTGACAAGAATGGCAAACAAAGCCCATAAACAGCTGAACATTGAAGAAGGGGATACGGTTGTCATTGCGTCAACTCCAATCCCTGGGCAGGAACTCATTTATTCTAAAACAGTAGATCTTCTTGCGAGAGCCGGTGCACAAGTCATCTTTGCACAAAAGCGTGTCCATGTATCTGGCCACGGCTCACAAGAAGAGTTAAAGCTGATGATCAATCTGCTTAAACCAAAATATTTAATTCCTGTAAACGGCGAATACAGAATGCAAAAAGCTCATTCAAAAATCGCTGAAGAAATCGGCATGAAGCGCAGTGATATCTTCTTAATTGAAAAAGGAGACGTCGTTGAATTCCGCGGCCAAAACGTAAAAATTGGGGATAAAGTTCCGTACGGCAATATTTTAATTGATGGTTTGGGTGTCGGTGATATCGGCAATATCGTATTAAGAGACCGCCGCTTGCTTTCACAGGACGGAATTTTAATCGTTGTCATTACACTTGATAAACAAAAGAAACATCTTGTATCAGGACCAGAAATTATCACTCGCGGTTTTGTTTATGTAAGAGAATCTGAAGGCCTTATCGTACAAGCTACTGAGCTTGTCCGTTCCATCGTGACAGAAGCGACTGAAACATCAAATGTTGAATGGTCAACGCTGAAGCAGGCAATGCGAGATGCTTTGAACCAATTCCTATATGAAAAAACGAAACGCAAACCGATGATCATCCCAATTATTATGGAAGTATAATGTCTGACTAAAGACCGGAGCTGCTCCGGTCTTTATTTTTTTGCCTTTCAAGCCGGGATTGAATTGAGTATCTTTGTTCATAATACAAAGAGAAATTCGGAAAGGGTGAAAGCGAAATGGATCATCGTATGGAAAACGCAGAAGAAGAGCGTCCTGAAAAAAATGACGCGAAAGACAGCATTATGAATAAAATACAGCAGCTTGGTGAAACGACGCTTCCGCAGCTGCCCCAAGATACAAATATTCATTGTCTGACCATTATCGGACAAATAGAAGGCCATGTTCAGCTTCCTCCGCAAAACAAAACAACAAAATATGAGCATGTCATCCCGCAGATTGTGGCAATTGAACAGAATCCCAAAATTGAAGGCCTGCTGATTATATTAAATACTGTCGGAGGAGATGTTGAGGCGGGTCTCGCAATAGCGGAAATGCTGGCATCATTATCAAAACCGACCGTTTCCATCGTGCTTGGCGGAGGGCATTCCATCGGCGTTCCGATTGCGGTATCCTGTGATTACAGCTATATTGCTGAAACAGCAACGATGACGATTCATCCCGTTCGGCTGACAGGACTGGTAATTGGTGTGCCGCAAACGTTTGAATACCTGGATAAGATGCAAGAAAGAGTTGTTAAATTTGTAACAAGCCACTCAAATGTAAACGAAGATAAGTTCAAAGAGCTGATGTTTTCAAAAGGAAACTTAACACGCGACATCGGAACAAATGTCGTTGGTAAGGATGCTGTCGAGTACGGATTGATCGATCACGTCGGAGGAGTCGGACAAGCGATCAATAAACTGAACGAGCTGATCGAGGAAGCAAGAGCAGAAGAAGGACGGATGATTCAATGATTCTGTATACTATGATGCCGCAGGAAATTGTTTTTGCTGAACAGAACCAACAGACAAGCGCACATGAGCAAATTGAATATAGAGGTGTGCCGCTTCTTGTCGAGATGAAAGGCAATGAAGCGGAAGTTATTCAAATCATGAGCACAAATCCAATGCATTTTCTGCACCCGGACATTTCACCGGGACAAAAGCTGAAATTAAACGTATAAGATCCATCCCTTTTTTAAGGGCAAAATATGCTATAATAGGGGAATCCTACAGAAAAAACGCAGCCTGTAATCGGCTGCTTTCTTCATTATGTATGAACTTACATTTTTTAACGCAGTAAGGTGATGAGTGTGGCAAAGAAAAAACGAAAATCAAGAAAAAAACAGGCGAAACAGCTCAATATAAAATACGAACTCAACGGATTGCTGTGTATAGCCATTTCAATTATTGCGATTCTGCAGCTGGGGGTAGTCGGGCAAACCTTTATTTACTTGTTCCGCTTTTTTGCTGGAGAGTGGTTTATTTTATGCTTGTTAGGTTTATTAGTGTTAGGAGTCTCGCTGTTTTGGAAGAAGAAAACGCCAAGCTTATTAACGAGACGAAAGGCCGGATTGTACTGTATTATCGCAAGCATATTGCTGCTTTCTCACGTGCAGCTGTTTAAAAATTTGACGCACAAAGGGTCTATTGAGTCCGCAAGCGTGGTGCGCAACACATGGGAATTGTTTTTGATGGACATGAAAGGCAGCTCCGCTTCACCTGATTTAGGCGGAGGGATGATCGGTGCGTTGCTATTTGCGGCTTCACACTTTTTATTTGCGTCAACTGGTTCTCAGATCATGGCGATTGTTATGATTTTGATCGGAATGATTTTAGTCACAGGGCGCTCTCTTCAAGAAACGCTGAAAAAGTGGATGAGCCCGATTGGCCGCTTTATAAAAGAACAATGGTTTGCATTTATTGATGATATGAAATCCGTCAAAACCAATATGAAGTCATCGAAAAAAACGAAAGTGCCGAGCAAAAAACAAAAACCGGCCCGCAAAAAACAGCAAATGGAACCGGAGCCTTCTGATGAAGAGGGGGATTTGGAAACGGTATCGCCTCTTATTCATTCAGAGCCGATTATCTCAAGCTTTTCAGATCGTAATGAAGATGAAGAGCCTCCAGTCATAGAAAAACGTGCTGAACCTGTACCAGAGCCGATTCAGGACATCCAGACTGAGACAGGTGATCAGGAAACTGTTTCTGCTCCGCCTATGACCTTTACGGAGCTTGAAAATAAGGATTATGAGATGCCGTCACTTGATTTACTGGCAGATCCGAAGCATACTGGCCAGCAGGCAGATAAAAAGAATATTTATGAAAATGCGAGAAAGCTCGAACGCACCTTCCAAAGCTTTGGCGTAAAGGCGAAAGTCACACAGGTTCATCTCGGGCCGGCCGTAACAAAATATGAAGTGTATCCTGATGTCGGAGTGAAGGTTAGCAAAATCGTCAATTTAAGCGATGATTTAGCGCTTGCACTTGCTGCAAAGGATATCAGGATCGAAGCGCCAATACCAGGCAAATCAGCAATCGGAATTGAGGTTCCGAACGCAGAAGTGGCGATGGTATCGCTGAAGGAAGTGCTGGATTCTAAATTGAATGACAGACCGGACGCAAAGCTGCTAATTGGACTCGGCCGCAATATTTCAGGTGAAGCTGTGCTGGCTGAGTTAAACAAGATGCCCCATCTTTTAGTCGCAGGCGCAACCGGAAGCGGGAAGAGCGTCTGTGTCAACGGCATTATTACGAGTATTTTGATGCGCGCGAAACCGCATGAAGTGAAAATGATGATGATCGATCCTAAAATGGTAGAGCTGAATGTCTACAACGGGATTCCGCATTTGCTTGCTCCGGTTGTAACTGATCCGAAGAAAGCGTCACAGGCTTTGAAAAAGGTTGTCAATGAAATGGAGCGGCGGTACGAATTATTTTCTCATACGGGTACAAGAAATATTGAAGGATACAATGATTATATAAAACGTGCCAACGAAGAAGGAGCGAAACAGCCGGAGCTGCCGTATATCGTTGTGATTGTGGACGAGCTTGCCGATCTCATGATGGTCGCTTCATCTGATGTGGAGGATTCAATTACGAGATTGTCCCAAATGGCGCGGGCTGCCGGCATCCATCTCATTATTGCGACACAGCGGCCGTCGGTTGACGTTATCACAGGGGTCATCAAAGCGAATATTCCGTCACGAATCGCGTTCAGCGTATCTTCACAGACGGATTCAAGGACGATTCTTGACATGGGTGGCGCTGAGAAGCTGCTCGGCCGCGGCGATATGCTGTTTTTGCCTGTCGGGGCTAATAAACCTGTCCGTGTGCAGGGAGCATTTTTGTCGGATGACGAAGTGGAAAAGGTCGTCGACCATGTGATTACGCAGCAGAAAGCGCAATATCAGGAAGAAATGATTCCTGATGAGACAACGGAAACTCATTCCGAAGTTACCGATGATCTTTATGATGAAGCTGTTGAATTAATCGTCGGCATGCAGACGGCATCTGTTTCAATGCTGCAAAGAAGATTCAGGATCGGTTATACGAGAGCGGCGCGCCTGATTGACGCCATGGAGGAACGGGGCGTTGTCGGGCCGTATGAAGGCAGCAAACCTAGGGAAGTCTTATTATCAAAAGAGAAATATGATGAGCTCTCTTCTTAATGAAGGGAGTTCAGCTTTCTCCAGTTATCAATAATAACATTATGTAAACTGATAACCTTGCTATTTATTTTTTCGACAAAACATGATATAGTTGTCCCAATTGTTCAATAATTTTTATCGAAAGTGGTTTACGGAGGGGAAACATGTCTACAAAAGCTGATAATCGGCACTTGTATTTGAAAGTAATTGAACGAATTAAAGAGGATATAAAAAATGGCATCTACACTGAGAAGGAAAAGCTGCCTTCTGAATTTGAGCTTTCCAAAAAGCTTGGTGTCAGCAGAGCGACGCTTAGAGAAGCCTTGCGGATACTGGAAGAAGAGCATGTCATTATCAGAAGACATGGTGTAGGCACTTTTGTCCATTCTAAGCCGTTATTTCTTTCGGGCATTGAACAGCTGAACAGTGTAACGAAGATGATAGAACAGGCAAATATGACGCCTGGTACGATTTTTCTATCATCCCAAGTGCTTATGCCGTCTGAAGATGATATTAAGAGATTTCATTTGGAAGATGAGCAAGAACTTTTTTACCTCGAACGAGTCAGAACAGCTAACGGACAGCCGATTGTGTATTGTATAGACAAAATTCCGATGGATATTTTGCCGAATTCTTTCTCTCATCAGCAAGAATCCATGTTTGACCTGCTTGAGAAAAATTCAGGCTCCGTGATCAGCTATGCCGTGACTGATATTGAACCGATCGGCTATCATGATACCATTTCTCCAGTGCTGGAATGCGATCCGGAAACAGCTCTTTTGCTGTTAAAACAAACCCATTACGATCAGCACGATAAACCGGTGCTTTACTCATTAAACTATTTTAGAGCGGACAAATTCAGATTTCATGTTTTGCGTAAACGATTCTAAAACGGGCGCTGTGATGTGTCTGTTTTTTTATTTGCACTGATTCGTGTTTCTTTGTACATACTTTCACTTCAGTTAACGCAACATATAAGGGATGACAAGAAAGTGAATGGGTGAAAATGTTGAGAGAGAAAAATGGAATGAAAAATATTATTGCATTGTCTTCCGTACCGCTTGTGATGACACTAGGGAACTCCATGCTGATTCCTGTTCTTCCGATGATGGAGAAAAAGCTGTCAGTGACTTCATTTCAAGTGTCTTTAATCATTACTGTATATTCAGTAGTAGCGATTATTTGCATTCCGATTGCCGGATATTTGTCGGATCGATTCGGGAGAAAAAAAATATTGCTTCCATGCCTCCTCATTGCAGGATTAGGTGGGTTGGTGGCTGCTTTTGCCTCAACCTATATGAAAAATCCTTATGCTATGATTTTGGCGGGTCGGGTTCTTCAAGGTATCGGCTCTGCAGGGGCAGCTCCTATCGTTATGCCGTTTATCGGCGATTTGTTTCAAGGAGACGATGAAAAGGTCAGCGCCGGCCTTGGTGATATTGAAACTGCCAACACGTCAGGGAAGGTATTGAGTCCGATACTTGGCGCCTTACTGGCTTCCTGGTACTGGTTTGTCCCATTTTGGTTTATTCCGTTTTTCTGTTTGATCAGCTTTTTGCTCGTGTTGTTTCTGGTGGCCAAGCCTGAAGAAGATGAAGATGCGCCAGCAGTTTCTGAATTTATCAAGAGTGTGCGGAAAATCTTTAAACAGGATGGGCGCTGGCTTTATACGGTCTTTATTATCGGGTGTGTGATTATGTTTTTGTTATTTGGCGTATTATTTTATTTGTCAGATACGCTGGAGAACAAGTATGACATTGACGGAGTGGCTAAAGGCGGATTACTGGCAATCCCACTTTTATTTTTGTCAACCAGTTCATTTATAGCAGGCAAAAAGATTGGCAAAGATAAAGTCCGAATGAAATTTTGCGTTGTTACGGGAATGATTCTGTTAACCCTGTCGTTTATTGCCTTGTGGTGGAACCACAGTTTTTATTTTTTATTTGTCTTTTTAAGCTTTGGCGGGATTGGGATTGGAATGGCGCTTCCTGCTTTAGATGCACTGATAACCGAAGGAATTGAAAGTGAGCAATGCGGAACCATTTCCTCCTTTTACAATAGCATGCGCTTTATAGGAGTAGCTCTCGGTCCACCTGTGTTTGCGGCATTAATGTCTAATGCAAACTGGCTGATTTTCATTCTATCGGCGTTTTGCAGCATCATTGCTTTATTCTTAGTGCTTTTTACTGTGGATGCTAAAAAAAGTGAAGAGGAAGAAAAAAACTTAGGGACGGTCTAGCCAACCGTCTTTTTTGCTGTGATAGCGAAAAATCTTTCTCTCTTGCAGTTTACAACTGTCGTTCTGCAGGCGCAAACAGAGGTCTTTCAGATAGAAAATGGATTAACCTATACAGCCTCCGTCCTGTCGTGCGGAGGTTATTGTTTCCTTATAAATCCTACAGTTGCTATAATTACATGAAAGAGTGTTTCTGCGAATGCTGAAAATTGGTCATAATACATACTAATAAGAAATGAACGAAGGAGGTTCCATATGTCATATGTAAATGAAATCAAAACAAAGCACGGCGGTTTAACCGCACACATTGTAAAAACAGAAAAATTCAAAACCGTCTCGCTTATTTTTAAAATGCTTGCACCGTTGACAAAGGACCAAGTCACCAAAAGAGCGCTGCTTCCGCATGTGCTTCTTCGCGGAACAAAAAGCCATCCGAAAACCGCAGAGTTGCGTTCTTATTTGGATGAACTATACGGCACGTCCGTTTCGGCGGATCTTTCGAAAAAAGGAGAGCGGCACGTCATTACGTTCAGGCTTGAAGTCCCGAATGAAAAATATTTAAAAGATCAAACGCCGCTTCTTGAAAAAGGACTGCAGCTTCTTGCAGAAATCGTCTTTTCACCTGCTTTAGAAGGAGGCGCTTTTCAATCACAATATGTGGCTCAGGAAAAACGGACGCTCAAGCAAAGAATCCAAGCCGTCTATGACGATAAAATGCGCTACTCGAATTTAAGGCTGATACAGGAAATGTGCAAAAATGAGCATTACGCGCTCCATGTCAATGGGGAAATCGACGATGTCGATGCCATTACGGCCGATCAATTATATGAAACATATCAAAGCGCTATCCAAAAAGACCAGCTCGATCTTTATGTCGTTGGCGATGTGGACAATAACCAAGTGCAAGCGGCAATTGATAAGTATTTCCAAGCAAAAGAGCGCAACCTCGGCACGCCTGAAAACAATCACGCTGAGCAAAAAGCCCAGCCTAAAGAAGTAATTGATGAAGAAGACGTCAAACAAGGAAAGCTGAATATCGGCTACCGCACCAGCATCACTTATACGGATCAGGATTATCCTGCTTTGCAAGTGTTTAACGGATTGTTTGGCGGATTCTCTCATTCCAAGCTTTTCATCAATGTTCGGGAAAAAGCCAGTCTTGCATACTACGCCGCTTCGCGTATAGAAAGTTTTAAAGGCTTGTTAATGGTGATGTCGGGCATTGAAGTGAAAAATTACGAACAGGCTGTTTCTATTATTGCTGAGCAATTTCAGGCAATGAAAAACGGCGACTTCAGCGAGCAGGACATCGCTCAGACAAAGGCTGTCATTCGAAATCAAGTGCTGGAAACCATTGATACAGCGTACGGTTTATCTGAATTTTTATATCAGCAGGCCGCTGCCCAAGTCGATATTCCTATCGAAGAATTTCTTGCCAATATTGAGCAGGTCACAAAAGAGGATATCGTGAAAGCCGGCGAAAAGATTCAGCTTGATACGACTTATTTCTTAAAAGGGACGGAGGGTGCATCTTGATCAAACCAATCGAATACGAACAGCTTCAGGAGACGCTGTACCATGAAAAAATGCCGAACGGACTTGACGTTTACGTTTTGCCGAAAAAAGGCTTCAACAAAACATATGCGGTCTTTACAACAAAGTACGGCTCTATAGATAACCGGTTTGTCCCTTTAGATAAAAATGAGATGGTTCACGTGCCGGACGGCATTGCCCATTTTCTTGAGCACAAGCTGTTTGAAAAAGCGGACGGAGATGTTTTTCAAGATTTCAGCAAACAGGGCGCTTCTGCTAATGCGTTTACGTCATTTACAAGAACGGCTTATCTTTTCTCAAGCACATCAAATGTTGAACGCAATTTAGAGACGCTCATCGATTTCGTACAGGACCCGTATTTTACTGAAAAAACGGTTGAAAAAGAAAAAGGGATTATCGGGCAGGAGATTAACATGTATGACGACAACCCCGATTGGAGGCTTTACTTCGGGGTCATTGAAAACATGTACAAAGAACATCCTGTCAGAATTGACATAGCAGGAACAGTGGAAAGCATTTCACATATTACAAAAGACCTTCTTTATGAATGCTATGAAACGTTTTATCACCCGAGCAACATGCTCCTCTTTATTGTCGGGCCTGTAGATCCTGAAGCGATCATTTCTCAGGTAAGAGAAAATCAGGAGAGAAAGCCGTATACTGACCAGCCGGAGATCAAACGGGAAGAAGTGAAAGAGCAAGAAGCTGTTTTCCGAAAAGAAAAAGAGATCAAAATGAATGTGCAGGGACCGAAATGCCTTGTCGGGCTGAAATCAAAGAATCCGTTTAAATTAGGCAAAGAGCTGTTAAAGCATGAACTTTCAATGAACTTATTGCTTGAATCTCTTTTCGGCAAAAGCTCTGCCCAGTACGAATCACTTTATGAAAAAGGGTATATTGACGAAACGTTCAGCTTTGATTTTACTGCTGAATATGGGTTCGGTTTTGCGGCGATCGGCGGCGATACGCCGGAGCCCGATCAAATGGCAGAAGACATTTCAAGCATGCTTCTGCGCGCCGGTGAACTGATTACTGCTGAAAAGATTGAACTTGCCAGAAAGAAAAAGATCGGTACATTCTTAAAAGCGCTGAATTCACCTGAATACATTGCCAATCAATTTACCCGTTATGCTTTTTTGGATATGAGCCTGTTTGACGTCGTAACGGTTCTCGAGCAAATTACCCTCGAGGATGTCCAGAAAGTCATACAAGAGGAAATTGCTGCAGACAGACTGACTGTCTGCAAGGTTGTTCCTAAATCATAAACAAACATCCCTCCAGTGTGAGGGGTGTTTTTCTGCGGAAAGAAGGAAAGAGGATGAACAAAACAGCACTAATCACCGGAGCAAGCGGCGGCATCGGCAAAAGCATAAGTGAAACCCTTGCGGCAGAGGGATACAATCTGCTTCTGCATTATAATACAAATCAAAACGCGGCAGCGGAGCTTGCTGAAAAACTAAGAGAGACGTTTGGCGTGCATGCTGAAACTTTGCAAGCCGATCTGTCCGCGCCAGAAGGAGCAGATAATCTGACAAGTTCAATTGTTCAGCCGGTTGATGCGATTGTTTTAAATAGCGGAAGAAGCCATTTTGGACTGATTACGGATGTGGATAATGCAACAGTTCAGGAAATGGTTCAGCTCCATGTGGCGAGTCCGTATATGTTGACGAGAAACCTTCTTCCAGGCATGATCCGGAATAAATCGGGAGCGATTGTGGCTGTCAGCTCTATTTGGGGCGAGACTGGAGCATCTTGTGAAGTGCTGTACAGCATGGCAAAGGGAGCTCAGCACTCGTTTGTAAAAGGACTGGCTAAGGAGCTGGCGCCAAGCGGAATAAGAGTAAACGCCGTAGCGCCGGGCGCGGTTGATACAAATATGATGAATCAATTTACCCTGTCTGAAAAAGAAGAGATTGCTGATGAGATCCCGATTGGCCGGCTTGCCCGGCCGCAAGAAATTGCCGATGCAACAGCATTTCTCCTGTCTGAAAAGGCGTCATATATTACCGGCCAAATTCTGTCGGTGAATGGCGGCTGGCACTGCTGATTCGAAAATATTCGGTGTATAGTTTCTTTTGCGAAGGACACAATAATCTTGTAACTTCACATGAAATGGAGGAAACGAGCATGTCAGTATTAGAAAACTGGGATAACTGGAAAAACTTCCTTGGCGACCGTCTGAACTATGCGCAAGATAAAGGTATGAGCCAGGATACTATCACAGATCTTGCGACAGAAATCGGCAGTTACTTGGCTAATGAAGTGGAATCTAAGAACGAGCAGGAAAAAGTGCTGGCAGATCTTTGGAGCGTAGCATCAAAAGATGAACAGCACGCAATTGCCAATATGATGGTTAAGCTTGTTGAAAATAACAGCACTCACTAAGAAGAGAGGGGATTTTTCCTCTCTTTTTTATGTTTTCCTCATCACAGCAACATTCTTCTTTCTAATTAGAGAAAAATGCTTTATGATAAAGGAAGGTAAAATTTTGCCACAATGAAGGGGGTATATCATTTGGCAAAGCTCGAATGGTATTTTGAATATGAAATTCAAGTGAACCGCCCCGGACTGCTCGGGGATATTTCGTCTCTTCTTGGGATGCTTTCTATTAACATCGTAACGATAAACGGCGTCGATCTTTCCAGAAGGGGAATGCTCCTCAGGTGCCGCCATATAGATCAAATTAAACGATTAGAATCAATCTTAAAAACGATGGAAACAATTAAAGTAACGAAGCTGAGAGAACCGAGGCTTCGCGACCGTCTTGCCGTACGTCACGGCCGTTACATTCAAAGGGATGCCGATGACAAGAAAACGTTCCGCTTTGAACGGGACGAGCTAGGCTTATTAGTCGATTTTATGGCCGAACTGTTCAAAAAAGAAGGCCATAAATTAATCGGGATCAGGGGGATGCCGCGTGTCGGAAAAACGGAATCGATTGTGGCCTCCAGCGTGTGTGCAAGCAAAAGGTGGCTGTTTGTGTCATCAACCTTACTGAAGCAGACGATAAGAAGCCAGCTGATTGCCGATGAATACAGCACTGAAAATGTCTTTATCGTGGACGGAATTGTGTCAACACGAAGAGGATCAGAACGCCACCTCCAGCTGGTCAGAGAAATCATGAGGCTGCCTGCAACAAAAGTGGTGGAGCATCCGGACATATTCGTTCAAAATACAGAGTATACACTAGATGACTTTGATTATATTATTGAACTTAGAAATGACCCTGATGAGGTTATTACATATGAACATGCCGAAGAACCCCAAATGTTTGACCAATCCGGGTTTTCAAGCTTTGATTTTTAAAATTGGAAGGTGTTTGTTGTGACTGAACTAGGAATCCGGCTCAAAGAAGCCAGAGAGGAAAAAGCAATGTCATTGGATGATCTCCAAGCGGCAACAAAGATTCAAAAAAGGTACTTAACCGCCTTGGAGGAAGGAAACTATGACATTATTCCGGGGAAGTTTTATGTTCGGGCATTCATCAAGCAATATGCGGAAGCTGTCGGGCTTGATGCGGAACAGCTGTTTGAGGAGCATAAAAAAGATATCCCAAATACGTATCATGACGATGTGTCTGAAAAGATCTCCGGCATGAATCTTCAAAAGGAAATGCCAAAGCCAGCATCTAAGGCGCTGGAGCTGCTGCCAACGATACTTGTCATTCTCGGCGTGATTGTCGTGATTGCGATTGTGTACGCGATCATTCAGTTTGCGAATCATAAAAACAGCGATGATAACAATGCCGCATCTGAAAAATCAATTACGCAAAGTGAAAGCAAGTACGAAATCCCAAAAGATTCATCACTAAAAGAGAATCAAAGCAACAGCTCTGAAAAAGAGACAGACACTAAAAAAGAAACGAAAGAAAAAGAAGATAAAAAAGAAGAAAGCGACAGTGATAAACTGGAGATTAAAGCAACTGGCACTGAAGGATCATTAACAACTTATGAAGTGTCCGGCGCTGATAAAATCGAGCTCGAACTGAAGGCATCAGACAGTTCTTGGATTCGAGTACGCGATGAAAACAGCAGCTCGTTAAAAGAGGGAACGCTGAAAAAAGACGAAACCTATAAAAAAGACATAACTGATCAGAAACAAGTTGAAATCCGCACCGGATATGCACCTAATCTGAAAATAAAAATCAACGGTGAGGTTCTTTCATATGAACTTGATCCGAAAAAAGTGATGGCACAAACCATAAAGATTGTAAATAAAAAGGAAGAAAAGTCATCTTAATTACCAGATGACTTTTCTTCACGTCCGAGTATGAAATTGGAGGGGCTTTATGTTTAACTTACCAAATAAAATCACACTTGCTAGAATCGCATTAATCCCAATCTTCATGATTATCATGCTGGCACCGTTTGACTGGGGCAGGCTCGAATTTGGAGACGAATCGATTCCGGTCGCACACTTGGCGGGGGCTATTCTATTTATTATTGCATCCACAACAGACTGGATAGACGGATATTATGCCCGAAAACTGAATCTCGTTACAAACTTCGGAAAATTTCTAGATCCGCTTGCGGACAAACTGCTTGTATCCGCAGCGTTAATTATCCTTGTTCAATTTGATCTTGCTCCAGCCTGGATGGTCATTGTGATTATCAGCCGAGAGTTTGCCGTGACAGGTTTAAGGCTTGTCTTAGCCGGAACAGGAGAAGTCGTAGCTGCTAACATGCTTGGTAAAATTAAAACCTGGGCACAAATCATTGCGGTTTCCGCATTGCTTCTTCATAATCTTCCGTTTGAACTTGTGTCATTCCCGTTCGCTGACTTAGCGCTGTGGGTAGCCGTCTTCTTTACTGTCGTCTCAGGCTGGGAATATTTCGCTAAAAACTGGGAAGCGTTAAAAACATCTAACTAAGAAAGAAGGACTTCGTCATGGAATTTCCAAAAAAAGCAGAAATTATTGCAGTCGGTTCAGAGCTATTGCTTGGCCAGATCGCCAATACAAATGCTCAATTTATCAGCAAACAGCTCGCTGAAATCGGAGTGAACGTATTTTATCATACAGCAGTCGGAGATAACCCGGAGCGGCTGAAGCAGGTCATCCGCATTGCTGAAGAACGCTCTGACTTCATTATTTTTTCAGGAGGTCTCGGACCGACAAAAGATGATCTGACGAAAGAAACGATTGCAAATGCGCTGGGACGTCCGCTTGTGTTAAATGATGAGGCGTTCCAATCCATTGAGGACTATTTCAAACGAACAAAACGGACGATGTCACCTAATAATCGAAAACAGGCGCTTGTAATCGAAGGATCTGACGTACTGGCAAATCACTTTGGAATGGCACCGGGAATGCTCACAGAACATGAATCGCGCTTTTATATGCTTCTTCCTGGACCGCCAAGCGAATTGCGTCCCATGTTTGAAAACGAGGCAAAGCCTCTTCTGCTGAAAAAGATGGGTTCAAATGAAAAAATTGTGTCAACCGTTCTTCGCTTTTTCGGTATTGGTGAATCTCAGCTTGAAGCCGATTTGGAAGATATTATTGATGCACAAACCAACCCGACAATCGCTCCTTTGGCGGCAGATGGAGAGGTGACGCTGCGTCTGACAGCCAAGCATGCTGACGAAAAGGAAACAGAGCGTCTGTTAAAAGAAACAGAGGCTGTTATTTTAGAACGTGTCGGTGAATTTTTCTATGGTTACGATGATACTTCCCTTGTAAAAGAGCTTTCTAAAGCATGTAAGGAAAAAAGCATTACGATTTCCGCGGCGGAAAGTTTTACCGGCGGGCTGTTTTCTGAATGGCTGACGGATCTTAGCGGTGCTTCAAAACGATTTGCCGGCGGCATCGTTTGCTATACAAACGACATGAAGCAGAATGTGCTTGGCGTCAAGAAGGAAACATTAGATCAATTTGGCGCGGTCAGCAAGGAGTGCGCATCAGAGCTGGCAAAGGGTGTTCAAAAGCTCACTGGTAGCGACATCGGCATCAGCTTTACCGGTGTAGCAGGACCTGATACTCAAGAAGGGCATGAGCCTGGACATGTGTTTATCGGTATTTCAGCTAATGGAAAAGAAGAGGTTCACGAGTTTCACTTTGCGGGCTCCAGAACGGGAATCAGAAAACGCGGTGCCAAATACGGCTGCCATTTAATCTTGAAGCTTTTAGAGCAAAAATAATATTTTCAGCACATTATCCTCCTAAAAAAACATGATTTCTCTGATACATTATGATATTTTGATAGAAATCACGCCAAGAAAAAATCCGAATATGCGTTCGCTTTTTTCTTGGCAAATCCCTTCAAACAGGGTATAGTATATGTAGTGGTAACATAAAGGAGGAAAAAATAGAATGAGTGATCGTCAGGCAGCCTTAGATATGGCTCTTAAACAAATAGAAAAACAGTTCGGCAAAGGTTCCATTATGAAACTGGGAGAAAAGACAGATACAAGAATTTCTACTGTCCCAAGCGGCTCCCTCGCTCTTGATACGGCATTAGGAATTGGCGGATATCCGCGCGGGCGGATTATTGAAGTATATGGTCCTGAAAGCTCAGGTAAAACAACTGTGGCGCTTCATGCGATTGCTGAGGTTCAGCAGCAGGGCGGACAAGCCGCGTTTATCGATGCGGAGCATGCGCTAGATCCGGTATACGCGCAAAAGCTCGGAGTCAATATCGAAGAGCTTTTACTGTCTCAGCCTGATACAGGCGAGCAGGCGCTTGAAATTGCGGAAGCGCTGGTTCGAAGCGGTGCAGTTGACATTGTTGTTGTCGATTCTGTGGCAGCTCTCGTGCCGAAAGCGGAAATTGAAGGCGACATGGGAGATTCGCATGTCGGTTTACAAGCACGCTTAATGTCTCAAGCGCTTCGTAAGCTTTCAGGGGCCATTAACAAATCGAAGACAATTGCGATTTTCATTAACCAAATTCGTGAAAAAGTCGGCGTTATGTTCGGGAACCCGGAAACAACTCCTGGCGGCCGTGCGCTGAAATTCTACTCTTCCGTGCGTCTTGAAGTGCGCCGTGCTGAACAGCTGAAACAAGGAAACGACGTAATGGGGAACAAAACGAAAATCAAAGTCGTGAAAAACAAGGTAGCTCCGCCGTTCCGTACAGCCGAGGTTGACATTATGTACGGAGAAGGCATCTCAAAAGAAGGCGAAATCATTGATCTTGGAACTGAACTTGATATCGTGCAAAAAAGCGGTTCATGGTATTCTTATGAAGAAGAGCGTCTTGGCCAAGGCCGTGAAAATGCAAAACAATTCTTGAAAGAAAATAAAGATATCATGCTGATGATCCAGGAGCAAATTCGCGAACATTACGGCTTGGATAATCACGGAGCAGTTCAGCAGCAAGCTGGAGAGGCACAAGAAGAACTCGAATTTGAAGAATAAAAATAAAATAAGTTTGAAATGATACAAAAGGCTGAGTGAAAAACTCAGCCTTTTTGTATTTTTACAAAAAAACGATAAAAATATTGCTTTTTTTGACAACTTTTTTAGTGCTTTATTCGTCTAACAAAACGTGTGCAAAATGGAATTTATTTCGGGAGGAAAAAATGAATGACAAGCCCAACCCGCAGAAGAACTGCGAAACGCAGACGGAGAAAACTAAATAAAAGAGGCAAACTTTTGCTTGGTCTTTTAGCAGTGATGATTTGCTTCACGATTTGGAATGCGCTTCAACGAAATAGTGAAGAGAACGAGCCATCACAAGAAACTGCAGCAGTTTCAGATACCAGCCAGAAAAAAGAAGTCAAAAAGAAAACCACCAAAAAAACAGACGAACAAATCAAAATAGTCGACCGTAATCAAAAAATCAGCAATTATTTAAAAGAGATCGGTTTCAGCGGAACAGCCATGATTGTCAGAAATGGAGAAATCGTAACAAGTAAAGGTTTTGGTTATGCAGACCGTAAACATCACATTCAAAATAATCCGTTGACATCTTTTTATGTCGGTTCGTCACAAAAAGCGTTGATTGCAACCGCTATTTTGCAGCTTGAGGAAAAAGGGAAACTTCAAACAAGTGATCCTGTAAGCAAGTATTTACCTCATTTCCCCAACGGACAAACAATTACTTTGAAGAACCTGCTTACACATACATCGGGAATAAATGGACATATTGAAGGCAATGGCGCAATCACTCCGGACGATTTAATAAAAGACATAGAACGTCAGGGAATCAAACGTCAGCCGGGCGTATGGGACTATAAGGATTCCAATTATTCTGTTCTCGCTTATATTATTGCTGAGGTAAGCGGTGAGTCTTATGAACAATACATAACGAATCATATTTTTAAACCGGCGGGAATGACGCATGCAGGCTTTTATAAAACATATAATAAAGAACCTTATCCTGCTGTCGGGTATAAGCTGAAGGGCAGCAGAACGGTTACACCGTATATGCCTGATCTATCTCAGTTGTATGGAGCCGGTGATATTTATATGAGTGCTATAGATATGTACAAATTTGACCAAGCGCTGATAGACGGCAAACTGTATTCGCAAAAAAGCTACGAAAAGATGTTTACGCCAGGGAGCAGCTCCACATATGGTATGGGATTTTATGTCGCTCCCGGAAGCTATTCAAACCATGGTGTCATGCCGGGCTTCAACATCTTGAACAGCTTTAGCAAATCTGGGCAAACCATTGTTGTTTTGTTGTCAAACATTCAAAATAACGCTAAATTAGGCCAAGTGAACAATAAAATATACCAGCTTCTGAATCAAGAATGATTTATGATCTTCTTTGGAAGGATTGCATTCGGCACGTTAAAAGACGGCAGTCGGCAAACGTTAAGATGGCAAGCTTGACAAGTATTTCCGACACATTTACAATGAAGTTGTAACATTTGTTTTTTTAACATGATTGTTAAACCATTTTAAACTTGACAAGGGCGATGAAAATACTCATTCCCTGTGAAGGTTCTGTATGTTGAGAAAACTAGACAATGTACATGCCGACACTTATTTAAGCAACAACCAAGTTCATAGCAAGAGGAGGTGAAAGTATGACCCCAATTATGATGGTTCTCATCTCCATTTTGCTGATTCTACTCGGTTTAGTTGTTGGCTACTTTGTTCGTAAAACCATTGCCGAAGCGAAAATTGCGGGCGCACGCGGTGCAGCCGAGCAAATTCTTGAAGATGCAAAGCGTGATGCTGAAGCACTGAAAAAAGAAGCTCTGCTTGAAGCAAAGGATGAAATCCACAAACTTCGAATAGATGCTGAACAGGAAGTTCGTGAAAGACGAAATGAGCTTCAAAAACAAGAAAACCGTTTACTCCAAAAGGAGGAAAACCTTGATCGCAAACATGAGGGAATTGATAAACGGGAAGCGATGTTGGAGAAGAAAGATCATTCTCTGAATGAACGACAACAACATATTGAAGAGATGGAAAGCAAAGTGGATGAGATGATTCGTATGCAGCAGTCAGAGTTGGAACGAATTTCGAGTCTGACTCGTGATGAAGCAAAACAAATCATTCTTGAGCGGGTTGAAAACGAGCTTTCACATGACATCGCCATCATGACAAAAGAAACTGAAAACCGCGCGAAAGAAGAGGCGGATAAGAAAGCGAAAAACATTCTTTCACTCGCCTTACAGCGCTGCGCAGCGGACCACGTTGCCGAAACAACGGTATCAGTTGTCAATCTTCCAAATGATGAGATGAAAGGACGTATCATCGGACGGGAAGGGCGTAACATTCGTACGCTTGAAACGCTGACAGGTATCGACCTGATTATTGATGATACGCCTGAAGCTGTCATTCTTTCCGGATTTGATCCGATCAGACGTGAGACAGCAAGGATTGCTCTTGATAAACTCGTTCAGGATGGCCGTATTCATCCGGCACGGATTGAAGAAATGGTTGAAAAATCTCGCCGCGAGGTCGATGACTATATTCGTGAGATGGGTGAGCAAACGACATTTGAGGTTGGCGTTCACGGCCTCCACCCAGATCTCATCAAGATCCTCGGCCGCTTAAAGTTCCGTACAAGCTACGGTCAAAATGTGCTTAAGCATTCCATGGAAGTCGCATTCTTGGCCGGTCTAATGGCATCGGAGCTTGGAGAAGACGCAAAGCTTGCTAAACGTGCGGGCCTTCTTCACGACATCGGGAAAGCAATTGACCATGAAGTAGAAGGAAGCCACGTTGAAATCGGGGTAGAGCTTGCGACCAAATATAAAGAGCACCCAGTCGTGATTAACAGTATTGCATCACACCACGGGGATGAGGAGCCGACTTCCATTATCGCTGTGCTGGTAGCTGCAGCAGATGCGCTTTCCGCTGCAAGACCTGGCGCGCGAAGTGAGACGCTCGAGAATTATATTCGAAGACTTGAAAAGCTCGAAGAAATTTCTGAGTCCTACGAAGGTGTTGAAAAATCATTTGCCATTCAGGCTGGACGCGAAGTGCGTATTATGGTGAAGCCGGATTCAATTAATGATCTTGAAGCTCATCGACTGGCGCGAGATATCCGTAAGCGAATTGAGGACGAGCTCGATTATCCAGGTCATATTAAAGTGACAGTAATCAGAGAAACTCGAGCCGTAGAGTATGCAAAATAAAGTGATGCGCTAAGCATCACTTTATTTTTTTGATGGTCAAGGAATTTTTAAGAAGAAAGGATTTACAAAATGAGAATTTTATTTATCGGAGATGTTGTCGGTTCACCGGGCCGTGACATGGTAAAAGAATATGTACCAAAGCTAAAAACAAAATATAAGCCTCACTTTACCATTATTAATGGTGAAAACGCCGCACATGGAAAAGGCCTGACGGAAAAAATTTATCACAGCTTAATCCAGTCCGGCGCAGATGCAATCACGATGGGGAACCACACATGGGATAAAAAAGAAATTTTCGATTTTATAGATGACGTTCCGAACTTGGTTCGCCCGGCAAACTTTCCTGAAGGAACACCGGGAAAAGGGATCACATATGTGAAAGCAAACGGCAAAGAGCTTGCCGTCATTAATTTGCAAGGACGTACGTTTTTACCGCCGCTTGATGATCCGTTTTTAAAAGCGGATGAATTGATTGCCGAAGCTTCGAAAAGAACACCGTACATTTTTATCGACTTCCATGCCGAAGCGACAAGTGAAAAGCTTGCACTCGGCTGGTACACAGACGGTCGGGCATCAGCTGTCGTCGGAACTCATACACACGTGCAAACAGCGGATAACCGCATTTTGCCGAAGGGGACGGCATATATTACTGATGTTGGAATGACTGGCCCATATGACGGTATACTGGGGATGGACAGAGAGACGATTATTAAGCGATTCAAAACGAACCTTCCAGTCCGCTTTACTGTCGCTGAAGGAAAAACAACGCTGAGCGGAGTTGTCATTGACATCGACGATCAAACGAAAAAGGCTGTCAAAATTGAACGTATTCTGATCAATGATGATCACATGTTCTTTGAATAATTAGCATAGGGTTATTTTATAAAAATATTAAAAAGAAAAGCAGGAATATAGCAACTTCTTAGTGAATATAGTAAAAATGGAAGGTAGCCCGCTATTTTTGAAAAGCATTGTGGGGATGGCTTTTTGGATAGCAACATCTAATAATGATTGTTCTAATGAACACTCACTTATCCATTGTAAAACTAAGGGGGAGCAGAAATGGAAATCTTAAAAGTTTCAGCAAAATCGAGTCCAAATTCAGTGGCAGGTGCACTTGCAGGTGTGTTAAGAGAGCGAGGGGCCGCCGAGATTCAAGCGATTGGAGCGGGTGCATTAAACCAGGCTGTAAAAGCTGTGGCGATTGCCAGGGGATTTGTGGCGCCAAGCGGCGTTGATTTGATTTGTATTCCGGCTTTTACTGATATTCAGATCGATGGGGAAGAAAGAACGGCGATTAAATTAATCGTGGAGCCTCGGTAAAAACAAATAAAGCATTCTCAACCTGTTTGCGTGAGCAAACAGGTTGTTTTTCATTTGTTGTGATATTTTCTTCCAATAGTATTTTCAGCATATAAATGACGGATATACACAAGTCAGAAATGTTTTAGAACGTTTCAGAAAAAAATTCCGCCCATTTTTCAAGACAGATACTTTTGTCTTTCTCAGAAAGACAGTGCTGTTTACGCTTAGTCCATATCATGGTACAATCCGAATGTAATAAGAATTTTTCAAGGGGGATTGTACATGCGGAGTGGAAAGATGGAAGCTCTAATGAAAAAGGAGGGGTCGTTCGGTGCTGTACTGACTGAAGTTCCCATTCCTGAGATCGATAAACATGAAGTCCTCATAAAAGTGAAAGCTGCTTCCATATGCGGCACGGATGTGCACATTTATAATTGGGATCAATGGGCACGCCAGAGAATCAAAACTCCCTATGTTTTCGGCCATGAGTTCAGCGGCATTGTTGAAGCTGTAGGAGAGAATGCCGGCAATGTAAAAGTAGGGGAGTATGTGTCTGCTGAAACGCATATTGTCTGCGGTGAATGTGTCCCTTGCGTAACCGGAAAATCTCATGTTTGCATCAATACAGCTATTATTGGGGTGGACACGGCAGGCTGTTTTGCGGAGTATGTGAAAGTCCCCGCTGATAACGTTTGGAAGAATCCCGCCGATATGGACCCGGCGATTGCTTCCATTCAAGAACCTTTAGGAAATGCGGTTCACACAGTACTCGAGAGCCAGCCCGCAGGAGGAACAACTGCAGTCATCGGATGCGGACCGATTGGTCTTATGGCTGTTGCGGTTGCAAAAGCAGCAGGTGCTTCTCAAGTGATAGCGATTGATAAAAATGAATACAGGTTGGCGCTTGCCAAACAAATGGGAGCTACACGTACTGTTTCTATTGAAAAAGAAGATCCGCTCAAAATTGTAAGCGCTTTAACGAATGGGGAAGGAGTGGATCTCGTTTGTGAGATGTCGGGTCATCCCTCAGCGATTGCCCAAGGTCTTGCGATGGCTGCGAATGGCGGAAGATTTCATATTCTCAGCTTGCCGGAACATCCGGTGACAATTGATTTAACGAATAAAGTAGTATTTAAAGGACTTACGATTCAAGGAATCACAGGAAGAAAAATGTTTTCGACATGGCGGCAGGTGTCTCAATTGCTCAGCTCAAACGTGCTCGATCTTTCACCTGTTATTACCCATCAGTTTCCGTTAGAGGAGTTTGAGAAAGGATTTGAACTGATGAGAAGCGGCCAGTGCGGAAAAGTGATATTACTTCCATAAAGGGGGATAAACATGATGAAGGAATTTGAGTTTTTAAAAACAGAGCTTGATAAAATGAAAGAAAACCATACATGGCAAGAGATCAAACAGCTTGAATCAATGCAGGGCCCAGCTGTCACAGTGAATCACAAAAACGTCATTCAGCTTTCTTCTAATAATTACCTCGGTTTTACTTCACACCCAAGACTCATCAAAGCCGCGCAGGAGGCCGTTCAGCAATTTGGGGCAGGCACCGGATCAGTGAGAACGATTGCCGGTACATTTACAATGCATCAAGAGCTTGAGAAAAAGCTGGCAGCCTTTAAAAAAACGGAGGCGGCACTTGTATTCCAATCAGGCTTCACAACAAACCAAGGCGTACTTTCAAGTATTCTTTCAAAAGAGGATATTGTCATCTCAGATGAATTGAACCATGCCTCTATTATTGATGGAATCCGACTGACAAAGGCGGATAAAAAGGTGTATCAGCACGTCGATATGAGTGATTTAGAGAGGGTGCTGAGAAAGTCAATGAATTATCGGATGCGTCTGATTGTGACAGACGGCGTATTTTCCATGGATGGCAACATAGCTCCTTTGCCTGATATTGTAGAACTCGCTGAGAAATATGACGCATTTGTAATGGTGGATGACGCCCATGCATCGGGAGTGCTGGGTGAAAACGGCAGGGGAACGGTGAATCACTTCGGTCTGGACGGCAGAGTCCATATTCAGGTCGGAACGTTAAGCAAGGCAATAGGAGTGCTCGGCGGCTACGCCGCAGGTTCAAAGGTGCTGATCGATTATTTGCGCCATAAAGGCCGTCCGTTTTTATTCAGCACATCCCATCCGCCGGCTGTCACTGCAGCTTGTATGGAAGCGATTGATGTCTTGCTGGAAGAGCCGGAGCATATGGAGCGCTTGTGGGAGAATACGGCCTATTTTAAATCCATGCTGGTGAAAATGGGTCTGACGCTCACGCAGAGTGAGACGCCAATTCTTCCTATTTTAATAGGTGACGAAGGAGTGGCAAAGCAATTTTCTGATCAGCTCCTTTCTCGCGGCGTTTTTGCCCAAAGCATCGTTTTCCCGACTGTAGCAAAGGGAAAAGCCAGAATTCGCACGATTATTACCGCTGAGCACACTAAAGAAGAACTGGATGAGGCGCTTGCCGTCATCGAAAAGACGGCTAAGGAGCTCCAGCTATTGTAAGAGGAAGAGTATACTCTTCCTCTTTTGATTCCTTATTGATTATTATTCTCAATGAGTGTACAATGATAGGTTGCCAGTTGTGCAGAGCTTCAATAACCTTTATACTGAAGGGTGGAAGTTTGGTTTGAAAGGAGAAATCATGACATGAATGAAAAGCAAAAATTAGAGAGCGGACAAGTTAATCCATCGGACAAAAAATCCGAGAAGGATTACAGCAAGTACTTTGAAGCTGTTTATATTCCGCCTTCCTTAAAAGATGCGAAAAAAAGAGGCAAGGAAGCCGTTACTTATCATAATGACTTTAAAATTTCTGAACAATTTAAAGGATTGGGAGACGGAAGAAAGTTCTATATCCGTACGTACGGCTGCCAAATGAATGAACACGATACAGAGGTTATGGCAGGGATCTTTATGGCGCTCGGTTACGAAGCGACAAACTCTGTTGATGATGCCAATGTCATTTTGTTAAACACATGTGCGATCCGTGAAAATGCCGAGAACAAGGTGTTTGGTGAGCTGGGGCACTTAAAAGCGCTGAAAAAAAACAATCCCGATCTGATTTTAGGCGTGTGCGGCTGTATGTCCCAAGAGGAATCAGTCGTGAACCGGATTTTGAAAAAGCATCCGTTTGTCGATATGATTTTCGGAACACATAACATCCATCGCCTGCCAGAGCTTTTGTCAGAAGCATACCTTTCAAAAGAAATGGTCATAGAAGTTTGGTCCAAGGAAGGGGACGTTATTGAAAACCTTCCGAAAGTCCGGAACGGAAAAATTAAGGGCTGGGTCAATATCATGTACGGCTGTGACAAATTCTGTACGTATTGCATTGTGCCTTACACACGCGGAAAAGAAAGAAGCCGCCGCCCTGAAGAGATCATTCAGGAAGTGAGAAGGCTCGCAAGTGAAGGCTACAAGGAAATTACACTATTAGGTCAAAACGTAAACGCGTACGGAAAAGACTTTGAAGATATGACGTACGGCCTCGGTGATTTGATGGATGAGTTGAGAAAAATCGATATCCCGAGAATCCGTTTTACAACGAGTCATCCGCGTGACTTTGACGACCGTCTCATTGAAGTGCTGGCAAAAGGCGGAAACCTGCTTGATCACATTCATCTTCCGGTTCAATCAGGAAGCTCAGAGGTTCTGAAGCTGATGGCCCGCAAATATGACAGAGAGCGTTACATGGAGCTCGTGCGAAAAATTAAGGCAGCAATGCCGAACGCATCTTTGACAACGGACATTATCGTCGGATTCCCGAACGAAACGGACGAACAGTTTGAAGAAACGCTTTCTCTATACCGTGAAGTAGAGTTTGACAGCGCCTATACGTTCATTTACTCTCCGCGTGAGGGCACTCCGGCTGCCAAAATGAAGGATAATGTACCGATGCGCGTGAAAAAAGAACGTCTGCAGCGTCTGAACGCACTGGTGAATGAAATTTCTGCTAAAAAAATGAAGGAATACGAAGGCAAGGTTGTCGAAGTATTAGTTGAAGGTGAAAGCAAAAATAATCCTGATATTCTTGCCGGCTACACTGAAAAAAGCAAGCTTGTCAATTTCAAAGGGCCGAAGGAAGCCATCGGCAAAATCGTCCGCGTGAAAATCCAGCAAGCGAAAACATGGTCGCTTGACGGAGAAATGGTAGGAGAAGCAATCGAGGTGAAATAAGATGACGCTCTACTCAAAAAAAGACATTGTGCAGCAGGCACGAAACCTTGCAAAAATGATCTCTGAAACAGAAGAGGTTGATTTTTTCAAACGGGCTGAGGCGCAAATCAATGAGAATGACAAAGTGTCTACAATTGTTAATCAGATTAAAGCCCTGCAAAAGCAAGCTGTCAATCTGAAGCATTATGAAAAGCATGAAGCGCTCAAACAAGTAGAAGCAAAAATTGACGCGCTGCAAGAAGAGCTTGAAGAGATTCCTGTCATCCAGGAATTCAGAGACTCGCAGATGGAGGTAAATGACCTTCTGCAGCTCGTTGCACACACCATTTCCAATCAAGTCACAAATGAAATCATCACGTCAACCGGAGGCGACCTGCTGAAAGGGGAAACCGGTTCGAAGGTGAAACATTCAAATAACAGCTGTTCTCTCTAAACACGGTGCCTTTACTGGCCCGTGTTTTTTTTATTCAAGCGGCTAAAAATGAACTAAATAATCTATGTACCAAATGTTCAATTTGTTTTTCTCTGCTCAGCCGCGAGTAAACTTTATCGCACTTAAAAGTAAAGTTTCTAGGCACGCCTGCATACAATGGAACAGAAACTTTGTATTTTTATATTTTATTTATAAAAATGCACACTAGACAAATGCCCAGCATAAGATAACACGAAGAAGAACAAGGAGGCATGCCGGAATGTCTGAATACAGGGAAATTATTACGAAGGCGGTAGTAGCGAAAGGCAGAAAATTCACCCAATGCACCAATACCATCTCCCCTGAGAAAAAACCGAGCAGCATTTTGGGTGGTTGGATCATTAACCACAAGTATGACGCTGAAAAAATCGGAAAAACAGTAGAAATTGAAGGGTATTATGATATAAACGTATGGTACTCTTACGCGGACAACACAAAAACAGAGGTTGTCACAGAACGGGTGAAATACGTAGATGTCATTAAACTCAGATACAGAGACAACAATTACTTAGATGATGAACATGAAGTAATTGCGAAAGTCCTTCAGCAGCCTAACTGTCTAGAAGTGACCATTTCACCGAATGGAAATAAAATTGTTGTGCAGGCAGAAAGGGAGTTTTTGGCGGAAGTGGTAGGAGAAACAAAGGTAGTGGTTGAGGTCAATCCTGATTGGGAAGAGGAAGACGAAGAAGATTGGGAAGATGAGCTTGATGAAGAGCTGGAAGACATCAACCCGGAATTTTTAGTGGGAGATCCTGAAGAATAAAAAAGGGACTAGGGGAGACAGTACCCCCAAGTCTCTTTTTTATATTGATATATCATTCTTTTATCACCTTTTGTTTATGTTATAATGAAGGTTGGAAAATAGAAACGTTGATACATAGTGAGGGATAAAACAATGGCCGGTTATACGCCTATGATACAGCAATATTTAAAAATAAAGGCAGAGCACCAGGATGCCTTTTTATTTTTTCGCCTTGGTGATTTTTACGAAATGTTTTTTGAGGACGCCAAAAAAGCGTCACAAGAGCTGGAAATTACGTTAACAAGCAGAGACGGCGGTGCGGCTGAAAAAATACCGATGTGCGGTGTGCCGTATCATTCTGCCTCCGCGTATATCGAGCAGCTGATTAAAAAAGGGTATAAAGTGGCTATCTGTGAACAGACGGAAGATCCGAAAGCCGCAAAGGGCGTTGTGAAACGAGAAGTGGTTCAGCTTATTACACCCGGAACTGTAATGGACGGCAAAGGCATCCATGAATCAGAAAACAACTTTATCGCGTCTGTTTCCGTCTGCTCGAATGGATACGGGCTGGCGCTGTCTGATTTAACAACGGGAGAAAATTTGGCTGTTTTGATTGAACGGCTCGAAGATGTCATATCAGAAATTTATTCAGTCGGCGCACGGGAAATCGTCGTTTCAGGCAGCTTGGATGCCGATACGGTCGCACAGCTGAAAGAGCGGTGCGGTGCAACGATCTCAATTGAAGATGGTGAAACAGACGAACACGTAATGATCATTGAGCATTTAGATAATGAAGATGTAACAAAAACATTTTTGCGCTTGTATACGTATCTGAAAAGAACCCAAAAGCGCAGTCTTGATCATCTTCAGCCCGTACAGGTGTATGAGCTTGAGGAAGCGATGAAAATTGATTTGTACTCAAAGCGAAATCTGGAGCTGACTGAAACGATCCGTTCGAAAAATAAAAAAGGCTCTCTTTTGTGGCTGCTGGATGAAACAAAAACTGCAATGGGAGGCCGGCTGCTTAAACAGTGGATTGACCGGCCGCTTATCAGAGTCAATCAAATCGAAGAGCGCCAAGAAATGGTGGAAACATTGATGTCCCATTTCTTCGAACGGGAAGACCTGCGTGAACGGTTAAAAGAAGTATATGACCTAGAACGCCTTGCAGGCCGCGTTGCATTTGGAAATGTCAATGCACGGGATTTGATACAACTGAAGGAATCGTTAAAGCAAGTGCCTGGCATTAAACAGCTGGTTGCTTCACTGGCTCATGACAAGGCCAAGGAACGTGCCGAACGGATTGATCCTTGCGGGGATGTGCTTGAATTGCTGGAAGAAGCGCTGTACGCAAACCCTCCTTTATCGTTAAAAGAAGGGAACCTGATTAAAGACGGATACAATCAAAAGCTTGATGAATACCGTGACGCAAGCAGAAACGGAAAAGACTGGATTGCCCGCTTGGAACAGCAGGAGCGCGAATATACGGGCATTCGCTCTTTAAAGGTCGGCTTCAATAAAGTTTTCGGTTATTATATTGAAGTGACAAGAGCGAATTTGCATTTGCTTGAGGAAGGGCGATATGAGCGGAAGCAAACGTTAACGAATGCAGAGCGCTACATTACACCTGAATTAAAAGAAAAAGAAGCGCTCATTTTAGAAGCAGAAAATAACATCTGTGAACTGGAGTATGAGCTGTTTACCGAGCTGCGCGAGAAAGTGAAGCAGTATATTCCGCGGCTGCAGCAGCTTGCCAAACAGATGAGCGAGCTGGACGCACTGCAATGCTTTGCGACAATCAGTGAAAATCGTCACTACACGAAACCGGAGTTCTCTAAAGATGAAGTCGAAGTGGTAGAAGGCAGACACCCGGTTGTTGAAAAAGTCATGGACAGCCAGGAATACGTCCCGAACAATTGTATGATGGGCGATAACAGACAAATGCTTCTCATTACCGGTCCAAACATGTCAGGGAAGAGCACGTATATGAGACAAATTGCGCTCATTTCCATCATGGCGCAAATCGGCTGCTTTGTACCTGCGAAAAAAGCGGTGCTTCCGATTTTTGATCAAATTTTTACACGAATCGGCGCTGCAGATGATTTGATTTCCGGACAAAGTACATTTATGGTGGAAATGCTTGAAGCTAAAAATGCGATTGTAAATGCGACGAAAAACAGTCTGATTTTGTTTGACGAAATCGGGCGGGGAACGTCCACTTATGACGGCATGGCGCTGGCACAAGCCATTATCGAATATGTTCACGATCATATCGGCGCCAAGACGCTGTTCAGCACGCACTATCACGAGCTGACTGTGCTTGAGGACAAGCTGCCGCAGCTGAAAAACGTTCATGTTCGCGCTGAAGAATATAACGGAACGGTTGTCTTTCTTCATCAAATTAAAGAAGGGGCCGCTGACAAAAGCTATGGTATCCATGTAGCCCAGCTTGCTGAACTGCCGGAAGATCTTATTTCGCGCGCTCAAGATATTTTAAAAGAGCTTGAGCATTCAGGGAACAAACCGGAAGTGCCGGTGCAGAAACCTCAGGTGAAAGAAGAGCCGGCACAGCTGTCCTTTTTTGCCGAAGCGGAAAAGCGGGTGGAAGCGCCAAAGCTTTCAAAAAAAGAAAAGCAAGTGCTCGATGCTTTCAAATCACTTAATATATTGGATATGACACCGCTTGAAGCGATGAATGAAATGTATAAGCTGCAAAAGAAATTACATTAAAACGGGGTGATGAATGTGGCAAAAGTCATCCAGCTGTCAGATGAGCTTTCAAATAAAATAGCGGCAGGCGAGGTTGTGGAGCGGCCCGCCTCAGTCGTCAAAGAGTTGGTGGAAAATGCGATTGACGCTGACAGCACAGTCATTGAAATCGATATTGAGGAAGCAGGCCTTGCATCCATTCGCGTACTGGATAACGGCGAAGGAATGGAAAATGAAGATTGCAAGCGTGCTTTCCGCCGCCACGCAACGAGTAAAATAAAAGATGAAAATGATTTATTCAGGGTGAGAACGCTTGGTTTTAGGGGAGAGGCACTGCCGAGTATCGCGTCAGTCTCTCATCTAGAGATTACGACAAGCACCGGTGAAGGAGCAGGGACGAAGCTCGTACTCCAAGGAGGAAACATGATTTCTGAATCGCGTTCCTCAAGCAGAAAGGGAACTGAAATTGTCGTTTCCAATCTGTTTTTTAACACACCGGCCCGTTTGAAATATATGAAAACCGTTCATACAGAGCTTGGGAACATTACAGATGTGGTCAACCGTATTGCTCTGGCCCATCCGGAGGTATCAATCCGCCTGCGCCATCATGGGAAAAATCTTCTTCAAACGAACGGAAACGGAGATGTGCGCCATGTCCTGGCGGCGATTTACGGCACGGCTGTCGCCAAAAAAATGCTTCCGCTGCATGTGAGCTCATTGGATTTTGAAGTCAAGGGATATATCGCCCTCCCAGAGATTACACGGGCGTCGAGAAACTATATGTCGTCTGTCATCAATGGCCGTTATATTAAAAATTTCCCGCTCGTCAAAGCGGTGCATGAGGGATATCATACGCTTCTGCCGATTGGACGCCATCCAATAACCTTTATAGAAATTACGATGGACCCGATTTTAGTTGATGTCAACGTGCACCCATCGAAGCTTGAGGTCCGTCTCAGCAAGGAAACAGAGCTTCATGACTTAATTCGTGACGGAATAAAAGATGTATTTAAACAGCAGCAGCTGATTCCAAGTGCCCAGCTCCCGAAAAAATCGGCACCTGCCATCAAAAATGAGCAGCAGTTCATAACCTTTGATGAAAAGCCTGCGGAAAGAAAAGTACCGGAAAAAGCGCCTGCGCCATCTTATTCACCAATGAAGCTCAGCTCAGTCGTGAAAGAGCGGGTTAATACGGAGGAAGAATTGCCCTCTGCTCAATTTGATACTCCACCTAGCTTTGATCAGGAACATAGGATTGAAGTGCCTGATGTTTCAGAAGATCAGCCTGTGGCTTTTGAGCAGGAACACCATCAAGAAGAACATCCTGAGCCAACGTCTGAGCGGGTTCCGATTATGTACCCGATCGGCCAGATGCATGGGACTTATATATTGGCACAAAACGAAAACGGCCTGTATATTATCGACCAGCACGCCGCCCAAGAGCGTATTAAGTACGAATATTTCCGCGAAAAGGTGGGAGAGGTTGAGCCTGAGGTGCAGGATATGATCGTGCCGCTGACGTTCCACTACTCCACGAACGAGGCGCTGATTATTGAACAGCACAAACAAGAACTGGAAAGCGTCGGTGTCTTTTTAGAGTCATTCGGCTCTAACAGCTATATCGTCCGCTGCCACCCGGCCTGGTTTCCAAAGGGAGAAGAAGCTGAGCTGATAGAAGAAATCATTCAGCAGGTGCTCGACTCCAAACATATTGATATTAAAAAACTGCGCGAGGAAGCGGCGATTATGATGAGCTGCAAGGGCTCCATCAAAGCAAACCGCCACCTTAGAAACGACGAAATCAAAGCGCTTCTGGACGACCTCCGAAGCACATCAGACCCATTTACATGCCCGCACGGCCGTCCGATCATCATTCACCATTCCACTTATGAGATGGAAAAGATGTTCAAACGCGTGATGTAGCGGGATTGGGCGAAGAGGAAAATTTAGCATTGAGACATTCTTTGAATGGATCAATGCTTTTTTTGTACTGATTTGAAGTAATCAATTAAAAGAAACTATTGTAAACGTGTGAACAGTGTTAATGCATAATAGTTCATGGATACATTCCTCTGCATAACAAAATTGTAATTTACAAGTAATTGAAATTAATGTATATTTTGGGCAAGGGGGTGGGAACATGGCATGTGGTCCAAATATGATTATCGTTTTGAATGAACTCGATGATCCGAATGTAAGAATAATTGTAGAATGCAGAATTTAAATTAAATCATTGTGGTTTGCTTCCTGTTCATGTGAACAGGGAGTTTTATTTTGAATTATGAAAGGAAAATACTTGTTTTTATCCGCTTTTATAACTGGTAATGTCAAAATAAAAGGAGTTGTGGAATTGTACTTTGTTTTCTTCCATATCTATCATTATCGATTCTATGATTCCACTCATCATTTTACATTTTATTGTGGACTATCTTCCAAATTAGACGATGAGAATGATATAAAAGCAAAAAACACTTAAATTATCACAGGCAATTTTAAGCTGCTTCCCCATTAGGCTAGTCATCAAATGCAAGTTCAATGAAAGCCATCAAAGCTGATATCACAACAAGCAAGACATCTGGAATATATATAGACTGCATATAGTAATCTGCAAAACAGATCGTTATGAAATTGCTCACAAAGTACAGTATAAAAGCAAAAAGTGCAGTTTTTTTCAATGAAAGTGATCTTGCCAAAATCATAGAGATAATCTTTGTAAGCGGGTCTATGATCAAGCCGACAGCAAAACAGACTAAAATAAATAAAACTAATGTTTGATTTGAATCATATGTGACGCCCAGTATAGAGAATAATCCTTTGATCCCAAAAAAATAGCCGCCGAAGATTACTACAAGTGCAATAGCAACGATAAAAGTGATAGAGACAATTTCGATTAATTTTGATCTTAGGTTAAAATCTTTAGAGTGTTCGTTCTGTTCTTTTTGGCTCAAGTATAACACTCCCTTCACCTGCTTACTCATACAAACAGTTACTCTTGAATTAGCCCAAAATATCTATAAGTCTGTTTTTTAATGAAAATAGTATAACATATTTTGACAAAACCAAAAAAGGTCCTTTCCGCTGGGGAAGGACCTTTTTCATCATGTTAACTCCTGAGATTCGCCGAAGCTTTCTCTTTTTTTGGCCAAATAAAATAGCTGGCAGTAATGAGAAAGTCAATGCCTATGATGACAGTCCACAGTTTAAGAATGCCGCTCAATGCCTCGGTTCGGGCGGAATCATTGATAAAATAGATCATCCCTGCTAATAGTCCTGCACCAATTAGGTAGGCCAGCACATGTCTTATCCAGCCTTTCGCATAGTGCTTGGCATAATCCATTCCAAAACGTTTCAGCGGTTTTGCGCCTTTTTTTGTTACATAATATTGAAATTTTTCATCTGCCCATTGAATCATTTGTTTCCCATAGGCGATCGATATCCCGATGTAAACAGCAGCAATCCCATGGGCAGCAGTCGCTGAGGCTCCGCGGTAAAGGTCCACACCAGTTGCCGCTAATAAGATCAAATCGATAACTGGAGTTAAGGCAAGGAATAGCAGTCCTAATGTATGCTGTTTGAATAGGTAGCGTACAGCAAGCCCTAAAACAATCACAACCCAAAACGCAATTTCACAGAAGACAATCATCCATGCGATACCGTTCAATCCATTCCCCTCTTTTCAATACAGTTGTATTATTTAAATAATATGTTACCATCTTTGTTTTTGCAATACAACTGTATTATAAAATTGCTCTCTTATTTTTTTCTTGTTACAATAAAGCTATGCCAAAACAAATTGACCATGAGAAAAGAAGAAAAGAAATTGCAGAAGCAACGTGGCGGGTGATTTTAGAACGGGGGATGGAGGGAGCCTCAGCCAGGAACATTGCAAAGGAAGCAGGATTGTCATTAGGTGCGCTGCGCCATTATTTTTCTACTCAGGATGAACTGCTTGTTTTTGCAATGAAACTCGTTCAAGAAAAGGTGATGGCCCGAATTAAGGACATTACAATGAGGAATGTGCCCCCTAAGGAAAAAGTGTTACATATTTTGCTTGAAATTGTCCCAACGAATGAAGAAACGGTAAGAGAGATGGAGGTGTGGTTTGCTTTTACGGTTTACGCCAGACATAAAAAGGATATGTTTGATGCGAATCATGACGGAATTTACAGCGGCATGCGGAATCTGATTGCCTATTTAGATGAATTCGATTTACTGAGGCAGGATGCTGATAAAGATATTGAAGCTGAGAGACTTTACGCGCTTATTGATGGCTTGGCTTTACATGCGATGCTTGACCCTGTGAGAGTGAATAAAGACAGGATCAAACGTGTCATTATGCAGCATGTAGAATCAATTTGCGTGAAAGAAACAAATGAGACAGAAGAAAGAAATCCCTAAGATATAGTGCGAAAAAGCTATTCTCGTTGGACATGCTTCCAGAAGAATAGCTTTTTTATATGCAGAAGGAACAAGGGTCTCTGAAAAAAATGGAAAACAATCATGCTGTTTGGTAAAGTGGAATGAAAGACGACTGAGGGTTGAACAGTTTGCCCATCATTTAAGAACTTTACATGATAGGAATGGTGTAAATGAATCTTACGTATAAGGTACATCCAATTAAAACTAGGTATCAGGGCTGGACGAATTATTGCTATATCATTGAAGATATTGTAAGCAGATCTGCAATTGTTGTTGACCCCTCATGGGAACTGAGTAAAATAACAACTAAACTTTCCGAGCTGGAAGTTGAATTAACAGCAATCGCATTGACACACTCTCATTATGATCACGTTAACCTGGTAGAGCCGCTGACGAAGATGTTTAACATTCAAGTTTATATGTCGAAAAAAGAAATTGATTATTATCAATTCAGCTGCCGAAATTTAATTGGCTTGCATGATCATCAGACGATCAGCATAGGCAACACAAGAGCGCAATGCCTTCTCACACCGGGGCATACAGCCGGCGGAATGTGTTATTTGTTTTCTGAAAGTATGTTTACCGGAGATACGGTATTTACAGAAGGGTGCGGCATATGTGAGGATGATGGAAGTTCTGCAGAAGAGATGTTCAGAAGCATTCAAAGGATTAAGTCGGAGGTTTCTCCCTATGTACGGGTTTATCCTGGTCACTCATTTGGCAAAACACCCGGCCATACGATAGAGGATCTTTTTCAGTATAATATTTACTTTCAAATTGATAAAAAAGAATATTTTGTGAAATTTCGCACTCGTAAAAACCAAAAAGGTATTTTTGATTTTAAATAAGCCTTCTGAATCTATTATCCTATTTTCCTTCGAATATCTAAATGATTGGTCATTTTTAAAATGATTATATAGAACGATTTTATTTATTTCGAACAAGGCTCAGGAGATAAGCAAAGCGTATTCTCATCATATCCGCGCCCTATACGTGATACAGGTCATTTTTCTTATGTTCTGCTATATCCCCTGATCCTTTATGCCTCAATTGAAAAAATCAGGAAAACAATCAAGTAAACTGTAGGAAAAATTAACTTGACGGATAATATTTACAGAGGTTACCATCAACATGAACATGCTACTATTTATCCGGTCATCACTATTTTTTATAAAATGATACAGAAGTGAAACACATCTACTAATTGGAAAGGTGGCTTTGAGAGAATGATCACATATGTTTTTCCGGGCCAGGGTTCACAGAAACAGGGAATGGGCAGCGATCTATTTGATGAATTTAAAGAACTGACGGCTCAGGCAGATGAGATCTTAGGATATTCAATCAAACGTCTTTGCATGGAAAATCCTTATTCCAATTTAAACAAAACGCAATTTACCCAGCCGGCATTATATGTGGTAAACGCATTAAGCTATCTGAAAAAAATCAGGGAAGAAGAAGCTAAGCCTGACTTTGTCGCCGGGCACAGCTTGGGTGAGTACAATGCGTTATTTGCAGCTGGAGCCTTTGATTTTGAGACAGGTTTAAAGCTTGTCAGAAAAAGAGGCGAGCTGATGAGTATGGTGAGCAACGGCGGTATGGCCGCTATTATGGGATTAAATGAAGAGCAGGTTGCAAAGGCTCTGAAAGAATATCATTTACACGATGTTGATATCGCCAATGTGAACGCCCCATATCAAATTGTGATTTCAGGAAAAAAAGATGAGATTGAAAAAGCCGCATCTCTTTTTGAAACGATGACTGAAGTTACAATGGTACTCCCCTTAAACGTAAGCGGCGCGTTTCATTCCAGATACATGAATAAAGCAAAAGAAGAATTCGAACAGTTCCTTCAAACCTTTCATTTTTCACCTCTGTCTATCCCGGTTATTTCGAATGTGTATGCCAAACCGTATACATACGAATTAATGAAGCAAACGCTGGCTGATCAAATCAATCATTCAGTGAAATGGACTGAGAGCATAAGCTACTTAATGAAAAAAGGCCAAATGGAGTTTGAGGAAATAGGACCTGGAAATGTTTTAACAGGGTTAATTCATCGCATAAAAAAAGATGCGGAGCCAATGCCCCGCTAAAACGAATTATTCCTGAGACCCATGCACCGTATGAACAGGCTAAGGACAGATTTTCTTTTATTAAGGTATAAAGTTTTGGAGATGTAATCGTTCTAAAGACACTGTTTCTGAATGAATAAGTTTATATACTGTTACATAAAGAGGCTGATAAAACATATCCGCACGATATTTGAACTATGTCCAGTCAGCCGGCATATCATGACAGACCATCGCTCTCACATCAAGATGGCCTTCTATTTAACCGCACCCAAATCATAGAGTCGATGTTCTTTGCTGATCCTGTCATTATGTTATATCAATTTTGAGATATCAACATACACCTAGACCACTTCATAATAGAGCCGCATCCAGAGCACCAAAAGCAATCCTCCTAAAAGTTGATTCTTCTTATTTTTTACATTATGTCTTTTCAATTAAATATTACATTTCACTCGCTGCTGTGTATTGTATACATTGAGAGAAATCTAAATAGCCGTCATAAATATAAAAAAAGTAGGTTATGCATATGAATGAACCGCTCGTTTTTATGTTTTCCGGACAAGGTTCCCAGTACTATCATATGGGGAAGGAATTATTTAAGGAAAATATCGTGTTTCGTCAATCTATGCTTGAAATGGATGCCATTGCAGCGCGGCGAATCGGAACGTCCATTGTTGAAGAAATTTATCATCCGGCTAAACGTGTGGCGGAACCGTTTGACAGCCTTCTTTTTTCCCACCCTGCAATCTTTATGGTTGAGTATTCTTTATACAAAGTTTTAGAAGATAGGGGAATCTATCCTGATTACGTATTGGGATCAAGTCTGGGAGAATTCACATCGGCCGCTGTTTCAGGTGTGTCAGACGCAGAGAATATACTGGATTGCATACTTGAACAGGCTATAGTTATCCAAAAATCTTGCGATAAAGGGAAAATGCTTGCCATTCTTGATAAACCGCAATTACTGAATGATTATCCGCAGCTGTTTGGAAATAGTGAACTCATTTCTATCAATTATGATTCGCACTTCGTCATTTCTGGTGAAGAAGAAAACATAAAGCAGATCATGGAGGCTTTAAAAGAGAAACAGATTCTTTGCCAGCTGTTGCCTGTGTCTTATGCCTTTCATTCTTCGCTTATTGATCCGGCAGAAAGCGCCTATGCAGAATTTTTGAGATCAATCTCTTTTAAAAACCCGTCAATACCGGTTATATCGAGTTTAACGGGAAGCTGCCTTTACGAAATGGACAAGCATTTCTTTTGGAATGCGGTCAGAGAGCCAATGAAATTTCGCGAAGCGATTCGATATTTGGAAAGCCAGCATACATGCCGGTTTATCGATTTAGGTCCGTCCGGCACCTTAACTGCTTTTGTGAAACAGCTGATCCCGGGAGATTCAACTAACCGCTGCTGCTCGATTATGACACCATTTCATCAGGAGCTGAAAAATCTGAATACGGTTGAGTGTTTCCGTAAACCAGAAAGGAAGTTTACAAGATGATTACATATGTTTTTCCAGGGCAAGGCTCCCAGCAAAAGGGGATGGGACAAGGGCTATTTGAACACTATCAGGATTTGACTGACCAAGCAGATCAAATATTGGGCTATTCAATAGAAAAGCTCTGTACCGAAAAATCCTATTTGGATTTAAACCATACCCAGTACACGCAGCCGGCTTTGTACGTCGTCAATGCACTCAATTATTTGAAGAGAGTAGAGGAGACCGGCAGAAAACCTGATTTTGCGGCCGGACATAGCTTAGGAGAATACAATGCGCTGTTTGCAGCGGGTGCATTTGATTTTGAAACAGGATTAAGACTTGTCAAAAAAAGAGGCGAACTGATGGGACGAATTACAGGAGGCGGAATGGCTGCTGTGATCGGCTTGAATAGGGAACAAGTTACAGCCGTTTTAGAAGAGCACCGTCTCCATGACATTGATGTGGCAAATGAAAATACGCTCCGGCAAATTGTGATTTCCGGCCAAAAAAAAGAGGTTGAAAAAGCCCGAACGGTTTTTGAAAACACCAAGGATGTAAAGCTGTTTCATCCTTTAAACGTAAGCGGAGCTTTTCATTCCAGATATATGAATGAAGCAAAACAGGAATTTAAGCAATTTATTGACTCATTCCATTTTGGGTCTTTGGCTATCCCGGTTATCTCGAATGTCTATGCAGAGCCGTATCGTCAGGACAGGTTAAAAGAGACGTTATCTGAACAAATGGACAGCACAGTGAAATGGACGGACAGCATACGTTTTCTGATGGGAAGAGGAGAAATGGAGTTTGAAGAGATCGGGCCTGGAACTGTTTTGACCGGCCTCATCCATCGGATTAAAAATGAAGCAGAACCGTTAACACATGCACCCGAAAAGAAACATGCTTCAAGTCATCCAGAAGCTGCTGACCATCGACCTAATGTTCAAGCTGGGATTACGGCAGAGTCATTAGGAAGTGATGAGTTTAAACGGGATTATCATCTTACATATGCTTATCTTGCAGGAGGAATGTACCGCGGCATTGCTTCGAAAGAAATGGTAGTAAAGCTGTCAAGAGCGGGAATGATGGGGTTCTTTGGCACAGGCGGCCTGAGCCTGAATGAGGTTGAAGATGCCATCCTCACCATTCAAGGGGAGTTAGGGGAAGGACAAGCCTATGGCATCAATCTCGTCCACAATATGAAACATACTGAATCAGAAGAAAAAATGATCGATCTATTATTAAAGCATCAAGTGAGAAATGTAGAAGCTTCAGCATTTTTAAGTGTCACTCCCGCATTGATAAGGTATCGCGCAAAAGGAGTGAAACGAAACCACAATGGTGAAATTATATGCTCAAATCGTATCATTGCGAAAATATCACGGCCGGAAGTTGCAGAATCATTTCTGAGTCCTGCGCCTGAGAATATGCTGCAAAAGCTTTTAGGAGAAAATAAAATCACAGTGAATGAAGCTGAATTATTGCGGTGCATTCCGATGGCTGACGATATTTGTGTGGAAGCTGATTCAGGCGGTCATACAGATGGCGGTGTAGCATACAGCCTGATGCCGGCGATGACATCATTAAGAGATGAAATGATGAAAAAATATCAATATCCGAAAAAAATAAGAGTTGGTGCAGCTGGAGGAATTGGAACGCCTGATGCAGCGGTGGCAGCTTTTATGCTTGGTGCGGATTTTATTGTTACAGGCTCAATCAATCAATGTACGGTTGAGGCGGCAACAAGTGATAAAGTAAAGGATTTGCTTCAGCAGATGAATGTACAAGATACAGCCTATGCGCCTGCAGGCGATATGTTTGAATCGGGCAGCAAAGTGCAAGTGCTGAAGAAAGGCGTGTTCTTTCCGGCGCGGGCAAGCAAATTATATGAACTGTACCAGCGATATGGGTCAATACGTGAGCTGGATGCAAAGACGTTGACTCAGCTTGAGGAGAAATACTTCAAACGCAGTATAGAAGATATATATGAAGATATTACATTACATTATCCCGCAGCAGAAATTGAGAAGGCTGAACGAAATCCGAAACATAAAATGGCTCTGATTTTCAGGTGGTACTTCAGATACAGCTCCAACTTGGCAATCAGCGGAAGCGAACATTCGAAGGTCGATTATCAAATTCACTGTGGTCCGGCTTTAGGAGCTTTTAATCAATGGGTCAAAGGATCGGAATTAGAAAACTGGCGCAATCGCCATGTGGATGAGATCGGAAAAACATTAATGACAGAAACGGCAGCATTGCTTCATGAACGGATGCAATCAATGTATCAACCTTCGTATTAATCAGATAGCAGAAGATTAATATTTAGAATATTGTGAAAATATACCCATGAAAAGGGCTAAAATGATCCCTTGAAGGAGAGAGTGCGTTATGGATAAACAGAGAATCTTTGAAGTGTTAGTCACCAATATTTGCGAGGTACTTCCTGAATTAGACGGACACAGTTTTGTGCCTGAAGATCAGTTAGTTCAGTTAGGAGCTGACTCTGTAGACAGAGCAGAGATTATCACAATGGTGCTCGAGGATCTATCATTAAAAATTCCCCGTATTGAGCTGTCCGGGGTGAAAAACATTGGCGAATTAGCTGAGGTGCTTTATGACAAAGTGCAATCTGTCTGAGGTGGTGGTGACCGGTGTAGGCGTCACTGCCGCCATTGGTCAAGGGAAAGAGGACTTTGCTTCCTCGCTGCTGTCTGGCAGGCATGCCTTTGATGTCATGAAGCGTCCAGGCAGACAAAAAGACAGCCAGTTTATCGGAGCTGAAATTGCGTCATTGTCCTATCCCGACCGACTCTCTAAAAAATTGTTGCGAAAAGCGTCATTTTCCAGCCGTGCTGCATTGGTAACTCTCTCAGAGGCTTGGGAGGAGGCTAAATTAGACGATACCGATTCTGCACGTATCGGACTTGTAGTCGGTGGATCAAATTTTCAGCAGAGAGAAACCTTACAGCTTTATGAAAGTTATCAAGATCGCCCTGGCTTTATTTCGCCGTCGTATGGCCTGTCTTTTATGGATAGCGACCTTTGCGGGCTATGCACAGATCAGTTTGGCATCACGGGCTTAGCTTATACGGTGGGAGGAGCCTCCGCCAGCGGCCAATTAGCAGTCATTCATGCGATTCAGCAAGTCTTATCAGGTGAGGTTGATGTTTGCATAGCACTGGGTGCATTAATGGATCTTTCTTACATGGAATGCGAAGCGCTCAGGGCTTTAGGCGCTATGGGAACGGACAAATATGCTGATGAGCCTGAAAAAGCGTGCCGCCCCTTCGATCAGAACAGAGACGGGTTTATTTATGGAGAATCATGCGGCGCATTGGTGATAGAACGAAAGGAGACGGCTGTACGCCGAGGTGTTAAACCTTATGCAGCATTGTCTGGATGGTCAATCAAACTAGACGGGAACCGGAATCCCGATCCTTCTTTAGAAGGAGAGATTCATGTCATCCAGGAGGCGCTGGAGCGTGCAGGTCTTTCACCAGAAGAGATTGATTATATTAATCCCCATGGAACAGGTTCTTTTATTGGAGATGAAATTGAATTAAAGGCACTGCATGCATGCCGGCTTTCCCATGCTTATATAAATGCAACTAAATCGATAACCGGGCACGGCCTTAGTGCTGCGGGCATTGTAGAGATTATTTCTGTTCTGCTGCAAATGAGAGAATTTGCCCTGCACCCGAGCCGGAATTTGGATCATCCGATCGATGATTCCTTTCATTGGGTAAATGAGAAATCGATTTCATACCGCATCAAAAATGCGCTGAGCTTAAGTATGGGGTTTGGCGGAATGAACACCGCGGTTTGTATACAAAACATTGAGAAATGTGGAGGCGAATCATAAATGGTTTCAGCCGGAATAGAAGCGATGAATGTCTTTGGCGGAACGGCATACCTTGATGTCATGGAACTGGCCAAATACAGACACTTAGATACTGCCAGATTTGAAAATTTATTAATGAAAGAAAAAGCGGTAGCACTGCCTTATGAAGATCCAGTAACCTTTGGAGTCAATGCAGCTAAGCCGATTATTGATGCTTTATCCGAAGCAGAAAAAGAACGGATTGAATTGCTGATCACTTGCTCTGAATCCGGGATCGACTTTGGGAAATCGTTAAGTACATATATCCATGAATATTTAGGACTTAACCGCAACTGCCGTTTGTTTGAGATTAAACAAGCATGTTATTCAGGAACCGCGGGATTTCAGATGGCGGTGAATTTTATATTATCCCAGACTTCTCCGGGTGCCAAAGCACTGGTTATCGCCAGTGATATTTCACGTTTTTTAATCGCTGAGGGCGGAGACGCTTTAAGTGAAGACTGGTCTTATGCCGAACCGAGCGCCGGAGCGGGAGCGGTGGCTGTTTTAGTAGGCGAAAATCCCGAGGTGTTTCAAATAGATCCAGGAGCAAATGGCTATTACGGCTATGAAGTGATGGATACCTGCCGTCCCATTCCCGACAGTGAAGCGGGAGATTCTGACCTGTCTTTAATGTCATATCTGGATTGCTGCGAACAAACCTTTCTGGAATACCAAAAACGTGTACCCGGTGCGAGTTATCAGGACACGTTTCAATACCTTGCTTACCATACACCATTTGGCGGGATGGTGAAAGGTGCGCACCGAACAATGATGCGCAAGGTGGCGAAGATGAAAACAGCTGAGATTGAAACGGATTTTTTAAATCGGGTTATGCCAGGTTTAAACTACTGCCAACGGGTTGGAAATATTATGGGAGCTGCCTTGTTTCTGGCATTGGCAAGCACGATAGACCAAGGGCGGTTTGATTCGCCTAAACGAATCGGCTGTTTTTCCTACGGATCAGGCTGCTGTTCTGAATTTTACAGCGGAATTACAACTCCGCAAGGCCAGGAGCGCCAGCGCTCATTTGGCATTGAGAATCATTTAGATCGCCGGTATCAGCTCTCTATGGATGAGTATGAGCTGCTGTTTAAGGGGAGCGGGATGGTGCGGTTCGGGACACGCAATGTAAAGCTGGATTTTGAGATGATACCGGGCATCATGCAGTTTACAAAAAAGAAGCCGCGCTTGTTTTTAGAAGAAATTTCTGAGTTTCATCGGAAATACAGGTGGATCTCGTGACCTATCAAACGATAAAGGTCCGCATTCAAGAGTCGGTTTGTTATATCACATTTCACCGTCCTGAAGCGAATAATACGATTAATGACACACTTATTGAAGAATGTTTACAAGTGTTAAACCAATGTGAAACATCATCAGTTACGGTTGTTGTTTTAGAAGGGCTTCCCGAGGTATTTTGCTTCGGCGCGGATTTTCAAGAAATCTATCAGGAAATGAAAAGTGGCAGAAAACAGGCAAGGTCCCAAGAGCCTCTCTATGATTTGTGGCTGAAATTACAGACCGGCCCTTATATCACGATTTCGCATGTCAGGGGAAAAGTGAATGCCGGCGGCCTTGGATTCGTATCGGCTACAGATATTGCCATTGCTGATGAAACGGCGTCATTCAGTCTCTCTGAGCTGTTGTTCGGTCTGTATCCGGCTTGTGTTTTACCGTTTCTGATCCGCCGGATCGGCAGACAGAAAGCACATTATATGACCCTGATGACAAAGCCGGTTTCCGTTCAGGAAGCCAGTGAATGGGGATTAATAGATGCCTTTGATACTCAAAGTGAGGTTCTGCTGAGAAAGCATTTATTGCGTTTGCGGAGGCTGAATAAAAAGGGAATCGCGCGTTATAAACAGTATATGAGCTCACTTGATCATCAGGTCAGCAATTCGAAACCCCTCGCTTTAACTGCAAATCAAGACATGTTTTCTGATCCTCAAAACCAAATGGGACTCATCAGGTATGTTGAAACAGGGCAATTTCCATGGGAGGATCAGTAATCATTTGAAACGTTGACAATCAGAACCGTTAGGAGGACATCATGACGCATTCTGTTGTAGAGCTCATCGAAATCGAGCCCGCCATTATTCAGGTAAAGATGCATGACCGCACTCATAAAAACGCGTTTTCACAAGAACTTACAGATGGTTTAATTCAAGCGTTTGAATTCATTCGTCAGCAACCCAATTATAAAGCGGTCATTTTGACAGGATATGATAATTATTTTGCTTCAGGAGGAACGCAAGAAGGTCTGCTTCGAATTCAGCAAGGATTAACCAAGTTCACGGATGACAATCTTTATTCTCTGGCGCTGGATTGCGAGATTCCGGTCATTGCGGCCATGCAGGGCCACGGAATTGGAGGCGGCTTTGTCATGGGGCTCTTTGCTGACATTGTCATTTTAAGCAGAGAGAGTGTGTATACGGCTAATTTTATGAAATACGGATTTACGCCTGGAATGGGCGCTACCTTTATCGTGCCTGAAAAACTGGGATTCAGCCTGGCCCAGGAAATATTAATGAATGCGGGCAGCTATCGCGGAGCTGATCTTGAAAAAAGAGGGGTTCCTTTTAAAGTTCTGCCCCGGGCGGAAGTAGTAGATTATGCGGTGGAGCTGGCGCATGAACTGGCGGAAAAGCCGAGAAATTCATTGATTACATTAAAAGATCATTTGGTGGCCCCGCTTCGTGAGCAGCTGCCGCGCGTCATAGAACAGGAAGTGATAATGCATGAGAAAACATTTCATCATGACGAAGTCAAAACGAGAATCAAAGGTTTGTATGGAAATTAACTGAGAATCTACATAAAAATTCGCAGGTGAAATGGAGGCAGCGCGATGAGAAATAATGATAATACCCGCAATTTAGCTAATCCTTCTGTCAGCTATGGTGAGACTTTACATATATCTGAAGAGCAGCCGGCAACAATACCTGAGGTTTTATACAGAACGGCTGCGGAGCTGGGGGATACAAAGGGAATCATTTATTTGCAGCCGGATGGAACTGAAGTGTACCAATCATATGGACGATTGTGGAATGATGCGTTGCGTATCGTGAAGGGTCTCCGCCAATCAGGCCTGAAAGCAAAACAAAATGTGATTTTGCAGCTTGGCGACAATTCACAGCTTCTCCCTGCATTCTGGGGGTGTGTTTTAGCAGGAATTGTTCCGGCTCCGTTAGCCGTTCCGCCAACATATGCTGAATCGAGCAGCGGGACTCAAAAGCTGAAAGACGCATGGACGCTTCTTGATAAGCCGGTGGTGCTTACGGATCGGGACATGCACCAGGAAATGCTCAATTGGGCAAAAGAGCAAGACCTTGAAGAATTCCGTGCAATTGCTGTAGAGGATCTGCTCAGTGCTGAAGCGGAGACGGATTGGCATCAATCCAGTCCTGAAGACTTAGCGCTTTTATTGCTGACTTCAGGCAGTACGGGAACGCCCAAAGCAGTTATGCTGAATCATCGAAACATTATGAGTATGGTGAAAGGGATTATTCAAATGCAAGGCTTCACCAGAGAAGATATCACGTTTAACTGGATGCCGTTTGATCATGTCGGAGGCATTGGGATGCTACATTTGCGGGATGTCTATCTCGGCTGCCAAGAAATTAACGTCTCAAGTGAAACGATCTTAATGGAGCCGCTGAAATGGCTGGATTGGATTGATCATTACCGTGCTTCTGTTACGTGGGCGCCGAATTTTGCGTTCGGTCTTGTCACTGATTTTGCAGAAGAAATGAAAGATCGGAAATGGGATCTGTCCTCAATGCGTTACATGCTCAATGGCGGTGAAGCAATGGTAGCCAAGGTAGGGCGCAGAATGCTTGAGCTTTTAGAACCTTATGGACTGCCTGCTGATGCCATCCGACCTGCATGGGGAATGTCCGAAACTTCATCGGGCGTTATTTTTTCTCATGAGTTTACCCGGGCTGCAACAAGTGATGATGATCATTTTGTCGAGATAGGTTCTCCAATTCCTGGATTCTCTATGAGAATAGTGAATGACCATAATGAAGTGGTTGAAGAAGGCGAGATTGGCCGTTTTCAAGTCTCTGGTCTTTCCGTTACAAGCGGTTATTATCGGCGCCCGGATTTAAATGAGAGTGTGTTTACAGAAGATGGATGGTTTGAAACCGGAGATCTTGGCTTTTTGCGAAACGGGCGCTTAACCATAACGGGGCGCACGAAAGATGCAATTATCATTAACGGCATTAATTATTACAGTCATGCGATTGAGTCTTCTGTTGAAGAATTACCGGACATCGAAACTTCTTATACTGCTGCCTGCGCAGTCCGCGTGGATCAGAATTTAACAGATCAGCTGGCTATCTTCTTTGTTGCTTCCGCAAAAATGAATGATGAGCAAATGTCTCAGCTTCTTAGAAACATACAATCCCATGTCTCACAGGTGATCGGAGTCACCCCAGAATATTTGCTGCCGGTCCAAAAAGAAGAGATTCCGAAAACGGCTATCGGAAAGATTCAGCGCACTCAGCTGAAAACTTCATTTGAAAATGGGGAGTTCGACTCCTTGCTTCATAAATCCAACCGGATGAACGGTGCGGTTCAGGACGGGGAGATGCAGCAAGCAGATCATGCGAAAAGAATAAGGGAAGAGGTACAGGAGCATCTGCTCAGCTGTTTGACTGAGGAGTTGCATGTTTCCCGTGATTGGGTAGAGCCAAATGCAACTATCCAGAGCCTTGGAGTGAATTCTATCAAGATGATGAATCTCATTCGGTCGATCGAGAAAAAATACAGTATCAAACTCACAGCCAGAGAGATACATAAGTATCCTACGATTGAACGCTTGGCTCATTATCTATCTGATCATGAAGACATTAGCAGCTTGTCTGCTGACAGGGAGGGTACTGACACATTTAAAACGGAACCGGAAAAGAGTCAGGCATCTTTTCAGCCCCTATCTGAGGTTCAAAAAGGATTATGGACATTGCAAAAAATGTCACCTGAAAAAAGTGCATATCACGTACCTCTCTGTTTTCGATTTTCGTCAGGGCTTCACCTTGAAACATTACAGCAGGCTTTCGGCCTTGTATTGAATCAGCACCCGATCTTAAAGCACATCATCCAAGAGAAAGATGGAGTACCATTTCTAAAAAATGAGCCAGCGATTTCGCTTGAAATCAAGACAGAAGACATTTCTGGTATGAAAGAGTCTGCCATTCCTTCTTTTCTTAGAAAGAAAGCAAAGGAACCGTATGTAAAGGAAAACAGCCCATTAGTGCGTGTCATGAGTTTTTCCAGATCTGAACAAGAGCATTTTTTGCTTATTGTCATTCACCATATGATTTTTGACGGGGTTTCATCTGTAACATTTATACGCTGTCTGTTTGACAGCTATAAGCTTCTTTTAGAAGGACGACAGCCGGAAGTGTCAGTTTCTCCTGCCATGAATCATGATTTTACGGCATGGGAGCAGAACATGCTAGCCGGAGAAGACGGCGCGAAGCATCGTTCATACTGGCAGAAACAGCTATCGGGAACTTTGCCGAATCTGCAGTTGCCTAAGGTCAGCACGAGTTCAGCTGATTCTGAGTTTGAAGAGGATACATACACCCGGCAGCTGCCCAGCGGCTTCATGAATCGGGTGAGGGCGTTTGCGAAAGAGCATTCTGTGAATGTTTCGACGGTATTCTTGAGCTGCTATATGATGCTGCTTGGCCGTTATACCGGCCAAAAGGAACAGATTGTCGGCATGCCGGCAATGGTGAGACCGGAAGAAAGATTTGATACTTCCATTGGACATTTTCTCAATATGCTCCCGATTCGCAGTGAGCTGAACCCGGCAGACACTTTTTCTGAATTTATTTCAAAATTGCAATTAACGATGCTGGATGGGCTTGATCATGCAGCTTATCCTTTTCCGAAAATGGTGAGGGATTTGAATGCTCCTCGCAGCCAAACGGGTTCACCAATATTTCAAACCGCTTTTTTCTATCAAAATTTTCTTCAATCCGGAAGCTATCAAAACTTGTTGAGCCGCTATGCTGACTTCTTTTCTGTCGATTTCATTGATCGTATTCATCAAGAGGGCGAATACGAACTAGTATTTGAACTGTGGGAAACAGAAGAAAAAATGGAGCTGAACATCAAGTACGTAACTACGCTGTTTGATGCGGCTTCTATATCCGCGATGTTCGATCATTTTGTTTATGTAACAGAACAGGCGATGTTGAATCCTTCTCAACCTTTAAAAGAGTATTCTTTATTACCTGAAGCAGAGGAGCAGATGATTCTCAAAACATGGAATGCCACTGACAAAACGTATCCATATACATGTTTTCATGAATTATTTGAGCAGCAGGCGAAAAAGACACCTGATAGAGCAGCTGTCAGCTATGAAGATCAAACATTGACGTATCGGGAGCTCGATGAAAGAAGTACACAGCTGGCCATTTATTTGCAGGCGCATGGAGTGGGACCTGACCGTCTGGCGGGAATCTATGTGGATCGATCGCTTGACATGCTGGTGGGATTATTGGCGATTGTTAAGGCTGGAGGAGCATATGTGCCGTTAGACCCGTCCTATCCGGCTGAGCGACTGGAATACATGCTGGAGGACAGTGAAGTATCCATGACGCTGACGACATCAGAATTAGTAAATACGTTGAATTGGAACGGCATCAAGACTGCTCTGTTAGATCAAGACTGGGATGAGATCGCACAAACAGCCTCTGATCGAAAAGTGCTTACACGCACTGTCACGCCGGAGCACTTGGCATATGTCATTTATACATCCGGCAGCACAGGAAAGCCAAAAGGCGTTATGATACCGCATAAAGCTTTGACAAATTTTCTCGTTTCAATGGGAGAAACACCAGGTCTTTCGCCAGAGGATAAATTGCTCGCTGTCACAACCTATTGTTTTGATATCGCAGCTCTGGAGTTATATTTGCCTTTGATAAAGGGCGCACACTGCCATATTTGTCAAACGGAGCATACAAAAGACGTTGAAAAACTGAAACAGGACATCCAAACGATCAAACCGACAGTGATGCAGGCAACCCCCGCTACATGGAAGATGCTCTTTTATTCAGGCTGGGAAAATGAAGAGAGAGTGAAAATTCTATGCGGAGGCGAAGCTTTGCCTGAGACGTTAAAAAGATATTTCTTACATACAGGCAGCGAAGCCTGGAATATGTTCGGGCCAACCGAAACAACAATCTGGTCAGCGGTTCAGCGCATTAACGAAGAATGCTCTCATGCCACGATAGGAAGGCCAATCGCCAATACACAAATGTATATTACGGATTCTCAGCTTGTTCCAGTACCGGCTGGAGTTCCGGGTGAGCTTTGCATTGCAGGGGACGGCGTGGCGAAGGGCTATTACAAAAAGCAAGAATTAACGAATTCGAAATTCATTGACAGCCCTTTTGAGCCTGGATCGAAGCTTTATAGAACAGGAGATATGGCGCGCTGGCTGCCGGGAGGACGAATTGAATATATAGGCCGTATCGATAATCAAGTGAAAATACGCGGGTTCCGTATTGAACTTGGCGATATTGAAAGCAAGCTCAGTGTGCATCCTGGCATTCAGGAATGCGTCGTGGTTGCAGCTGAAGAGAATGGAATGGATAAGCTTGCTGCCTATTATACAGCTCAACATGCAAATGCTTCTCTAGCGGCAAGGGAGCTGCGTCATTATGTAAAAGACGTTTTGCCTGCCTATATGGTGCCTTCTTATTTTATTCAGCTTGACCATCTGCCGTTAACACCGAACGGAAAAATAGACAGAAACAGTCTTAAAAATAACGAACTTACAGCGAAGCAGCCAAAGCAAAGGGAGATCTCTCCTAAGAACATTCAGGATGCGGTTTTCACCATTTGGCAGGATGTGCTGAAAATGACTGACATTGAATGGGAAGACGGATTTTTCGATGTGGGCGGGGATTCGCTTCTAGCGGTTACTGTCGCTGACCGCATCAAACATGAACTATCCTGTGAGTTTTCTGTCACAGACCTGTTTGAGTACTCAACGATCAAAAATATCAGCCAATACATTACTGAACAACGGATGGCCGATACAAGTGCCTCGATGCCGACAGAACCGGCAGTTCATATAGATCAGTCCACCCAGATGAGCGAACTCCCAGATTATTATGAGGATAGTGTGGCGGTTATTGGCATATCGTGTGAATTCCCAGGGGCGAAAAACCATGCTGAGTTTTGGGAGAACCTCAGAGACGGCAAGGAAAGCATTACGTTTTTTAGTAAAGAAGAGCTTCAGCGTTTTGGCATTTCAGAGGAGATAGCGGAGAATGCCAGCTATGTCCCGGCTAAATCTTCAATTGATGGGAAAGACAAATTTGACCCAGGCTTCTTTCAAATCTCTCCTAAAGACGCTGAATTTATGGACCCGCAGCTTCGAATGCTGCTGACTCACTCATGGAAAGCAATAGAAGATGCCGGTTATGCTGCGAAGCAGATTCCGCAAACCAGTGTTTTTATGTCGGCAAGCAATAATTCTTATCGCGCGCTGCTGCCGTCAGATACAACAGAGAGTCTGGAAACGCCGGATGGCTATGTCTCGTGGGTGCTTGCGCAGAGCGGGACGATTCCGACAATGATTTCCCATAAGCTCGGGCTGAAAGGGCCAAGCTATTTCGTCCATGCCAATTGCTCATCGTCCCTGATTGGATTGCATTCTGCCTATAAAAGCCTGCTGTCAGGTGAATCTGCTTATGCTTTAGTTGGCGGTGCAACGCTGCATACCGAGTCAAATATCGGATATATGCATCAGCCGGGTCTTAACTTTTCGAGCGACGGACATATTAAAGCTTTTGACGCTTCAGCTGACGGAATGATAGGCGGTGAGGGTGTTGCCGTAGTATTGCTGAAAAAAGCGGCTGATGCTGTAAAAGACGGGGATCATATCTATGCTTTGCTGAGAGGCATAGGTGTAAATAACGATGGCGCCGACAAAGTCGGTTTTTATGCTCCTAGTGTCAAAGGACAGGCTGACGTGGTGCAAAAGGTCATGAATCAAACGAAGATACAGCCTGAATCCATCTGCTATGTGGAAGCGCACGGAACTGGAACGAAGCTGGGAGATCCAATCGAGCTGGCGGCTTTAACGAACGTTTACAGGCAATATACAAATAAAACGCAATTTTGTGGCATTGGGTCGGTGAAAACCAATATCGGACATTTAGATACAGCTGCCGGTCTGGCGGGCTGCATTAAGGTCATGATGAGTCTTTATCATCAGGAGCTTGCACCGAGCATCAATTATAAGGAACCGAATCCAAATACAGACTTAGCCAGCTCTCCTTTTTACATCGTTGATCAAAAGAAAACGTTAAGCCGTGATATCAAAACGCACAGGGCTGCACTAAGCTCGTTCGGGCTTGGCGGGACAAACACTCATGCGATTTTCGAACAGTACAAAAGAGATTCTGACAAAAGAAAGATAGACGGGACCTGCATCATACCGATCTCGGCAAAAAATAAGGAGAGGCTGCAAGAGTATGTGCAGGATATTCTGGCCTATTTGGAAAGAAAAGGACTTGAGGACGGACAGTTGTCTGATTTTGCGTATACCCTACAGGTCGGGCGGGAAGAGATGGAGCATCGCGTTGCCTTTACTGCCGATCATGTGAATGAGTTAAAACAAAAGCTCACAGATTTTATCAATGGAAAAACAGCGATTGAAGGCTGTTTTCAAGGAAGTAAGCACAATGACAGGGAGATTTCATGGCTGACGGAGGATGAGGACAGCGCGGAACTGATCCGTAAGTGGATGGCCAAAGGAAAAGTGAACAAGCTCGCGGAAATTTGGAGCAAGGGAGCGCATATGGATTGGGTGCAGCTTTACAAAGGTGAGCGTCCATACAGAATGAGCCTGCCGACATATCCATTTGCAAAGGAACGATACTGGCCATCGCAGGATGACCGCAAGCCGTCGGGTCAAATATCATCCAATCAGACAGAGACCGGTTTCATTCATCCGCTGCTCCATCAGAATACATCTGATTTTTCTGAACAGAAATTCAGTTCGGTTTTCACTGGTGAGGAATTCTTTCTGAGAGACCATGTAGTAAGAGGAAAACCGGTGCTCCCTGGTGTTGCGTACCTTGAAATGGCGCACGCGGCTGTCAAGCAGGCGACTGGAAGCAATAATGTTCAAGGGGTCAGAATCAAATTGAATCATACAGTCTGGGTTCAGCCTGTTGTGGTTGACGAACATTCGGCTCAAGTCGATATCGGTCTCTTTCCTGAAGAAGATGGGAAAATCACTTTTGACATTTACAGTACACAGGAAGACGGGGCCGACCCGATTATTCATAGTCAAGGCAGTGCGGAGCTGGTATCTGCCGCCGAAACGCCGGTCGCAGATCTCACTGAAATTTCAAGCCGCTGCGGCAAAGGAAAGATGTCACCTGATCAATTTTACGAAGAAGGCAGAAGCAGAGGGATGTTCCATGGTTCGGCCTTCCAAGGAATTAATAATGTGGATATAGGAAACAGAGAGGTTTTGGCGCAGCTACAGCTTCCAGAAAACGTTTCTGAAACGAGAGAACAGTTTGTGCTGCACCCGAGTATCATGGACTCCGCCTTGCAGACGGCAACAATATGCATCATGCAGGAATTGACGGATCAAAAGCTGATTTTGCCATTTGCGCTTGAACAGCTTGAGGTGATTAAAGGATGTTCTTCTTCTATGTGGGCTTATGCCTGCTTAAGTGACGGTGATCACGCCGGAGATATGGTTCAGAAAGCGGATATCGATGTCATTGACGAGAGCGGAGACGTATGTGTCAGGATTAAAGGATTCTCCACGAGAGTATTGGAAGGAGAGGTTCATTCATCAAAGCCTTCATCACGGCATGAACGCTTAATGCTCGAGCCGGTATGGGGAGAACAGAAGGGCGGATTTGAGGACGAAGACCTTTCATTCGCAGAGCAAATTGTTGTTCTCTTTGAAACTGAACGAAGTGTCACAGACAGCCTTGCATCAAACTTGAAGGATGCCCATGTCATAACTCTGAATGAAGCTGAAGGGCATATTGCTGAACGTTATCAGTTTTACGCGCAGAACGTGTTTGAGCTAGTGCAAAGAAAGATCCGTGAGCATTCTGCCGGCCGTATTATGATTCAAGCCATCGTTCCACTAAAAAAAGAGAAACAATTGTTTGCCGGTGTTTCCGGTCTGCTTAAAACAGCTGAATTAGAGTTCAGCAAACTGACAGCTCAGGTCATCGAAATCGAGAAACCTGAAGAGATGAATGATCTTCATGTCAAGCTGAAAGACGACAGCCGGAGGCCTGCGGATAAACAGATTCGATATGAGGCTGGAAACCGTTTTGTGAAAGGTTGGCGGGAAATGGCGCTGCCTTCCGCTGAAGAGCTTCATATGCCGTGGAGAGACGAGGGTGTTTATCTAATTACAGGCGGAGCAGGAAGATTAGGCCTGCTGTTTGCAAAGGAAATTGCTAATCGAACCGTTCGATCCACTATTGTGCTGACGGGACGCTCTGTTTTGAGTGAGCGTAAGGAACATGAACTGGAGGCTCTGCGAAGCATGGGAGCAGAGGTCGTCTATCGAGAGGCTGATGTAAGTGATCAGAGGGCGGTTCGGCGTCTCATGGAGGAAATCAAAGAAAAGCATGGCACTCTTAACGGAATCATTCACGGTGCAGGCAGCATTAAAGATCACTTCATCGTTCATAAAACGAATGAAGAGTTTCTAGAAGTGTTACAGCCAAAAGTGAGCGGGTTGTTACATGTAGACGAATGCAGCAAGGATTTTCCATTGGACTTTTTCATTTTATTCTCATCTGTTTCCGGATGTTTAGGAAACGCTGGACAAGCCGATTATGCCGCAGCCAATACGTTTATGGATGCATTTGCTGCATACCGCAGTTCTCTTGTGTCATCCAAGAAGCGATTCGGCTCAACTATTTCCTTTAACTGGCCGTTATGGGAAGAAGGCGGCATGCAAGTCGGCGCTGAAGTTGAGCAGAGAATGCTGAAAACGATGGGAATGGTCCCGATGCCAACAGATAGCGCCTTGAAAGCATTTTATCAAGGAATAGCATCTGAAAAATCGCAAGTTTTTGTGATGGAAGGGCAGCTTCAGAAAATGAAGCAAAAACTGCTTTCTGCAGGAGAGAAAGCCAAACGGAACGATCAGAGAAACGCGAATCAGGATCACGGACAAACCCGAAAATTGGAGTCGTCTTTGATTCAAATGGTTGGCGAGATTTTAAAGGTAAACACTGGCGATATCGATGTCAATACAGAGCTGAGTGAGTACGGATTCGATTCGGTTACATTTACGGTCTTTACAAACAAGATCAACGAAGCATACCAATTGGAACTAACGCCGACCATTTTCTTTGAATATGGGAGCATCCAAAGCTTGGCTGAATATGTAATGGCGGCGCATCCGGGAGAATTGAATCAAGATGCTGCTGTTAATGACACAGATGAAAGGTCAAGCTCATTGCACAGTTTAAACAGCCTGAGTGCATCATTAGGCAACATGGTCAGTGCGATTTTAAAAGTGGATAGTGAAGATATTGATGTCAATACAGAGCTGAGTGAATACGGATTTGATTCGGTTACATTGACGGTCTTTACAAACAAGATCAACGAAGCATATCAATTGGAGCTTACGCCGACCATTTTCTTTGAATATGGAAGCATTCAAAGCTTGGCTGGATATTTGATAGATGAATTTGAGGAAACTTTTGTTCAGGAGAGCAAAAAATCAGAGGGGCAAGAAGAGTTACAGACTAATATATCATCTGAAGTTCCGAAAATGGCAGCGCGTAGAAAGCACCGCTTCCAACAGCCTGTTATTGCAAAAGAAGAAAGAAGCAAAAAGCAGACTGCCGATTTTGAGCCGGTTGCAATTGTGGGCATCAGCGGCCGATTCCCTGGCGCTATGGATATAGATGAATTTTGGAAAAACCTAGAGGAAGGCAAAGACAGCATCACAGAAGTTCCAAAAGATCGATGGGATTGGCGGGAGCATTATGGAAATCCTGACACTGAAGTCAATAAAACCGACATCAAATGGGGCGGGTTTATTGATGGTGTCGCAGAGTTTGATCCATTGTTTTTTGGTATTTCGCCGCGTGAAGCCAATTATGTAGACCCTCAGCAACGTCTGTTAATGACGTATGTGTGGAAGGCGCTGGAAGATGCGGGCTGCTCGCCGCAAAGCCTTTCGGGTACAGGGACGGGTATCTTTATCGGTACAGGAAACACAGGTTACAAAGACCTATTCCATAGAGCGAATCTTCCAATTGAAGGCCATGCCGCTACAGGTCATATGATCCCTTCGGTTGGCCCGAATAGAATGAGTTATTTTTTAAATATCCACGGTCCGAGCGAGCCAGTCGAAACAGCTTGTTCCAGCTCTCTTGTAGCCATACACCGTGCTGTGACCGCGATGCAAAGCGGCAATTGTGAAATGGCGATCGCAGGAGGCGTGAATACGATCCTAACCGAGGAGGCGCACATTAGCTACAGCAAAGCTGGCATGCTAAGCAAAGACGGCAGGTGTAAATCCTTCTCCGCCGATGCGAATGGTTATGTCAGAGGTGAAGGTGTCGGAATGGTCATGCTGAAAAAGCTGGCAGACGCCGAGCGCGACGGGAATCACATTTACGGTGTTATTCGGGGGACGGCGGAAAATCACGGCGGAAGAGCCAATACCCTGACATCACCTAATCCGAAAGCACAAGCTGATTTGTTAGTGCGTGCATATCGCCAGGCAGGCATAGATCCAAGCACGGTCACATATATCGAAGCGCATGGAACGGGGACGGAATTGGGCGATCCAATTGAAATAAACGGGCTGAAAGCCGCGTTTAAGGAATTATCCAATAAGAGAGACGGCAGACAGCCGGACATTCCGGATCACCGTTGCGGCATCGGCTCAGTTAAAAGCAATATCGGCCATTTGGAGCTTGCCGCAGGTATCTCAGGTCTGATCAAAGTATTGCTGCAAATGAAGCATAAAACGTTAGTGAAAAGCCTGCATTGCGAGACGCTTAATCCTTATCTTCAGATGGCTGACAGTCCGTTTTACATCGTTCAGGAAAAACAGGAATGGAAGGCTGTCACAGATCGTGACGGAAACGAGCTTCCGCGCCGCGCCGGAGTCAGTTCGTTTGGAATTGGCGGAGTAAACGCACATATTGTGATTGAAGAATATACGCCAAAAGCCAATTCAAAACAAACGGCACCAGAACAGCCAAACATGATTGTGCTGTCGGCTAAAAATAAAAACAGGCTAATGGATCGTGCTTCGCAATTACTGGAGGCGATTCGCAAGCAAAAATATACAGATAAAGATTTGCACCGCATCGCTTACACCCTGCAAGTTGGGCGAGAAGAAATGGATGAGCGTCTGGCGTGTATTGCGGGGACGGTGCAGGAACTTGAAGAGAAACTGCAGGCGTTTGTTGACGGTAAGGAAGAAACTGAAGCATTCTTCCGGGGACAGTCGAATCGAAATAAAGAAACCCAGGCCATTTTTACAGAAGATGAGGATATGGCGATAGCAATTGATGCTTGGATCAGAAAAAGAAAATACGCTAAACTTGCTGATTTATGGGTCAAAGGCGTAACGATCCAGTGGAATACATTATACGGCGAGACCAAACCGCGCCTGATCAGTCTCCCTTCATATCCATTTGCGAAGGATCGCTATTGGGTACCGGTAAAGGAACATTCAGAATCGGACAAGAAAGAACTAGTTGATGCTAGAGAAAAGCGCACCGCATGTATTTTGACAAAACAATGGAGTTTGAGCCCGGTTGGCTCAACAGTGCCAGTGACACGAACGGTTGCCATCCTGAGCAATCAAGAGACAGCAGATTTGGCAGCTGAAGTGTCTACGTATTTTCCGAACCATCTTATATTAGATGTGAGCCGGATAGACTGGCACCAGCCAGACATTGATTGGAAAGAGTTTGACGGCCTAGTGGATGTCATCGGCTGCGGAGAAGATGATGAAGACCAGCTGGATTGGATTGAATGGGTGCAGAGACTGGTTGAATTCGGACATAAAGAGGGGCTCAGGCTGCTTTGTGTGACGAAGGGGCTCGAATCGTTTCAAAACACATCCGTCCGAATGGCAGGCGCCTCACGAGCTGGTTTGTATCGGATGCTTCAAAGCGAGTACAGCCACCTTACATCAAGACATATGGATGCAGAGGAGGTTATTGATCATCATCGTCTCGCGAAGCAGATCGCTGATGAGTTTTATTCAGATTCTCATGATACGGAGGTTTGCTACAGAGACGGTTTGCGGTATCAGGCTTTTCTAAAAGCGTCTCCTGAAACAGGTGAGGGAGCCGAACAAAGGATGACCTTCCCTAAAGATCATGTGCTTATTATTACAGGCGGGACACGAGGCATCGGACTATTATGCGCCCGGCATTTTGCGGAGCACTATGGAGTGAAAAAGCTGGTGCTGACCGGGCGAGAGCAGCTTCCACCGCGAGAGGAGTGGGCTCGTTTTGAGACATCAAACACATCCGCGGCAGAGAAAATTCAGGCAGTGCGGGAGCTGGAAGCGCAGGGTGTGCAAGTGCAAATGCTGTCGCTTACGTTATCTGATGATGCTCATGTTGAGCAAACGCTGCAACATATCAAGCGAACATTAGGACCGATCGGCGGTGTCATTCATTGTGCAGGTCTGACGGATATGGACACTCTGGCGTTTATCCGAAAAACTTCTGATGATATTCAGCGGGTGCTGGAGCCTAAAGTTGCTGGGCTGACAACGCTATATCGCCACGTGTGTAACGAGCCATTACAGTTTTTTGTATTATTTTCTTCTGTTTCAGCCATTATTCCGCAGCTTTCGGCGGGACAAGCTGACTACGCTATGGCCAATAGCTATATGGATTATTTTGCGGAAGCACATCGGAAAAATGCGCCGATCATCAGTGTTCAGTGGCCGAATTGGAAAGAAACCGGTATGGGCGAAGTGACAAATGATGCATATCGAGAAAGCGGCTTGCTGAGCATTACGAATTCAGAGGGCTTACGTTTTCTAGATCAAATCATATCAAAAACGCTCGAACCGGTTGTTCTCCCTGCGCTGGCGAATCAAACAAATTGGGAGCCGGAGCTACTGATGAAGCGGAGGAAACGGCATGAGGACGGTTTGCGGGAATCGACTTTGCAGAGCCCGCTGGCCAAAGATAACGAAGGGATCGATGCAATTTCTAAAAGTGAGGGGCTATTATCTGAAACACAGTCCTGGCTTGTTGATTTGTTTTCCGAAGAGCTGAGAATTGATCGTGAAGACTTTGAGATTGACGGATTATTTCAAGATTATGGGGTGGATTCGATCATTTTGGCACAGGTGCTTCAGCGTATAAACCGCAAATTAGAAGCAGCGCTCGATCCATCTATTCTATATGAATACCCGACAATTCAAAGATTCGCAGATTGGCTGATCGGCTCTTATTCCGAAACGCTGTCTGCTCTATTCGGAGGCGGGATATCGGGTACATCAGCAACTTTGGAGAACAAAATGGAAGCAGGCGTATCTGCCCCTGCGAAGGAGCGTGCTCTTGCCGCCCAGATACAAGCGCCGACGACTCTTTCACCGGGTCCTCATGCAGAAGATATTGCTGTTGTCGGGCTGTCTTGCCGCTTTCCGGGAGCAGATACGCTGGAAACCTATTGGTCGTTATTATCTGAGGGACGTTCATCAATCGCTCCGGTTCCGGCAGAGCGCTGGGGCTGTAAAACGCCATATTATGCCGGCATGATTGATGACGTCATCCATTTTGACCCTGATTTCTTTCTGCTTCATGAAGAAGACGTAAGGGCGATGGACCCGCAAGCATTACTCGTATTGGAAGAGTGTCTGAAGCTCTTGTATCACGCCGGATATACACCTGAGGAAATAAAGGGGAAGCCAGTCGGCGTTTATATTGGAGGCAGAAGCCAGCACAAACCTGATGAAGAGAGTCTTCATCATGCTAAGAATCCGATCGTGACAGTCGGCCAAAATTATTTAGCGGCTAATATTTCACAGTTTTTTGATGTCCGCGGCCCGAGTGTTGTAGTAGATACAGCCTGTTCGTCAGCTTTGGTCGGCATGAATATGGCCATTCAAGCTCTGCGTAGCGGTGATATTCAATCTGCCTTAGTCGGCGGTGTCAGCTTGCTGAGCTCAGATGCCTCTCACAGACTATTCGACCGGCGCGGCATTTTAAGCAAACATTCATCCTTCCATGTGTTTGATGAGCGTGCCGATGGAGTTGTGTTGGGTGAAGGCGTCGGAATGGTCATGTTAAAAACAGTAAAACAGGCGCTGGAAGACGGAGATACCATATATGCTGTCGTGAAAGCAGCCTCGGTCAATAACGACGGAAGAACGGCAGGCCCGGCCACGCCTAATCTGGAAGCGCAAAAGGAAGTCATGAAAGACGCGCTTGTCAAAAGCGGAAAAAAACCAGAGGACATCAGCTATCTTGAAGCAAACGGGTCAGGTTCAATGGTAACCGATCTGCTTGAACTGAAAGCGATCCAATCGGTGTACCGTTCCGCTCACTCATCGCCTCTTTCTCTCGGCTCCATCAAGCCGAACATCGGGCATCCGCTATGTGCTGAAGGGATCGCCAGCTTTATTAAAGTTGTACTGATGCTGAAAGAGCGCCGCTTTGTCCCATTTTTATCAGGTGAAAAAGAGATGGCGCATTTCGATCAACGGAAAGCGAATATTACGTTTGCCCGAACGCTGGAAAAATGGACAGATTCGCGGCCTGCGGCGGCCATCAACTGTTTTGCCGATGGGGGGACGAATGCTCATGTCATCGTAGAGGCGTGGGAAGAAGATGAAAAACGCGCCAGCAAGCGCAGTCCAATATCGCCTCCGCCATTAAAGAAACGGGCGTTTTCGCCCGGCGAGTCAAAGCCGGTAGCGGAGACCTTAAAAGTGGATGCGGCAAACATATGGGATACTTATGAGGTGGAGGTCTAACGTGAAAAATATAACGAAACAACTCACATTATCGTTAAAAAATCCGTTTATTTATCACCATGTGGTTTACGGACAAAATGTCCTGCCGGGATTAGCCTATATTGATATGATCTACCAGATATTCAGAGAACACGGCTACGCCTGCTCAGAGCTTCAGCTGCGGAATTTATCCATCTATCAGCCGCTGACTGTGGAACAGAATGCGGTGATCATTCTCGATGTCCAATGTACGGAGAAAAAAGAAGGAAAGTGGCAAATCACAGCCAAAGGCTTTGAAAAACGTGGCGGGAATAAAGTTTCAGAAGAAAAGGTCTATATGAAGGCTGACATGCACGCCCACTCCCCGGCTGTATTTGAAGAAACACTGGATCTTAATCAGATTAAAGCAGCTGCGCAAAACGTTATTCAGCTTGATGATGTATATGAACAATGCAGACGTCAGGAGTTAGTGCACAGCGAATATATGAAAGCCAGCGGTCACATTTATGAAGACGAAAACGGCGTCCTTCTTGATCTTTCTCTCGGTTCTGAAGCCATGCATCACGCAGAAGGCTTTATGTTTCATCCGACTCTCATAGACGGGAGCGGGGTGGGTGCCAACAATTTGCTCACATCTTTGCTTAAAGGAGAACAGAGGCTGTATTTGCCTCTGTTCTATGAATCCTTTTCCGCTTCAGCACTTTTGCAGACACATTGCATGACGAGAATTAAGCGCTCCTCCGTCCGGCAGGAAAAAGAGCTGATTTATGTAACACTTGAATTTTTCAACGCTTCGGGAGAAAAAGTGGCTGAACTGAAAAACTTCACAAGCAAACTAGTGCGGGAAGCAGAGCTGATTAGCGGAAAGCAACAGGATGTAGAGGAGAAACAAGAGACGGGAAAGGGCACAGTCGAGCATACTCAAGCTGCTGACACCGTATCTTCATCCGGCAGTATGGGGTCCTATGGCGAGGCTGAACAGTTCGTAAGCCAATTAATTGCAGGCAAAATAAATAAGCCGATCGAACAGATTGAAAAGCAGGTCGGCTATTACCAAATGGGACTGAATTCATCAGGCTTGCTTGAAGTGGTAGAAACCATCAGTGACAAGATCGGTGAGAGCCTTTCGCCGACTCTCTTGTTTGAGCATACCACCATTGCCGAATTGTCAGCGTTTCTTGCCGAGGAATATGCTGAGCATTTTTGTGCCGCTGGTTCCCTTGATCAAAATGAAAGAGAGCACGTCTCCGATAGCATAATCGGCGATAAGGCTGCCGAAGGCCGAAAGACAAGCGGACCTGCTGACTTTTCTCATATTGCACCTTCTGAGACAGCAGGCGACATTGCGATTATCGGCTTGGCGGGCAGGTATCCGAAGGCAAACAATATTCATGAATTTTGGAACAATCTGAAAGAGGGCAAGGATTGCATTAGCGAGATTCCAGAGTCGCGCTGGGATTGGCGGCGCCTTGAAGGAATCACATCTCCTTCGGGTAAGGACATTTCCAAATGGGGCGGATTTATTGATGATCCAGACTGCTTCGATCCTCAATTTTTCAGAATCACGCCGAGAGAAGCAGAGACCATGGACCCTCAGGAGCGACTGTTTTTAGAAACCTGCTGGGAAACGATTGAGGATGCAGGCTACACGCCGAAGACTTTGGCCAAGCCTAAAGGACGGAACAAAAGGCAGCATGTAGGCGTTTTTGCAGGCGTCATGCATAAGGATTATACATTAGTCGGCGCTGAAGAAGCATCAGCGGAAAATGTGTTTCCTCTCTCGCTCAACTATGCGCAAATCGCCAACCGTGTATCTTACTTTTGTAATTTCCACGGCCCGAGCATGGCGGTCGATACGGTATGCTCCTCATCTCTGACTGCTGTACATCTGGCGTTGGAAAGCATTCGCCACGGTGAGTGTGATGTCGCGTTAGCAGGCGGAGTGAACCTGTCCCTGCATCCTAATAAATATATGACATACGGGGTCTGGGATATGTTTTCCACTGACGGGCACTGCCGTACATTCGGCAAGGATGGAGACGGTTATGTGCCGGCAGAAGGAATCGGTGCGGTTTTATTAAAGCCATTGCACCAGGCAGAGAAAGATGGAGATCGCATTTATGCAGTGATTAAAGGAAGTACTGTGAATCATGTGGGCACTGTAAGCGGCATTTCAGTGCCGAGTCCAGTTTCTCAAGCTGATCTGATTGAGGCATGCTTAGAGAAAACGGGAATTGACCCGCGGACGATCAGTTATGTAGAAGCACACGGAACCGGTACGTCCTTAGGAGATCCGATCGAATTACAGGGGTTGATGAAAGCATTCCGCCAATATACACAGGATCGGCAGTTCTGTTCAATCGGTTCTGTTAAATCGAACATCGGGCATGCTGAATCCGCTGCGGGTATCAGCGGTTTAAGCAAGGTTGCCCTTCAGCTTCACCATCAAACACTCGTGCCTTCTTTACATTCAAAAGAACTGAATCCGTACGTGGATTTTGAAAAGTCTCCATTTTATGTACAGCATGAAACAGAAACGTGGAAACAGCCTGTTATCAAGGAGAAAGAGGAAGACATTCTTTATCCGCGCCGGGCGGGTATTAGTTCCTTCGGGGCAACCGGTTCAAACGCACATATTATCCTTGAGGAATACATTCCTCAAACAGCGGAGCAGGACGTTTCATTGCCGTCAGATTCTGACATGCCGGCGGTTATCCCGCTTTCTGCCCGTAATCAAGAACGTCTTCGTGTATATGCAAAACGTCTCTTGGAGTTTCTTCACGACGGGATTCAGATTAGAGATTTGGCTTATACATTGCAGATAGGTCGTGAACCTATGGAAGAGCGGGTTGCTTTTGTAGCAGCCGGAATTCAAGAATTATCAGGTCAATTGAAGGCTTTTGCAGAAGGGCACGAATCCATTCAGCATTGCTGGATGGGCCGAATATCAAGAGGAAGCGATTTATCGCTTTCTGCCGAAACGGTACATAAATTGCTGGAGCAAAGAAAACTCGATCAGATTGCGGAGCAGTGGGCGAACGGATCTGCGGTTGACTGGAAGCTTCTATATGAGGAAAAGAAACCAAAACGGATCAGCTTACCGACATACCCTTTTGAGAAAGTGCGTTATTGGGTACCAAAAGCTGAGGCGGCGACTAATCGTTCTAAGCAGGAAGGACACATCCTACATCCTCTTCTGCATCAAAATGTGTCCGACATGTCGGGAGTCCGCTTTCGGTCAGCGTTCACCGGACATGAATTTTTCTTAAAGGACCATGTCATTAATGGCGAGCGGGTTTTACCCGGTGCAGCTTTATTGGAAATGGTACGGGCGGCTGTGGAAAAGGCAGCTGCAGATCAGTTCCCGACAGGATTCCGACTCCGGAATATCGTCTGGGTTCGGCCGTTTGCCGTCACAGAACAGCAAGCAGACATACACATACGTTTATATCCTGAGGACAATGGTGAGATTGCATTCGAAATCTGCCAAGAGCCTGAAAGCGCAGAGAAGGCGCCGGTTGTATATGGACAAGGGGTCGCAGTGCTTTGTGAGGCTGATGAACCTCGGGTAATCAACATTGAAGAACTGAAGGCAAATGATAATGAGCGGATTCTGTCACCTTCTGATTGCTACGAGGCTTATGCAGAAATGGGCATTCATTATGGTGACAGCCACAGAGCGATTGACAGCATATATATCGGCAAAAACGGAGTTCTCGCGAAATTGACGATGCCTCCTGTGATCTCCGACACGGAAGACCATTATGTCCTGCATCCAAGCATGATAGATTCGGCATTTCAAGCATCTATCGGTTTGAGGCTGGGAAGCGATACGCGTTTAGCAGACAGAAAGGCCATGCTGCCTTTTGCATTGCAGGATGTCCAAATCTTCAAAGGCTGTGAGGCGTCTATGTGGGCGCGGATCACATACAGCGAGGGCAGTGGAGCTGGGGATCGCATGCAGAAGCTTGATATCGATTTGTGCAATGAAGAGGGGCAGGTTTGCGTGCAGATGAAGGGCTATTCTGCAAGAGTGCTAGAAACAGATACAGAAAATCCTTCTGAGACAATTGACACGCTGCTGTTTGAACACGTTTGGGAAGAAAATGCTCCTGACGAGAAGAAAGAGTTTATAGCGTACGAGACACATAAAGTCGTTATCTGTGATTTTGGAGAACAAATGGAAAACATCCGAAACGATCTTGACTGTATAGTCCTGCATCATCATACAGCGGCAATTGATGAACGGTTTGAAGCATACGCCGTACAGTTATTTGAAGAAATCAAACAGCTGCTGCACTCGAAAACCGGGGGACATACATTCATTCAAGTGGCGGTGCCTGCGTTGAACGAGCCGCAGCTATTAAGCGGCTTAACCGGACTGCTCAAAACGGCTGAACTGGAAAATCCCAAACTGAAGGGACAGCTGATTGAATTAGATACCGGGATATCTGCTAGTGGCCTATACGAAATATTGGAAGAAAACAGACGCTGTCCTCTTGACACACATATCCGCTACTGGCAAGGAAAACGTATTGTAAGCAAATGGAAAGAAACGTCTGGTGAGCACCTAAGTGCTGACATGCCATGGAAAGATAAAGGGGTTTATCTGATGACAGGCGGTGCAGGCGGCCTTGGCTTCATCTTTGCAAATGAAATCGCAAACCAAACGAATGATGCTGTTATGATCCTGACTGGTCGCTCTCCTCTCGATGAAAGGAAGCAGGTGATGCTTCAAGAGCTGCAGAAACTTGGCGTCCGAGCGGTTTACAGACAAGCGGATCTGACAGAGAAACAAGCTGTTGATGCCTTAATAATAGAGATCCAAAACACTTACGGCGGCCTGGACGGCATCATTCATAGCGCCGGTATGATAAAAGATAATTTCATTATTAAGAAAAAGAAAGAAGAAGTTCAAACCGTGCTCGCTCCAAAAGTAGCCGGTCTGATTCATCTTGATGAAGCAACGAAAGATATTCCGCTTGATTTCTTTATCCTTTTTTCTTCAGGTGCAGGAGCAGTGGGAAGTGCGGGACAGGCTGATTATGCAATGGCGAATGCATTTATGAATGCATTCAGCGAATATCGAAATGGTCAAGCAGCGCTGGACAAACGTTACGGAAAAACACTTTCGGTATGCTGGCCGCTGTGGAAAGACGGGGGCATGCGTATTGATGCTGAAACTGCGAGGATGCTGACAAAAGAAACAGGCATGGTAGCCATGGAAACAAGGCGAGGGATTCAGGCGCTATATCATAGCTGGGTGTTAGGAAAGCCGCAAGTATTAGTGGCTTCCGGTGTTGCCAATCGGATACGTGCATTTTTATATGAAACGGGACATGGTCAAGACCCATCTCACAATATGAAGAATAGAAATGTCAATCAGAATACGGAAAGAGCGGACATTGTCCTGGGAGTCGAGGAAGAGACATTGAGAGAAAAAGCTGAGAATTATGTGAAACAAGTGCTTTCTTCGGTTATCAAGCTGCCGGCCGGCCAGATTGATGCTGAAGCTCCTCTCGAGGATTACGGGATCGATTCTATTATGATCATGCATGTAACGGGTCAATTAGAAAAAGTATTTGGATCTTTGTCTAAGACATTGTTCTTTGAGTACCAGGATATTCGGTCATTAACCCGGTATTTTACTGATTCCCACCGAGAAAAGCTGCTGGACATCTTGAAAATTGAAACAGACAAACCTTCTGCTGCGGAGAATAGAAAAACAGATTCAGAGCCTGAAAGGAGAGAAATCTCTGTTGCCCCAAGAAAGTCCGGATTCTTTCCTTTGCAAGAAAAAGGGCAGAAGCAGCCGAGAAAAAAGGAAACAGAGAAAATTGCAATCATTGGTATCTCAGGGCGCTATCCTCAGGCAGACAACATCTATGAATTGTGGGAAAACCTGAGGGACGGACGAGACTGTATTACGGAAATTCCTGAAGATCGCTGGGATCATAGTCTCTATTATGATGAGGATAAGGACAAGCCTGGAAAAACCTACAGCAAGTGGGGCGGCTTCATGAAGGATGTAGACAAGTTTGATCCGCAGTTTTTCCATATTTCGCCCCGTGAAGCAAAATTAATGGACCCTCAAGAGCGTTTATTTTTGCAGTGTGTGTATGAAACGATGGAAGACGCAGGATATACAAGGGAGCATCTTGGCCGTAAGCGTAATTCGGAGCTTGGCGGAAGCGTCGGGGTGTACGTCGGGGTCATGTACGAAGAATACCAGCTGTACGGAGCGCAAGAGCAGGTGCGCGGTAGGTCTCTGGCGTTAACAGGGAATCCATCATCCATCGCGAACCGGGTATCTTATTATTTTGATTTTCATGGGCCGAGTATTGCTTTGGATACCATGTGTTCTTCTTCCTTAACTGCTATTCATTTGGCCTGCCAAAGCTTGCAGCGCGGAGAGTGTGAGGCGGCATTCGCGGGCGGCGTGAATGTTTCAATCCACCCCAATAAGTATTTGATGCTTGGGCAGAACAAATTTATGTCCAGCAAAGGCCGATGTGAAAGCTTCGGAGAGGGTGGAGACGGCTATGTGCCGGGTGAAGGCGTTGGAGCAGTTCTTCTTAAGCCATTGTCTAAAGCCGTTGAAGATGGCGATCACATATATGGAATCATTAAGGGGACAGCCATTAACCACGGAGGAAAAACAAACGGTTACTCAGTTCCCAACCCGAACGCCCAAGCAGATGTGATCAAAAAGGCATTTGTGGAAGCAAAGGTTGACCCGCGGGCAGTCAGTTATATCGAAGCGCACGGCACGGGAACGTCTCTCGGAGATCCTATTGAAATGACAGGGCTGTCCAAAGTGTTTACGCAACAAACGAATGACAAACAATTTTGTGCAATAGGCTCAGCCAAATCAAATATCGGGCACTGTGAGAGTGCAGCAGGTATCGCAGGATTAACGAAGGTATTGCTCCAAATGAAAAACAGGCAGCTCGCGCCTTCCATACATTCAAACGTGTTGAACCCGAATATTGATTTCCATAACTCAGCGTTTAAAGTACAGCAAGAGCTAGAAGAATGGAAGAGGCCAATCATTTCTGTCAATGGTAAAGACATCGAATATCCGAGAATCGCAGGCATCTCTTCATTTGGCGCTGGGGGAGTTAACGCCCATATTTTAATAGAAGAGTATGTTCCGGAATCTGGGCAGGAACGTTCCCTAGCAGGGAAACAGCCAGCTGTCATTGTGCTCTCAGCAAAAAATGAGGAAAAACTTCAGAAACGGGCGGAACGATTGCTGCATGCCATTCGTGAACAACGATATGATGAAGCTGATTTGCACCGAATCGCCTATACGCTGCAAGTCGGGCGTGAAGCGATGAATGATCGCCTGGCGTTCGTTGTGGAAACGATGCAGGAGCTTGAAGAAAAGTTGAATGAATGTGTCTCAGGAACAGAAGATCGTGAATCTGTCTATCGAGGACAAGTGAAACGCAACAAAGAATCCATTGCCGCTTTTGCCGCTGATGAAGATATGTCAAAAACAATCGAGGCATGGATGAAAAAAGGAAAGTACGCGAAGGTTTTAGACCTTTGGGTAAGAGGCTTGCGTATCGACTGGGACACGCTTTATCAGGATCAGAAACCGCGGCGCATCAGTCTACCTGCCTATCCTTTTGCAAGAGATCGCTATTGGATAGAAGTTAATGCAACAAAGGCTGAGGAAAAAAGAACGGTGGACCCAGCTGCTGAGGTACAGCCGGTCATACAAAAGCCGTCTATAGTGAGAGAAGCCAGCGGCAAGCCTGCCAATATCACGTTACAGCCTTTAATGGCCAATCAGGATCGTTTGCAGCGTACAGCATCTCTGGTTCCATCAGATACAGAATCAGAGACGATCTCGGCGGAAGAATTGTGCGATGCACTAACGGCGAGCTTAGCGGAAGTGCTGTACATGGAACAAAACGAGGTTGACCCAGACGACGCATTCATAGACATCGGAATGGATTCGATTACAGGACTCGAATGGATAAAAGCAATAAATAAACAGTATGGGACATCACTAAATGTCACCAAGGTTTATGATTATCCGACAACACGTGATTTCGCTGTTTACTTAGCACATGAGTTAAGCGCACAAGCCAGAGAGAAAACAGAAGAAAGCGAAGCCCCGAAGCAAACGGGGACGTACGCACCGATGAAACAGAAAACAGCAGCACCTGCTGCTAAACCGGACAATATCTCCCTGCAGCCGTTAGAGCATCATCAGCCGTTGCAGGAAGAACCTGCAGCAACTATTCAATATGCAGCAGCCCAAATATCCGCAACAAGCCAAAATACTGGGGCAATTGAAACGCTGTATGAAGAATTGAGGGAAAGCATAGCAGACGTGTTATTCATGGAGCCGCATGAGGTGGATATTGACGAAGCATTCATTGATATCGGAATGGACTCGATTACCGGGCTCGAATGGATAAAAGCTGTGAATAAGCAGTATGGCACGTCCTTTTCAGTCACCAAAGTGTATGATTATCCAACGATACACGATTTTGCCGAGATGCTAAAGTCTGAGCTTGGAACTCATCTCGATAGAAAACAAGAATTGACAGAACAGAATGATCCCTCTGAAGCTGTTAAACAGCCGGCGGCACTGCCTAAGGCAGAGCCGTCAGAGCGTCCGCTTCAGTCTGTTCAATATCCAATAAAGAAAGAACATGAGAAGAAACCTGCCCCTATTCATCAAGATCACCGGGAGGATGCGATAGCCATTGTCGGGATGTCGGGAAGGTACCCGGGCGCAAGTAATGTAAGAGAGTATTGGGATAACCTGGTTCATGCGAGAAATGCCATTCGGGACATTCCAACATCACGGTGGGATGTTGATCAGTACTATGATCCTGCCTTGAACAAAAAAGGGAAAGTCTATTGCAAATCAATGGGGATGCTTGATGATATTGAACATTTTGATCCGTTGTTTTTTAATATCCCGCCGTCAGAAGCTGAACTGATGGATCCGCAGCACCGAATATTTTTGCAGGAAGGCTATAAAGCCTTTGAGGACGCTGGATATAACGCCCGAACATTAAATGAGAAAAGATGCGGCGTTTATCTCGGCATTATGAGCAATGAGTATGGGGTCATGCTGAATCGGCAGGCAAGAGCAAACGCCACCGGGAACAGCTTTGCGATCGCCGCGGCGCGTATTCCGTATTTTCTTAATTTAAAAGGGCCTGCTATTCCTATTGACACCGCATGCTCATCTTCTTTGGTCGGCACACATTTAGCTCGACAGGCACTCATAAACAAAGAAATTGATATGGCGCTGGTTGGCGGTGTCAGCTTATACCTGACGCCGGAATCTTACATCAGTATGTGTGAGGCTGGCATGCTTTCACCTGATGGACAATGTAAAGCATTTGATAATGGTGCGAATGGTTTTGTGCCCGGCGAGGGTGCGGGTGCGCTGGTTCTGAAAAGGCTGAAAGATGCAGAAGCAGACCGTGACCATATTTATGGCATCATCATTGGCTCAGGTATTAATCAGGACGGGAAAACAAACGGAATCACGGCACCGAGTGTGAAAAGCCAAATGGATCTGGAAAGAGATATATATGAAACATATGGCATAGATCCTGAGAGTATCAGTTATGTAGAAATGCATGGTACCGGAACGAAACAAGGAGATCCAATTGAATTAGAGGCTTTATCCACCGTATTTCAAGAAAAAACAGACAAAAAACAGTTTTGTGCAATCGGCTCAGTCAAAAGTAACATTGGCCATACATCCGCGGCGGCCGGAGTAGCTAGTGTTCAAAAAGTGTTATTGTGTATGAACCACAAAACCCTGGTGCCAACATTGAACTTCACGACACCGAATGAGCATTTTCAATTTGAGCATTCTCCTTTATATGTAAACACGGAGCTTAAGCCTTGGGAATCGGCCGATGGAAAACCGAGGAGAGCCTGTGTCAGCTCTTTCGGATATAGCGGGACGAATGCCCACATCGTTATAGAAGAATATCAGCCTGAACAGAGGAATGATCAATTAACAAAGCAGCATCATTCAACATTATTTGTACTCTCAGCGAAAAAAGAGCAGCAATTGAAGGCCTATGCAAAAGTAATGAAAGATTACGCAAATTCAATAGAAGAAATTGATTTGGAGGATATGGCATATACGCTACAAACCGGCCGGGAAGCGATGGATTATCGGATGGCGTTTTTGGCGGATTCGAAAGAAGCGGTTATCAAAGCTTTAGGTGATTATTTAGCGGATGTGCCAAACAACAGCATATTTGCCGCTCACGTGAAAGCGAAGAAAAGCGAAATCAAGCTATTTGAAACAGATCATGATGCCAAAGCATTGCTGCAAACATGGATAGAGAAGAAAAGGCTGGAGAAAGTAGCGGAATTATGGGTGAAAGGGCTGCAGATCGATTGGAACGGACTTTATGGAGCTCACATGCCTCGCCGAATCAGTCTGCCTGCTTATCCGTTTGCAAAAGAGTATTACTGGCTGCCACATCAAGAAGACAAGCCCGAAAACAGTGGTTCAGCACAGCCTTACTCCGAACCGATTACTAAGCACTGCTTTCTGCGCAAACAGTGGCAGCATTGTCCGATTGAATCAGTAGAACGTACGAATCAAACCGTTGCCATTTTAGCAAACGAGGAGACAACGGCATTAGCGGCAGAGCTTTCGAAGTATTTCTCGAATTACCGTATATTTGACAGTCAAGAGCTCGGTCATGTATCTGCTGCAGGCTTTGAACATATCTCTGGAGCAATCGATCTGATCGGGTGCGGTACGAGCCATGAGCAGTCGATAAGCTGGATAAACTGGCTCCAAAAGCTGATCGAGCAAGGACGTACAAGTAAGTATCGTTTGACGATCTTGGGTGTAACGAAAGGGCTGGAGTCTTTCGAAAATAAAGCTGTTCATTTGTCTGGTGCTTCACGGGCCGGTTTATATCGCATGCTTCAAAGCGAGTACAGCCACCTTACATCAAGACACGCAGATATGGATTGCGCAGCCTCTCATGAGGAGCTGGCCAAACAGATTGCAGACGAGTTTTATGCCAATAGCACAGAATCAGAAGTCTGTTATCGAGACGGCAAGCGTTATCGCGCATATTTGGCAGAGCAGCCAGCAGACGCTGCCGGCCTTTATCAGAAGCAAGTATCCTTTTCAGCAGAAAAAGTCCTGCTCATTACAGGCGGGACAAGAGGTCTCGGTTCGTTGTGTGCGCGGCATTTTGTGAAAACATACGGTGTTAAGCACCTGGTGCTCATCGGCCGTGAAGAGCTGCCGCCGCGTGACCAGTGGAATTCAGTAAAAAGTGCCTCGATTGCTGAGAAAATAAATGCGATTCAAGAGCTAGAAGCCATGGGTGCGGATGTTCAAGTGCTGTCTCTGGACCTGGCCGATTCATTTGCTGTCGCACAGAGCCTGAAGACCATACACGAAACAATGGGGCCGATTGGCGGAGTCATCCATTGTGCCGGGAAGGTGAACAAACATAATCCGGCATTTATCAGAAAATCACTAGAAGAGATCGAACAGGTGCTTGAACCGAAAGTCGAAGGCCTGCAAACGTTGTTTGATCTGCTCAAAGGTGAACCGTTGGCGTTTGTTGCCTTGTTTTCATCAGTATCAGCGGCCATTCCTATTCTTGCAGCCGGACAAGCTGATTACGCGATGGCGAATGCATTTATGGATTATTTTGCAGAGGCGCATAGAGATGAATGTCCAATTGTCAGCATTCAGTGGCCTAACTGGAAGGAAACCGGTTTAGGTGAGGTTCGCAGCAAAGCTTTAGAACAAACGGGATTGGTAAGCTTGAGAAACGATGAGGGATTACAGCTGCTGGATCAGATTCTATCCGATACACAGCATGCTGTCGTGCTGCCGGTAATCCAAGATACAAATGTATGTAAGCCGGACAAGCTTATACAGCCGTCACGGCCTGTTGAAGCTCTCTCACATCCTGAGACGAAAAAGCAAGCTGACACTCAAAACCTGTTCCTTGAAACAGTCGACTGGCTTGTAACTCTATTTTCAGATGAATTGAAGATAGCAGCTGAAGATTTTGAAACGGATGAGCCTTTCCAAGAATACGGAATCGACTCGATTATATTGGCTCAGCTGGTACAGCAGATGAATCAAACATTAAATGGAGATATTGATCCGTCGATTTTGTTTGAATATCCGACAATAGAATCCTTTGCAAACTGGCTCATATCGAAATATGATGTATTAGCTATTTTGCATCGATCTGTTCCTGAGAAACAGACACCTGTCAAGGCACAACCAGCAATGAAACAGACGCCACTGCCAGAACAGCAGCCGCAACAGATAAGTCATGTAAAAACAGCGAGTCTTACAGAAGATATCGCCATCATCGGTCTTACTTGCAGGTTCCCTGAAGCGGAAACGCTTGAGGCATACTGGGATTTAATACGTGATGGACGGTCTGCGATTAAACCTGTACCGCCTGAACGATTCGGGCATTCCAGCTCGAATTACGCGGGTCTCATTGATGAAATGAACCGATTTGATCATGATTTCTTCATGATGTCCGAGAATGATGTCAGAGCGATGGATCCTCAAGCTTTGGCTGTATTGGAGGAAAGCCTGAAACTGTGGTATCACGCCGGTTATACAGAGAAAGAAGTGAAAGGCATGAGGACTGGTGTTTATATAGGAGGCCGCAGCCAGCACAAGCCTGATCCGTCCAGTCTTTCAAAAGCAAGAAATCCGATTGTGGCTGGCGGACAAAACTATTTAGCAGCTAACATTTCACAATTTTTTGACTTAAGGGGCCCAAGTATTGTCTTGGATACCGCTTGTTCCTCTGCGCTGGTCGGGCTGAATATGGCCATTCAGGCTCTCCGAAGCGGAGATATTGAGGCAGCGGTTGTGGGCGGCGTCAGTTTGCTTGATGCTGATGCGCATCAAATGTTTCAGGAGCGCGGACTTTTATGTGACAAACCGTCATTCCATATTTTTGATAAGCGGGCAGACGGTGTCATTTTAGGAGAAGGCGTGGGTATGGTTCTCGTCAAAACCGTCAGCCAAGCACTCGAAGACGGAGATTCCATATACGCAGTCATTAAAGCCGCTGCTATTAACAATGACGGAAGAACGGCAGGCCCATCTTCACCGAATCTCGAGGCGCAAAAGGATGTCATGCAGACAGCGCTTGAAAAAAGCGGCAAAAAGCCTGAAGAGATCAGTTATCTCGAAGCGAATGGTTCGGGATCAGCAGTAACAGACTTACTTGAACTGAAGGCGATTCAAGCCATTTACCGCTCTGGGTCAAAGGCGCCATTAGGGCTTGGATCAGTGAAACCTAACATCGGCCACCCTTTATGTGCTGAAGGAATAGCGAGCCTGATTAAAGTTGCTTTAATGCTGAAACATAGACAATTGGTTCCATTCCTGTCAGGTGACGAAAACATGCCGTATTTTGATATAGAAGAGACAGATTTGTATTTTTGTAAATCGCAAACCGAGTGGAGCGAAACAACGCCAGCTGCGGCAATCAATTGCTTTGCCGATGGCGGAACAAATGTCCATCTGATTGTAGAAGCTTGGAAAGACTCGGCTGGGCGTCCAATCAGAAGAAAACCTTTGCCTCTGCCGGAATTGCATCGTCAGCCCGTTTTAACAGAACCATCAGCTCAAACCGTGCAGAAAAAAGTGCTTTCAGACACGGGGGCTCCTAAAGATATGTTTTGGAAAACTTTCAAATAAGAGAGGAGTGGGAAAATGATAACTGAACAACTGACCATTTCAATAAATAATCCTATTATGTCCAACCACAAGGTATATGGACAAGCGTTATTACCCGGCCTTGCTTATATAGATTTGATCTACCAAGTATTCCAAGAACATGGTTATGCATATCAAGAGCTTGAATTGAAAAACCTGACCATTTTTTACCCTTTGATCGCAGACGAATGGTATGACATTGCTTTGACCATTCACGTGTCTGAAAGCAAGAAAGGGAAATGGTCCATCATCATCGACGGACAAAAACAGCGTGGTGAGTCGCTATCGGACAAAAGACAATATGTGACGGCTGACATGCATCGTAAAGAGCGAACTGCTTTTGCCGAATCAATAGACCTTAATCAGTGGAAACGTACAGCTGACAGGATTCTGAATTTGGATGAAATATATGAACAATGCTGCTCTCAACAATTAGTGCATACTGGCATGATGAAAGCGAAAGGGCAGATTTTTGAAACCAAAGAGGGTGCTTTGATAGATTTATCAGTCGGACAGGAAGCGTTGCTTCATTCTGAAGCGTTTCTGTTTCATCCGACTCTCATTGACGGCAGCGGCATAGGTTCAAGCTGCCTGCTCTCAGATCAAACGATGTATCTGCCATTGTGTTATGAATCGTTTTCAGCTTCGGAACGATTGCAAAAAGGATGTACAGCCCGGATACTTTCTTCATCTGTGCGCCAGAAGAAAGAACTCACATATATGACGATTGAATATTTTAATTCATCAGGACAAAAAGTGGCCGAGCTGAAACAGTTTGCAGGCAAGTCTGTACGGGATGCGGCAGTCTTTCCTTCTGCAAAAGAAAGTCAAGAAGAAAGACAAGCTGTCTCTCAAAACCCTGGTCAGGACTATACCGCAATTGAAACGTATTTGCGTCAATTGCTTGCTGAACAGCTTGAAAGGCCGGCAGAACAAATGGATATCCATGCCGGATACTATGAGCTTGGGCTGGATTCACCATCCCTCCTTAATGTGGTTCAGGAGATAGGGGCTAAGATTGGAGCGGACCTCTCTCCAACACTGCTGTTTGAATATACAACGATTGCAGAACTAGCTGCGCATCTTGCTGATTACTATTCAATTGGAGAGGTGGACGATACAGTCCGCCAGTCTCCTGTACCAATGCAGAATTCTTCAGCAGCCGCTATCTCTTCACGAGAAATCGGGGAGGATATTGCGATTATCGGAATGGCAGGCCGTTATCCTAAGGCAAAAAACATACAGGAATTTTGGGAACATCTTAAGGCAGGTACCGACTGCATCACAGAGATCCCCAACTCGCGGTGGGAATGGAAGGAAAACAATGGGCTGGAGTCACCTTCAGGCAAGCCATTCTCGAAATGGGGCGGGTTTATCGAGGATGCTGATTGCTTTGATCCTCAATTTTTCAGGATCTCACCCCGTGAAGCGGAAACCATGGACCCTCAGGAACGCTTATTTTTAGAGACGTGCTGGGAAGCTATTGAAGATGCGGGGTATACACCAGAAACAATTGCTTCACAGCAGGGAGAAAATAAAAGGCAGCATGTCGGCGTATTTGCCGGTGTTATGCATAAGGACTACTCCCTTATAGGAGCGGAGGCTCTATCAGAGCACAATCTATTTCCTTTATCGCTGAATTATGCGCAAATTGCCAACAGGGTCTCTTACTATTGTAATTTCCACGGCCCAAGCATGGCGGTGGACACGGTCTGCTCTTCTTCATTAACTGCGGTTCATCTGGCTATAGAGAGCATCCGGAATGGAGAATGCGAGGCCGCGCTTGCAGGAGGCGTCAATTTATCACTGCATCCGGCCAAATATATCAGCTACGGCAGTGTGGGGATGCATTCGAGTGACGGCTATTGCCATACATTCGGCAAAGGCGGGGACGGCTACGTATCTGGAGAAGGTGTCGGAACAGTATTGTTAAAGCCGCTCCGAAAAGCTGAACAGGACGGTGACCGGATTTATGCTGTCATCAAAGGCAGTGTCATTAATCACGTAGGAAAAGTAAGCGGAATTACAGTTCCGAGCCCTGTCGCTCAAGCTGATGTTATCGAAGCGTGTTTAGAGAAAACGGGAATTGATCCACGCACCATCAGCTATGTTGAAGCCCATGGCACTGGAACCTCATTAGGGGATCCGATTGAAATACAAGGATTGGTGAAGGCTTTCAGCCGCAATACACAAGACAAGCAATTCTGCTCAATCGGTTCTGTGAAATCAAACATTGGCCATGCCGAATCTGCAGCCGGCATCAGCGGCTTAACAAAGACTGTCCTGCAGCTGCATCATAAAACATTGGTGCCATCATTACACTCAGAAGAGCTGAATCCATATTTGCAGCTCGATCAAACCCCATTTTTTGTCCAGCATGAAACGAAAAAATGGGAGCAGCCTTCAATGGCAGAAAACGGGATGGACGTCACATATCCCCGCCGCGCCGGTTTAAGTTCGTTTGGGGCCTCAGGGTCCAATGCGCATCTTATTTTGGAAGAATATATTCCGGCAGAGAGCTTTTCAGAGCCGGTTTTATCGAAAAATGAAGAAGTAATGATTCCATTGTCCGCGAGAAACAAAGACCGTCTGCAGGCTTACGCTGTTAAACTCCTTGCTTTTCTGAGCGAGGACGTCAATCTTGTAGCGTTAGCTTATACATTACAGACGGGCCGGGTGGAAATGGAGGAGCGGGCAGCCTTCATCGTAAAGGACATAAAGGATTTAACTGCTAAGCTTCGGGCGTTTACAAATGGTGAAGAAGAGATCGATGGTTGCTGGACTGGGCAAGCCATGGAGGATCAGGAGGCTGCAGAACCAACATCAACAAACAGCGAGTTGAAGAAAATGGCGGAATCATGGGTTCAAGGAAAGCGGGTCATCTGGGACGGCTTATACGGCGATCGCAAGCCGCTTAAAATCAGCGTTCCGACCTACCCGTTTGCTAAGGAGCGCTACTGGATACCGGCTCCTGAAACGAAAACCAGCACTGTGAATCATACCTTACATCCGCTTGTGCACCGCAATACGTCAGACTTTACTGAGCAGCGCTTTAGCTCTGTTTTTACAGGTAAGGAATTTTTCCTTTCTGATCATGTTGTGCAGGGACAGAAAATCTTGCCGGGTGTTGCCTATTTAGAAATAGCAAGAGAAGCAGCGGAAAAAGCTGCGGGCGATCTGGAAGATGAACAAAGAGTTGTGTCGCTTAAAGACATCGTCTGGGTCCGTCCTATCACGATAGGAAGTGAACCAAAAGAAATACATATTGGCCTTTATCCTGAAGATAACGGGGACATTTCCTTTGACATTTACAGCATTTCTGAAACTAAAGAAGAAACCCCAATGGTACACAGTCAAGGCCGTGCAGTCATTTCAGCTGAAGCGGACACCCCAGTTTTAGACCTTGCATCAATCCAGACAGAATGCAGTCTGGACACAGTAACGTCAGAACAATGCTATACGGCGTTTCGAAAGATTGGGCTTGACTATGGCGAGGGCTATCAAGGGATAGAAAAAGTACTCGTCGGACAAGATCAATTGCTTGCCAAAATCTCATTGCCCGATTCTCTAAAAGACGGTAAGCAGCAATTTACGCTTCACCCGAGTTTGATGGATTCCGCCTTCCACTCCACAGTCGGTTTTATCGTTAGCTCAGTCAATGCTGACAGACAAGCTCATCAGCTTTCTCTCCCGTTTGCATTGCAGGAGCTTGACATTTTCAGCCCGTGTCCAGAAGAGATATGGTCTTATATTCGATACAGTTCAGATAGCAAAGCGGAGGACAAAGTCAGAAAATATGATATTGATTTATGCGATGAGAACGGGAACGTTTGTGTGCGAATGAAGGGTGCTTCGATGCGAGCACTTGATGGAGAGCAGGCCAAGCCTCAAACAGTAGCTGATTCCCCGCTGACAGGGCATACGATGATGATCCCTGCCTGGGAACCGGTTTCTCCAGATAAGGAGGGCGATGCTTCGTTTATCGGTACGCGTGCTGTTTTATGCGGCGGTACTGAAGGTGAACGGGCATTAATAAAGCAGCATTATCCTCAGGTTTCCTTTATCGATTTTCGGCCTGCAGATGACATTGATGCAATAGCAGACAAACTGCAACTGTACGGCAGCATTGACCATGTATTGTGGATTGCCCCGTCATACTCGGAGAATATGTTTAGTGAGGGACAAGAAGAGGCTGTTCTTCAGGCGTTTAAGCTTGTGAAGGCATGTCTTCAATTAGGTTATGGTGAGAAACAGCTAGAATGGTCTCTTGTGACCGTCCAAGCGCAGCCGGTTACGCAACATGAAACTGTACAGCCAGCTCATGCAAGCATTCACGGACTCGCCGGCACAATCGCTAAGGAATATCCGCATTGGAAAATCCGTCTTCTTGATCTTGAAGAAGGCTGCACATGGCCGGTAAAACAAATGTTTACCCTTCCTGCTGATCGTCTCGGCCACGCTTGGGCCTATCGGAATCAGCAATGGCATCAGCAGCAATTGATCCCATATCGGCACTCACCGTCAAATGACACGCTATATCGAAAAGGCGGAGTCTATGTGGTCATCGGAGGCGCCGGGTACATCGGGACGGCATGGAGTGAGTACATGATCCGCCGCTATCAGGCGCAAATCGTTTGGATTGGACGCAGTCAAATCAATGATGCCATCAAGGCAAAAGCAGACCGTCTTTCCGCTCTTGGCCCTGAGCCTTACTATATTGCTGCCGATGCAGCGGATATGCATTCATTGCAGCAGGCTTATGATCAAGTGAAAAAGCGTTATCCTCACATTCACGGAATCGTTCACTCTGCCATGGTTTTATCTGAACAAAGCCTGGAAAAAATGACGCTGGAAGAATGTAGAGCCGGACTGGCGGCCAAGGTGGATGTCAGTGTTCAAACGGCCCAAGTGTTCCGTCAGGAGAATTTGGATTTTGTTTTATTTTTCTCTTCGCTTGTAGCCCATATCAAAAATGTGAAACAAAGCCATTATGCCTCTGGCTGCGCATTTGCAGATGCTTTTGCTCACCGTCTTTCCCAAAGCTGGGCTTGCCCTGTAAAAGTCATGAACTGGGGATATTGGGGGAACAGTGAAGCCGCCGAGGATGAACAATATGTACAGCTCATGAATCAAATTGGCTTAGGCTTAATTAAGCCTGCGGAAGGCATGAAGGCGCTGGAAGCACTGCTTTCTGGGCCAGTCAGCCAAACGGCTTTCATTCATACGACAAAACCTGTCGCAGTCGAAGGCGTGAATCAGAATGAATTCATCACCCTTTATCCCGAGCACCCTTCAGTTGACGCTGAAAGCCTGAAGGAGCGCCTGCCGAAAACAGGACAATTAAATAGAGTCACACATGAAGAGCTGGACGATCTTCTTTACAGGTTGTTGTTAGGGCAGCTGCAAACGGCCGGACTGTTTGATGGTCATAGATTATCAGTTGAACGCCTTCAACAATACAAGACTCGTGAATTTTATGAAAAATGGCTTCAGCAAAGCAGTGAATTCCTTCTGCAGCATGATTATCTTAAGAAAGATGGAGATTCATTGGTGAGGAAGGATCAAGCAGAGGATATCGGGCTGCTTTGGCAAGAATGGAATGCGAAAAAAGAAAAGTGGCTCAATGACAGCAATACAAAGGCGATGGTTGTATTAGCAGAGACCATGTTGAAGGCATTACCGGATATTTTGACAGGGGAAGTCCCTGCCACAGATATCATGTTCCCGCATTCCTCAATGGAATTGGTGGAAGGCATTTATAAGCATAACCAAGTGGCAGACTATTTTAATAAAGTGCTTGCCGATACGTTAATCGCTTACGTGGATGAACGGCTGAAGCACGATCCTGAGGCATCGATTCGCATTATGGAAATAGGCGCAGGCACAGGCGGCACGAGTGCCGGAATCTTTCAAAAACTGAAAGCCTATCAAAACCATATCAAAGAATACTGTTATACAGATCTGTCGAAAGCATTTTTGCTGCATGCTGAAAAGGAATATGGGGCGGAAAATCCGTACCTGACGTATCAGCTTTTTGACGTGGAAAAACCAATTGACCAGCAGGAAATCGAGGCTGGCGGCTATGATGTCGTCATTGCCGCTAATGTCCTTCACGCGACAAAAAATATCCGTCAAACCCTGCGGCATACAAAAGCAGTGATGAAAAACAACGGAATGCTGCTGCTGAATGAAATGGCGGGAAACAGCCTGTTCCCCCACATCACCTTTGGTCTCTTGGAAGGCTGGTGGCTGTATGAAGATCCTGCAGTGCGGATTCCCGGCTGTCCAGGCTTATATCCTAACAGCTGGAAAGAGGCACTAGAAAGCGAAGGCTTTGAATCTGTCTTCTTCCCGGCCGAAGCTGTCCATGATCTCAGTCACCAGATTGTCGTAGCCTCAAGCAATGGGCTGGTTCGCCGTATGATGATGGAAAGTGTGATCGTGCCAGAGAAAGATATGTCTCAGACATCATTTAACGAGCCAGCCAATACACAAAACATAGCTTCGGAGAAAGCGGGACAATCCAATACTGATGCTCTTAGAGAAAAAAGCACAGAATATATGAAAAAACTAATCGGAGAAACATTGAAAATTCCTGCAAGCAAAATTGAGTCATCTGAACCGCTTGAAAAATACGGTATCGATTCTATCGTCGTCGTCCAGCTGACGAATACATTGCGTAAAGAATTAGACCATGTAAGCAGCACTTTATTTTTCGAGTACCAGACCATCGACGCGTTAGTAGAACATTTAATCAAAACAAAAACAGAAGCACTCATGAAACTGACAGGTCTTGACCGTCAAGTTCACCAACAGCCACCGGCCGCAAGCAAGAATGAATCTTCACAGAAGTCTGGACACGCCGTTAAAAGATCGCAGCGCTATCGCAAGCTTGGCTTCAGCAAGGAGAAAGAAACGCCAACACACGCTCTTGCCAGCCGTGACGTTGCCATTATTGGCATATCCGGACGTTATCCTCAGGCGGAGACAGCAGAAGACTTTTGGAATAACCTAAAAGAAGGGAGAAACTGTATTGAGGAAATTCCGAAAGAACGCTGGGATTGGAGAGCCTATTACGATAAAGAAAAAAGAAAAGAAGGGTCGATTTATACGAAATGGGGCGGATTTATCAAGGATATGGACAAGTTTGATCCATTATTCTTTCAGATTTCTCCGCTCGAAGCAGAAAGAATGGACCCTCAGGAGCGATTATTTCTGCAAACCGCTTATGCAAGTATTGAAGATGCGGGATACACGCCTGACACGCTCTGTACAAGCAGAAAAATCGGCGTCTTTGCCGGAGTCATGAACAAAAATTATCCGACCGGCTACGGCTATTGGTCTATCGCCAACAGAATATCCTATTTGCTGAATTTCCAAGGTCCGAGCCTTGCAGTCGATACAGCCTGCTCCTCTTCTCTGACAGCGATTCATTTAGCGCTGGAAAGTATTTATAGCGGATCAAGTGATTGCGCCATTGCCGGCGGTGTCAATGTAGTTGTCGACCCGGTCCATTATCAGAACTTATCTGTCATGAATATGCTCTCTGCAAGTGATACATGTAAATCATTCGGCGATGACGCAGATGGATTTGTCGACGGTGAAGGCGTAGGAGCCATTGTGTTAAAGCCGCTGCAGCAAGCAATAGCAGACGGCGACCATGTTTACGGTGTGATAAAGGCCAGTGCGATTAACAGCGGAGGAAAAACAAATGGATATACGGTTCCAAATCCTCATGCACAGGCACAGCTGATTAAAGAAGCGATTGAGAGCGCCAACATTCCTGCCCGGACCATCAGTTATCTGGAGGCGCATGGAACAGGCACCGCATTAGGAGATCCGATTGAGATAGCGGGATTAGCAAAAGCATTTGAGGAAGATACGCAAGAGAAACAGTTTTGCGCGATTGGCTCCAGCAAATCAAATATCGGCCATTGTGAAAGTGCAGCCGGCATCGCCGGGCTGACAAAAATTCTTTTTCAGTTTAAATACGGCCAAATTGCGCCATCTTTGCATTCTCAGCGATTGAATCCAAACATTGAATTCAGCCATACTCCGTTTGTCGTTCAGCAGCATCTTGGTGAATGGAAACGCCCGGTGATTGACGGGCAAGAGGTGCCGAGACGTGCCGGATTGAGCAGTTTTGGCGCAGGAGGGTCCAATGCACATATGATTCTGGAAGAATATATTCCGAGAACAGAAGCGCAGACTCCTGAAGCTCATTCTCCTGCGTTGATTGTGCTGTCAGCGAAAAACAGGGAACGGCTGCAAGAAAAAGCGGAACAGCTGCTCACAGCCATTCAAGAAAAAAGGTACAGCGAAACAGATCTAATCAGGATCGCCTATACTTTGCAAACGGGCCGTGAAGCAATGGAGGAACGGCTGGGCTTTATAGCGGAATCATTAGAGGATCTTGAGAGAAAGCTGAACGATTTTATCGAAAACAAAGCAGACAGCCTGTACCTGGATCGCATCGATGACAACAAAAAAGCATTAGCCGTCTTATCAGCTGATGAAGATACGGAAAAAATCATAGAGGCATGGATGAGCAAAGGAAAATACACGAAACTGCTGGATCTTTGGGTGAAAGGCTTGTCTTTTGACTGGGGCAAGCTGTACGGAAGCCAAACGCCTGTCCGGATCAGTCTTCCGGCATATCCATTTGCAAAAGAACGTTACTGGGTACCAAGCCCGGCAAAGGATCCGGCGCGTATAGAACAGAATCATGAACTGCAACCAGAAGAGCATTTCGAGGTTATGACTTTTCAAGAAGTGTGGAAAGAAGAGCCGGCAACTCTCACATCGAAACGTTTCAAAACGCTCATCTGTTTTCTGACGGATAGAGAAAAGCAAAACGCATTCGCTGCATCTGTGAAAAATGTTGATCAGGACACCAAGATCATTTTTATTTCACAGGGCGAGGTGTACAGCAAACAATCTCAAAACAGCTATCAGATTGTGCGGCAAGAACCCGTCACTTTTGAAAAAGCCTTCCAGAGCATTCAGGCGGAACATGGAGAGCCAGATGCAATCCTCTATTTGTGGCCTGCGGAAGACGCGAGCTGTATAAAGGACCATTCCTGTATTGTCTATCTATTACAAGGTATGACTGCAGCAAAGCTTCACCCTTCACGGCTGCTGCTGGCAGGACGTTTTGAAAATGGTCTTGACCGGAGCTATCTGGAATCATGGATTGGCTTCGAACGTTCACTCGTGCTTGTCCTTCCACACACAAAAGTGACTGGGATCTTTCAGCCGGCAGATCAAGAATCGATGGAGGATTGGGCGCGAAAAATCTGGACGGAATTACAGGCTTCAACTGAACAAACCGTTTTGTATCAAAATGGGAAACGATGTGTATGTCACATTGAACAGACCACGATACAACCGAACAACAGCAAATTGAAATTTGGCGGTACTTACCTAATGACAGGCGGTTTAGGAGGGCTCGGTTATTTATTCGCCAAGCATTTGGCTAAACACTATGCCGCAAACCTGATTTTGACAGGGAGGTCGCCTTTCAATGACGAAAAGCAAAAGAAATTAAAAGAATTAAAGGATCTAGGCGGCGAAGCCATGTATGCAGAAGCAGATGTTTCAGATCCTATCGCGATGGGAGACTGCGTAAAAAGAGGGAAAGATCGATTTGGTACCATCAATGGTGTTATTCATGCAGCCGGGATCGAAAGCGATTCTACTATTTTTGACAAAGAGATCGAAAGCTTCCGGCGCATCATTGAACCGAAAGTCAACGGCACGATAGCGCTTGATGAATGGCTTAAAAATGAAGCCCTTGATTTTATTTGTTATTTTTCTTCGTCTTCTGCTATTTTAGGAGATTTTGGCTGTTGTGATTATGCAATCGGGAATCGGTTCCAAATGGCTTATGCACAATACAGAAATGAGCTTCATAGCGGAAAAACGTTTGTCATCAACTGGCCTGTATGGAAGGATGGCGGAATGAAGATCGGTGATGAAGGAACAACCGATATGTACCTGAAATCAAGCGGTCAGCGCTTCTTAGAAGCCGATGAAGGCATCCGTCTATTTGAACACATCCTGTCTCAGCAGGATGCTCAGCATCTCGTGATCGCTGGCCAGTCCAGCCGGGTCAGCCGCTTTTTAGGAATGACTGAACCAGCCGTTCCGGAACCGGCCATTCAAGCACCTGCAGCACAAGAAAAAAGGGAAGAGATCAAAACGCTAAGCATTGAAAAGCGTTTAGAACACGATCTGAAAGAACATATTCACGCATTGCTTAAAATCTCAAAGGACAAGCTGAATTTGAACAAAAATTGGGCCGACTTCGGATTTGATTCGATCTATTTGGCTAAATTCTCGAATGTGCTATCAAAGCATTTCAACATCGAAGTGACACCGGCTTTATTTTTTGGCTATTCGACTTTACAAGAATTGATCGGCTTCTTCTTAACGGATCACAAAGAGCTGATCGAAGCACTTTACCGGGATGATGCATCTGAGGCACAAAAGCCCCCTGAAGCTGAAGTGGAAATTCCTGCAGCTCCCGTACCAGAAAGCAATCATAAGAGCGACAGGCAGTCTCACGCCGAGCTTATCGCCATTATCGGAATGAGTGGCAGGTTTCCTCAAGCTGATTCGATCCATGAGCTATGGGACAATCTGAAAAACGGCAAACATTGTATCTCTGACATCCCGAAAGAACGCCGCGACTGGGGTGGTGCTGACGGAGATCCAGAAAAAGCAGTCCCAAAATGGGGCGCATTTTTGAAGAACATAGACCGATTTGATCCACTGTTTTTTCAAATATCGCCTAAAGAAGCCGAAAGCATGGACCCGCGCCAGCGCATTTTTCTAGAGGAAGCATGGCACACGTTTGAAGACGCTGGCTATATGGGACATCGGATAAAAGGAAAATCCTGCGGTGTTTACGTAGGTGTGGAAGAAGGTGAATATGCGCATTTAATCGGAGATACGGATTACATTAACGGAACGCAAAACGCCACATTATCTGCGCGAATCGCATACGCATTAGATTTAAAAGGGCCTAATATGGCGTTGACAGCGGCATGTTCATCTGGACTTGTGGCGATTCATCAGGCATGTTCAGCCCTGCGTCAGGGAGATTGTGAAATGGCTTTAGCCGGCGGCGTCAGCCTGAATATTTCTCAAATGTCTTTTGAAGCGCTGACAAGAGCCGAAATGCTTTCTCCAAATGGACAATGTAAAGTGTTTGACCAGGATGCCAATGGTCTGGTGCCAGGTGAAGCGGTAGCTGCTGTTCTCCTGAAACCATTATCAAAGGCCATTGAAGATAAAGATCACATTTATGGCTGCATAAAGGCCAGCGGTGTGAATTACGATGGCAAAACCAATGGCATTACTGCACCAAATCCTTTTAGCCAGGCAGAATTGATCGAAAACATTTATGAAAAAAATGAAATCAACCCACTCGATATTCAATATGTGATGGCGCACAGTACCGGCTCAAATCTTGGAGATCCGCTTGAGGTCCAAGCGTTAACGAGCGTGTTCAGCAAATATACGAAGCAGAAGCAATTCTGCATGATCAGCTCGATTAAACCGTTAATCGGACACACATTTGCAGCGTCAGGGGTGGTTGCTTTAATCAGTATGCTGATGGCAATGAAAAACAAGACCATTCCGGCTACTCATCATTGTGAATCGGACAACCCGTATATTCAGTTTAAAGAAAGCCCGTTTGTGCTATGCAAAGAGAACCGTCCATGGATCAGGAAAAATCAGAAGCCGAGGATGGGAACAATCAGCACGACAGGAATCAGCGGCACCAATGCGCATGCAGTCATTGAAGAATACATCACGGATGAGCAGCCGATCACACAACGGCATAAAGAGTCAGCTGAACCCCCGCAGGTCATCGTGCTTTCAGCCCAAAATGACGATCGGCTTCAGGATGCTGTCAGCCGCATGATTGCGTATCTTGAGCAGAATCAAAACCTTTCTTTACCTGATGTTGCATATACACTTCAGGCGGGGAGAAAAGCCATGGAAGCAAGGCTCGCGATTGTTGTGAACAATCAGGAGCAATTGGTGCGAATATTGAAGGAATATGCGGAAGCAATGAAGAATGGTGGGGTATCAGGCCAACAGGCATCTCTTTATACAGGACATACGGAAGGGATGATAGAAGAACAGGATGAAGCAGTCCTGCAAATTCTCGCAAAAGAAAGAAATTTGGAAAACATTGCGGAATGTTGGGTGAAAGGATATCAGATTCCTTGGGAGCTCCTTCATGAAGGTGATGACGTTCGGATGCTCCCTTTACCTGGCTATCCATTTGCAAGGGAGCGGTATTGGGTTTCGTCAGGCAATCATCAATCAGAGGCCGCTAAACCGCATACACAAGACATGAAAAAAGAGGTTGACGAGCCTAATGGGGAAACGCACATGCAAAAGATCATTGTTCAATTTTTAGCACGAGAGTTGGGCATATCTGAGGATCGCATCAATTTCAAAAGAAACTTTCTGGATTATGGGATGGATTCAATTCTTGGCCGAAAATTGATGCGTCATATCGAAAAAACCACGCAGATGAAGATGACCGGCCGGGAAATCCTTGAATGTCAGACAGTTCAAACTCTATCCGCTCATTTGGCATTAAAAGCAGAAAGACAGAATCAAAGCGCGGCAGCACATCAAACAAAGGGCACGTATACAGACGAGCAAATCATCGGATTGATGCAAGGGGTGGCGCAAGGAAAATTGGATTTTAAGAGTGTGCAAAACATCATAGAAGGGAGTAAATCGTATGAATCATAAAGAAATTCTCGATGCCTTCAGATCAGGAGAATTAACCATTTCTGAGGTAGAAGAACATCTTCAAGGCAAGAAGCGGCAGTTGAAAAGCCCGCTTTCAGAAGGACAAAAAGGACTGTGGATGCTTCAGAAAATGTCTCCTGATATGAGTGCATATAATATTCCTTTATGCTTTCGCATCAGCAAACGAATACATGCAGAGACGTTCAAGAAAGCCCTTCTGTTTGTGCAGAGACAATATCCTGTTTTAACCAGTGTGATTCAAGAGGAGAATGGCATTCCATTTCAAACGGTTCAGTCGTCAGAAGCTCTTTGTTTTGAGGAAGAGGATATTTCAGCGATCAAATCAGCAGAGATATTGCCTTTTCTAAAAGAAAAAGCAAAAGAACCTTTTCATTTGGAAGCTGGTCCGTTATTGCGCACACATCTTTTTCATCGATCAAAAGAAGAATGCATTGTGCTCATAACGATTCACCATATCATATTTGACGGTGTGTCGATGCTGACATTGATATCGGAACTTTTTAAGGCGTATCAAGAATTAGTGAATGGGATTGAGCCCGTGCCGCAGCCGCTAACAGCTGATTATTACGATTTTGTCGATTGGGAAACCCGGATGCTGAATAGCAGAGAAGGGGAAGAGCATCTCGCTTACTGGAAAGAACAGTTGTCTGGGAATCTGCCAGTTCTTGATCTTCAAGCTGACCGCCCGCGGTCTTCAGCACGAAAATTCAAGGGGCAAGCATATAAAAGCTTGCTCCCTCATCACCTGAGAAATCAAATCAAATCGTTTGCCCGCACCAATCATGTGAATGAATCGGTTGTGTTTCTCTCCATTTACAAGGTCCTGCTGCATCACTATACAAAACAAAAAGATATCATTGTCGGCGTTCCGACAATGGGGCGGCATGAAGATAGCTTTGAAACCCTTATCGGTTACTTTATCAACATGATGGCTGTTCGAAGCAAGAATATCGGATCTCAGCCATTTACAGCATTTATTCGGGAACTGCAGCTGACAATGGCTGACGGTCTGGACCATGCGGCATATCCGTTCCCAGCATTGGTAAGAGAGCTGAATGTAGACCGCTCGGCCGCGGATTCGCCGGTTTTTCAAACAGCCTTTCTGTACCAAAACTTCTTTCAGACAACAGGCTTGCAAAAAGCGCTTGAACCATATCAAACGCTTGGCATTGAATATATTGAGGATATTCGGCAAGAGGGAGAATTTGAGCTGGCACTCGAGATATATGAGCAAGAAAATGAAACAGTGCTTCACCTTTTGTACAACCCTGATCTATATGAATTGTCCTTCATTGAAAGCATGATGGAGAACTATATGAAGCTCGCGCAACACATGATGGAGGATCCGTCTTTGCCGCTTGAAACCTACTCTTTACAGTTACATCAAGAACAAAACAGTTTACTGGAACAATGGAATGCGACAAGCACAAACACGCCAAATGACAAGTGTATACATGAAGTGTTTGAGGAAAAAGCGAAACAAACCCCGGATGCGGTTGCTGTGATTTTCGAAGACAGGTCTCTTACATATAAAGAAGTAGATGAAAAAAGCACATCTTTGGCAATCTATCTTCAACATCAGGGGGTTGGACCTGAACACCCTGTTGGAATTTGTGCAGAGCGTTCGTTTGATATGATCATCGGGATTTTAGGAATACTGAAAGCCGGCGGAGCGTATGTGCCGTTAGATCCAAGCTTCCCGCAAGAACGGTTGGAGTACATGCTCAAAGACAGTCAGGCATCCATTGTCCTGACCCAACCTAACGTTCATCATACGATCAGCGGATTAATTGGCAGCCATGTAAAAGCTATCAATATCGAGTTGGCTTGCCGGAATGATTATACAGATCAGCAAAGCAGCGGTTTAAAACGGGAAGTAAAACCGGAGCATCTCGCTTATATCATTTACACATCGGGAAGCACTGGACAGCCTAAAGGGGTTATGGTCGAGCATAGGAGCATTATGAATACCCTAAATTTTCTTGAATCTCACTATCCCGTGACTGCTGAGGATGCATATTTACTGAAGACGAACTATGCGTTCGATGTATCGATCTCGGAATTATTTGGATGGTTTATCGGAAACGGCCGCCTTGTGATTCTTCCGCCTAATGGAGAGAAATCACCGCAGCAGTGCATGGATTATATTGAAAAATACAAAGTGAGCCATATTAATTTTGTACCGGCTATGCTCCATGTTTTTTTAGAAACGGCGAAAGACAACAAGCAGTTCACAGAGGATGGACCGCTCAAGTATATGATGGTTGCGGGTGAAGCTTTCCCTAAAGAATTAGTGAAAAAGGCGGTATCAATCTTTAAAAACTGCCGTGTTGAAAATATTTACGGACCTACGGAAGCCTCCATTTATGCTGCGTATTTCGGATGTGGAAACGGGGATATTGCAAGTCACCATACGCCGATTGGAAAACCTGTCTCCAACGTGAAACTTTATATTGTGGACCAGCATTTGATGCCTGTGTCGATTGGAAAGCCTGGTGAGCTTTGCATCGCGGGAGCCGGCTTGGCAAGAGGCTACTATAATAAGCCTGGCCTCACGGCTGAAAAATTTATTGACAATCCATTTGAACCAGGGACCAAGCTTTATAAATCAGGTGATTCAGCAAGATGGCTTCCTGACGGCAACATAGAATATTTAGGTCGGATTGACAGCCAGGTCAAAATACGCGGTTTTCGCGTCGAACTGGGCGCAATAGAAACAAAGCTGAGTGAATATCCGGGCATTTTAGATCAGGCGGTCGTGGTGAAGCAGCTGGAAGGCCATCAACAGCTCGCTGCTTATTATACAGAGGAAAGCGGCCATTCCTCTGCAGATCCAAAAGAGTTGCGCCGTCATCTAAAATCCAGTCTGCCGGAATATATGATACCTTCACACTTTATCCGCTTAGATGAGCTGCCGTTATCGCCCAGCGGGAAAGTGAACCGTAAAGAACTGGAAAAACGCGAGATTGTTTTCAATAAAAAGAAACCAAATCGCTTGCAGTTAACGGAAATAGAGGATCAGGTGCTTCGCATTTGGGAGGAAACGCTCAAGGTCAGCGGATTTGGACCGGAAGACGGATTTTTCGATGCGGGCGGTGATTCGCTTCTGGCTGTAGCTGTGGCTGAACGAATCAAAAAAGAATTGGATTGTGAATTTAGTGTTACCGAGCTATTCGAATATTCCACGATCCGTGCAGTAAGCCAATACATTTTGGAGATGAAAAACTCAGAAAAAGCCATAACTCGAAATGAAGACGAAGATGATCTCAAAAGAGATGGAAAATACCAGCAGCAGACGATCCCTCCTTATTTTGACGATAGTGTTGCGATTGTGGGGATATCCTGCCAATTTCCGGGTGCGAAAAATCATCATGATTTTTGGAATCACATCAAGGAAGGCAAAGAAAGCATTCAGTTCTTCTCTGAAGAAGAGCTTCGCGAAAACGGAGTTCCGGAAGAATTGATTCAACATCCTGACTATGTGCCTGTGCAATCTGCGATCGAGGGGAAAGACTTATTCGACCCTGGTTTCTTTCAAATTTCTCCGAAAGATGCTGAGTATATGGACCCTCAGCTCCGCCTCTTATTGCTGCATTCCTGGAAAGCGATTGAGGATGCAGGATATGTGGCAAAGGAGATTCCGGGCACAAGTGTATATATGTCTGCGAGCAACAATTCATACAGAACGTTATTGCCGAAGGAGGCAACAGAAGGGCATGAATCACCGGATGGCTATGTCTCATGGGTTTTAGCCCAAAGCGGAACCATCCCGACGATGATCTCACATAAGCTCGGATTAAAAGGGCCAAGCTACTTTGTTCATTCTAATTGTTCTTCATCACTAGTCGGCTTGTATCAGGCATACAAAAGCCTGACATCAGGCGAATCTCAATATGCGCTTGTCGGAGGCGCGACATTGCACGCTCAATCAGCGATCGGCTACGTACACCAAAACGGATTGAATTTTTCAAGCGACGGTCATGTTAAGGCGTTTGATGCTTCAGCGGATGGAATGGCCGGAGGTGAAGGCGTAGCGGTTATCCTGCTGAAAAAAGCTGTGGATGCCATAAAAGACGGAGACCATATTTATGCCATTATGCGCGGAATAGGCATTAATAATGATGGGGCAGATAAGGCAGGCTTCTACGCGCCAAGTGTAAAAGGCCAAACAGAAGTGATACAGCATGTATTGGATCAAACCAACATCCATCCCGAAACGGTCAGTTATATTGAAGCGCACGGAACGGGAACGAAATTAGGCGATCCTATTGAATTGTCTGCTTTAAATAAAGTGTACAAGCAATACACCGACAAAACACAATTTTGCGGAATTGGTTCAGTGAAAACGAATATTGGCCATTTAGATACGGCTGCTGGGTTAGCCGGATGCATTAAAGTTGCGATGAGCTTATACCATAATGAACTTGCACCGACTATCAACTGTACGGAGCCGAATCCGAATATAAACTTTGAAAGCTCTCCCTTTTATGTTGTCCGCGAACGAGAGCCGTTAAAGAAAAGTGAAGGTGTCCACCGGGCGGCTCTGAGTTCATTCGGTCTTGGCGGCACTAACGCCCATGCTATATTTGAGCAATATGAAACCCTTTCTGCATGGGCAGGGAACGAAGGCGATCAGCCCTATATCATTCCTGTATCAGCAAAAAATAGTGAACGGCTCCAAGCATACGTAAAGGAGCTGCTGACCTATATCAGTCAAAACAAGCAAACGCATATCTCTCTAAGAGATTTTGCATACACCTTCCAGGTCGGCCGGGAAGCAATGGACAGCAGGGTCGTTTTTATAGCGAACGATCTGGAAGAATGGAAACAGCAGCTGGAAGCTTTTGTGAATGGAAAGCCGCTCGCAGAAGGCTGTATTCAAGTAGAAAAAACGAGAATGACATCCGCTGAACAGTTGCTTGGAAACGCTGAAGCGGAAGAACTGGCTGCATCACGGATATCAAAAGAAGAATTGAAAAAGCTTGCCGAGATGTGGGCAAAAGGCTTTCACGTTGAATGGCGGAGGCTTTACCAAAATACGACGCCGCGCCGCATCAGCTTGCCGACATACCCTTTTGCTGAAGAACGGTACTGGCCTGAAAGCGGCACCAGCGCTATCACAACAATTGAACCATCGCGTTTGCATCCTTTGGTGCACCATAATACATCGATTCTGTCAGAGCAGCGGTTCAGCTCCACCTTCACAGGACAAGAGTATTTTATTGCCGAGCATATCATTAAAGGCATGGCGATTTTGCCGGCGGCGGTCACGCTTGAAATGGCAAGAGCCGCTATAGAACAAGGAATTGGCGAATTGGAGGATCATGAAACTGGAATCAGGCTGAAAAATGTCGTGTGGGTTCGTCCGGTTGTAGCAGGAGATGAGCCGGTTCACGTAAACATCGGACTTTATGATGAAGACGGCGGACACATTCTTTATCGGATGTATGGTGAGCCGGAATCTGTTGATGCAGAACCAGTTGTATATAACCAGGGTATAGCGGAATTGATGCAGGTAAAGCAAGAAAAAGCGCTGGATCTTGCTGAGATCAAGACCCGATGTGATCAAAGCAGAATGGACGCTGCCTTGTTTTATGAAGGAATGATCGGCGCCGATTACGGCCCCGGTTACAAGAGTGTAGAGGCCGTATATAAAGGCGAGGGTCAGCTGCTTGCGAAATTATCACTGCCAGAATCTGTCATGCATACGTTGGCCGATTATGTTCTTCATCCAAGTGTAATGGACGGGGCGTTACAGGCGGCTGAATATTTACAAAACGTCGTCAGAGCGGAGCTGTCAGACAGTAAAGACTTTAAGGCAGCACTGCCGTTTGCCCTGGAGGAGCTTGAGGTCTTTCATCAATGTGTCACTGACATGTGGGTTTATGTTCAATTCAACGTGAAAAATAAACCAGGGGATCTGATACAGAAAGTCGATATTGATCTATGCGATGAGCATGGCACGATTTACGTGCGGATGAAAGGATTTTCGACGAGAGTGATGGAGGCTGATATACAAACCGAATCATCAAAAATAAACGCTGAAACTTTATTGCTTCAGCCCGTTTGGCAAGAACAAAAGGCAGCTGAAGGCGCGGCGGCAAAAAAATATGCAGAGCATCTCGTGTTCCTATGTGAATATGACAATGAGACGAGAAAACAGATTGAAGCAGCGATCGAGGATGTCCATGTATATAGCTTGGAAGCAAGGCCTTCTTCAGTGGATGGGCGTTTCCATTCTTATACGGAACAAGTGTTTAAGAAGGTACAAGAGATCACTCGCACGAAACCGATAGGCGGCATTCTCATTCAGATCGTAACCTTTGCCGAAGGAGAACAGCAATTGTTTTCAGGGTTGATTGGACTGCTAAAAACGGCCGAGCAGGAAAATGCCAAACTAACCGGCCAAATGATTGAAGTCAGCAGTGAAGAAAGCGGAGAAGGCATAGCTGGCAAACTGATAGAAAATCAAATGAGCAGCGATTCATATATCAAATATCACAACGGCACACGATACATTGCTGATTGGCGTGACATCAAAACGGCAAACCAAGACATCAGCAAGCCGTGGAAAGATGATGGCGTTTATCTCATTACAGGTGGTGCCGGAGGCTTAGGCCTTATTTTTGCAAAAGAAATCACGGAACAAACGAAGAATGCGACAGTGATTCTGACAGGCCGCTCGCCTCTTAGCGAAAGTAAAAGCAATAAGCTTAAAGAGCTTCACGGCAAGGGGGCTGAGGTCACCTATCAGCAAACAGATGTTACCGATAAGATTGAAGTCTACCAGCTTATTGACAGAATTCAGAAAACATACGGCCGTCTGGACGGCATTCTTCACAGCGCGGGAATCATCAAAGACAGCTACATGGTCAATAAATCAGCCGAAGACCTGCACGACGTACTGGCGCCTAAAGTAAAAGGACTTGTTTACCTAGACGAAGCAAGCAAGGATTTGCCGTTGGACTTCTTTATTCTCTTTTCATCACTTTCTGGAAGTTTAGGAAGCATCGGTCAGTCTGACTATGCGGCTGCCAATGTATTTATGGATATGTATGCAAGCTATCGAAATAGGCTTGCCGACCTCAGCCAGCGGCACGGGAAGACACTTTCTGTAAACTGGCCGTTATGGAGCGAGGGCGGCATGAAGGTCGATCAAGAAACAGAGAAAAGACTTGTGCAAATGGCCGGGATTGTTCCTATGAGAGCAGAAAAAGGAATTCAGGCATTATATCAAGCGTTTCATTCCGAAGCAAACCAAGTAATGGTGATCGAAGGCGATGTGCAGAAGATAAAACAAAACATGCTGGCAAAAACCGCCTCGGTACCTATGGAAAAGAAGGAAACAGAGAGCATGACTGAACAAGCAAAGAACATTGATACAGACAATTTGCTGGATAAAGTAAAGGCGATGTTAAAGCGGGAGGTCGCCAAGCTGTTAAAGGTTAAGCTTGAAACGATTGAAGATCATGCCGAGATGACGGTGTATGGATTTGATTCTATCTCAATGACGGAATTCACCAACCATATCAATCGCGCCTATAAATTAGAGCTGACGCCAACCGTCTTTTTTGACCACCCGACGATTCATGCGTTTGGCAAGCATTTGTCAGAAGAATATCAAGCGGTGTTTGCGAAGACATTTGCTGTGCGCGCAGCATCGGCCCAGGTTCAGCCTGCTGCCAAACAGGAGCAAGCCTTACATGTCAAAGCTAAAAGACGCCGGAAGCAGCAAGTCACGCTGCCAAACGCCGCACAGAGTGATGCTGGGCATGAGCCTATTGCCATTGTGGGCATTAGCGGGATTTTCCCTATGGCGAAAGATGTTGATGCATACTGGAAGATCTTAAAAGAGGGCAAAGACTGCATGACGGAAATTCCGAAAGACCGCTGGGATTGGCGGGAATATGAAGGTGACCCGGCGAAGGAAGTCAATAAAACGAACGTAAAATGGGGCGGTTTTATTGACGGAATTGCAGATTTTGATCCATTATTCTTCGGCATTTCCCCGCGTGAAGCGGAACAAATGGAACCTCAGCAGCGCTTACTGTTGACTTACGCCTGGAAAGCGATCGAAGATGCAGGATATTCGGCGAAACGTCTGTCTGGCACAAAAACAGGCGTCTTCATCGGAACGGGAAATACAGGATACAGCTCCCTTTTGTCAAAAGCCAACTCGGCAGTAGAAGGCTCAGCGGCGGCCAATACAAGCCCTTCAGTCGGTCCGAACCGGGTCAGTTATTTTCTTAATCTGCATGGGCCGAGCGAACCGATTGATACAGCTTGCTCCAGCTCATTGGTGGCTATCCATCACGCCATCTCCTCAATTGAGGAAGGCACTTGTGACATGGCATTGGCCGGCGGCGTGAATACAATTATCCTTCCTGAGGTGTATATCAGCTTTGATAAAGCGGGGGCACTGAGTAAAGAAGGAAAATGCAAAACGTTTTCGAATCAAGCCGATGGTTTTGCCCATGGAGAAGGGGCCGGCATCCTGTTCTTGAAAAAATTAAAAGCGGCTGAAGAAGCGGGAGACCACATTTACGGAGTCATAAAAGGCAGCGCAATCAATCACGGCGGCCGTGCAGCATCTTTAACGACGCCTAATCCGAAGGCGCAGTCGGATGTCATTCAGTCGGCATATGAAAAAGCGGGAATCGATCCGAAAACCGTAACCTACATTGAAGCGCACGGAACCGGGACGGAGCTTGGAGATCCGGTTGAAATTAACGGATTGAAATCAGCTTTTAAAGCACTGGGTGTGAATGAAGGAGATCCATCAGCCAATCCTTATTGCGGATTAGGGTCTGTGAAGACAAACATCGGCCACTTATCGCTGGCAGCCGGTGCAGCAGGGATCATTAAAATATTATTGCAGCTTAAGCACAAAACCTTAGTGAAAAGTCTTCACTGCGAAACCGTGAATCCGTACATTCAGCTGAAAGACAGTCCGTTCTATATCGTACGGGAAACGGAAGAATGGAAAGCGATGAAAAATGAACGGGGAGAAGAGCTACCTCGCCGAGCAGGTGTCAGTTCATTTGGGATCGGCGGCGTAAACGCTCACGTGATTATTGAGGAATATATTCCAGAAGCAGCCGATGAGATTATACCGTCCATCACACCTGAACATCCGGGTATCTTCGTTTTATCGGCTAAAAATGAAGCGCGGCTAAAAGAATATGCACAGCAGCTGGCAGATGCGATTGATAAGGAAACATATAGTGACGTAAATCTCACCCGCATCGCTTATACACTGCAAGCCGGACGGGATGCGATGGAAGAACGTCTCGGGATTATTTCTGGTTCCATTGAGGATTTACAGCAAAAGTTAAAAGACTTTGCAGCAGGCAAAAGCGATGTGGAGGATTTATTTAGAGGCAGGATTGATAAAGGCACGCTGCAAATGCTGACAGAGGACGAAGAGATTCAAGAAGCCGTTGAAAAATGGATGGAACGGGGAAAGTACGCAAAACTGCTTGAGTTATGGGTAAAGGGGCTTGATGTAGACTGGACGAAACTGTATGGCGAGAATCTACCAAAGCGCATCAGCTTGCCGACATATCCTTTTGCAAAAGACCGTTATTGGATCTCTGATCATATTCAAAAAAGCGGCAGCCCTGAAGCAAACAAAGCAGCCTCCCGCCTTGGCGGAGCCGTGCTCCATCCATTAATGCATCAAAACACATCGAACCTCTCGGAACAAAGATTTAGCTCCATCTATACGGGAGAAGAATTTTTCCTTGCCGATCATGTTGTCAAAGGCCAACGGATCTTGCCGGGAGTGGCACATCTTGAATTGGCGCGGGCGGCTGTCGAACAGGCAGCAGAGGTACAAGGTGTTCCGTGCACCATGAAGCTAAAGAATGCGGTTTGGGTGCGGCCTATTGTTGTAGAGGATCAGCCGCAGCACGTACACATCAGGCTTTTACCGGGAGAAAATGGTGAAATCTCTTATGAAATCTACGGTAATCCAGACGCTGCAGGCGAACAGTCAATCGTCTACAGCCAAGGCAGTGCTGTAATAAGTCCTGCTGAAAACCTGCCGGTGGTTGACTTGCAATCCTTGCGGGAGCAGTGTCAGCAAAGCGATTTCAGCGTTACTGAAGTATATGACACCTATCAAATGATCGGTTTTGAATATGGTCCTGCTTACCGCGGGATGAAAAAAATCTATACAGCCGAACATTTTGTTTTAGCAAGATTGTCATTGCATCCGTCTGCTTTAGATACGCTCAGCCAATACAACATGCACCCGGGGTTGATGGACTCTGCTTTGCAGGCATCGAGCATTTTAACAGGCGCGGGGGATAACCAGCTGACACTGCCTTTTGCGGTCCAAGAGCTTGAAGTCTTCGGAGCATGCTCTTCAGAAATGTGGGTATATGCAAGATACAGTCAAGGCAGCAAGGCAACTGATAAAGTACAAAAACGGGATATTGATATGTTAGATGAGAACGGCAATGTTTGCGTACGGATGAAAGGATTGTCTTTCAGGGCAGCTGAAGGCGGCTCTGGATCGGCAAAACCTGATCAAACGCTGGAAACCCTGATGTTTGAAGAACAATGGGTGCCTAAGGCTTGTGAAAAAGAAAATCCTGAGCCTCATTACGAACGGCACATTGTCATGCTTTGTGACATGGATGGCCTCTCAAAAGACAGCATTGAATCAAGAATGATAGGAGCGGAATGCATCGTTTTGGAGTCTTTCCGCGAAGGACTGGCAGAGAGGTTCCAAGATTATGCCGAACAAGCGCTTGAGACAGTACAGAGCCTTCTCAAAAGCAAGCCGCAGGGCAATGTCCTGATCCAGCTTCTAACTTCTGCCCAAAGAAAACAGTACTCATTCTCAGGGCTATCGGCGCTCCATAAAACCGCCAGCCTGGAGAACAAAAAATTGATCGGCCAGACGATTGAGATCGATTCAAACGAAAACATTGAAAGTGTTATAGAAAAACTGAAAGAGAATAAAAGACACGCAGGAGATCAGCACATCAAATATGAAAATGGCAAACGGTACATCAATGAATTACGTGAAATGCAAATGGCTGATCAGGACATAAGCCTGCCGTGGAGAGATAAGGGTGTATACCTCATCACGGGCGGTGCAGGAGGACTCGGGTTTATTTTTGCAAAAGAGGTTGCTCGTCAAGCCGAACAGCCTGTGCTCATTCTGACAGGCAGATCTGCGTTGAATCCGGATCAGCAGGTACAGCTAAACGAACTTCAGCGCTTAGGGGCTCGCGCAGAATACAGACGGATTGATGTGACACAAGCAGAGGAAGCCTCCGAGCTCATCACAAGCATCACGTCTGATTACGGGGACTTGAATGGCGTCATTCACAGCGCAGGGCTGATTAAAGATAACTATCTCGTGAACAAAACCAATGAAGAGCTGACACAAGTTCTCGCACCTAAGGTAAAAGGACTTGTGAATGTGGATGAGGCAACCGAGCATCTCGCATTAGATTTCTTTATCCTCTTTTCTTCAATATCAAGTGTTGCCGGCAGCGTAGGGCAGGCGGATTATGCGATGGCTAACGCGTTTATGGACAGCTATGCAGCTTATCGAAATGCGCTTGTGACCGCCATGTACAGGCACGGACAAACGTTGTCGATCAATTGGCCGCTCTGGAAAGAAGGCGGCATGCGCGCGAATAAAGAAATTGAAAACATGACTTTGAAAAACACAGGTGTGACTCCAATGCGGACCGAGACCGGCATTCAGGCGCTGTATAAAGGTTTGGCATTTGGCAAAGATCACGTCATCGTCATGGAAGGGATCAGAGACATGATGAGGGAAAAGCTGACTCAAAAACCGTCTTCTGATGATGTTCCAATGAAAACAGTGCAGGTACCGGTGACATCTGAAGCAAAAATGGACCAAGACAGTTTGTTTGACCATATTCAAGAAGCTTTAAAGCAAGCAATCTCTCAATTGCTCAAAATCAAACCTGAAGAGATTGACCCGGATATGGAATTTAATCAATATGGATTTGATTCGATAACGTTGACTGAATTTGCAAATACACTGAATGAGCAGTACAAGCTGGATCTCACGCCTACGATCTTCTTCGAACACGCAACTGTTTATGCATTTGCAGCGTATCTGTCAGAAGAATATCCAAATGCCTTTACAGTTCAAACGCCTGTCAAAGCTGAGCAGCCTTTACAACCTGTAGAAAAAAACATAAAAAACATGACATTTTCAGCTGAAAACCGCTTTGCAAAACCTTCGGTAACGCCAGTGCAAAAGGCAGCTGATCACGGGCCTGAGCCTATTGCGATTGTGGGGCTGAGCGGCGTTTTTCCGAAGGCAAAGGACATCGAGGAATACTGGAAGAATCTGAAAGCGGGCGTAGATTGTATTACAGAGGTTCCAAAAGACCGCTGGGATTGGCAGGAGTATTACGGAGACCCTCTAAAAGAAGCGAATAAAACAAACGTCAAATGGGGCGGTTTTATAGATGAAGTAGCTGACTTTGATCCATTGTTCTTCGGCATATCTCCGCTTGAGGCGGAACAGATGGAGCCTCAGCAGCGCCTGTTAATGACCTATGCGTGGAAGGCGATAGAAGAAGCGGGATACTCAGCGCGAAGCCTGTCAGGAACCAAAACGGGTATCTATATCGGGACTGGAAACACGGGGTACAGTTCGCTTTTGTCAAATGTAGACATCGAAGGCTCGGCAGCTGCGAACATGAGTCCTTCTGCAGGACCGAATAGAGTCAGTTATTTTCTGAACATTCATGGACCGAGCGAACCGATCGACACTGCATGCTCAAGCTCTTTGGTCGCCATTCATCATGCGGTTTGCGCAATTGAAAACGGAAACTGTGAAATGGCGATTGCAGGAGGTGTCAACACAGTTGTAACACCTCAAGGCCATATCGCCTATGATAAGGCCGGGGCGCTGAGCAAAGAAGGAAGATGCAAAACATTTTCTGATAGAGCCGATGGATTCGCAGTCAGTGAAGGTGCCGGCATTCTCTTCCTGAAAAAGCTGACAGCGGCTGAACGAGACGGTGATCATATTTACGGTGTCATCAAAGGAAGTGCGGTAAACCACGGAGGCCGCGCAAATTCTCTGACGACTCCTAATCCGAAGGCTCAGGCGGATGTCGTGAAAACAGCATATGAAAAAGCGGGAATTGATCCAAGAACCGTGACCTATATTGAAGCGCATGGAACTGGAACAGAGCTTGGTGATCCAGTAGAAATCAACGGCTTAAAAGCGGCATTTAAAGAGCTGTCTGAAAAAACGGGAGACCCGGCAGTTCATAGCGGTCATTGCGGACTTGGATCTGCAAAGACAAACATCGGTCACTTATCGCTCGCCGCCGGTGTGGCGGGTGTCATTAAAGTGTTATTGCAGCTGAAACATAAGACGCTTGTAAAGAGTTTGTACAGTGAAACGATAAATCCGTATATCAGACTGGAGGACAGCCCGTTTTATATTGTGCAGGAATCCAGAGAGTGGCAGGCGCTGCAGGATGAAGCCGGCCGAGAGCTGCCGCGCCGCGCCGGCGTCAGTTCATTTGGCATAGGCGGCGTCAATGCCCACGTGGTCATTGAGGAATATATTCCAAAAGAAGCAACTCATTCTGCACAAGCGCCAGCTGTGACAGCACAACATCCGGGCATCTTTATCTTGTCGGCAAAGGATGAAGATCGTCTAAAAGACCAAGCCCGGCAATTAGCAGACTTTATCAGCAGTCAATCTATTACATCTCGTGATCTCACTGATATTGCCTACACACTCCAAGTGGGGCGTGATGCAATGGAGGAGAGATTAGGGATCATCGCTGTCTCGGCAGGGGACTTGTTGAAAAAACTGAACCTCTTTATCACTGGACATGCAAGTGCGAAGTACATGTCAGGCAGAGCAGACAAAGGGATCGTACAGACATTGAGATCAGATGATGAAATACAGAAAATCCTCAATAACAGCTGGGAGCCCGTGATATATGAAAGACTGCTTGAATTATGGATAAAAGGCATGGAAATAGATTGGAGTAAACTGTATGGCGGCAAACAGCCGAAACGCATCAGTCTCCCAACCTATCCATTTGCAAAAGAACGCTACTGGATAACGGATATGAAAGAGGAAGCAGTCACACATCATGCAGCACCTAGTGTCGAAACAGCAGCTTTGCACCCATTAGTACAGTCCAACACATCCGATCTATCAGAGCAGCGTTTCAGCTCAACCTTTACAGGTGCTGAGTTCTTTTTCACCGATCATAAGGTGAAGGGAAGCCCGGTCATGCCGGGTGTGGCATATCTTGAGATGGTTCATGCTGCCGTTACGAGATCAGTGAGAGGAATCATAGAGACACAATCTGTTGTTCACATCAAAAATGTTGTGTGGGTGCAGCCAATTGTGGCGGATGGCCAGCCTGTTCAAGTCGATATCAGTCTGGATCCCCAGCAGGACGGTGAGATTGCTTTTAACATCTTTACAGAGGATGCGCACAATGGGCGGAAAATACACTGTCAAGGCAGTGCTGCAATCAGCGGGGCAGGAGACATTCCAGTTCAGGATATCAGTGAGCTTCAAGATCAATGCTGCCTAAGCACACTCTCACACGAGCAATGTTATGAATTATTTAAGGCGATCGGCATTAAATACGGACCTGGTTTTCAAGGAATAGATCGGCTTTATATCAGCCGCAATCAAGCCCTGGCAGAGCTTTCCCTGCCTCCTGGTATATCTCACACGCTGGACGAATTCGTTCTTCATCCAAGTATGGCAGACTCTGCTTTACAAGCGTCAATCGGGTTGAAGTTGAATTCCGGCGACGAACAGCTTTCTCTGCCTTTTGCGCTGCAAGAGCTAGAAATATTCAGTCCGTGTACAGATAAAATGTGGGTGTCTGTCACATCTCGTCCAAATGAGGACAGAATACAGAAACTGGATATGGATCTATGTGATGAACAAGGCCGAGTGTGTGTACGAATCAAGGGTATTTCCTCAAGGGTACTGGAAGAAATACAACCGCAAGATGAGCCGAAGTCACCAGATATCAAGGCATCTCTTGATGGAGCGCTTCTTATGGCGCCGGTATGGGATCAAGTACAACTGGAGAAGAACAGCATTCCGCCTGCTGATGAGCGTGTTGTCATCCTTGGAGGGGATCACAACAGCAGAAAAGCTGTTCAAAGGCAGTTCCCGTTTGCCGAGGAGCTGTATATTGAGCCGAGCGCATCGATTCATGAGATTGGGAGCCAATTTGAAACACTCGGATCGTTTGACCATATTGTGTGGCTGTCCCCTTCCCGTGTGACAGAAAGTGAATTCGGCGACGAAATGATTGAAGCCCAAGATCAAGGCGTGAATCAAATGTTCAGGCTCATTAAGGCAATGCTCTCTTTAGGCTATGGAGAAAAGAAGATGAGTTGGACGGTCGTGACGGCAGATACGCAATGTGTTGATCAGTATGATATTGTCGACCCGGTCGACGCCGGTGTACACGGCCTGATCGGTTCGATGGCAAAAGAATATCCAAATTGGCAGACAAAGCTGATCGATGTCAGGAAGCATGAGGATTTGCGGGTGTCTGAGATCGTTTCCTTGCCAATTGATCAAGAAGGGAATACTTGGGCCTATCGAAATCAGCACTGGCATAAACTGCGTTTGATTCCAGTGCACAACAATCAACCAGTGCATACGAAGTATAAGCACGGAGGCGTTTATGTCGTCATAGGCGGCGCAGGCGGTATTGGCGAAGCCTGGAGCGAATATATGATCAGAACATACCAGGCACTGATTGTTTGGATTGGCAGAAGGAAAATGGATACAGCGATTCAAAGTAAGCTGGACAGACTTGCGCGTCTAGGGTCAGCCCCATTTTACATTCAAGCTGATGCGGCTAACCGCGAGGAATTAGAACATGCTTATGAAACAATCAAACAAACGCATCGAGAAATCAACGGCATTATACATTCTGCGATTGTCTTGCAAGACCGAAGCCTGATGAATATGAGTGAGGACTGCTTCAGAAACGTTCTTGCTGCAAAAGTTGATGTAAGTGTGCGAATGGCACAAGTTTTCCGGCATGAACCACTGGACTTTGTTTTGTTTTTCTCTTCCGTACAATCGTTTGCGAGAGCTTCCGGACAAAGCAATTACGCTGCCGGCTGCAGTTTTAAGGATGCTTTTGCACAGCGGCTTTCTCAAGTATGGTCTTGTACAGTAGCCGTGATGAATTGGAGTTATTGGGGAAGCGTCGGTGTTGTTTCCTCACCGGAATATCAGAAGAGAATGGCTCAGGCAGGCATTGGCTCGATTGAAGCCCCTGAAGCGATGGAGGCATTGGAATTGCTGCTTGGGGGACCGCTGAAGCAGCTAGTGATGATGAAAATGGCAAACGAAACGAATGATGAAGCGGAACAGATAGAAGAAACAATTGAAGTGTACTCGGAAACTCATAGCTCCGCCATTCAAAAGTTGCGAAGCTATCACCCAGGTGACAGCACAAAGATTCAACAACTGTTATAGGAGGGGAAACGCCAATGCTGAACACAGAAGACATTCTCTGTAAAATGCTTTTCGCACAATTGCAGTCCATAGGGTTTTTCACAGAACGTAAATCCCAGCCGGTATTGGAGAATTTCTATGGCAGATGGTTTGAAGAAAGCCAATCGATTTTAGAACGGCATCAATTTCTCAAGCGAACGGAGAATGGACATATTCCAACGCGCTCAATAGGGACCGTAGGTGAGCTGTGGAAGGAATGGAATGAACAAAAGTCGGACCTGCTTCAAGACAATAATATGAAAGCCATGGTGACATTGGTGGAAACAGCACTTAAAGCCTTGCCGGATATCCTGACCGGCAAGGCGTCTGCCACCGATATCCTGTTTCCGGATTCATCTATGGATTTAGTAGAAGGGGTCTATAAAAACAACCAAGTCGCAGACTATTTTAATGATGTGTTAGCGGACACGTTAACAGCCTATCTGCAAGAACGCCTGAAGCAAGAGCCTGAGGCGAAGATTCGAATATTAGAAATCGGGGCCGGAACCGGCGGTACAAGCGCGGCTGTTTTTCAAAAATTGAAAGCCTGGCAGACACATATAAAAGAATATTGCTATACAGATCTGTCGAAAGCATTTTTGATGCATGCAGAAAATAAGTACGGTCCGGACAATCCATATTTGACATATAAACGATTTAATGTGGAGGAGCCGGCATCTGAACAGCATATTGATGTGGGGAGCTATGACGTGGTCATTGCAGCGAATGTGCTGCATGCCACGAAAAATATCCGGCAGACATTGCGAAATGCAAAAGCAGTTCTGAAAAAGAATGGGCTGCTTCTCTTAAATGAAATAAGTGATCATAATATATACTCGCATTTGACGTTCGGCCTTTTGGAGGGCTGGTGGCTGTATGAGGACCCTGATCTCCGTATACCGGGCTGCCCGGGCCTGTATCCGGACACTTGGAAAATGGCGCTTGAAAGTGAGGGATATCGCTATGTTTCCTTTATGGCTGAACAATCACATCAGCTTGGCCAGCAGATCATTGCTGCTGAAAGTGACGGAGTCGTCCGTCAAAAGAAGAGAACTGAGTCGGCAGAAGATACAGGACCTACACAAATGAATGCTGTAAAAGCTCATTCACAGGAAAGCGATTCTCTCATTGAACAAACTGCACAATTTGTCATGCAGACGCTGGCAAAATCAATCAAACTATCACCAGAGCGTATTCATGAAGATACAACATTCGAGAAGTATGGAATTGATTCGATTTTGCAGGTGAATTTCATTCGTGAATTAGAAAAAGTGACGGGGGATCTTCCAAAAACCATTTTATTTGAACATAACAACACAAAAGAACTCGTTGATTATTTAGTAAAGGAGCACGAAAGCAAGCTCCGGACAGTACTGTTAAAAGAAACACCACAGCCTGCCAAAAACGAAGCTCTTGTTCAAACGGAGCGTGCAACTGCTAGTAAGCCGTTTTCTTTTACTACACGCCGTTTTGCTGGAGATCAGCAGGTTAAAGAAACGCAGCAAGCATCAAATAGCGAGATAAAAAAGGAAACGCCAAGCAATGTCCAAGAGGCCCAGACGAAAGATTCTGGTACAGAAGATATCGCAATTATCGGGATCAGCGGACGCTATCCGATGTCTGATAGTTTAGAAGAGCTATGGGCGCATTTAATCGCTGGAGACAATTGTATTACAGAGGCTCCGGAATCCAGATGGCGCACATCGTTATTGAAAACATTATCAAAAGATTCAATAAAGCCTGCAGATAAGAAGCGTTATGGCGGATTTTTACAAGATATTGAAGCATTTGACCATCAGCTTTTTGAAGTGGAGAAAAGCCGAGTGATGGAAATGACACCGGAACTCCGCTTATGTTTAGAAACCGTCTGGGAAACATTTGAGGACGGCGGCTATACCCGCACCCGGCTGGATGAACTGCGGGATGGCGACACCGGAGTGGGTGTCTTTATCGGGAATATGTATAACCAGTATTTTTGGAATATCCCATCAATAGAGCAGGCAGTCCTCAGTTCAAATGGAGGAGACTGGCATATCGCGAACCGCGTTTCCCATTTTTTCAATCTGACCGGACCGAGTATCGCTGTCAGCTCTGCATGCTCCAGTTCATTAAACGCCATTCATCTTGCCTGTGAAAGCTTGAAATTGAATAGCTGCTCTATTGCAATTGCTGGAGGGGTCAATTTAACACTTGATCTCTCAAAGTATGATTCTTTGGACCGAGCCAATCTGCTGGAAAGCGGAAATCAAAGCAAAAGTTTTGGCACAGGAACCGGGCTTGTTCCCGGGGAAGGCGTCGGAGCTGTTCTGTTAAAACCACTATCGAAGGCAATTGAGGATCAGGATCATATTTATGCTGTGATCAAAAGCAGTTTTGCCAATCATAGTGGAGGAAGACAGATGTATACAGCTCCAGATCCGAAGCAACAAGCAAAATTAATTGCCAAGTCGATTGAGCAGTCGGGCATTGATCCGGAAACTATCGGTTATATTGAATCAGCGGCAAACGGTTCAGCACTCGGCGATCCCATTGAAGTAATTGCATTGACAAACGCGTTTCAACAATACACAAATAAGAAACAGTTTTGTGCGATAGGCTCTGTCAAATCCAACTTGGGGCATTTGGAGGCGGCCTCCGGCATTTCTCAGCTGACAAAAGTGCTGCTACAGATGAAGAAGGGCACGCTGGTGCCGACAATCAACGCAACACCTGTCAATCCAAATATTAAACTGGAAAATACGGCTTTTTATCTTCAGGAACAAACGGAGCCATGGCATCGCTTGAATGATCCTGAAACCGGAAAACAATTGCCTCGCAGAAGCATGATCAATTCCTTCGGAGCGGGGGGAGCCTATGCCAATCTCATTATAGAAGAATATATAGAGACGGCTCCTGAGAGACAGATTGCTTTCCGCCAACAGGAATTTACAGCCGTTTTTTCAGCAAAAACAAAATGGAGCCTGCTCAGCTATCTTGAAAACATGCAATTGTTTTTAGAGAAGGAAGCTGCTCTGGGTATTGAACCAATTGTACAGGCTTTACACAGGAGAAATCACAATTTAGAGCATAGGGCTGCATTTACAGTAACATCGACTCAGGAACTGATCGAAAAACTAAAGATGTTCCGAACATCAAAAGAAAGCTCACTCCAGCAAGGTATTTATACATCATTCGATTTACAGCCATGTGCGGGATCAGCCCATAAGGATAAAGAAACAAACCCAGCAAAGCAATGGGCACAAGGGGCATCCATTGCTTTTAAAGAAGCAACTCAAGGGAACCGATCCGGCTGGGTTCACCTGCCACACTATGCATTTGATCATCATACAGCATTTCATTTCGATGTTCCGTCGGGTCAGGGGAAACCACCGGCTGTCGAAAGCAATATCAATCATCCGGTCATACAAGATCAATTCACATATGATGAGCCTTACGTGCGAGGCCACGTCTTTAACAATGAACGGGTGCTTGTCGGTGCAACATACAGCAGTCTGGCCATTGATGCATTTTTTAACTTGTTTCCTGAGGAAACCAGCGGCCGTATCAGCAAATTAAGTTATATCAACCCAGTTGTCATCAAACAAGGCGAGACCATTGAACTACAGGCAAACCCGCTTCAAAAAGATCAAGTCATAGAATTACAAATCATGTACCGTGAGCTGGCCTCTGATACATGGAAGCCTGCCGCCATCGGGCAATGCCAAAAAAGTTTATTTGGAACAAAAAAAGTCAATATCGAGAGCTTAAAGCAGTCATTAACCGAGCTTCATCACATCGAACAGATGTATAAAGCCGGAAACGGGCCTGAGTGGGGAGAGCTATTTAAGACGATTACTCATCTTTACAGAGACAATAGGTCGATACTGGCAAAAATTCGCCTTCCTCAAAGCGGTCTGGCAAACAGGCATCTGTACACTGTAAGCCCATTGGTAACAAACAGCGCCTACTTGGCTATCCTCAGTTTCTTAGAGCAATTTGACATTGAGGGCAGCTTCCTGCCATTTGGAATCAATGATATCCAATTTACAAAACATACGATACAAGAGGATTGTTGGCTTCTGATTACATTGGTTAAAAATACAGGTGACATGCTGCTGTTCGATGTAGATGTAATCAATGAATCGTCAGAAACAGTGCTGCGCTATTCGGGCTACTCGTTAAAGCAACTACGTATTTCAAATCACAGAGAAAATGAAAATCAGCCCATCAAAGTCAGCAATCTAAAAGACCGTATCAGAAGCTATGTAACAGATAAACTGGCAGTAAACATGGCCGACCCGTCAAAACTGTCTCTTTCAAAAGCGCATATTATGGATTTGGGGGTTGATTCCTCTCAGTTGGTTGCGCTGACAAGGGAGATGGAATCAGAAACAAAAATCGAATTAAATCCGACGTTGTTTTTTGAATATCCAACTGTTCAAGAGCTTATCGACTTTTTTGCGGACAAACATGAAGAATCATTTGTCCGGCTGTTTGGTGAAGCTGATCAGCTGCAGGAACGCCCGGCTAAAATTGATAACAAAATGAAACAGATCCCGGCACATGAGGTGAAGACGGATAAAACAATTGAACATGCGACAGACGGAATAGCCATTATCGGCATGTCGGGGCAGTTTCCGAAAGCAAACAGCGTCACGGAATTTTGGGACAACATCATTCACGGAAAGAACTGTATCTCTGAAGTGCCGAAAGAACGCTGGGACTGGCGTAAATTTGCTTCAGCTGATAAAGAGGAACAATCTAGCCTTCAATGGGGCGGATTTATAGAGGGAATAGGTGAGTTTGATCCGCTGTTTTTTGGCATATCACCTAAAGAAGCGGCACATATGGATCCGCAGGAGTTTCTGCTCTTGATACATGCATGGAAGGCGATGGAAGACGCAGGCTTAACAGGACAGGCCTTATCTAGCCGTCCGACAGGAGTGTTTGTCGCGGCCGGCAATACAGATACAGCTGTGATTCCTTCCTTAATTCCTAACCGTATCTCCTATGCACTGGATGTAAAAGGGCCAAGCGAATATTACGAAGCTGCCTGCTCCTCAGCTCTTGTGGCTTTGCACAGAGCCATACAATCAATTCGATACGGCGAATGTGAGCAAGCCATTGTCGGGGCTGTGAATTTGCTGCTTTCACCAAAAGGCTTCATTGGCTTCGACTCAATGGGATATTTGAGTGCAGAAGGACAGGCCAAATCCTTTCAAGCAGATGCGAATGGCTTTGTCAGAAGTGAAGGAGCAGGGGTTCTTATCATTAAACCTTTGCAAAAAGCCATTGAGGATTCAGATCATATATATTCGGTCATTAAAGGGACAGGTGTATCACATGGCGGCAGGGGAATGTCACTTCACGCGCCAAATCCGGTTGGTATGAAGGATGCACTGCTGAAGGCTTATCAAGGAGCGCAAATCGATCCAAAAACGGTGACCTATATAGAAGCGCATGGGATTGCCTCTCCATTAGCAGACGCGATAGAAATGGGGGCATTAACTGCAGGCTTAAGCCAGCTTGAATTGGAACTTTCACAGGAAGTACAGGAGGAAGCGCCATGTTATATCAGCAGCTTAAAGCCAAGCATCGGACACGGTGAACTGGTCTCCGGCATGGCTGCTCTCATGAAGGTCAGCATGGCAATGAAGCATCAAACAATACCAGGCATATCCGGATTTGATTCATTGAATGATCAGGTGTCAATAAAGGGCACCCGTTTCCAAATGACTGCGGAGAACCAGCAGTGGGAGGATGTAAAGGACGGCTCAGGCAGAAAAATCCCGCGCAGAGCGAGTATCAACAGCTATAGCTTTGGAGGCGTAAATGCGCACGTCATTTTAGAAGAATACATTCCTTCACCAAAAGCACCGATTCATATGAATGAGAATGAAGCTCACATTGCGGTTCTTTCTGCAAGGAATCAAGACAGGCTAAAAGCAGTTATTCAACAGCAGCTTGATTATGTGAACAAACAACAAGAACTGTCATTACAACATTATGCTTTTACACTTCAAACCGGACGAGAGGAGATGGGAGACCGGCTGGCGCTGGTCGTCCGCAATAAAGAAGAGCTGGTAACCGGCTTGCAAGACTGCTTAACAGCCGCGGAAAAAGGCGAAAAGCCGAAAAGTTCTGTACCTGTCTTTAGCGGAAATGCGGAAGAGGGCTCGTCAGATATCGAAGCCTTGCTGGATGGTCCATTAAGAGAAATGGTGATAGAGACTTTGTTGTCTGAAAACAACCTTGAAAAGATTGCATTTTGCTGGACAAAAGGGGTGCAAATCCCGTGGGAGCAGCTTTATCAAGGAAAAGATGCTTGCAGAATACCGTTGCCAACCTATCCATTTGAAAAGAGAAGTTGCTGGAATGGCTTTCAAGCAATAGAGAATACGCCTTCTGTTTCACATGATGAGCATATCAACATCCGCGATCATCACATGTTAGCTGATGTATTAGGGATGGCTCCAGAAGAATTGCATCCTCATAAGCAATTGCAACATTACGGATTTGATTCGATTTCTTGCATACAGTTATTACAGCAATTGCAATCAAAGGTTGACCCTCTCATCACCTTGGCGGAGCTGCAAGCATGCCAAACTGTACAGGACATGACGGACTTGATCGCAAAGAAACAGGAGGATGCATCTTTACAAAATGATCATGCTCGCACGTTTGCGGAATTGATACCGTTAAATGACGGTAAGCGGGGGCGCCCTGTATTTTGGTTTCATGGCGGGGTAGGAGGCGTTGAAATCTATCAGCAATTTGCACAAAAAAGCCAGCGCCCTTTTTATGGTATTCAAGCCAGGGGATTTATGACTGATCATGATCCTTTACATGGAATTGAACAAATGGCTTCCTATTATATAGAGATCATTCGAGCTATACAGCCGGAAGGCCCTTATGATGTAGGCGGATATTCCTTAGGCGGAATGATTGCATATGAAGTCACACGCCAGCTCCAAAATAAAGGTCTTTCTGTCAAAAGCATGGTGATGATTGACTCTCCATACAGTTCTGAGACGAAAGAGTATGAGGCTTCTATGAAAGCGTCAATGCTGCAAACAATCAATACGATGCTGGCATCGATTGCAAATCCGGATAAGCTTACTGACGTTCTCATCAGCCGTGAAGAGGTAGACACCAGCACAGAGGAAGAAGAATTCCTGTCTGAGCTGATTGATTTGGCAAAAAAACGGGGATTAAATAAACCGGAGAAGCAAATACGTGCGCAGACGAAGCAAATGATGAAAACACAGTGTGCCTATGATGTTGAATCGTATACTGTACAGCCTCTGCCTAACCCTGAGGCGGTAAAATGTTATTACTTCCGCAACAAAAGCAGGTCTTTCTTTGGTGATTTAGACATTTATTTCACTTTCTCAAATGAAAAAACATCGTTCGATCAAGCTGCCTACTGGGAGGAATGGGAGCGGCAAATTCCCCATTTCAACCTGATAGATATCGATTCAAGCAACCACTTCATGATATTAACGGAACCTAAAGCGTCCAAAGCCATGTTAGAATTTTGCGAAAAACTCTATTCAAATAAGGGAGTAGTAAACGCGAATTTCCTTAAGGCTTTCCGGAAAAAACATGAAGCGAAAGAAGAAAAAGAAGATGAATTGGTGAAGCGCTGAGAAACACAAACGCCCCCTATTTAAGGGGGCGTTTTGAATATGTTATTTTGAAAGTGAAACAGGGAGACATTCTAACCCTCTTAAAAAGACATTTTTTCTCCATTGAATGTCATTAGGCGCTGCCGCGAGTTCAATATCCGGAAATCTCTTTAGAAGCGCGTTGAACGCAATGTGGCCTTCCAGTCTGGCAAGCGGTGCTCCTAAGCAGAAATGAATGCCAAAGCCGAAAGAAATATGTCTGTTAGGCGATCGATTTAGATTTAATGTTTCCGGGTTCTCAAAAAAGTTTGGATCGCGATTGGCAGATCCGATGCCTATAAAGATCATGTCTCCTCTTTTGATCGAATGCCCCTTGTATGTAAAGTCCTCGATGGCCCACCGATTTGCCATCATAACGACAGGCGAGGTGTATCGCAGCAATTCTTCAACTGCTGTAGCGATCATTTCGGGATGCTGCTTCAGTTTTTCGAACTCCTCCTTGTGCTGAAGCAATGCGAGGGTGCCTGATCCGAGTAAATTAACGGTTGTTTCAAGGCCCGCTACAACCAGCAAAAACAGCATCGAATAAAGCTCTTTTTCACTTAACTTGCTGCCGTTTTCATCAGCATGCACAAGCTTACTGATTAAATCGTCCTTTGGCTGTATTCTTCTGTCATGGATCAGCTTGGCGATATAGTATTTAAATTCACGAAGGGCTTGATTTGTCAGCTCTCTGTTACTTTCAGAGGTATCAACCATCGCATTGGTCCAGATTTGAAATTGTGCCCGATCCTCTTTAGGAATTCCCATCAATTCAGATATAACAATAAAAGGCAAAGGGGATGCGAAGGATTTCATGATGTCCACTTTATTTTCTTTTTCCATTTCATCTAAAAGCTGTTCAGAAATTTGTTCGATGCTGCCGCGCAGATTTTCAATGGTGCGGGGAGTAAATGCTTGATGAACAAGTGATCTTAAGCGGGTATGGTCAGGTGTGTCTTTTGCCAGCATATGATCGGATACGAAATCGATATCCTCGCTGACGTTGAGCATTTTGATTTGTTCTTGGCTCATCACGTTTTTAACGTCTCTTGTAATTCGATTGTCTTTTAAAAAGGCCATACAATCATCATATCGGGTGATTAACCAAGCCGGATATGTGCCTCCGAATCGTTTTAATTCAAATCGGTGAATGGGATCTTCCTCTCTAAATCGGCCCAATACTGAAAAAGGATTTTGATGAAATTCTTTACCATGCGGATGAAACATCAATTTTTCCATGTGCATTCTCCTCGCCTAAAATAGGGTAAATTGGTAATTTCATTTTGTTATACAAGTTGCAGGTTGCAAAAAACAGAATTGTTTGAAACTTGATCCTGTCTCTAAAACTATATATCTATTCTAGGCGGCATTCAATAGGGTGAAGAACGAAAAAATGAAAAAGTGGCGTCATGTAAAGCAGCGCCTTTGAATGAAAGCTCAAAGGCGCTAAGCTGTATTATTTTGATGAAAGTGACTATCAGCTGTGCTGGATATCAAATGTATATACTGCACGATCTGTTACAACCTTCAATCCTTCGTTTTCTTGGTGAATATGAATATCGCCTAATAAAGGAATCTCATAGGCATTTTGCGGAAGCGGTACGTCGCCGTCCTCAGTGAATGTTGTTCCTTCGCCTTCTAAAACGAGTTCTTCTTTTGCAACATAGTCATCAGGATGATTCGTGCTGCGTATACCCACTTTTTGAAGATGGAGAACAATCTGATCCAGGTCTGAAATCTCTTCATCATGGGTCAATTCACCTTTTCTAATATCAAGCGTTTGGCCGACTTTTGATTCCAGCCATTGAGAAAGCTGTGTATTCGTGTGTGCCATCAATATTCCTCCTTTTGATCTACACGATACTATTCCCAATTGCTGCATCTTTTACACGGAAAAGAGCCGCCTCATTCTCTATGTATGAAACAATTCGCTGTTCAGAGCCTTGATATAACGTACGGCCGAACGCTGGACTGCTTCGCCGGCATTCTCTCTGACAACTTTAGAAAAAGCATTATAAATCCGGTTAAATTGAAGCGGTTTCACTTTGGCTGCTATTTCTTCAACTTTGGAGGCGGGGAGGGGAATGAGATTTGGATAGCTGTACATAAAGCTGACCCAGTTCCGGTCGGCCGCAACCGTAATGACATCCCCGGTCAACAGACAGCCTTTCCCTTCATTGCCCTTGCTCCAATGCAGAACAGCACCGCCTTTAAAATGTCCGCCCAGTCGGTAAAGGTCCAGTCCCGGCTTCACGTTGAGCGTTTCCCCTGACCAGAAGTGAATGTGATTGCTTGGTCTTGTCACCCATTCTTTGTCATCCTCATGGATATAGATCGGGGCCTGAAATGCTTCAGCCCACTCAACCTGAGTAGAGTAATAATGTGGATGAGACAAAGCGATGGCCTGAATACCGCCTAATTCGTTGATTTGGTCAATTGTCTTTTGGTCAAGATATGTAATGCAATCCCACAGCACATTGAAGCCCTTATGCTGGATAAGATGGGCTGTTTGTCCGATCGCAAACTCTGGTTCAGTTTTGATGCTGTAAAGATGCTCTTCCTCCTTTTTGAGGATGTTTTGGAGGTTTTCTTTCTCACGCATGTCTTCAAGGGTTGTCCAAGATTGTCCATCCGGATGAATATACTGCCTTTCGTCATCGCAAATCAGACATGAGTTCGGCGAATTTACAGTCTGCGCATGTTGTACTCCGCATGTTTTGCAGATATAATATGGCACTTTTTCACTTCCTTCATCCATTTTCTATTATTTTATCCCATTATTATGGAAATTCAAAACATAAAGCCGGCAGTTCTGCAGAGAGAATTGCCGGCTTTATGGTACTGTCTATTGGCCAGGAACGGAATTTTCTGCGTTGACGGCGCCCGCTCCGTAAACATTCGGATCTTCATCTTTCCATTTGTCCGTGCCGTTTTTCAAAAGCTCTTTCACTTCATCAGGTGTAAGATCCGGATTTTGCTGAAGGATTAAAGCTGCAATTCCTGCACAGATCGGTGTTGCCATCGATGTTCCTGACATTGTAAAATACTGAGATCCTACACGGCTTGATTTTTGAAGCTTATCGATATAAGAATTGGGAGAGCGCAGGGAAATAATATTAACACCCGGCGCTAAAATATCGGGCTTTTCTTTCCCGTACACTGTCGGCCCGCGGCTTGAGAAGGAAGCGACCGTATCATCATCGCTGTTTGCGGTATTGTTATCGTCAAGGGCACCTACTGTAATCACCTTTTCGCTCACGCCCGGGCTTGCAATGGTTTGTGGATCAGGCCCTGAGTTTCCGGCAGCGACACAGACGACAATCCCTGCGTTCCACGCTTCTTCAACCGCTCTGACTAACGGGTCTTCTTGTTCATTATCATATCGAAGCGCATCGCCACCGAGCGACATACTGATAATATCAATCGGTTCATTCGGGTTGTCCTCATTGTATTGAATACACCACTCTACACCTTCAATAATATCAGCTAACGTTCCCGAACCTTGCTTGTTCAAAACCTTCACACCGATTAGATTGGCTTCCGGTGCAGGCCCGCGGTATTGGCCAGAAGAGGATGCGCCGCTGCTTGCAACATCACCTGCACAGTGTGTGCCATGACCATTATCATCATACGGTTCTGTTTTTTGATTGACCATGTCCGCGAATCCGATAATTCTGCCTTCTAAATCAGGATGCGGGTAGATTCCTGTATCGACAACAGCGACAGTAACACCTTTTCCAGTCAGGGTCTGCCCGTTTCTGACGACTTCCTTCGCGTGGCTTGCTTCGGTTGCCGTGTCCAGTAGCGCTTTGACTTCGCGGTTTAAATACACTTTGCGGATATCACTGCATTCAGATAGAAGGGAATGTAACGCTGAAGGGGTCACCTCGGCGCTGCAGCAATTGATTTTATTGAATCGGCTTTTTAACTTGCTGCGTTTTTCTTTTTGCAGTACCTCTCCAGCCATTTGACAGCCGGTCTCGTGACAGCCTTCTTCAAATTCAATAATGACTGACATTTTTTTTCTGTTTTTCAATTTGGTTTCGAAAAACTGATGCAAGAAGCAAGGAGTCCATTTGAAGGGCTTGTAAAGCTGCAAGACGCTTTCCCGTAACGGCCAATCTAGCTTATGAGCATTTGCTCTCACCATTTGTACCATAGAGTACCCAAACATGTATTTTCCTCCTATTATAAGGTTCACTGTATACTCTATGAACAGATGATAGTTTTGGTAAGTTTGTTTGTCCTTTATAAGAGGCGGACAAGAGTTGGTTTTTATGAATCTTTCGAATTAGATTCAGGAGTTGTGGCAATCATTGGGGATTGAAAAGGAACGTTTGTTCGTATTATAATATTGTCATATTAAACTGGCAAAGGGAGAGCAGCTGTATGAATTTCTTCTTTCATCGGTCTTTGGAAAGCCAAATACCAATTAGCATTATATATATGAAGAAAGACGGAACGATTAGTAAAAGAACAATTATTGTAAGACAGAAAAGCCAAACGCAAATCAAAGCATTTTGTTTTTCGAAACAACAGATCAGAACGTTTTTGTTGGATTCGATCCTCTCCTGTGACTTTGTGAGAACAAATAAACAAAACCTCTATTTGGCAGACAGATAACAGGCTGTCCGTCTCAGCAACTGGGCAGCCGCTAATAAAACCCTCCTTAAACCTCTATACATGTAATTGCCAAGTGAGGTTATTCCTACCTTTTTTATCTTTCCTCTCAATCTTTTTTCACTCATATTTCAAATGAACCGCTATTAACCGTGACAATCAATTGATTTTTTGAAACCGGGAACTTTTTCACTGATGATATAGCGTATACAATGGTAAGATAAAACCTATTGGCTAAACCTCATATAATGAACCGTGCCATTCTTATGAAAGGAGTTAAACATGAGAAGATTTATACTAAATGTCATATTAGTCTTAGCCATTGTCTTATTCCTGAGATATGTTCATTACTCATTAGAACCTGAACCATCTAATCAGCCAGATACATATTCAAATTTCAGCAGCTTGGCAGAAAATGAGAGCCCAGCCGATTATGATATTTCTTATAGTGAGAAAAAAGGAAGCAAAGTGTTAATTATGTCTCCACACGGCGGAAGAATTGAAGGCGGAGTAAGCGAGCTTGTGCGGTATTTCAATAATGAATTCTCTACATACCTGTTTGAAGGGTTGAAGTCACACGATAACCAAACGCTTCACATTACAAGCACCAACTTTGATGAGCCATTGGCCGAAAAGAAAATCAAGGAGCATCAATATGTTGTGGCTTTTCACGGATATAAAGGAGAGAACAAGAATACACTTGTTGGAGGCACAGATCGAAAGCGGGCGAAAATGATCGTAAGAGCCCTTGAGAGAAGAGGGTTTTCCGCTGAGTTAGCGTCGTCTAAAAGCGGTCTTGCTGGGTTGAGTGCCGAAAACATTAACAACCAAGGGGAAACGGGGCTGAGTATCCAGCTGGAAATCAGCCGCGAGCAGAGAGAAGCATTTTTCGATGATTTTTATTATAAAAATAGGAAATACACAAAGAACAGTGAATTTTATGCTTATGTGAGTGCGATCAAAAGTGTCCTTGAAAAAGAGTATTCGTAATAAGCAGATCAGAAGACAAAATAAGAGAAGATCAGTAGACTGAAATAGGATTATAAAAGGAGGCAAAACATACGATGGCAGAACATCATTTTTATTTAAAAGCGAACTGGCCAGGCAACCGCAATGATGTCGGTACGATCGAAAGCGGGAACTTAATCACATCTATTTCCATTCCTAAAGAAATGGATGGACCGGGAGAGGGGACCAACCCAGATGAAATGCTTCTCGGGGCGGCAGCGACCTGTTACATTATTACACTTGCTGCAATGATGGAAAGAAGCGGGCTGGAAAAGGAAGACTTGCAGATGGAGTCAGAAGGTATTGTCGACGTCACAAAAGGAGTTTTTACATATAAAAAGATCATTCATCGTCCCTCTGTCGTGCTCAAACATGATGCCTCACAAGAAGATGTCACATTGGCGCACAAGCTTTGTGAAAAGGCGGAATCGTCATGCATGATTTCACGCGCAATTCAAGGAAATGTCGAGCTGCAGCTTGAAGCCTCCGTAAAACGGGCTGGAGAATAAGAAACAGACGGTCACTCACAGACCGTCTGTTTTTTATCTTTAGCAGGGGCTTTCGACTGATTTAACACGACGACGCCTGCAATGACAAGCGTGAGCCCGAACACTCCCTTTAAGCTGATGGTTTCGCCAAAAAGCAAAAACCCGACAATGGCTGTAAGCGCCGTTCCAACGCCAGACCATGTCGCATACGCGCTTGATAAGTCAATTGTTTTTAAAGAAAAGCTTAGAAAGGTAAAAGCAGAAAGAAATCCGGCAATGACTCCGACAATGGGCCAGGCTTGTGTAAATCCTTCTGAAAGCTTCAGCATTGTGCTCCCGAAAACCTCAGATACAATGGCAAGAGCCAAATAAAGCAATCCTTTCATCATTATCACTCCTTTACTGCCAGTTAAGTAACACGACCCCTGATATTAATAAAAGAATCCCGATAAGCCCTTTGACATTCAATTCTTCCTTAAACCATTTCACTCCGATCACTGCCGTCAGCACCGTGCCTGCACCGCTCCAAGTCGCATACGAGAGGCTGAGGGGGATATGGTTTAAGGTCAGCGACAGCATATAAAAGGCGAGGGAATAGCCAATCACGACTAAAGCGCTTGGCTTCCACTTTTTGAAACCGTCAGATACTTTCAACATGGCCGCTCCTATCGATTCCGAGCATATGGCAATCGTGAGGAATATATATCCTACCAACATCTTAAATTCTCCTCACTTCAACTGCATTTTTAGATTTGAAAAGATCTTCAGCTAGAAAAATATTAGTGTATGCCTATGTATGAGTCAAGAGATTCATTTTCAATCACCTAAAAAGACCCCTTTTTGAAGAGGCCTTTTGTGTTTAATAGTAGTAAGGGAATGGGGCGTACGGATAATAGGGATATCCGCCATAAAAATAAGGATTAAATAAAGCGCTTCCTACAAGCCCGCCAACTAGGCCGCCGAAAAAAGGTCCCCCGTAAAAACCGAAAGGCCGGCCAAACCCAAATCCAGGTCTTCCAAACCCGTAGCCGAATCCAGGTCTTCCAAATCCGAAAGGCCTTCCAAATATTCTTGTATCTTCAGCAGTGAAATGTTCTATCTCGTTCATTTTTTCTTGCCTCCTGTAATAAAGTGTAGATGATGCAGTGTATTCAGCCTACCCAGATTTGATTGGGCGTTTGATGAAAAAGAAGGGATGTGATCACATTGGGCCTGTATCCGTCTGACTGGTCAAAAGCGCCGCCTCACGCACATGCTTATCATGTCAAAACGACGAGAGAACAGGAACATTATCATCTCATTGAAGGATTTACTCAGCCGGCTAATGGATCGAATACCGATCAGCATACACATTACTTTACAGGGATCACTTCTTTTGAAAGCGGCCATTTTCACCGGTATTACGGAATCTCAGGACCTGCGATTCCCTTAGCGGACGGCACCCATTATCACGAAATCGAGGAAACGACGTATCTGGCCTATAATGAACCGATTGAGATCCGGTACGGAGGCGTGGTGTATGATCCGAAAGATGACGGAAGAAAAACGCATCGGCATGCCCTGAAAGGAAAGACGAGAGAAATCGTCGGCAATGAGCCGCTCGGGTGGTAGAAGAATGTTTACCAGTGCAAAAAAAGGGCAAAATGGATAGGTGGTTGTACATGATGAATGCTATAATGGGGGGAGATTTATAAAAGAGAGTGATACACATTGAATAATACGAAGCAGCCCGTTGTCATTTTAGTCGGACCGACGGCAGTGGGGAAAACAAATTTAAGTATTCAGCTAGCCAAATCCTTGAACGCGGAAATTATCAGCGGTGATTCGATGCAGGTTTATAAGGGGATGGATATTGGAACAGCTAAAATTACTGAACAGGAGATGGAGGGAGTGACCCATCATCTGATTGACATTTTAGATCCCCAAGATTCCTTCTCCACCGCCGATTACCAAGGCTTAGTGAGAAACAAAATAAGTGAGATTGCAAAAAGAGGAAAGCTTCCGATGATTGTCGGCGGTACAGGGCTTTATATACAGTCTGTGCTTTACGATTATACATTTACGGAAGAGGCGAACGATCCTGCGTTTCGACAGAGCCTGCAAGTAGCTGCCGAGCGGGAAGGCGCTGACTTTCTTCATGCCAAACTTGCAGAAGCAGATCCCGAGGCAGCAGCTGCGATTCATCCCAATAATACAAGAAGAGTCATTCGCGCGCTGGAAATTTTACATACGTCTGGAAAAACGATGTCTCAGCATTTGAAGGAACAAAAACGAGAACTTCTGTACAATGCAGTGTTAATCGGACTGACAATGGATAGAGACACGCTTTACGCAAGAATTAATCAGCGGGTCGATATGATGATGGAGGCAGGTCTTCTTCCAGAAGTGAAACGCCTCTACGACAGGAACGTGAGAGACTGTCAATCGATACAGGCGATAGGCTATAAGGAGCTATATGCATATTTTGACGGTTTTGTGACACTTTCTGATGCCGTCGATCAGCTAAAGCAGAACTCAAGGCGGTATGCGAAACGCCAGCTGACGTGGTTTCGCAACAAAATGCAGGTTACCTGGTTCGATATGACACCGCCCGTTGATATGGAGCTGAAAAAAAAGGAAATTTTCACACATATAGCAGGAAAACTCGAACTTTAATCGAAACTGTATGATATAGAGAATCAAGGAGGACGAAACATGAAACCGATTAATATTCAGGATCAGTTTTTGAATCAAATCCGGAAAGAAAATACGTATGTCACTGTTTTTTTGCTGAATGGCTTTCAGTTGCGTGGCCAGGTGAAAGGCTTTGATAACTTTACCGTATTACTGGAATCGGAAGGTAAGCAGCAGCTTATATATAAACATGCGATCTCAACGTTTGCGCCGCAAAAAAACGTCCAGCTTGAACTCGAATAGATCAAAAAATACCATGTCAAGGCATGGGGAGGCTGTCGGGGGAATCCCGGCAGCCATTTTTTAAAATTGATCCACTTCCGTTCCAAGCTTTTTTGTAAGCAGACCATGCCAAGGCACGGTCTTTTTTTATGAAATCAACATATGCAAGACTAACTTGAATATCATGTAAAAATCACAATCTGGGAGTGACGCGACCTTGTTTGAAAGTGAAGCAGAACTGAGACGAATCAGGATTGCGCTTGTGTGGATAGCTGTATTTTTGCTGTTCGGGGCGTGTGGGAACCAAGAAACCATCATTGAAACAGACAGCGGCAATTCAGACTATGAAACGCCTCAGCCAACCTCGTTCCCGCTTGAACATAATCATTTTGGCGTTGTGGAGGACGGCTATATCAAAATTTATGAGTATAATGAGTCCCGCAATGAGGTAAAGCTGAAGAAAGAATACGCGGATGATGAGCTTGAATAAAATTCACAAGCATCCGAATTTACAAAGCGGATGCTACCCGCTAAACTAAATACAGACACAGATCAAACAGAGGGTGAAAAAATGAAGCATAAAGTGATCGTGAATCATTGGGAAGAAATTTGCGAAGATGATTCTTGCTATGAATACGGAACAAGCATCATTGTGAACGGAAAAGAATTAGTCAGAGAAGCGTCAATTATCAGCGCTTTGAAGGCGGTTTTAGAAGAGATCGGTGCGGATGTTGAAATAGAAGAAACAGTAGAGAGCGAAAAATGCTGTGATAGCTTAAGAAAAAAAAATCTAGACTACTAAGCAGTTTTTTTTCATGTTATGATATACATCGGCTTAAAAACGACACCCCGAGTAGGACGAGAGATGATTCTCGTTCTGCTCTCTTTTTTGGGCCCTAATGAGTCTGCCCATTTGCCTGATTTGATCAAAATATGAATTTTTCATAAAAACAAATCTATATATTGTGTTTTTGATAGAGGGTAGTATACTATATATAGTGTTAGTGATGAGAGATTCATATTTTTTGATAGGTCGTGATAAAACGTGGTACAAATCATATTTGATTCGAAAACAGGGAATGTTCAGCGGTTTGTGAATAAAACAGGCTTTCAGCAGATACGCAAGGTGGACGAAATTGATCACTTGGACACTCCGTTTGTTTTGGTCACCTACACGACAAACTTCGGTCAGGTACCGGCATCAACACAATCATTTCTCGAAAAATACGCCCATCTTTTATTAGGAGTCGCTGCGAGCGGCAATAAAGTATGGGGCGATAACTTTGCAAAAAGCGCCGATACCATTTCAAGACAATATCAGGTGCCGATCTTGCACAAATTTGAACTCAGCGGCACATCTAAAGACGTTGAATTGTTTACTCAGGAGGTAGAAAGAGTTGTCACAAAATCAAGTGCCAAAATGGATCCAGTTAAATAACGAAATCATGATCCAAAAAGATGGAAAATTCCAGTTTGATAAGGATAAAGAGGCTGTACATAGCTATTTTGTAGACTATATCAATCAAAACACAGTTTACTTTCACGATTTAAAAGAGAAGCTGGATTATTTGATTGAAAACCAATACTACGAAGAGGAATTCTTAAGCCTTTATTCTTTTGAAGACATTAAAGAAGTGTTTAAGACAGCTTACGCTAAGAAGTTTCGTTTTCCTTCCTTCATGAGTGCGTTTAAATTCTATAATGACTATGCTTTGAAAACGAATGACAAAAAAAGAATCCTCGAGCGTTATGAGGACCGGATCTCAATTGTTGCGCTGTTCTTCGCAAACGGCGACACTGAGAAAGCAAAAGAATATGTGAACCTGATGATCAATCAGGAATACCAGCCGAGCACACCCACATTTTTGAACGCCGGCAGAAAACGCCGCGGAGAACTTGTGAGCTGCTTCCTGCTCGAAGTCAATGATTCATTAAACGATATTTCAAGAGCGATCGATATCTCTATGCAGCTTTCTAAACTGGGCGGCGGGGTTTCTCTTAACCTGTCCAAGCTTCGCGCGAAAGGTGAAGCCATTAAAGATGTTGAAAACGCCACAAAAGGCGTTGTAGGCGTCATGAAGCTTCTAGATAACGCGTTCCGTTATGCTGACCAAATGGGGCAAAGACAAGGATCTGGCGCGGCGTACTTAAACATTTTCCACCGCGATATCAATGATTTTCTCGATACGAAAAAGATTTCAGCGGATGAAGATGTGCGTGTCAAAACGCTATCTATCGGTGTTGTCATTCCGGATAAGTTCGTTGAGCTTGCACGTGAAGACAAAGCGGCTTACGTATTTTATCCGCACACGATTTATAAAGAGTACGGCCAGCACATGGATGAGATGGATATGAACGAAATGTACGACAAGTTTGTCGACAACCCTCGGGTGAAAAAGGAAAAGATCAACCCGCGGAAATTGCTTGAAAAACTGGCGATGCTTCGCTCTGAATCAGGCTATCCATACATCATGTTCCAAGATAACGTGAATAAAGTGCATGCAAATAACCATATTTCCAAGGTGAAATTTTCTAACCTTTGCTCTGAAGTGCTGCAGGCATCTCAGGTTTCTTCATACACAGACTATGATGTAGAAGATGAAATCGGTTTGGATATTTCCTGCAACCTGGGTTCGCTTAACATTCTCAACGTCATGGAGCACAAATCAATCGAAAAGACAGTTAAGCTTGCGACAGACTCTTTAACACACGTGTCTGAAACGACTGATATCCGCAATGCGCCTGCTGTAAGACGGGCAAACAAAGCGATGAAATCAATCGGTCTCGGCGCTATGAACCTTCACGGCTACCTTGCGCAAAACGGTATTGCGTATGAAAGTCCGGAAGCGCGTGACTTTGCAAACACGTTCTTTATGATGGTGAACTTCTACTCTATCCAGCGTTCTGCGGAAATCGCAAAAGAGAAGGGCGAAACGTTTGATCAATATGAAGGATCAACCTATGCGACAGGTGAATACTTCGACAAATACGTTTCAACTGATTTCTCACCGAAATACGAAAAAATTGCTAACCTGTTTGAAGGTATGCATATCCCGACGAGAGAAGACTGGGAAAAGCTAAAAGCATTTGTAGCTGAACACGGCATGTATCACAGCTACAGATTATGCATTGCGCCGACAGGCTCGATCTCATACGTTCAATCAAGCACGGCGTCTGTTATGCCGATTATGGAACGGATTGAAGAAAGAACATACGGCAACTCAAAAACGTACTACCCAATGCCTGGGCTTGCATCTAATAACTGGTTCTTCTATAAAGAAGCCTACGATATGGACATGTTCAAGGTTGTAGATATGATCGCGACTATCCAGCAGCACATTGATCAGGGAATCAGCTTCACATTGTTCTTAAAAGACACAATGACGACTCGTGATTTAAACCGAATCGATCTGTATGCACATCACAGAGGAATTAAAACCATTTACTATGCAAGAACGAAAGATACTGGGCAAGACAGCTGCCTTTCTTGTGTTGTTTGATTAAAGGAGAGTTTATAGTGACGAAAATTTATGACGCAGCAAACTGGTCAAAGCATGAAGACGATTTTACCCAAATGTTCTATAACCAAAACGTGAAACAGTTCTGGCTTCCGGAAGAGATTGCTTTAAACGGCGATCTCCTCACATGGAAGTATCTCGGAAAAAACGAGCAGGACACTTATATGAAGGTACTGGCCGGACTGACTCTTCTTGATACAGAGCAGGGGAATACGGGGATGCCGATCGTGGCTGAACACGTTGACGGCCACCAGCGGAAAGCGGTGCTGAACTTTATGGCGATGATGGAGAACGCTGTCCATGCGAAGTCGTACTCTAATATTTTCATGACCCTGGCACCGACTGAAACGATTAATGAAGTATTCGAATGGGTTAAACAAAATAAATATTTGCAGAAAAAAGCGCAAATCATCGTCGGACTTTACAAAGCGATTCAAAAAGATGACGAGATTTCACTGTTCAAAGCGATGGTTGCTTCCGTCTATCTGGAAAGCTTCCTTTTCTACAGCGGTTTCTATTATCCGTTATATTTCTACGGACAAGGAAAACTAATGCAAAGCGGGGAAATTATTAACTTGATCCTTCGTGATGAAGCGATTCACGGCGTCTATGTGGGTCTCCTTGCTCAGGAAATTTACAATAAGCAGACAGAAGAGAAAAAAGCAGAGCTTCGCGAATTTGCGATCGACCTTCTGAATGAGTTATATGAAAATGAGCTTGAGTATACAGAAGACTTGTACGATCAAGTTGGACTCTCACACGATGTAAAGAAATTCATCCGCTATAATGCCAATAAAGCGCTGATGAACCTTGGATTTGATCCATATTTTGAAGAAGAAGATATCAATCCGATCGTTTTAAACGGATTAAATACAAAAACAAAATCACATGACTTCTTCTCTATGAAGGGGAACGGTTATAAAAAGGCGACAGTTGAGCCGCTCAAAGACGATGACTTTTATTTTGGAGATGAAAAAGAGCAGATATAATATCTGCTCTTTTCGGCTTGAAGGTTCAAATGAGGAGGACGCAGTAACCATGGGAAAAATGGACGAAATGATTTTAGTCGCCCCGCGCGATGACGTGTTTAAGAAAGAAAGCTTAACCTTCCAGGGTGTGAACAGTGAAGATAGCAAAGTAGCAGAAATCATGGCTCAGATCGAAGCAGGCTATCGTGAAATGAGAAGGGGAGACGCAGAAGAAGATCCGCATTTCAAGCAGCCGATTCCTTATGTCGTCATTAAGCGCGAAGATGAAGTTTTCCTTTACGAGCGGCTGGCTGGCGGAGGGGAATCACGTCTGCACAATAAGCTTTCTCTCGGCTTTGGAGGCCATATGAACTCCATCGAAGGAGCAGCCTCATTTGCTGAAGTCTTAAAGCTGAACACAGACCGTGAGCTTGACGAAGAACTGCAAATAAATGAAGAGGATAAACAGGCGATTGTCACACTGGGACTCATCAATGATGATGAAAACAGTGTCGGCAAAGTGCATATCGGTATTCTTTCTGCGCTTCAATTACAGCCAGGCTCACAAGTGGAAGTGAAGGAGAAAGAACAAATTGCTGGAAAATGGATGAAAGTCTCTGAATTAAAACAGGACGACATCTATAACCGTCTGGAAACATGGTCACAATTTGTTGTTGATATCCTTGAATAAAAAAACCCGGTTTCTCGTGATGAGGAGCCGGGTTTTTTTATGAGACGCTCGTCCGCGTTTAGACTATGATTCTAGAATCACAATAGCGTCAAAGCCGGCATTTCTCGCTTTGGCAGCAAGAGCGTCTGCATTGTCTTTGGATGAAAATGCGCCAATTTGTACTTTGTATAATCCATCCTTTAAAAGGACAATCGTGTCAAAGCCTTTAGCTTCGGCACTGCTTGCAAGTGAGTCCGCATTCGCTTTGACTTTAAATGCGCCAATTTGAACCTTATATAACCCTGAGCTGGATGTCTTTTTAAGGCTAAAGGCTTGCTCCAGCCCGTTTGCATGGCCTCTCGCTAAGCTTTGAATAAAGCTGTTTGTTTTCAGCTTATTTGCATCCGCAACGGTATCAATGAAGCCGTTCTCGGTTAATAGGGCAGGCATTGCCGACTCCCTTAGAACGTGGAAGTTTGCTGTTTTTCTGCCGCGGTCTGCAAAGTCGACAGCTTGTATCACATTAGAGTGAATTGCCGATTGGTAAGTCGTCGTCGGGGCACCGACACCCGGGTAAATATAGCTTTCAAAACCTGTGCCGCCCCCGGAATTAATGTGAATGGACAAAAAGAAGTCTGCTCCCCAGTTATTTGCAGCGTTTGTCCGGTCGCTTAAGCTGACATATTGGTCGCTTGTCCTGCTCAGCAGCAAAGAAACGCTTTCATACTCATTTGTCAATATCGTACGTAAAGCTAAAGCGATTTGCAGGGTTAACGTTTTTTCTTGAAGGCCATTTCCTGTTGCGCCTGGATCAGACCCGCCATGGCCAGGATCAATAAAAATCTTAACCATTCTTCATCACCTCATTACAGGATATGAAAAAGCACGGCTCCTGCTTGTACGATTATCATTCGTCTGAAAAATGAGGAAATAACCCTTTCACATGAGGAAATTATTTCTCGGGAAAGCGCACAATTCAACATGAAGCGACAGCAGATTCTATCTGAATGAAAAATGTGAATATGTTATTTGTTTGTGAGAATTATGGGTTCGGCTTTATTTCAACTGATTCCGTCTGGTCTTCGGTTTTGCGTCAGGCATTCGGAACGTAAATTCATACGCAAAGCTCCTTTCATATGCTGAGAAGAAAAAGGGAGGGAAAACGTGTCGCTGAAGACATCTCTTTATTAATAGAAGAAAAAGAAATGTCTCAGGTATCTTAAGCGAATGAGAACAGCAAATTAACCGCGATCCATATGCTGACAGGTGTGATCGATTCGTATTTTTGGCTCGCTCCCTGTTCAAAACCGAAGTGTCATGCCAAACAGGGTGAGCAACGGAGAAAGAACACAGCTTAGGAGGGGATCTTCCGCTGAGAGATTCGTTTGAGCTGTTAAAAGCGATATAGGAAGTGTCCGTGATAAAGAGATTTATATGTCAAAGGCATATCACCATATTCATCGCTCAGTGTTCCTTACAAAATTGTTAAAAACAAAATCTCTTGGTTTGTCCACCCCATGTCCGTGAATACAATAAGAAATAAAGTATTTCTCGGGAAAGCGCAAAATTCCTTATCATTCCCGAAAAAAGCAATTGTTTCGACACATGATAGGCGTTTGTCACAAACGGCATCCGCTTGAATATCATATAGAGAGAACAGAGAGGTGAAAATGTTGGAGCGCGCTGTGACATATAAAAACAACGGACAGATCAACATTATTCTTAACGGGCAAAAGCAGGTGCTGACGAATGCTGAGGCAGAGGCGGAATATCAAGCTGCATTGCAAAAAAACGAAGCAAAGCACGGCATTTTGAAGGAAATCGAAAAAGAGATGAGCGCACTGGTTGGGATGGAGGAAATGAAACGCAACATCAAGGAAATATACGCCTGGATTTTTGTGAATCAGAAACGCGCGGAGCAAGGCTTGAAGGTGGGGAAGCAAGCGCTGCACATGATGTTTAAAGGAAATCCGGGAACGGGAAAAACAACGGTTGCACGGCTGATCGGCAAGCTGTTCTTTGAAATGAATGTCCTGTCAAAAGGCCACCTGATAGAAGCGGAGCGGGCAGATCTGGTCGGGGAATATATCGGCCACACCGCCCAAAAGACGAGAGATTTAATCAAAAAGTCATTAGGCGGCATTTTGTTTATAGACGAAGCCTACTCGCTGGCAAGAGGAGGCGAAAAGGACTTTGGAAAAGAAGCGATCGACACGCTCGTAAAGCATATGGAAGACAAACAGCATGAGTTTATTTTGATCCTTGCCGGATATTCTCGTGAAATGGATCATTTTCTCTCATTAAATCCCGGTCTCCAATCAAGATTTCCCATCTCCATTGATTTTCCGGATTATTCTGTCACACAGCTCATGGAGATTGCGAAACGCATGATCGCTGATAGGGAATACCAGCTCAGCCAAGAAGCGGAATGGAAATTGAAAGATTACTTAATGACAGTCAAAAGTACGACAAGTCCCATTAAATTCAGCAATGGCCGTTTTGTCAGAAATGTGATCGAAAAATCAATCAGAGCGCAAGCCATGAGGCTTTTAATGGGCGATCAATACTTAAAAAGTGATTTAATGACCATTAAAAGCCAAGATCTTTCCATTAAAGAAGAAGCATCTGGCTCTGCATAGACCTCTCGGTTTTCGAGAGGTCTGTTTTTTGCTTGTATTTCTTGCTTTTCAAAGCAATCGATTTGTGGTATACACATGCAGGGTTTGGTATGATAATACTACTGCCCAATATGCAAAAGAAAGGAACATCCATTTGAACGAACAGGAAACAAGACAGGAAAAAGCTATTTTAGTCGGATGTCAGCTGCCGCATATCACGGATGAGCATTTTGAAAATTCTATGGAAGAGCTTGCATCTCTGACAAAAACAGCAGACGGAAAAGTATTGACCAGCGTCACACAAAAACGGAACAGGGCTGACGCCGCTACATATATAGGAAAAGGGAAGGTAGAAGAGCTGAAGGCACTGGTGGAAGAGCTTGAAGCTGATCTCCTCATCTTTAATGATGAGCTGTCGCCAAGTCAGCTAAAGTCATTAGCAACAGCAATTGAAGTGAAGATGATTGACCGTACGCAATTGATATTAGATATTTTCGCAAAGCGGGCGAGAACGAGAGAAGGCAAACTCCAAATTGAGCTGGCTCAGCTGCAATATGCACTTCCGCGCCTGACGGGGCAAGGGATCAATCTTTCCCGGCAAGGCGGTGGAATTGGGGCGAGAGGTCCCGGGGAAACGAAACTAGAAACTGACCGCCGCCATATCAGAAATCGCATTCACGAAATCAACACACAGCTTTCAACTGTTATTCGCCATAGAAGCCGATACCGTGAAAGAAGAAAGAAAAACGGTGTGCTTCAAATTGCGCTTGTCGGATATACAAACGCGGGGAAATCAACATGGTTCAATCGCCTGACAAGTGCTGACAGCTATGAAGAAGATCTCTTGTTTGCCACACTGGACCCGATGACCAGAAAAATGGTCCTGCCAAGCGGGTACAGCGTGCTTCTGTCAGATACAGTAGGATTTATTCAGGATCTTCCGACGACATTGATTGCTGCATTCCGGTCAACGCTTGAGGAAGTCAAAGAAGCGGATTTGATCCTGCATTTAATTGATTCCTCAAATGAGGATTACCCAGGACACGAAAAAACGGTGCTTCGGTTGCTTGAGGAGCTTGAAGCCGACGACATCCCGATGCTGACGGCTTACAATAAGCGAGATCAAAAGCTGCCTGATTTTATTCCGTCCGCCGGAAAGGATCACATTATGGTCAGTGCGAAATTTGAGGAAGACGCTGAAACGTTTAAAGAAACGATTCAACGCTATTTGCGCCAAGAGCTGTTAACGTCTTTTGAAGCGCATGTGCCGGCAAGTGAAGGCAAACTCCTTTCGAGAATCAAATCGGAAACGATGGTTGACCGCTTCTATTTTAATGAAGAAAATGAACGGTACGACATATCAGGCTATGTACAAGAAGAGCAAAGCATCATTGGTGAATTAAAGAAGTATATGTAGGAAGGAAATTCAAAAACATGTTTGACACATTAACACACGGAGAGTTATTGAAAAAAACGGCAATGGAAGTGGAAGCGGACATTGCCGGTGTTCATAAACAAATAGAAGAAATTAGCGAGCGCAATGAATGGAGAGTGCTTCAAAGCTATAGAAAACACAAAGTAAGCGACACTCATTTCACGCCGTCTACTGGATACGGCTATGATGATATCGGAAGAGACACGCTTGAAAGCATTTATGCGGATGTGTTTGGCGGAGAAGCGGGACTTGTAAGGCCGCAAATTATCTCAGGCACGCATGCCATCTCGATTGCTTTGTTCGGTGTTCTCAGGCCGGGGGACGAGCTTCTTTATATAACGGGCAAGCCATATGATACGCTAGAAGAAATTGTAGGCGTCAGAGGCGGAGAAAACGCTGGATCGTTAAAGGATTTTCAAATCGGCTACAATGCGGTTGATCTGACGGAAGACGGAAAAATTGACTATGATGCAGTCGCCGCTGCGATCAATCCGAAGACGAAAGTAATCGGCATTCAGCGCTCAAAAGGATATGCGAATCGCCCTTCTTTCTTAATTAGTGAAATAAAAGAGATGATCCGTTTTGTAAAAGAAATCAATGAAAACCTGATCGTCTTTGTGGACAACTGTTACGGAGAATTTGTGGAAGAGCTTGAGCCTTGCCATGTCGGAGCCGATCTGATGGCGGGATCTCTCATTAAAAATCCCGGCGGCGGTCTTGCGAAAACAGGGGGCTATCTCGTGGGAAAAGCGAAATGGATTGAAGCTTGCTCTTACCGTATGACGTCACCTGGCATCGGCAGAGAAGCAGGAGCATCTCTCTACTCGCTCCAAGAAATGTATCAAGGCTTCTTTTTGGCGCCTCACGTTGTGTCCCAAAGCTTAAAGGGAGCGGTGTTTACAGCGAGATTCCTTGAAAAACTGGGTTTCACTTCAAACCCGAAATGGGATGCGAAAAGAACAGATTTGATACAATCCGTTGAGTTTTCTGACAGAGAAAAGATGATTGCCTTTTGTCAGGCCATTCAATATGCATCGCCGATCAATGCCCACGTGACGCCTTATCCAGCCTACATGCCGGGATACGAAGATGATGTCATTATGGCAGCAGGCACATTTATTCAAGGAGCAAGCATCGAATTATCAGCAGATGGCCCTATCCGCCCGCCATATGTAGCGTATGTTCAAGGTGGATTAACCTATTCGCATGTGAAGAATGCCATATGCAGTGCAGTGGATTCACTCATGGAAAAGCAATTAATTTAAATTTTTTAAAAATTTCACTGAATTACATGTTAAGAATCCTCACATCATATTGACACAAAATATAACATGACCTATAATGAAACTAAGTTAAGAAAAGGAGGAAATTGAGATGAGTGATAATATTCGCCGCTCAATGCCTTTATTTCCAATAGGAATTGTCATGCAGTTAACGGAGTTATCAGCAAGACAAATTCGATATTATGAGGAAAATGGATTGATATTTCCAGCCAGAAGTGAAGGGAATAGACGATTATTTTCATTTCATGATGTAGATAAACTGTTAGAAATCAAGCACCTGATAGAACAAGGTGTAAACATGGCAGGAATTAAACAGATTCTGGCGAAAGCGGAAGCCGAGCCGGAGCAAAAACAAAACGAGAAGACGAAAAAACCAATGAAACATGATCTGTCCGATGACGAACTGAGACAGCTCCTGAAAAACGAGCTCATGCAAGCCGGCCGTTTTCAAAGAGGGAATACATTCCGCCAAGGCGACATGTCCCGCTTCTTTCATTAATCCGTTAGCAACTGTTTTGCTATATACATTTACCTTTTAAGAGGAGGAGTTTTACGAAATGGCAAAGTACACTAGAGAAGATATCGTAAAATTAGTAAAAGAAGAAAACGTGAAGTATATCCGTCTTCAATTTACTGACATTCTTGGGACAATCAAGAATGTTGAGATTCCTGTAAGCCAGCTTGAAAAAGCGCTTGATAATAAAGTCATGTTTGACGGTTCTTCTATTGAAGGATTCGTTCGCATCGAAGAGTCAGACATGTACCTGTATCCAGATCTGAATACATTTGTTATCTTCCCATGGACAGCTGAAAAAGGTAAAGTAGCACGTTTCATCTGTGATATCTACAATCCGGATGGCACACCTTTCGAAGGTGACCCGCGAAACAACTTAAAACGGATTCTGAAAGAAATGGAAGACCTCGGCTTCAGTGATTTCAACCTCGGGCCTGAGCCTGAATTCTTCTTATTCAAATTAGACGAAAAAGGCGAGCCGACGCTTGAACTAAACGACAAAGGCGGATATTTCGACTTGGCTCCAACTGACTTGGGAGAAAACTGCCGCCGCGATATCGTTCTTGAGCTTGAAGAGATGGGCTTTGAAATCGAAGCGTCTCACCACGAAGTAGCACCTGGCCAGCACGAAATCGACTTTAAATATGCTGGTGCAGTCCGCTCTTGTGACGACATCCAAACGTTTAAACTAGTTGTCAAAACAATTGCCCGCAAACACGGCCTGCATGCGACATTTATGCCAAAACCATTATTCGGTGTGAACGGTTCCGGTATGCACTGCAATCTATCACTCTTCAAAAATGGTGTTAACGCATTCTATGACGAAAACGCAGATCTTCAGTTAAGTGAAACAGCGAAACACTTCATTGCAGGTATTGTGAAGCACGCAACAAGCTTTACAGCAGTAACAAACCCGACAGTAAACTCTTACAAACGTCTTGTTCCTGGCTATGAAGCACCTTGCTACGTTGCATGGAGCGCGCAAAACAGAAGCCCGCTTATCCGTATCCCGGCTTCCCGCGGCATCAGTACACGCGTTGAAGTCCGCAGCGTAGATCCAGCTGCTAACCCGTACCTTGCACTTAGCGTATTGCTTGCTGCAGGCTTAGATGGAATCAAAAACAAACTGGAAGCGCCAGCTCCAATCGACCGCAACATCTATGTGATGAGCAAAGAAGAGCGCATGGAAAACGGAATCGTTGACCTTCCAGCAACACTTGCGGAAGCGCTAGAAGAATTCAAATCAAACGAAGTCATGGTCAAAGCACTGGGCGAGCACCTCTTCGAACACTTCATCGAAGCAAAAGAAATCGAGTGGGATATGTTCCGCACACAAGTTCATCCTTGGGAGCGCGAACAGTATATGTCTCAATATTAATCTTTCAATCCCTTGGCACTATTGGTGTCAGGGGGTTTTTGATTTGATCGATAGAATGGAAAAATAGCATTTTTGGTCATTGACCAAAATATGACCAAAAATATTTGAAGTTATGAATCTAACTCCACAATTGAGGACACGTATTTCTCGTAATCATTAATTCGATTTTGGTCGAGCTTCTTACTAATAAGTGAATAAACATAGGCAGTCACCATCATGCTTTTATGATCTAAACGTTCTTGATTATATTTCATATCAGCGGAAAATGGTGAATGTACTAATGCTTAATTTTTTTGTGAGAAAAAATTCCAAAGGGTTCAAATGAGTTTTTGAGATAAGATAATTACCATAAGGAAGAATTTGAGGGCTTAAGAAACTTCAAGGGACAATTGATTCTTAAATAGAGGTGTTACATAAAATGAAATTGTATAATGAATTTATAAATATAGCTAAAACTTTTAATAAAGAGTTAGACATAATTCCATTATTATATGGCTCTTTAGGTCTTGAAAAGGTAACTGGGTTGGACTTTTCCCCAGAAGATATTGATATCCTTATTCCTTTATTTTTTTTAGAGGAAAAGTGGGAAAAACTAAAAAAAGTTATGGAACTGCAAGGATACAAAATGGTTGATTTACATGAGCATGAATTTATGAAAACTAATACTAAAATAGGCATTGCTTACATTGAGGATTTAAAACCATTTGCAGATGTAGACTATAATAACCTAGAGGTTTTTGAAGATGACGGAGCGAAATATCATTTGTTAACTATTGATGATTACCTCAAGGTTTATAATAAGTCTTTTTTAGATGGGTATAGAAGAACAAAGAAGAATCATAAAGACCAAAGTAAAATTAACATATTGAAAAAACTAATACAGAATTAATTTCTATTATTCTCTTTTGTTCCAACAACAAACATAAGTTTGTAGCAATGTTCTAGGATTCTTCCATGTAGGCATCTGATAAGTCGCCTTCACCCGAGATATCAGGAATACACTCGTTAAAAAAGCAATTTTAACAATTCGATCAATCGATTGGTCAGCAATGCCAGCCTAATCTTCATAAAATGATTTTATGTATTGGCCCTCCTGAAAACTCGCTATCTAAGCAGTTTTGATAACATCCCGAATATAAAATATCCTGTATATATCATAGTTGGTATATCAGCCACCATAGGCCAGAGACTTCCCTCACATTCTTTCTGGCGTTTAAACTGTAAGGAGGACAACACTGTGTGGAAAGCTTTAAGACGTTTATTCAAGAAACAGAAAAATCAAAGTCCAAACACTGATGGCTATTTGCATATTTTAGAGAAGGATATAAATCTAGAATTAAAACAAAAAATATATGCGTTGGAAGGCTTAGGAGAAGTAGTAGCAGAAAAACTGCAACGTAAATACACAGATGTTTTTGGAAGTCAGGGCAAACGTAACCTTAGTATCAAAATTTGTAGAGACATAGATGGAGATGTGTTAAGTGATTTAACAGCTGAGAGGTGCTTGGAAAAAGAATACCGTTCCCAGATAACAATTAATTATGGAATTGTGGCAGCCTACGATGAAGATTTAGACGCTTTTACAATTGATTTATGGTACTACTACGGTGGGTTTAAAGGAACTGGTAGGGGAACATTATTTGATGTAAAGAACAATGATCTAGAGAAAGAAATTGAAGAGATGCTAATATATTTACAATATGACAAACAATCCGCGAAATAAAAAAGAAAGCTTCAAAGGGATTTCAAGCTTTTGTGATCTCTGTCTTTACACTGCTACTACTGATTTTTTTATTTAGATGAGATATCTAAATAGAAAAAATACAATGTAAGTTCAGTTTTTAGTGAATAGCTAATATTTGCTGTATTATTTTTAAGTAACTAGAAAGTCTTTTAACCTTTCCCAAAAAGTCTCCCCCCTAGTTTCGCATTTGTGATACTAGATGTTCTCCTGTATCTGTAATAATAACAGCCTGATTAGGATTAAACGTTACATCTTTAGTGCTTTCATATTGAGTACAACAGCGCGAACTTTATCCTGCTTATTAAAGTAAAGTGATTATGCATCGTCATTTGACTGAATTTCAAGGATATCACCTTCGGCAAATATAAAGATTCATACTGCCTATTTTAGTTGGCTTTGATGGAGTGGCTATACCTGTAATTTGATTTTTCATTATAGCCGTCATTTTTTAGGACGACCGACTACGTCATCATGGTTCAAACTTTCCCTAGTTCAATTGACAAAGATATTTCCAATTGGGACTTACTTCTTTGCGGAAGCGGCAGGAGCGTTAGTTTCCATGAATATGGTTTGCAAGAACAAGAGCTCAAACAGAGACAGCAAAAATGATAGTTGCAAATCTTCATTTCTTTATTCGGTTCTCCTGTTAGTAATTTTCTTCATTTCAATTCTGAACGGGTATACAAATATTGTAAACTAATCGATGTTTTGTATATTCTTTTTGACGATCATAATTATTTTAAGAATACAAAGTAATGACATTAAAATTGAGGCAACAGCAATTCGTATTAACACTAAACCGGCAATGATATAACCTTTCATTTCTTCGCTTATCAAATTATCACTCCAATAAAGAATGACCTCCCACAAGTTTGCAACAATTTGATTTTTTATTCCATAGGCTAAAGATACTCTCTTGTAAAATTGGACTGAACAGAACCGGAAAATAAAGAAATAAAGACGAAAACTAAAGAAAGGCCTACATATTGAGTAAGACTTCTGACCATTAAACGATTAACGTTAATTTACTTGGAAAATGAGCTGACTACAATAACAGTAGGACAATGAAAAACTTTTGAAAAGAGATTCGATGAGATTTTTACTAAATCAAATGAATTACAATATTACATAAGTTGTTTATAAAGGTGAGTAATATCCCTTTGATTTAACGAAACCTGTGATACTTATTAATTAAAATCGCCTTTGTTTCTTAACAAATATTTATATGATTGGTAGCATTTATTAAAGAAAGAAGGTGATTTATGAGATTGTCTGTTTGATAAGTATGTATGCAAGGTGAGAGTTTTTTTACAAAGGGGTTATTTTAATGAACAAGTCTTTTTTTCGAACGATCCTAGCATTAGTTGCCGTATTTGTACTGGCTTTTGCAACATTTCCGCAAAACAGTGATGCAAAGAGTACAATTTCAACAGATAATATCGACAAGGATAAGGTAAAAACAGAGGCGGAATTTATTGCAGATCATACGATTGATGTAAGCGATGATAATAAGGAAAAGCTTCTTTTAAAAGCTGAAAAAGCAATTGAAAATGGAGACATTACATATCACAAGTCAAATGAAAAAGTATTTGATAATGAATCAGTTAGAGCTATTAACTATGATGATGGCACAGTCACTTATTCAGTTTCTTATCTATACGTGGACACTGAAAAAGTTGATAGAAGAATACTATGAAGTTGATATGAAGAAGATCAGCAGCACACAAAACGAAATGACATATTGGGTTAATGGAGTAATAGACGAAGACAAGTCAGGAGTCTTTGAAACAGAAAAATCTTCAGACAATGAAACAGGGTCAACAAACATGATGAGTACCCAGAGTTGGACTGGGTGTGTATCTGATTGTTTAGGTGATAAAAATATTAGCCAATGGGCAATCACGGGCTTAGCTATTTTATGTGGTGCTGCATGTACAGCTGGTGTCCCAGCAACAGCAGGAACTGCTTGCTATGCTTGTGTAAATACTGCAGGAATCATTGGTGTTAATGCATTCTTTGACTGTATGGAGAAGTGTAAATGATCAATATCTTAAGTAAAATACTATTTATTTTGTCTGGTTGTGCATTGTTGATTTTTGGGATCGTCTTTAAGAATGGATCAATGGCTTTTGGATTGTTCGCTTTATTCTTCATAGCGGCTATCATCGTTCGTGTATTTCATAAACGAACTGAAGAACATTAGTAGCAGCCATATTGTAGGAGAGGAAACTCTCCTACTTAAAAGAAAATTAAGATTTGAAAGTCAAAAAAACACTAATATAAATTTCATGTTGATATCGGATTATATGACCTGACCTTTAATGGTCCAATAAGGTTTTAAGCTTTCAATTAAGCTGTTTTCAATGAATAAGGAAGCAAGTGAAGTTTTTTATGAAGGGGAAGGCAAAACAATTTTCACTGAAATAATACCTGATTATTAAATATTTTCAACTATGTAGGGAAAATAAAAAGATTTTAGATGAGGTACAGAGTGGTTTTATGGTATTGGAAATATTCTGGGAGTTGTACAATGAAGTTACCTTCATGCTTTGTTATTCATCCAGTTGACGCTGAGGGGAAGAGGCTTTATTGTCACTTTCAGTGGAAGTGACTCCATTTTTTTGAGTCTTATTCTGTGACGTTGTTGCTTTTTAACAGCAGTTTTTTTTGTTTCACACAGCCATTAAATCCTCTGTCAGTCACATATCCATTCTTACTCTAAATTGAAAGCTTCTCTGATTTGCTTCTTGTTCATCTTTCTTAAATTGATCTATGTATTTGGTGTTAGGCTCATATACATACGCTACTCGCCAATCCTTCATTCAATAATGTCTCTTGGACAGATTTTCCATCAACATAAGCGTAAGCTGACTTCTTCACATTTTTATCTCTGCGATCACCTTCATCAAACTTCAATTGCAATCTTACCGTTGCTAACCAATTCCTTGTTTCGCTTAGGTGCATCTTTGCCACTGGTTTCTTAGTCTTAGGAGTGTTTGCGAGTAAGAAGCGAACTGTATCAAGAAGGACTTGGCTTCATTAATTGGTACGTGACATTTCTTAAATATTTGAGAAAAGGAATGTATAAAAAGAAGGCAATTACCGACATATTTCTTGCAGGCTGATTTAAATTTTCTGAAAAAGATGTTGAAAAAGTCAAAAGGATTTTATAATATTAAATCAAGTTAGTTTGTTCGGTCAACAAACTAATAAGATGAACTTTAATTGACCATCGGTAAAGTTCTTGCTAAATATGGATGGAAGGGGGATGAGAGGCTCAATTTATTTGGAGCTTAACAATATAAGAAGCGGAAGAAAGAGGCTTTTATCCTTTTTTAGGCATATAAGGTATGACGAAAAAAGATGAGTTTACTGCTTGTTGATCACCATTTAGATGATGAAAATGCTCTGTGAACGTAAATCACTATAATTCTTTTTGAAAGCGCTTTTATAAACACTTCCTGTCCATAAGTTTAAGGGAATTTTTATACCATTTCATACTGTTCCTTATTAAAGGATCGAAAAGGGGAGAAATCATGCTCAGTGAAAATGTAAAGAAGATTAGCATGGTTGAAAAAGTTGGATATGCGTCTGGAGATTTTGCATGTAATTTAATTTATGCAACAGTGTCTACTTATCTTTTGTTTTTCTATACAGATGTATTTGGTTTATCGGCAGCAACAGCCGGTACTATGTTCTTGGTGGTTAGAATAATCGACGCTCTTGCTGATCCTTTTATTGGAACAATAGTTGACAGAACGAATAGCAGGTTTGGACGCTTTAGACCGTATCTTTTATTCGGAGCTTTTCCATTTGTCATACTGGCAATACTCTGTTTTACAACCCCAGATTTTTCGGATATGGGGAAATTAATATACGCCTATATGACCTATGTTGGCTTGTCGCTTACATACACAATGATAAACGTTCCATATGGCGCGTTAACTTCTGCAATGACTAGAAATAATCAAGAAGTTGTTAGTATAACATCTGTCCGTATGTTATTTGCGAATCTTGGGGGACTTGTCGTTGCATTTTTTGTTCCCTTACTGGCTGCCTATTTAAGCGATACTTCCGGCAACGAATCTCTTGGCTGGCAACTAACCATGGGTATTTTGGGAATGATAGGCGGGGGCCTTTTAATCTTTTGTTTTAAAAGCACAAAAGAGCGTGTCACTCTTCAAAAATCTGAAGAGAAAATTAAATTATCTGATATATTTGAGCAATTTCGTGTTAATCGTCCACTTGTTGTATTAAGTATTTTCTTTATTATTATTTTTGGAGTGAATTCAATCAGTAATTCGGTTGGCATTTATTACGTAACGTATAACTTAGAAAGAGAGGATTTAGTGAAGTGGTACGGTTTGATAGGAAGTTTGCCCGCTTTGGTCATTTTACCGTTTATTCCAAAGCTACATCAATTATTGGGGAAGAAGAAATTACTAAACTATGCATTATTACTGAATATTATCGGCCTCTTAGCTTTACTGTTTGTTCCGCCAAGTAATGTATACCTCATACTTTTCTTTCGATTAATCGCTGCTGCTGGAAGTCTCACTGCGGGGGGATATATGTGGGCGCTCATTCCTGAAACAATAGAATATGGAGAGTACAGGACTGGGAAAAGAATGGGTGGGCTCATATACGCTATCATCGGATTTTTCTTTAAGTTTGGTATGGCCCTGGGAGGAATTATTCCTGGTCTGGTTCTAGATAAGTTTGGATATGTGGCAAATCAGGCACAAACTCCGGAGGCATTAACGGGAATTTTAATTACAACAACCATTATTCCAGTGTTTTTGCTGGTTCTAGCCATGATTGATATTAATTTCTATAATTTAGACGAGAAAAAATATAAAAACATGGTACGAGAATTAGAGAATAGAGATAAAGTTTATTTGGATCATATTGATGATTTCAAGGCTTAAGAAATAATGAGTCAAAAGAAAATAGCTGAGGAGGAGTTCCAAATGAAGATTATCAATCCAGTACTTAAAGGATTCAATCCCGATCCAAGTATTTGTAGGGCAGGAGAGGATTATTATATCGCTGTGTCTACATTTGAGTGGTTTCCAGGTGTCCAGATACACCATTCAAAAGATTTAGTGAATTGGCACTTAGTCGCACATCCATTACAGAGAGTTTCACAATTAGACATGAAAGGGAACCCTAATTCAGGCGGGGTTTGGGCACCATGTTTAAGTTATAGTGACGGAAAGTTTTGGCTGATCTATACGGATGTTAAGGTAGTAGATGGCGCTTGGAAAGATTGTCACAATTATTTAGTTACTTGTGAAACGATTGATGGTGATTGGGGGGAGCCGATTAAATTAAATAGTTCGGGGTTTGATGCTTCTTTGTTCCATGATACGGATGGAAAAAAATATTTATTAAATATGTTATGGGATCAGCGTATTGATCGGCACTCATTTGGAGGAATTGTCATACAGGAGTATTCTGATAAGGAGCAAAAATTAATCGGTAAACCGAAAGTTATATTTAAAGGAACTGATAGAAAATTAACAGAAGCTCCGCACCTTTATCATATCGGGAACTATTATTATTTATTAACTGCAGAAGGAGGAACACGGTTCGAACATGCTGCTACAATTGCCCGTTCTACAAATATTGAAGGCCCATATGAAGTTCATCCCGATAATCCAATCCTAACGTCATGGCATGATCCAGGAAATCCACTGCAAAAATGTGGACATGCATCGATTGTTCAAACACATACAGGTGAGTGGTATTTGGCTCATTTAACGGGACGTCCTATTCATCCTGACGATGATTCAATTTTTCAGCAAAGAGGATATTGTCCTTTAGGCAGAGAAACAGCTATTCAAAAACTCTATTGGAAAGATGAATGGCCTTATGTAGTAGGTGGAAAAGAAGGAAGCTTGGAGGTAGAAGCGCCTTCTATACCCGAAAAAATGTTTCCAGCAACGTACCCGGAAGTTGATGAATTCGAGGATTCGAAATTAAATATTAATTTTCAAACTTTAAGGATCCCGTTTACGAATGAATTAGGTTCATTGACTCAAGTGCCAAGTCATTTGCGATTATTCGGTCATGAATCATTAACCTCGACATTTACTCAGGCATTTGTAGCAAGACGTTGGCAAAGTCTCCATTTTGAAGCGGAAACTGCTATTGAGTTTTATCCGGAGAATTTTCAACAAGCCGCTGGTTTGGTGAACTATTACAATACAGAGAACTGGACGGCTCTTCAAGTCACGCATGATGAAGAACTTGGCCGTATTCTTGAATTAACAATATGTGATAACTTTTCTTTTTCACAACCATTAAAAAATAAAATTGTTATTCCTCGCGAAGTAAAGTATGTATATTTAAGAGTAAATATTGAAAAGGAAAAATATTATTATTTCTATTCTTTTAACAAAGAAGATTGGCACAAAATTAACATTGCATTGGAATCGAAAAAATTATCTGATGATTACATTCGGGGAGGAGGGTTCTTTACAGGAGCCTTTGTAGGGATGCAATGTCAAGATACCAGTGGTAATCATATTCCGGCCGACTTTAGATATTTTCGCTATAAAGAAAAATAATTTGTACGTGAAAAAGGAGACTTCTATTTTAGGACTCCTTTTTCATATGAGAAGGTATCATACGTAAATATTCCTTAACAAAATTGTCCTATTCAACATTAAAATAACAAAACAAAAAACTCATCTTTGAAGATGAGCGTAGAACATAGAGATTTGTACATTTTAATAATGAATTACATTTTAACGATATCTAGAAAATGTTCAATAACAATGGAAGACATCCCTAATGCCGGTGCATTCTTTCCTAAGGAAGATGGTAATAATTCATAGCTATTGCCTAATTGGGGATAAACCCTGGACGACACTTCACTTCTAATTGAATTTAAAACCATAGGATGCGATTCAATTATGCTGTTTCTTAAAATGATGGCTTGTGGATTGAATGTATTAAGAATATTGGTAAGGCCTATTCCTAAATAGAATCCGAAATTCTGTAATGCATTTAAGGTGCCGATATCATTCAGATGGGCGAGGTCTATGATATCTTGATAGGACACTTTTTTCTCTTTAGTCTGAAGAGATTTTAATAAAGCCTTCTCTGAAGCATACAATTCCCAGCAGCCTCGGTTTCCGCAACTGCATTTAGGGCCATTAAAGTCTATTGTCATATGTCCCATTTATCCAGAGAATCCGCTTACCCCTCTATATAATTGATTGTTGATAATAACACCGATCCCTATACCTGTGCTGATACTTGCATAAATAATGTTATCGTGATTTTTTGCAGCACCAAATACTTTTTCCCCATATGCACCAGCATTTGCCTCATTTTCAATAAAAACAGACACATTGAACTTCTCTTGTATGAAAGATTTTAAGTCAATTTCTCTCCAGTTGGAGTTCGGAGTGAAAACAATTTTTTGATTTTTATCAATTAGTCCAGGCACGCATATGCCTATACCAATAAGCCCGTACGGAGATTGTGGCATATGCGTAATAAAGTGATGAATCATATCAATTAAAATGTCTTTCGTTATTTCTGGAGAATTGCATTCCAAATGGTGGTGTTGATCAAGAATGATCGTTCCTTCAAGGTCTGTTAAAATGCCATTGATATAATCCACACCAACATCTATTCCTACGGAGTATCCTGCCTTTTTATTAAAAACAAGCATGACAGGTCTTCTTCCGCCGCTTGATTGTCCCTGACCTATCTCAAATACAAGATTTTCTTTCATCAGCGTGTTAACCTGTGATGAAACAGTTGATTTATTTAATCCAGTCATTTCAGATAATTTTGCTCTTGAAATAGGTGAATTCTTAAGTATTTCTTTTAATAATAACTTTTGATTTACTTTTTTGACAAAGGTTTGATCTGCGATATCCACTTCATCCACTCCATTTGTATAACCTTTAAATTAAGTTGAAATTTTTGTGTTTTCAGTATGAAACATAGTACATAGCGAATCTTACCTTTATTATATCGAATGTGTTCATAAATAACTAAAAAAATATTGAAAATACTGATGAGGTTATATAAGATTAAAATAAGTTAGTTTGTTTGGGCAACAAACTAATGTACAACTTACTTACAATATGACATACAATGCGCCTGTATTTGAATTTATTTTTAAGGGGGAAATCACATGGCTCAATCTCATTCTGGTTCGGTTAACTATTTTGGAAGCGTAAACAAAGTGGTTTACGAAGGGAAAGATTCCACTAATCCTTTAGCATTTAAATATTATAATCCTCAAGAAGTAATCGGCGGAAAAACGATGAAAGAGCATTTGCGATTTTCTATTGCCTATTGGCATACATTTACTGCTGATGGCACAGACGTTTTTGGAGCAGCTACAATGCAAAGACCATGGGATCACTATAAAGGCATGGATCTAGCTAGGGCGAGAGTAGAAGCAGCATTTGAGATGTTTGAAAAACTAGATGCACCATTTTTTGCTTTTCATGACCGAGATATTGCACCAGAAGGAAGTACGTTAAAAGAGACAAATCAAAATTTAGATATTATCGTGGGCATGATTAAAGATTACATGAGAAATAGCAACGTTAAGTTATTATGGAATACTGCGAACATGTTTACAAACCCCCGTTTCGTCCATGGTGCCGCGACTTCTTGCAATGCAGATGTATTTGCGTATGCTGCAGCACAAGTAAAAAAAGGGTTAGAAACAGCAAAAGAGCTTGGCGCCGAGAACTATGTATTTTGGGGCGGCCGTGAAGGATACGAAACATTGTTAAATACCGATTTAAAATTTGAGCTTGATAATTTGGCGAGATTTATGCATATGGCAGTAGATTATGCGAAGGAAATCGAGTATACAGGGCAGTTTTTGATTGAACCAAAACCAAAAGAGCCGACCACCCATCAATATGATACAGATGCAGCAACAACCATTGCCTTTTTGAAGCAATATGGCTTAGACCATCATTTTAAATTAAATCTAGAAGCCAATCATGCCACATTAGCCGGGCATACATTCGAACATGAATTACGCATGGCAAGAGTACATGGTCTTCTTGGCTCTGTTGATGCGAACCAGGGGCATCCTCTTTTAGGCTGGGACACGGATGAATTTCCGACAGATTTATATTCTACGACATTAGCAATGTACGAAATCCTGCAAAATGGCGGCCTTGGAAGCGGTGGATTAAACTTTGACGCGAAGGTCAGAAGATCTTCTTTTGAGCCTGATGATTTAGTATATGCCCATATTGCAGGGATGGATGCATTTGCAAGAGGATTGAAAGTAGCCCACAAATTAATCGAAGATCGTGTGTTTGAAGATGTGATTCAACATCGTTATCGCAGTTTTACTGAAGGAATTGGTCTTGAAATTACAGAAGGAAGAGCTAATTTCCATACTCTTGAGCAATATGCGCTAAATAATAAAACAATTAAAAACGAATCTGGAAGACAGGAGCGATTAAAAGCGATATTGAACCAATACATCTTAGAAGTATAACAGAAGAAAGAGGAGCCCCAGATCCATCTATAAGAAGATATAGCAAGATAGCCAAGTCACCTAACTACCCGTCATGATTCCTTTACTATTTCTTATTGTTATGACGGGTAATTTCTATAATTGGGATTTATTTAAAGTGAATGGTTTTTTAAAAGGTTAAGGAGTGAAAAAATGAAGTATGTCATTGGAATAGATCTTGGAACGAGTGCTGTTAAAACCATTTTAGTCAATCAAAACGGCAAAGTTTGTGCAGAAACGTCCAAAAGTTATCCGCTCATCCAAGAGAAGGTGGGATATAGTGAGCAAAACCCTGAAGACTGGGTGCAGCAAACAATTGAAGCATTGGCTGAATTGGTTTCTAAATCCAATGTTCAAGCCAAGGATATTGACGGGATAAGCTATTCAGGACAAATGCATGGGTTAGTACTGCTTGACAAAGATCGTCAGGTGTTACGTAATGCCATTCTTTGGAATGATACCAGAACGACGCCTCAATGTATCAGGATAACCGAGAAATTTGGCGATAACCTGCTTGACATCACAAAAAACCGTGTTCTAGAAGGGTTTACATTACCTAAAATGTTATGGGTGAAGGAACATGAACCTGAACTTTTTAATAAAACTGCTGTTTTTTTGCTTCCGAAAGACTATGTGAGATTCCGTATGACTGGTGCGATTCACACCGAATACTCCGATGCAGCAGGAACTTTACTTTTACATATTACTCGCAAGGAGTGGAGCGATGATATTTGCAATCAATTTGGTATTTCTGCAGATATTTGTCCTCCGCTTGTTGAATCTCATGAATGTGTAGGATCGCTGCTTCCGAACGTTGCGGCGGAGACAGGGCTATTGAAAAAAACAAAAGTGTACGCTGGGGGAGCAGATAATGCCTGCGGTGCTATTGGAGCGGGGATTCTTTCTTCCGGAAAAACATTATGCAGTGTTGGGACGTCAGGGGTCATACTTTCCTACGAAGAAGGCAAAGAAAGAGACTTTAAAGGGAAAGTGCACTTTTTTAATCATGGAAAAAAGGATTCTTTTTATACGATGGGAGTCACGCTCGCTGCAGGATACAGCTTGGACTGGTTTAAAAGAACGTTTGCACCAAACGAAGCGTTTGAGCAATTATTGCAGGGGGTGGAATCTATTCCGATAGGGGCCAATGGACTGCTATACACTCCTTATCTGGTTGGTGAAAGAACGCCACATGCAGATTCTTCTATTCGGGGAAGCTTGATCGGAATGGATGGAGCCCACAAAAGAGAGCACTTTTTGAGGGCAATAATGGAAGGCATCACATTCTCTTTACATGAATCAGTTGAGCTATTCCGCGAAGCAGGAAAATCAGTTCATACTGTTGTTTCTATTGGTGGGGGAGCTAAAAATGAAACGTGGCTGCAAATGCAAGCTGATATTTTCAATGCGAAGTTGATTAAGTTAGAAAATGAACAAGGTCCAGCCATGGGGGCCGCTATGCTAGCTGCCTTTGGAAGTGGATGGTTTGAATCCCTTGAAGAATGCGCAGAGCAGTTCATTCGTGAAGCTGCTGCATTTTATCCAAAGCAACAAAATGTTCAAAAATATAAAACACTATTCGAGTTGTATAAGAAAATTTACACACACACAAAGGATCTAAATGCAGCTTTGAAGAGCTTTCGAAAAAACTAATCATAAGTGTGATTCGTAAAGAGTGTATTTTTTGTCAGGAGATCAACGAAAGAACAATTAACGATTAATCATCATCAAAGACCTTTAATGACATAGCAATATTTTTAATCACAAAACACTAAGCTATTACAATAGTAACTTAACTGATAGCAGGAACAATAATATAACTACTATGGCTGCCTTTTTTTGAGAAATGGTGAGAACAAACATTACGGTAAGGTCTAAATACAACCTAATCAAACAGGAGGAATACCGAATGAAACAAAAAAGAATGAAGTTTTTGTTAGCGGTTTTATTTAGTCTAGCGCTGACATTACCTGCATGGCCCGCACAGGCGGCAACTACTATTACCTCAAATCAAACTGGCTCTCAAGATGGCTATGATTATGAATTGTGGAAGGATTATGGGAACACCAGTATGACGCTCAATAGCGGCGGCGCATTTAGTGCCCAGTGGAGTAACATTGGGAATGCTTTATTCCGAAAAGGCAAGAAATTCGATACAACCAAGACTCACTCAGAGCTTGGAAACATATCAATGAATTACAACGCAGCCTTCAATCCGGGCGGAAATTCCTATCTATGTGTTTATGGATGGACGAAAGATCCGCTCGTAGAATATTACATCGTAGATAATTGGGGCACCTATAGACCGACCGGAACGCCAAAGGGTACTTTTACTGTTGATGGGGGCACATATGACATTTATGAGACCACTCGAATCAACCAACCTTCCATTATAGGTATCGCAACCTTTAAACAGTATTGGAGTGTCCGGCAGACAAAACGAACGAGCGGAACCGTATCTGTCAGCGAACACTTCAAGAAGTGGGAAAGCTTAGGAATGCCAATGGGTAAGATGTATGAAACCGCGCTAACGGTAGAGGGATATCAAAGTAATGGCAGTGCTAATGTAACTACTAATGTACTGACTGTTGGAGGGAAAAGTAAATCATCCTTTTAAGTTTTGATTCAAACCTGATTTGGTATCAGTCCAAACTCTTGATTGAATTCGGGAGTATATTTGCACACAAATAACCCCTCACATTAACGTGAAGGGGTGTTTTTTATTATCTACACGATCTAATAGCTATTTTTATATTATTCAACAAGATTCATGTTTAAAAAGCACGATCAACTCTATCTTGTAGGAGTTACTAAACCAGATAAAAACATATAGGATAATATAGTATCTCCTGGAACTACTATACAGCAGAAAATTTCACAGGCATAGTTGCATGACCTCTGTCTATTTTAGATTGGTAAGCAGAATGGAAACTAGACACGCCAGCTACATCTTCCTTAACTCAGTTTGCAAACGTTTCTGTTCCTCGAGTTGACGATGGAGCAGAAGAGGTTTCATTTTCATTTGTACTGGAAGTTTCACTCAATTCTTTCTTTGGGAGATGCATTCTGATACGTTGCTGCTTTTTTACCCTTAGTGTTTGTCTGTTTCACGCAACCATTAAATCCTCTGTTAGTCACATAACCATTCCTGCTCCAGATTGAAAGTTTTTCTGATTTCGCTTCTTGCTCATCTTTCGTAAATTGGTCTATGTATTTTGTGTTAGGCTCATATACATACGCTACTCTGGCCAATCCTTCTTTCAATAATGTCTCTTGAACAGACTTGCCATCGACATAAACGTAAGCTAACAGTCTTCCATACTTATCTCTGCGATCGCCTTTATCAAATTCCAGCTGAAGCTTACCGCTGTTGACCAATTCTTTATTTCGTTTTGACGCATCTTCACCGTATGGTTGAACACAAGAATGTGGTTTCTTCGTCTCAGGTGTATCAACGAGCAAGTAGCGAACTGTGTCTTCCTTTCCGTTGTAAATAACCTTAATCGTATCTCCATCAACTGCTCTATCTAATGTAACATTCACCAATTTCTTATGATTTTTTGAATGAGATGTGCCAGCCTTTTGTTCTGGCTGTTTATTTTCATTAGATTGAGTATCTTGAGAGACTTGCTCTGTGTCATTAGAATCTGAATGGCTTTTTTCTGCGTGATTTGATTCACAAGCTGCCAAAGTAATGCTTAAAACGAATGCGATAATACTGACCAAAACTTTCTTCATATGATTTCCTCTCTAGAATGTAAGTTCTTGTATGCTCTCCTTTAAATCGGTTAAACATCATCATTATAACGAGTTGTACATTTTTTGTGAATGAAAAATATCCATAACGCTAAGGGAGATTACATTGAATGCTTACAGTCAAAATGTAAACTTCACAATGAAGTGACAAAAACATACCTATCACACAAAGGAAACAAACAATTCTGAAGATTATATTGATTGAAAACGCTTTTGGAATTATGATAATATCAGATATGACAATAATGTGACAAAAACATCACTACAACATAACAATTCATCGCTTATGTGTATTCTATCGACGAAATATGAAAGCGATTACAAATCCAGAGGCAGAAGTCTAAGATAGAGATGACTTTAGTTTTGTATCAATATCCACACTGAAAGAACTTATTAAGTATTCTTAATAAAGGCAGGGGAAATGGATATGAATGAACATCGAAATCGAAGATTGAAATTAATAATGATTTCAGCAACATTTGGAGGGCTTCTCTTTGGATATGACACCGGAGTTATAAATGGAGCTTTGCCTTTTATGGCAAGACCAGATCAGCTTCAGTTAACACCGGTTACAGAAGGGCTTGTTACAAGCATTCTTTTATTAGGTGCGGCGTTCGGAGCGTTGTTATGCGGCAGATTAGCTGATCGCTATGGCCGCCGTAATATGATCCTTAATCTTTCTTTTTTATTCTTCCTGGCATCACTTGGAACAGCGTTAGCACCTAATGTTTTAATCATGGCGGTCTTTCGTTTTTTGCTCGGGCTGGCTGTTGGGGGAGCTTCAGCGATGGTACCGGCCTTTTTAGCAGAAATGGCACCGCATGAGAAGAGAGGACGTATGGTAACCCAAAATGAGCTAATGATTGTTGGCGGGCAATTTTTAGCATATGTTTTTAATGCGATCCTTGGTGTAACAATGGCAAATACCGGACATGTTTGGAGATACATGCTGGTCCTTTGTGCCGTTCCGGCTTTAATGTTATTTGCCAGTATGCTCAAGGTTCCAGAAAGCCCGAGATGGCTAATCTCCAAAGGCAAAAAAAGTGAGGCGCTGCGTGTTCTTAAACAAATTCGAGAAGAGAAACGTGCAGAGGCTGAATGTAGAGAAATACAAGCAGCGGTAGAAAAAGATACAGAACTGAAGAAGGCATCACTCAGTGACTTTTCTACACCATGGCTGCGCCGTCTTTTACTCATTGGAATTGGTGTTGCCATAGTGAATCAAATTACAGGTGTTAACTCGATTATGTATTATGGCACTCAAATCCTTAAAGAATCTGGTTTTGGTACAAAAGCAGCTTTAATCGCTAATATTGGGAATGGGCTGATATCGGTCATAGCAGTTATATTTGGGATTTGGCTGGTCGGAAAAGTGAGCCGGCGTCCAATATTATTGATTGGTTTGGCGGGGACCACGACAGCACTTTTATTAATAGCAATATTCTCAATAGTGCTTGATGGATCTGCAGCACTCCCTTATGCTGTACTTTCTTTGACCGTTTTATTTCTTGCCTTTATGCAAGGATGCGTAGGGCCTGTGACTTGGCTGGTCATAGCAGAAATATTCCCTCAAAGATTAAGAGGGCTTGGTTCTGGAATAAGTGTTTTTTTTCTGTGGATTTTAAACTTTATGATTGGTTTTGCTTTTCCAATATTGCTTAGCTCTGTCGGTTTGTCTTTTACCTTCTTTATATTCGTGGCATTGGGTGTATTGGCAATCGGTTTTGTTTACAAATTCATGCCGGAAACAAAGGGGCGTACACTTGAAGAACTAGAAGAGCATTTCCGTTCTCAACACGATAAAGATACCCCTGAAAAATCAGCTATTGAGGTATAATAAAATCATTATACTGATGCATGAAATCTCTCTGCTTATAGGAGGGATTTTTTGTTTGGTTTCAGAAAAGTAAAACCCCTCCGGTAGCGGAATCTTGATTCAGCATAAAAGAGAGATTTTGGGGTATTTACAAAAAAACGCAAATGCAAAACTACACGTATAATACTGGAGTTGATACTTTAAAAATCTCGCCATCTCTTATATAAAAACGAGGGATGCGGCGGCTTAATGTAGACACGACTTCATAGTTAATCGTATTGAGCATTTCAGCCACTTCATCAACGGAAATCTCGGCTCCTTTTTGCTTACCGTAAATCACGACTTCTTCTCCTTGTTTACCTTCACCGTTCTCTCCTAAACTGACCATGATCATATCCATTGTTACTCTTCCCGCCACTGGGACTCGTTTTCCGCGATGAAGAACAAACCCGCGATTTGAAAGTGCACGGGAATAACCGTCAGCATATCCGATCGGGAGTGTAGCAATGACTTCGTCGGGTTCTGCAATGTATGTAGCACCATAGCTAATGGTTCGGGGTTCTGTCCGCATGGTTTTCACATAAGCGATACGCGCCTTTAAACTTAATGCAGGAACAAGCTTCACGAGGTTTAGTTGTTTGATATAGGTTGAAGGATATAACCCATATAAGCCGATACCTAAACGAATCATATCAGCACTAAATTCCGGAAAAGCAATAGCTGCAGCCGTGTTGCTCATGTGCACGGTGGGCAGTTCAATGCCCTGGTTCTTTAAAAAGCTGAGAAAACTAATGAATTTATCGTGCTGCAGCTTGGTTAGTGTGGTGTCAGCTTCATCAGCTGTAGAAAAATGTGTAAATATCCCTGTCCACCTGAGGGATTTGCTTGCCTTTAGTGCCTTCACTACTGCTAAAAGTTCTTCCTTTGTGCGTACACCTAATCGTCCCATCCCAGTATCCACGTTAATATGAATAGCCAGCCGGTCAGTACTCGCTTCTTTTTCCAATATCTCGTTAGCTTCTTTAATCCAATCAACCTGAAATGCTGATAATGTTATATTCCAAGCTGCTGACTTTTTCACACAACTAAGGGAGGTAAAACCAAGCACAAGGATAGGTGCTGTAATCCCCGCTTTTCGTAAAACGATTCCTTCCTCCACGCTGGCAACAGCGAGCTCACTCGCCCCGTGTTCCAGTGCATGGCGCGCCACTTCTACAGACCCATGACCATAACCGTTCGCTTTTACGACAGCCATAATTTTGCTTTTATTTGGAATATGACGGCGAATTGTTCGCAAATTTTTTTTTATGGCATCAAGATTGACTTCAATCCAAACTTCTCGGCAAAGCTTTGTCATTAATGCTTCCTTCCTTCTTATGGAATAGTAAAAACCGCATTTAGCCGCAAAATAAATGTTAATTGTTGGATGGTTTCGATCTTATTTTATTCAACTTCATTTGAAATCATTCAACAGCAAATCTATGATATATGAGAAGGTGTCATCGATGCCGAAATATTTGCTTTCAATGTTCTATAACCCAAACGTGAAACTGAAGATACTGGCCGGGCTAACTCTTCTTGATAAAGAACTGGGGAACGCCTATTGTTACTGAACATAGGAAGAACTTTTTAAATGGGAAGGCTGAGAAAATGTGTAAAAGAAGGCGGGTATCAAACCGCACTTGATTCCTGTTCCACAAACCTAACATCTGAGTATATAATTAAATTCATGTTCAGAAAATCGTTTAAGTGAGGAGTATACATGAAAAGGGGAGTTAGTTTTCAAATACCGAATGAATATGGAAATTATCTATGGAGAATACTGCAGCCGTTAGAAATAGCTAATTATATGTGGCAAACGAGTGGGGAATCTTATTTTGTTGTAGACGGAGAGCTAGATAATGAGGAGCTCTTTAATGATTACGCAATTGTTGAAGGGGCTGACTTTGCGAATCGATTAAAAACAAATCAGTACTACACCATTTTCGTTGAATTGAAAGCATTTCCATTTGGAAAAACGGTTAATGAAGTCCAGACATATGAAGAGTTTGTTGACAGTGATTGCGAACTTGTCCTTTTGATAGCAGATAATAGCTATGTTTCGATTTACTGTAAAAACAAAAATACCATTGAAAAACTTTACTTCAATGCTTTAAAGAATGATTTTGAAGAAGTTCTATTTATAACTGATGAAAACGACACAAGAACAGGCCTTACCGTATGGTAATTCAATAATGTTAAAGGAGTAATACATATGACAATGCAAATTAAAATCAAATATCTAGATGAAACACAAACAAGAATCAGCAAAATTGAGCAAGGAGATTGGATTGATCTTCGAGCAGCTGAAGATGTAGCAATTAAAAAAGGTGAATTTAAACTTGTCCCATTAGGTGTAGCTATGGAATTGCCCGAAGGTTACGAAGCACATGTCGTTCCTCGTTCGAGTACATATAAGAACTTTGGCGTTATTCAAACAAACTCAATGGGTGTTATCGATGAGTCTTATAAGGGAGACAACGATTTTTGGTTCTTTCCTGCTTATGCGTTACGTGACACAGAGATTAACAAAGGGGATCGGATCTGCCAGTTCAGAATCATGAAAAAGATGCCGGCAGTTGAATTAATTGAAGTCGAGCGTTTAGGGAATGAAGATAGAGGAGGACACGGTTCAACGGGAACGAAGTAAATAATAAAAACCTTGGCTGTATTCATGCTTTGATCTGAACAATGGAAGTTTCATCCAAGGTACATATAATAATATGTATAAAATGAATATTTTAATACGAAGGGTTTAATTATAAACAAATTTTAAAAAGGGAGGTTTTGGAAAAGAGAAATAGTAATAACTAAAGTAGATAAAGAACCTAAAGATGTCAAAGAAACAATTTTTCGGGTGCTTTGCTTTTTTGAAGGTTTACTTAGTTCATGAACAACTGCACCCCATAAAAGCATGGATGCTAAAACTATAATACTTATATACATATAGATGCTCCTTTTCTTATTTACAGTTTTTACATTTTTATCGATTTTACCACATTTAGGATTGAGATGTCGATGAAACAAGCATCTCTATAAAAGAATACTTTTATCTAAATTTTTATAAGTAGGGGAAGGCAGCCATGAGAAAAGTTCAAAATATAAGATGAAATGAGACACAAGACTTCACAAAAAAATCTGAGTATCGTCGACAAATATCATAAAAAAAGCCCCCGGTATGTCGCCGGGGAATAAATAGATGTTTAAGAGATTTAGTGATGTTTTTTATATGATTCGACAAAATCATAATAATGATCATCGTCATCATAATACTTTTTGTCGTAATGATAATCGTGATCATCGTAATACTTTTTATCATGGTCATAATACTTTTTGTCGCAATCATAATGCTTCTTATCATGGTCGTAATACTTTTTGTAATACGTTTTTTTCCAAGTGTAATACTCTTCTTTATATTTTTTATAATAACCCAATTAAATTCCTCCCTTTATTTGATTCGAAATTAATTTATGAAGTTTAAATGATATGGTATGGTCAAATGAAATAAGAATAGTAAAAAGAGGCTGTTTAAAAAACTTTCTGAAAAACAAAATGGATAACTGCTTATTAAAGTAAGAGCGGGAGAAGGACTCAATCACTGTAAAAGAATAAAATAATATAGTGTATGGAGAAGATTAATATACGCAAAGAGAGACTTTCTCTAATTGAAGAATATTTGAACGTCTTGGTTAAGATTCAAGAACTCTATGTTGTGATTCCTGATGCTGCTTTTGAAGGATTTAAAGTTAGACCTTAACAAACAGCAAACCGGTCAGAAACGGATTAAAGAAGGAATGAACTGCTGCCAAATATCATAAAAAAAGTTGTAAATGATCAAATGAATGAAATTAGAGGATTTATTTTAAAGAAAGCCCAATTGCACATGGACAAATGACAATTGATATTGAGGTAAAATACAATGCATTAAATCAGAGGGAGCGATTGGAGGGTTTAATGTGTTTAGACAATATCCAATTTGGTATACACAAACACCTTACTATTTGAATGTTCATGTGCCTCAATATCAAATCATTTCTTATAATCCTCAACAATGTTATCAACGGTGTATGTATCAAACTGGCGGTAACTATGAGCAATGTGACAGACTATGTTATGGTGAAATACAGGTGTAAAAGAGGGGGTTAACTCCTCTTTTACAGTAATTAGAATAAAAATCTCATTTTATCTGCATGTGCTTAGTATTTGCGTTAATATTGTTTTCGTAATAAATTATGCCAAGTAACTGAAAATGAAAGAAGGATATGAATAGTTATGACTCAATTCGATAAACAATACAATTCAATCATAAAGGACATTATGAATAATGGAATCTCAGATGAAGAATTTAATGTAAGAACCAAGTGGGACTCTGATGGAACACCGGCTCATACACTAAGCGTGATTAGTAAGCAAATGAGGTTTGACAACTCAGAGGTTCCTATTTTAACGACAAAAAAGGTTGCCTGGAAAACAGCCATTAAAGAGTTGCTCTGGATTTGGCAGCTAAAATCTAACGATGTTACTGAATTAAACAAGATGGGCGTACATATTTGGGATCAGTGGAAACAAGAAGACGGCACCATCGGAAATGCTTATGGATTTCAGTTGAGCAAGAAAAACAGAAATCTAAATGGAGAAAAAGTGGATCAAGTTGATTATCTTCTTCATCAATTGAAGAACAACCCATCTTCACGCAGACACATTACAATGCTATGGAATCCAGATGAATTAGATTCAATGGCCTTAACGCCATGTGTATACGAAACTCAATGGTATGTTAAGCAAGGAAAGCTCCACCTCGAGGTAAGAGCACGGAGCAATGACATGGCGTTGGGAAATCCATTCAATGTATTCCAGTATAATGTGTTACAGCGCATGATTGCTCAAGTCACTGGTTATGAGCTTGGTGATTATATCTTTAACATTGGTGATTGCCATGTGTACACACGTCATATCGACAATTTGAAAATCCAAATGGAAAGAGAGCAGTTTGAAGCACCTGAATTATGGATCAATCCTGAAGTCAAAGATTTTTATGACTTTACGATTGATGATTTTAAGTTAATTAACTATAAGCATGGGGACAAGCTTTTATTTGAGGTAGCAGTATAATGCTGCCTCTTTATTGATCACTATATTGTAGTAGGCAATCCTAATTTTATTTTTAAGACATCCGGAAGATGAATGAATTTGGATTATCGAAGAAGTTAAAAAGATAAATACATATATTCTAAAGACTCATATAAAAAAGATTAACTTTACAAGTTAATCTTTTTTATTTAGAAGAAAATATCCTAATTTTGAAACTAGATACAACGTGAAAGCGATCATTAAGGTTCTTGATATTACAATTCCATGAATGGCCAGATCATATCCAGCAGGTATCAACGCTTTTGTATTAAACATAAAATACATTGATATTAGAAGCGCTATAATAACCAAAAGCATTCCAAAAGGACCTGTCTTTCCATATTTCATACAATTTCCACCCTATATTAAAATATGATATAACAAACAAATGAGCTGAAGATTCTGATGATTATTTCTAAAATAATGCGAGCTATGAACAGCATGCCATTTTTTGTGTAATTGTCCTAATAAAACCGCCTGGCAATGCCGGCGGCCTTTTGCTGCTTTATTTATTAACAGAAATCGAAACGTTATTTCCTGAAACAGAAACCTTTGCGAAATCCTGTGTATCTACCACAGGAGTGACGGCTTTATTGTCGATTGTAATGTTGTTAAAAGATGTCGAAAAGGTTGCTTTGATGGCATTACGCTGACTTTCATACGAAACAGCCGCGGTAGCAAGTGTTTTCCATTTTGAAATCGTGCCGATGTTGGTTCCTTGGATTTCTGTGATAATCCGTCCGGTATAACCATCATTGTTCGTTCCCCAAAGAGTCATGCGTGTATTGCCGAAATTGTCATTTGGACTGTGCTTCCAGGGCGGAAGCCTTTATTGTATGTGAATTTGTCTTTTCCTTCGATATACGTTTCTTCATTTTTGGCCCCAACCTTCATGAGGGGCTTCCAGACGTTGTATTGTTTGCTGTACTGGAGCCCGATGTCTGCCTCAGTTCCGCTTGTTGCCCTGAAGCCTGAATAAATATAAGGCGTAGAGACCGAGTCATCATGTTTTACGGTGTCGGGAAGCTTGATTTTAGCTGTGAAAACGGTGCCAGTACTGTTCAGATAGGCGCGGCCGCCGATGCCTTTAGGCAGCTGGGTGGCTGCTTTTGCGACCTGAGTGTCTGCCGCGGGCAACCCTGGAATACCCGCTGAAAGTGTTCCGAAAAGAACTGCTGTTCCTACTGCACCTGCAATCAATACTTTTTTCATCAAAATTCCCCCTTTTAATAGTGGTTTCGTCATTCATTATACCTTATTTTGGAACTGGATTTATGTATATCAATCGACAAAATATTTCATTTCGCCAATCAGTTTCATGTTGGATGGTTTATGGGACGAAACGGCTCCTCCAATTTGAAAACTATATACATTTATTAGATGAGAGGGTTAGCTCACAATGGTTTTAACCGATTTGAAATCTTCCTCAAAATAAAAACACAAATGCTTAAAGAAACGATAATCAAAAGAATGACCGCTATTGTTTCCCAGCCGGTAAAAAAGGGGTGATCTTTAATTACTGCTTGTCCTTGCAAAATCATAAAAGTACAGGTACCGACTAAGAAAAGAAAACAAATACTTAGAATCGCCAACGATTTACGTGTATATGTTTTCAATTCGTCTTTAACATACAGCAAAACGAAAACAAAGCAGCTAACATTGGCAATCGTTTTTACCACATCAAAGTTTTTCATGACAATTGATATAAATAGACAAAGTAAAATAAGATAAAATACGATGTTTTTAGACAAAGAATCTCTCCTTTTATGTATGGCCCTTAAAGAGCTTACAAAAGTTCCTTTATCACTGCAATACTTGGAAGCAGAACCAATCGCACTTTCATAAACTAATTTAACTATGTACTAAATATTCAACATAAATTTAGATTCAGTCATTAAGGAAAACTTCAGATTATACCAACAGTAGATCAAACAAAAAAAACCCGGCATTAGCCGGGGAAAAAGTGAAATCGAGGAGATGTTAATGGAGTTTAGTAATGTTTCTTATGCTTTTTATACTCTACAACATAATCATAGTCTTTTTTGTCGTGATCATAATATTTTTTATCATAGTCGTAATATTTTTTGTCATAATCACAGTCATAATATTTTTTATCATGGTGATCATAGTATTTTTTATCATATTCGTAATACTTCTTATAATACGTTTTTTTGACCGTATAATACTCTTCTTTATATTTTTTGTAATAACCCATATTTACTCCTCCTTTATTATTGATACGCTTTATTATATGGCGAATTGATTGTGCGGCTTGGACAGTTACTATCATAGAAGAAAAAAAGGGCTGTCCAAATCATAGAAAAAGAGGCAGATGACACAGAAACAAATCAACATAAAAAGCCGATTTTTTATCGTCCCAAATCATTTATCTTATATTAGTTTGTCTTCTTTGTTTTCTGAATCACTTTTTCTTACATCCTGAGTCAGTCCGCTGGCCGCTTGTTTACATCTTGATAAGGCTTTTCCGGCAGCACGGCCAACAGGTCCAAATACGAAAAAACCTACAAATAAATAACGAGTATTTTTGTGAAGCTTACTTCATGTTTTTTTCCTCCTGATTGAAGTACAACCTGCGAAACAAATGATAAGAGATGACGATTCAAATGGAAATGCGCTTATTTTGAACAAGAGTTGATTCATAAAATGGCTGCAGCCGAATATAATGTCCAATGCCATTTGTAAAAAAAGCGGAGAGGTGATCTGGATCAATGTTGTTTACGCTGGCCAGTATCTATGGCTTTTGCGAACAAGGCACGGGGGGTATAGGGATCATATCGGCCATACTGGGTGGCATATTAGATTCAAAGCAATGATAGTACTGTGACTTGCTATGATTGAAAGAGAGGAGAGATATGGTTGATACGATTCAATAAGGTAATTGGATTCCTGTCTGTTTTAGGATTCACTGCGGTTTTACCATTAACAGCACAAGCAGAACAAGCGGGAACTGCTGGGGCTGGGGAGTGGGATAAGTTGGGGACTTACACATATACTTATTCAAGTCCGACGGTATATTCGAGCGGAGGAGATTTTAGAGTCTGCCTTTCAGGAAGCACTCCTTTTTCTGTCTCGCTGCACTTATATGAGGATGATGCCGGTGACAATCCTGATGATTATGTAGGGGCAAACTATTTTTCTCCCGGAGAATGCCACACTTTTAGCAGTATTGGAAAATTTGTAGATGGGAGCAATAACAAGGCCGAGTTCTTTGTTACCGATTACTCTGGTAAATCTAAAACAGTTACGTTTTATGATTGATGGACTCAAACTGTGAAGTATAACCTTTGAAAACAAAAGAGAGAGACACCTCTCTCTTTTTCTATTCTTCGACAGTCTTACGAAGCCGTTCATTTACAATGCTTGTCCAGCCTCCATCCATCTTATCGCGTATGATGGAGCTTTTCTCGTTTGCTTTGCCAATCATTTCATTTGGCTCCTTCCAGCCGCCGTGAATAAGGGTAAACCTCGTCTTTTCTCCTAAGTCTTCTAATTGAAAGGTAACGATCCATCCATCTGTATCCCATTCAAATGAAAGTTCAGTGGGAACTTGAACAGTCAAAACTTTACAAGGAGATGGCCCAAACGGCGATTGTAAGTGGAATTCTTGTCCTTCTTTCAGCTGAAAATCATTGGGCATAAACCACTTGGCAATGCCTTCTGAAGTGGAAATCGTTTCCCAGACTTTCTGAATAGGTGCCTCTAGGGTAATATTTTTCGTAATATCCGGTAATGTATTTTCGCGATTTTCACGATTTTGATCCATTTCGTTTACCTCTAACATATGATGTTTTTTTCAATTAAATCATATAATAACTAATAAGATCATGTCCATATCTTGCATGATTTATGCTGCAGCCTGTTGTTGAACATTGTATCAGTCCCATCCAGTTTGATCTGTTAAAGGGGGGAGTTCCTGCGTGTACGAGAAAGAAAATACAGTGAGAGAGTGGAAAGTGTATCTTTTCGTCTTTTCATTCATGATTCTTTGTGCAGTTGCATTTGTTATTTTTGAATCGAAAATTTTGTTCAGCCAAATCGTTCTGCGCGGATTTGATGCCTTCATCAGTTTTGTTTTATTAACGAATGTGCTGTTTTTCTGGAGAAGGAGCAAACGTATAGCATATGTTTCAGGAGTTTTAGCCGTTATCAATCTCATTATGGTTATTTCTCTGGTTTAATCTAAAACAGGAGGTTTTTTTATGCTTGGAAAAATTAAAGCAGCCATTGATAATAGTCCGGGAAAGCCGGCTAGAATTGTAGTCAGTGAAAAAACGTTTCAGCAACTAGAAAAAGAGATGCGTTTCGTTTACGTTTCCAAACCGAAAACGATAATGGGAATACCTGTGGAAGTGTCAGATCAGGCAGAAAGCTTCAAGCTGGAATTTTAATCTATTCCGAACTGCAAAAAGGCTCATTTTGAGCCTTTTTATTATAATAAAGTTAAGATTCGTTATCATTTCAAACAAGCGCTTGCAAACATGTTTCAGTTTTTTATACTTAAGTGGAGTATTTCAGCTTTTTTAGAATGCTGAGAATATGGGAGGGAGCAATGCACAAACATAAGCGCAACAGCTTTAAAACTCTGATAGAAATTTTAATTGTTTCGACAAGACTCGGGTTTACATCATTCGGAGGTCCCATTGCTCATCTGGGCTACTTTTATGAAGAATATATTCGCAAAAGAAAATGGCTGGATGAAAAAAGCTATGCTGATTTGGTTGCTTTGTGCCAGTTCTTGCCCGGACCGGCGAGCAGCCAAGTTGGGATTGGGATTGGTGTTATGCGTGGCGGGTTACTCGGCGGTATCGTTTCATTTCTCGGCTTTACGCTGCCCTCTGTTTTGGCACTTATCATATTTGCTCTTTTGTTAAAAAGTACCGATATAGAGCAAGCCGGCTGGATTCATGGTTTAAAAATCGTGGCGGTTGCAGTTGTTGCACATGCTATAACAGGAATGGCTCAAAAACTGACGCCTGATGTTAAGCGAAAAACGATGGCTTTGTTTGCATTGGTTGTTTCACTTTTATGGCAAACCGCGTTTACCCAAGCAGGTATTATAATCATTTCAGCAGCGATTGGTTTTCTGCTGTTTAAAGAGTCTATCGACAAAAAAGAATCAGCATTCCATTTTCCTATTTCTAAGACATTCGGAACAGTGTGTCTTTCATTATTCTTCGGATTGCTTGTTCTTCTGCCTGTTCTGCGAGAAACTGCGGATTTGCGCTGGCTTTCTATGTTTGACAGTTTTTACAGGGCAGGTTCCTTGGTTTTTGGCGGGGGACATGTTGTATTGCCGTTATTGGAACAGGAATTTGTACCAACTGGAATGGTCAGCAAAGAAGCATTTTTAGCAGGATATGGTGCAGCACAAGCTGTGCCGGGACCGTTATTTACATTTGCCGCCTATCTTGGTGCAGTCATGGGCGGCTGGCAGGGCGGAATGTTAGCTGCTATTGCCATTTTCCTGCCTGCGTTTTTGCTGATTTTAGGTGCGTTGCCCTATTGGGATATTTTGCGGAGGAATCCCAACCTAAAGGGAGCTCTTGCAGGAGTGAATGCAGCGGTAGTCGGAATTTTAATTTCAGCTTTTTATTTTCCGATTTGGACAAGTGCGATTTTGAATCCGATTGATTTTGCGTTTGCGGCTGTATTGTTTAGTATGCTTGCTTATTGGAAGCTGCCTCCTTGGGTGATTGTAGTCACCGGTGTCATTGGCGGTTTTCTTCTGAACCTTCTTTACATTTGACTTCTTTAAAGCGTGATGAAGACGTTCATCATGCTTTTTTTATTGGGAAAAAAGACGAACATAAAAAATAGATATACGGGAAAAATAATCCTATTAGACAGAATTTCATTCCATGTCGATATTGAAACAGAAGGGGATTTGGTTGAAAACTGGAACACAAAAGAGACGTCGGACACTCAGTTTTTAGAACGTATTGAAACAAACACTGAAAACGAAGTAAAGAAAATAGTCGGTAATGTATTAAAAAAAATCCAGCATGAATATAAAGCAGATGTTGCGGGTTTTGATGAATCTTTAAGACTTGAGCATCCGGACTTATGGAAAAAGGTGAAAAATAATTGGGGTGACACATTCAGTAAGGTTGCCATCACGTACAGCGTAAACGCCACAATTACTCATTATGGAACGGTTAAAACACAGTGATGAATCAAATAGATGCTTAAAAAGAAGAGAAGGCAAATATCTCTTCTTTTTTATGTGTTTTTAGGATTAGTATACTTTTTTTGGAGGTAATGGATTTTTTTGAATGGTCAATATGCTAATATAGAATTGCTTCAAATCGAAGGGAGGAGGGGCTGTGAGACAGAAACCGATTTATGTAGAAATCGAAATGAGATCTGATCTGGATAAGCTTTGGGAATATACACAAAACCCATCGCTGCATAAGGAATGGGACCTCCGGTTTTCAAATATCACGTATTTGCATAGGCAGCCATACGAAAAGCAGAAGTTTCTTTACGAAACAAGGATAGGCTTTGGATTAAAGGTATCGGGTACAGGAGAAACAGTCGGTGTTTTCGACAAATGTTCATCTGAAAGAGTTTCCTCACTGGCTTTTGGCTCTGACCATCCGTTATCTCTGATTCAGCATGGCAGCGGGTACTGGAAGTATATACAGCGAGACAACGGGAAAATGATGTTTTTAACACAGTACCAATACAAAACAGCCTACGGGCTGCCGGGAAGATGGATCGATCGTTTATTATTTCGGCCGCTTCTTGGCTGGGCGACTGCATGGAGCTTTGATGCATTAAGGCTTTGGATTGAGCAAAATAAACATCCGAAACACACAATTCGATCGGCTATCGTCTATGTGTTAATGTGTCTGTTTTTCAGTCTGTTTTGGTTTTATCAAGGCTTTACAGGTTTTTACACAAGGATTTTTGCAGGGGCAGCGGAGATAGGTATGGGTATTTTATGGCTGATTCCATTAAAGAGAAAATGGATCATTCATGCTGTACAGGCTTGTATCTTTGCTGGATTCGCTTTTCGAGGTTCCGAGATATTATGGATACTATTGAGTGTGTTTTCTGCGGCAAGTGGCGTTCTTAGTCAGCAGCTCCCCAGTGCCCGGCACACAAAACGAAAGAGAAAGAAGTGACATTGTGAGTTCGATTTATGAAAAAACGATCAAGAACTATCATTTACTGCATCCCAAGCTGCGAGAACGGTATCAATTAGACGAATCTCATACATTCAGCGGGACAGGAACGATGTCAGAAATAAGCGGAGGCTCTTTTCTGGTCAGAATGCTGTTAAAGCTGGGTGTTTTTTTCAGGTGCTTTTTTTCGGAAAGAGGCAAAAACATCCCATTTACCATTCAAAATAGAACTTGTCTTTTGAATCGGGAACATACTGGGATAGAATGGAATCGTACATTTTTCTTTAAAGGCAAAAAACGTTTCTTTGACGCGATCATGGTATACGACGAAAAAGAAGATAGAATACTTGATTTCTTCGGCAAACCTCATCTTCTGCTGTCTGTTTTAGCGTTCGAGGCATCTCCTGACGGCTCTCTAACCATTACAACGGGAAAGCAATGGCTATTGATATGCGGAAAAAGAATACCGCTTCCAAAATGGCTGACCGGTACATCCGCTGTTTGCGAAACGTTTGATGAAAGAAAGAATTGCTTCACCATTCAAGTGCATGTCCAAAATACAATTCTCGGCACTCTTTTCTTTTATAAAGGAATGTTTCAGGAAGAAGAGAGAGAATCATGATAAAACGAAATGGCATGATCAGTTCGCTTTGCTTTATAGGATTTCTTGCAGCGGAAGCACCTCATATATCAGTGGCAGAGGCACTTGTTTTGTTATCCATTCTTTTTTTTGTGCCGGGAATTTTTCTTTTTGTCTTTCAATCGCAGCTTCGGGCTGCTCCATTTCTGGAATCTGTGTTAATCCAATGCTATCCGGCAGCCGCTTTCTTTGCGGTGCTGGCTCTTGTGACAGACATCGGAGGTTTCGCGCTGATCTGGTGGATGTACACAGTTTTTATGGCGCTGTATGCGATCCTTCGTCTTTGGGAAACAAAGATACATAGAATCGAAGAGACATCAGTTCTGTTCGGGCTTATCTATTTGGCGGGAGGAGGTTTTTGGTTTTTTGCTTATGCTGCACATTTGCAGATAATGCAATTTGGCCCTCTCATCATTTTGCTGACTGCTGTCCACTTTCACTATTCAGCTTTTCTTATCCCGATCTTTAACGGCTTGCTCGGGAGAATCACCAGAAAAAATCGGATGTTGTACAGTTGGATAACATGGGTGATTTTGTTTTCGCCCCTTCTTATCGCGCTTGGCATCACATATTCAAAAACACTAGATGTCATTGCGGTTGGCATCTATATGGCGGCGCTTTATCTTCACGCATTTTTGGTGTTCACCACATCTTTTCGCAGCAAGACGGGGAAATTTCTTATTCGGTTCTCTTCTGCCGTTCTAATGATAACGATCTCTTTCTCGATGATTTATTCATTTGGTGTATTTCGGCAAGACGTTACACTGACCATTAATCAGATGATTTGGATTCACGGTTTTGTTAACGCGTTTTTTGTTATATTGCCCGCTCTCATAGGATGGAGAATAGAAGATCCGAAACCTTTTGATGCAGACAGCGTAAAGACATTCAGCCGTATCTACGGAAAAAGAAGGATTGGAAAAGACTTTTTAGCTAACATTCAAGCTGAAAATAACGTTCAGTACAGAGGGCTCGTGGATGATATGGGAAGCCTTCGATCAAAAGATTTTTCACCTGAAAAACTGGCGCCGTTCATTCTTTCGTTTTATGAACAAACCATTGATTATGATGTAAAAGCAAAAGTGACGTGGAGCACGTGGTTTCGGCCGCTTGCAATGGTTTACGAAAGGTTCAGCAGAAGAACCGGCCAAATCCATTTGTCGACGAACCCTGACTGGTATAGGATGTACAGCACGATAAAGGGTGTTCATTCGAAAAAAGACGGAAGAAAAAAAGTGCGTGCCTGGATCAGAACAAATGAAAAAAACGAAACCATTTTTACCGCTCTATATTCAGTATATCGTTCGAATGGAGAAGGGTATATGAACATTTCTCTACCGCTTCCATTCAGCAGTATGACAGGCATTTTAAAGCCTTATCATCATCGTGAGAAGCTGGTTTTGACAAGCCGGCGGAGAAAAAGCGGAGCCGGGGATGAGGGGATTTATCTGCAAACAAGAGCGGGAACTTGTCCGCTGCCTTTATCTGAAACCTTTCTGATAGAAGCTATACATGACAACAAGTTAACTGCTGTTCATCACATGTGGCTGTTTGGAATAAAATTTCTAACTGTACATTACATCATTACATATTGTCCGTCCAAATGAAAGAACCTAATACATAGAAGAGGATTCATCGGCCAGCTGTTTAATGATTAGATCTGCTACATTCCAATTCTGCGCCGCATCTAGACGGGAAAGGAAGGATTAATGATGTTTTATATCAGTTGTTTTCTGATTCTTTGGCTGGCTGCGGGATTTACAGTGGGAATGAAACAAGTGTATGTCGATCAGCTGTTTGATAAAGACGTAACCGAAAGACTGGAAAAAGAAGCGGATGATCATGGCCACGCTGACCGGATGATCAAACAGCGTGTCCTTTACATTGCAGCAGTGACATTAAGCGGGTTTATCGCTGTTTATTATGAAGTGAAAACAATCCCGCAAAGGCGAAAAATAAGAAAAATTGAAAAAAACATCATGAAACTGAATAAAGAAAATAAACGAAGAATGAAAAGAAAATAAAAATGCACAGGCCAAAGGGCAGGTGCGTTTTTTTTCTGTTTGATATGCGAATTGGGAAAAAGGTAGTTGGTACCAACTTACTTTTCATAAATTCAGAAATGGGAAGAACAGCGCCCGGGCCAATGGTATATAATATTGTGAATTTAACAAAAATTTAACAAGGAGGACGAGAAATTCGTGCTAAAGCCTCAAAGAAACCGACATCCTGTTGATTTGGACTTAGAGGCGGAGTAGATGAAACCGGCCAAAGTATCCCTGCTCCGCCGTTTGCTCCATTCCTTGAAGCATGTTGATTGTAACATAGCCAAACGTTTTCCATCAACTCTTAAAATTGTAAAATTATTGTTTATTTTTATGGTATTTACTCCGATTTCTTCAATATATGCTGAAGATGTATATCAGAATTTTGAGGAATTAAAAAACAATGAAGATCCTTCTGATTACGGCATTGTTACGAAAGAAACCGGCAGTCCTGTTCTTGTTTTAGCCATTCACGGAGGAGGTATTGAAGGCGGGACAAGTGAAATAGCGAGAGAGCTCAGCAAAGAGTACTCGATGTATTTATTTGAAGGCTTAAAATCGTCAGGAAACTCAGTGCTGCATATTACGAGCACGCATTTTGATGAGCCTCGGGCCCTGAAAATGACGGGAAGTCATGAATATGTCATTTCATTGCACGGATATGCAGAAGAAGATCAGCAGATCGAAGTCGGCGGTACAGATCGTGTAAGAGCGTCAGATTTAGTTGAAAAACTGCAAAATGCCGGTTTTCCTGCTGTATTGCTCGGTATGGACCATCCGCATGCAGGCGTAAGTCCGAATAACATCGCAAATAAATCAAAAACAGGTTTGAGTATCCAGTTAGAAATGAGCACAGGTTTTAGAAGATCTTTGTTCGGCGTTTTTTCTTTAAAAAGCAGATCTGTTACTCAAAATGAGAGGTTTTATGATTTCACAGAAGTGATGTCCCGTTTTATCAATAATAGCTACTGAAAAATAGGAGGCGCTAAGCCTCCTATTCCTCATGCTTCTCATTCGTAACGTCAGGAAACAGTTCGTCTGCGGCTTCTGTTTGATACTGCAGTGTGTTATCCCTGGCTGACAGTTCATTTCGGAAGGTTTCATCCAGCACATTTTTTAGCAAATACCGATGAAAAAAGTATTCAAAAACAGTAAGACAGAGGGCGGAAAGTAGAGCAGCTGCAAACGGTGGGAAATCATTTCTTGTTTGGGTTAAAACAAAGACCCAAAGAATAACGAATGAAAGTCCAAAGTCAGCCAATGAAGCTGTAATATTGTTTGTTCGCGGAAGGACGAGCATGTCACCGGATAGATAGGAAACAAAACCTAGGAAAAGTGCAATAAACATTACACTTAAAAAGGGCGCGTGATAGACTCTGTCCAAAATCACATATAAAAGGGCGAGAGTGAAAGCAACCTTTGAAGCAAGAGCAATGATATGTTTCATTTGACCACCTAAATTGTTATTTTTGAAGAAAACCCTTGGCTGTAAACAAATTATAAAAACATAAGTAATTCAATTCGACAATCATTATTTTAAACAATCCGATTTTGTTTACACTGGTATTTTTTGCTGACTGCATGAAACTTTTTTGGAAAAAAGTCGTACATATGGATGATCAGCTTTCAAGGGGGAATGATTTGTGAAGGTAAAAGGAATCAATCACTTATTATTTTCAGTTTCTCATCTGTATACATCGATTGATTTTTATCAAAAAGTGTTTGATGCCAAACTTTTGGTAAAGGGAAAAACAACAGCATATTTTGATTTAAATGGCATCTGGCTTGCGCTTAATGAAGAACCTGACATTCCGAGAAATGACATTAAGGCGTCTTATACCCATATTGCATTTACTATTGAAGATCAAGAGTTTGAGGAAATGTCAGCAAAATTAAAAACGCTTCATGTCAATATTCTGCCTGGCAGAGAACGAGATGAACGCGATCGAAAATCAATTTATTTTACCGACCCTGACGGCCACAAGTTTGAATTTCATACCGGAACCCTTCAAGACAGGCTTCGTTATTATAAACAGGAAAAAACGCATATGGATTTTTATGATTGAAACGACCTCTTTATATTACACAGAACATATACATAAATCTCATGTAGGGTTAAAATGTGGTAAAGGAGGGGTGTAATTGAAAATAAAAATCTTAGGCTTAACAGCAGTTTTGATGTGTTTTTTTGGCATTGGCAGTACCCATGTGTCAGCTTTAGATTTTGATCACAAAACAGACTTTATTTTAAATGACAGCACAAAATCGTTTGTTCTGGAAAATATCAGTGATGTCCCGGCGATCGACTATATTTTAGGCTATCAGTTTACGATCTTGGGAGCCAATACTTGTTCAGTTGAGATTAAACTTCAGCGAATGGGGCTTACGGGAGAATATACCACACTGAGCACGAAGCAATTCAGCGGCAGCTGGTTTGATTTTAGTGCTCAGGATAAGGTTTCTATCGATCCATTTCACCGATACCGTATATTAGCAGAAGAACACTCAGAAAACTGCACGAGTGTTCGGGTAAAGGGCAGTTATGGTATACAATATTTTCATTTTGATTGAAGCTCACGTTGATCAAGAGAAGTGAGCTGTTTTTTTAGAAAATGTTGAACCAACTACACTATGTACTAAATTTTCATTAAAATTCAATTACTGCCGCGCTCCTTACATAAACATGAAGCCACGTCATTCCACGACCTAAGAAAATGAAACATTTTTAAGGACATAACGTCTAATATTTTAAACGGACAATATTCAGATAAAAGTTTCCTGAAGGAAAGAAAATTTCTTGACTTCAACAATTGTTTGGTGGATAATTATGGTGTAAACATGATGTTCTTTTTCCTCCTATTCAGGCTCGCACCCATAAGTCAGGGCGAGCCTGCTTTTTTGTACAATAAACCCCCTCTCCATAAAGGAAGAGGGGGTTATTTCATGCATTTGATAGATCAATAGGTTAATGGACGGTTCTGAACACGCCAATCACTTTCCCTAGAATGCTGACATTCTGCAAGATGATAGGTTCCATCGTTGGGTTTTCAGGCTGTAAGCGAATGTGAGTATCCTCTTTATAGAAACGTTTTACCGTAGCTTCATCATCTTCTGTCATCGCAACTACAATTTCCCCGTTGTTCGCTGTATTTTGCTGTTTAACGATGACATAATCCTTATCGAGAATACCAGCATCAATCATACTGTCTCCCATAATCTCCAGCATAAACACATGCTCGTCCGGAGGAACCATACGGTCAGGAAGCGGAAAATATTCTTCAATATTTTCTACTGCTGTAATAGGAGATCCCGCCGTGACTTTCCCGATGACCGGTACATTAACGACCTGACTTTGCGGAATGTCTACTTCTTCATCAAGTATTTCTATTGCTCTAGGTTTTGTCGGATCCCGTCTGATCAGCCCTTTTGTTTCCAAACGGGCCAAATGGCCGTGGACAGTTGAGCTGGACGCAAGCCCAACAGCCTCTCCGATTTCTCTCACGGAAGGCGGATATCCTTTTGATTTAACCTCTGCTTTAATAAAACGGAGGATATCAAGTTGCCTTTTTGATAGCTTCGTCATTTTTCGCACCTCAAAACGTCGATTTTAAGAAGATTATAGCATGATTTTCCTTACAGTACAAACATAGGTTCGAAAAAACAATTGACAGAAACGTTTGTTCGTATATACTGAAATTATAAAAAAGCGAACAAACATTCCTGTTGGAGGTTATGATCATGAGTAAAGAATCTATTATTTTTGTCGGTCTATTCTCAGTGATTTTGAGCGCGGTTATCCTTTTGCTGTCATATACAAGCAGCGGTCAGGAACTTAATCAGTATGCTAAAATAGAAGTCCAGCAAGGCGACACACTTTGGTCAATTGCTGATCAGGTAGCAGATACAAAAAAGATAAACAAAAACGATTTTATTGAATGGGTAGCTGATAAAAATCATCTTCAGACGTCTGATATCCAGCCGGGAGATGAGTTGGTGATTCCATTGAAAAAGAAGCATCAGGATGCATATGAATTGGCAACTGTAAGATAGAGAGGAAAGATAGAAAAAATGAAAGCACTCATATATGCCCGCGTAAGCACAAATAAAGAACAGCAGGAAACTTCATTAAAGCGGCAGGTGGAGGAGCTAACGGCCATTGCAGCCGAGAACGGCATGGAAGTCGTCAAAGTGATTTCTGAAAAAGCCAGCGGATATGAAATGGATCGAGACGGTGTATTTGAGCTGCTTGATGAGATCAAGAATTCGGGAATTGATGTTATTTTGGTTCAGGATGAGACTAGGCTCGGTCGGGGAAATGCAAAAATCGCCCTGCTCCATTGTATCTACAGAGAAGATGTGAAAGTCTATACAACGGCTCACAGAGGTGAACTGGAGTTATCGGAGGCTGACTCGATGGTGCTGGAGATCGTCAGCATTGTGGAAGAGTACCAGCGGAAAATTCACAATATGAAAATCAAGCGGGGAATGAAGCGTGCAGTAAAAAACGGTTTTAAACCGCAAAAAAACCTGAAAAACCAACATGAAAACAGCGGAAAGGAAAGAATAGAGGTCCCAATCTCAGAGATCGTCCGCCTAAGAGCGAATAAACTGACGTTCGCAGAAATTGCCGCAACGCTAAGAGGGTTTGGCTATGATGTGTCTAAAGCGACCGTCCACCGGCGGTATCAGGAATACATAGAGAATGACGAGACAGCCGAGTGAATCAGTTGTAAAACTCTTTTTGATCTAGTACTATATAGACAAAATGCAATAAAGGAGTTTAACATGATTTCAAACGCTAAAATTGCCAGAATTAATGAACTTGCTGCTAAAGCCAAAGCTGGCGTTATGACAGAAGAAGAAAAAGCCGAACAGCAAAAGCTTCGTCAAGAGTACTTGAAAGGTTTTCGCTCTTCTATGAAAAACACGTTAAAAAGTGTGAAAATCATAGACCCAGAAGGCAATGATGTAACACCAGAAAAGCTAAAAAAAGAACAACAAAATAACAAACTTCACTAATATAAGAGGAATACGGAAATATCGTATTCCTCTTTTGCATATACTATAAGCAAAACTCTTATGTGACAAAATTCAACAAGTTTCTCTCAAATTTAAGCTGAAACAGTTGAGAAAAAGTCGTCAGACATTTATGATGTAAGGGTACAACACATAAGGAAGGGGATTTTTATGGATACAATTGAAAAGAAATCAGTTGCTACCATTCGCACACTGTCAATAGACGCTATTGAAAAAGCAAATTCTGGTCACCCAGGGATGCCAATGGGGGCCGCTCCAATGGCATACACGCTGTGGACAAAATTTATGAACGTAAGTCCGGCAAACCCTGGCTGGTTTAACCGTGACCGTTTTGTTTTATCTGCTGGACACGGATCAGCACTTTTATACAGCATGCTTCATTTAAGCGGGTTTGATCTTAGCATCGAAGATCTTAAGGGATTCCGCCAGTGGGGCAGCAAAACACCTGGACATCCTGAATTCGGACATACTGCTGGTGTTGATGCGACAACAGGTCCGCTCGGCCAAGGAATTGCCATGGCGGTCGGAATGGCTATCGCTGAACGCCATTTAGCAGAAACTTACAACCGCGATTCATTTAACGTAGTCGATCATTATACATACAGTATTTGCGGTGATGGTGATTTAATGGAGGGCATTTCTTCCGAAGCTGCTTCACTCGCAGGCCATCTTCAGCTTGGCCGTCTGATCGTATTATACGATTCTAATGACATCTCTCTTGATGGAGATCTCGACCGTTCATTCTCTGAAAACGCAAAACAGCGTTTTGAAGCAATGAATTGGGAAGTTCTTTATGTTGAGGATGGAAACAATATCGAAGAATTAACAGCGGCTATCGAAAAAGCACGCCAAAATGAAAAGAAACCTACATTAATTGAAGTGAAAACGACTATCGGTTTCGGTTCACCTAACCGTGCTGGCACATCCGGTGTTCACGGTGCTCCGCTTGGTAAAGAGGAAAGCAAGTTAACAAAAGAAGCTTACGCGTGGACATATGAAGAAGATTTCTACGTACCGTCAGAAGTATATGAGCATTTTGCTGCAGTGGTTAAAGAATCAGGCGAGAAAAAAGAACAAGAATGGAATGCTCAATTCGCTAAATATAAAGAAGTTTATCCTGAACTTGCTGAACAGCTTGAGCTGGCAATCAAAGGAGAGCTTCCGAAGGACTGGGATCAAGAGGTTCCTGTTTATGAAAAAGGAAGCAGCCTGGCATCCCGTGCCTCTTCCGGTGAAGTTCTCAACGGACTTGCGAAAAAAATTCCATTCTTTGTCGGAGGATCTGCTGACCTAGCGGGATCAAACAAAACGACAATTAAAAATGCCGGTGATTTTACAGCGGTTGATTACTCAGGCAAAAACTTCTGGTTCGGTGTTCGTGAATTTGCGATGGGTGCAGCCTTAAATGGTATGGCGCTCCATGGCGGACTGCGTGTATTCGGCGGAACTTTCTTTGTCTTCTCTGATTACCTGCGTCCGGCAATTCGCCTTGCAGCGTTAATGGGTCTTCCTGTCACTTATGTCTTCACACATGACAGTATTGCGGTAGGTGAAGACGGCCCGACGCACGAGCCTGTTGAACAGCTTGCTTCACTCCGTGCGATGCCTAATCTTTCCTTGATCCGTCCTGCAGACGGAAATGAGACAGCGGCAGCATGGAAGCTTGCAGTGCAAAGCACTGATCAGCCAACAGCGCTAGTATTGACACGCCAAAACCTTCCTACGATTGACCAAACTGCTGAAGAAGCATTGGCAGGAGTGGAAAAAGGAGCATATGTCGTTTCTAAATCTAAAAACGAAACACCTGACGCTCTTCTTATCGCTTCAGGCTCTGAAGTAGGTCTTGCGATTGAAGCACAAGCTGAATTGGCAAAAGAAAATATCGATGTTTCTGTTGTCAGCATGCCTTCAATGGACCGTTTCGATAAACAATCTGTTGAATACAAAAACTCTGTCCTTCCTGCAGATGTGAAAAAACGTCTTGCGATTGAGATGGGCGCATCATTTGGATGGGGCAAATACACAGGGCTTGAAGGAGATGTGCTCGGCATAGACCGATTCGGTGCATCTGCTCCTGGCGAAACCGTCATCAATGAATACGGCTTCTCAGTTCCAAACGTAGTGAACCGAGTTAAAGCATTACTCAATAAGTAAAAGTCTTTTAAAGAGGATGAGTCAAATCATCCTCTTTTTCTTGTTTATCCGACAAAAATAGTATTGGCTGTTTAACAGTAATAGACAATTCTTTCTTTTCTTCTTTTGTATAATAGAGAGCAAATGAAATGCTGCTGGAAAAGGGGATGAAAAGATGGAACGTCACTACTATACGTACCTGATAAAAGAGGAGTTTGCTAATCACTATTTCGGGCGGGAATCGGTTATGTTTGAGCTGTTTCAAGATTATCATTGGACAAGCCTGACAAAGCAGCAGTATGAAATGACAGAGAAACAGATTCAATATATTACACAGCCAATCCCGATTCTACATATGCATCAGCGGTTAAAAATGAATTTACACAATACGGATTACAGGCAGCTAGATTATATTTATAGATTAGCTTTGCCGAAAGCAAAAGGCCACGCGACGTTTATGATGAAGGAGCACATGATAGAATTAGTGGCTTCGGGGGATTACGAGGCAGAAACGATTTTCTTTGAGGTGTTGAGAAAAGTAAGCCCTTGCTTTCTGGCTATGGATTTTAATTCGAAGCGTTACGGATGGCTAAATCCGGTGAAAGAAAGAAATTTTGTCTAAAACCGAAGAAAAAGAGATGTAAATGTTGTATAATAGCTTTTGGTTTAGTACACTTTAAACTAGACAACATGAAGGAGGAAATAAAATGACTTTATGGGTTGGCATCCTAGTGGGCGTAGTTGCATTGCTCATAGGTGTTGCACTCGGGTTTTTTATTGCTCGTAAATATATGATGAGCTACCTTAAAAAGAATCCGCCTATTAATGAACAAATGTTACGCATGATGATGATGCAAATGGGAATGAAACCTTCTCAAAAGAAAATCAATCAAATGATGAAAGCCATGAATAATCAAACGAAATAATACGTAAAGATTATGATATAGAGAAACATGGTTATAAAATAAAAAACCCTTATACGGGTTTTTTATTTTGCAATCATTCATCACCCGCTACTGCTCTAAGGCGCTGCTTTTGATATTGTATGAGAAGATGGTCAAGCTCCTGACTGAGCTCTATCGTAATATGAGATGTCATTCCGTTCGCCATGACAATTTGCAGCAGCTCTGCTCTTTTTTTTTCAATTTCATTTAATAGATGCTCTCTAATCACAGGGATGTATCCTTTCATACATTAGATCTTCAAAGTGAATGTTTATATTATATCCATATTTATACTAATTTTCAAATGAGAAGGAGTACAATATCTCAATGTCAAATTAAATTATATAAGTTTTTTCTGTAAATAGAAATCCTTCAAGTGAAAGTGTTAAAAAAATGAAATGATTTTGTCATAACTTGAAGGAATGTCAAATCATGAAGGGATGATGACATGGGAGACGTGAATTATTTTTTGACATTCGGAGCGGGATTTTTATCCTTTATTTCGCCTTGCTGCCTGCCGCTTTACCCAGCTTTCTTGTCATATATTACAGGGGTCAGCATGGATGATGTGAAAACAGAAAAGCTGCTGCTGCAGAAAAGAAGCTTGTTTCATACTTTGTGTTTTTTGCTTGGCTTTTCAGTCATTTTTATCGCTTTAGGCTATGGAACATCTTTTGTTGGCAGCCTGTTTAGGGATTATCACGATGCAATTCGGCAAATTGGAGCGTTGCTTATTATTTTGTTCGGTTTCATTACGCTCGGCGTGTTCCGGCCTGAGGCTATGATGAAAGAGCGGAGAATCCACTTTAAGCATAAACCAAGCGGGTTTTTAGGTTCCGTCTTAATTGGAATGGCATTTGCGGCGGGATGGACGCCATGTACCGGTCCGATATTAGCTGCTGTTATCACACTTGCAAGCACAAATCCAGGCTCAGCGGTGCCGTACATGATGTTATATGTACTCGGTTTTGCTGTTCCGTTTCTTTTATTGTCTTTCTTTATCACAAAACTGAAGTGGATAAGAAAGAACCAGCTTTTGATCATGAAAGCAGGCGGCGTTTTGATGATTGTGATTGGTGTGCTGTTATTCTTTAATTGGATGAGCCTGATCATTATTTTGCTGTCGGATCTTTTTGGAGGATTCACTGGTTTTTGACGGTAAATTACTTTCGTACTACTACTAGTCCTTTTGTTTTTGGTACAATAAGACTATTATCTGTGGAAATCGATTGTTGGAGGGGAATATGACAAGAGTTTTAGTTGTAGACGACGCCAAGTTCATGAGGGTGAAAATCAGAGAGATCTTGGAAGAGGCAAATTACATAATCGCAGGCGAAGCCGCGGACGGTGAGCAAGCCGCGGACCTGTATAAAAAACTGCGGCCGGACATCGTGACAATGGATATTACAATGCCAGTGAAAAACGGCATTAAGGCGCTTCGTGATATTTTAACCTTCGATCCTAAAGCGAAGGTCATCATGTGCACCGCCATGCGCCAGCAAAGAATTGTAACGGAAGCGATTGAGCTGGGGGCAAAGGACTTTATTGTCAAGCCGTTCGAAGAAACAAAAGTGTTAGAGGCTGTCAGCCGCGTTATGGGATATTAACGTCATTTCTTTTCAAAATGGTTTTTTTTATTGTTTTGGAGTATAGTATATAGTATCAACACTCCTAGAAACAAAGGAATGATAAGTATGATGATTATAGTTTCATCGATTATTGCTGTGTTAATGGCTGTAGCTGTGATGGTGGTCAGAATAAAGTCCTCTGACAAGCCCGTTTCACCGAAAAAAATCATTCTTCCGCCGATTTTTATGAGTACGGGAGCGTTAATGTTTTTATTTCCGGTATTTTGGGTCACTGGTGCAGAGTTTTTAGAAGCAATCACTTTAGGCGTGATTTTTTCTATTTTTCTCATCAAAACTTCTAAGTTTGAAATTAAAAATAATGAAATTTACATGAAACGCTCTAAAGCATTTGTATTTATATTAGTCGGTCTTTTGGTGATCAGAATCGCGATGAAATCGATTTTAAGCACATCAATTGATTACGGCGCACTGAGCGGAATGTTTTGGATTCTGGCTTTCGGTATGATTGTGCCGTGGAGAATCGCCATGTATTTATCATATCGAAAACTTCATAACGAGCTGCAGTCAGCTAATATTCAAATGAATTAAAAAACCTTTCCTTCTATCAGGAAAGGTTTTTTATTTGAGAAGGGTCTGATAAGGTTCGAGATCGATTTTTTTATCCTGCAGATGTCTTTTTAAGAAGGTATGGTCTCTTTTAGGAGTTGCGAGAATATAGCCTCTGATCATCAGTTGCTGATCAATCTTTGATACCTTTTCTTCTAATGCAAGCTCACCGATTTTACCTGCGATTTTGGCTTTTGCTGCATCTCTGAACAGCTCCGGAACCGGCGAAACCAATTCATTAAGAAATTGTTTGTTTTCATTGCTCCACAAATGCATGCTGTTTTCGATATAGTAATCCTGCCAATCAAGCTCTGACCTGCCGTCTTCTTTCGGTAAACGCTTTAAAAACTTTCGAAACATAAAAAAACCGCCGATTGATAATAAGACAACCATCATGATCACCCAAAACAGAATAAACCACAAAAACCAGCCTTCCAGCATCAACCATTCCCCCCTTATTCTAACCATATTGTATACGAAGAGAGATTAGAAGAACACAGTAAAAAAAGAATAGAAAGAAATGATAGACGTCTAGTCAAAAGAGATAGTAGATCATATTCTATTGTATAGTGAATCTGCTATTTGGCCATGGGAGAGTCACTAGAGGGTATTTGACGATAAATGGACGGAAAAAAGTCACTTTCATAATAGGGGATGAAAGTGACTTTTTATGTTAGCTGAGAGGAAATTGAAGAGAAAAAGAAGAACCATCTTCTGTTTCTTTATTGACGGCAACTGTGAGTATTTGATTTTCGCATTCGGTTTGAATGGTTTTGTCATTAAAATAAAAAGGAAGCATCATTTGTTTTTCAAAAGTCTGCCCTGACGATTTGACTGTTAAGATGAACTCGCAGCCAGACAGAGTAACCGTTACTTGTGTCGGCTGTAAAAAAGTCAGATCCGCTTCAATAATATACTGCTGACTTGTTTCATATAAATCAATAGGCAATGTGTCGTCGTACCAGGCGAAGGGGTCTTCAAAAAATTGCCGAAGCCATTCATCCATACTATCGAAATCATTAGCGTCATTACGTTTTGAATGGGTCATGGAAGCATTCCTCCACATATCAACCTTGCTTTACATCATATGCGGAATATCAGAAATGGGTGAACGCATAAAAAAACAGACACTAAGGTCTGCTTTTCTTACATATCATGGCTTGAGTTGTGCTTCTGTCTTGTGTGGTTTCGGTTTTTTACTTTTTTGCTACCGCTGAGAGGCTCCGGCTGACCCGGATTGTGTCCTTTAGGGGCGTTTTTATGCATATCTTTACTTGTATTTTTATTGGTCATAAAATGAGAACCTCCTTAAAAAGAGTCCGGTGCTATTGATTGGTTTTTCTTTTTTTATTATTTTGGCGTTCAGCTTCAGTCAGTACAAGCTGGTCGTTTTCGACGTAGCCGGCGCCTTTGCCTTGGCTTTTCGCGTCATTCATTCCGTTAATGACGTGATTCGCTTTTCTTTTGACCATCATTATCACCTCAATCATAATATGGCTCCTTTTGTTGTGTTATATGAGAGAGCATAAACAGTAATAATTACCGGTACATTTGTCCGATAAGCCGAACTTATTGTATTTAATAAAAACATTGATATTTACTTATGTATGATTTTGTTTTAATATGAAATTGTGAGAAAATTGTGATGGAATTTACTTCATCTGAGAATGATCTGATCTGAAGGGGGATTTTGGAGAATGGCAAACGAGCAAAAAACTGTAGCAAAAGACGTTTTCCAAGCGAGAAAAACGTTTACTACTAATGGGAAAACATATCATTACTACTCTTTAAAGGCGTTAGAAGATTCAGGAATCGGGAAGGTTTCGAAGCTTCCTTATTCTATCAAAGTTCTTTTAGAATCAGTATTGCGTCAAGTTGACGGATTCGTCATCAAAAAAGAACACGTAGAAAATTTGGCAAAGTGGGGAACTGCCGAATTAAAGGAAATCGACGTTCCGTTTAAACCGTCTCGTGTTATTTTACAAGACTTCACAGGGGTTCCGGCAGTAGTAGACCTTGCTTCACTGCGTAAAGCGATGGCGGCTGTCGGCGGAGATCCTGATAAAATTAACCCTGAAATTCCTGTTGATCTCGTTATCGACCACTCTGTACAGGTTGATAAAGCGGGCACAGAAGATGCGTTAGCTATTAATATGGACTTGGAATTCGAAAGAAATGCAGAACGCTACAAATTTTTAAGCTGGGCAAAGAAAGCGTTTAATAACTATCAGGCAGTGCCGCCTGCAACAGGTATCGTGCACCAGGTAAACCTGGAGTTCCTGGCAAGTGTCGTCCATGCCACTGAAGAAGACGGTGAACTTGTAACGTATCCTGATACGCTTGTCGGAACAGACTCACATACCACAATGATTAACGGTATCGGTGTTCTTGGCTGGGGTGTCGGCGGAATTGAAGCTGAAGCGGGAATGCTTGGACAGCCTTCTTACTTCCCAGTTCCTGAGGTAATTGGCGCGAAACTTGTCGGCAAGCTTCCGAACGGAACAACAGCTACTGACTTGGCGTTAAAAGTGACACAGGTGCTGCGTGAAAAAGGCGTTGTCGGCAAGTTTGTTGAATTCTTTGGACCGGGAGTTGCTGAACTGCCTCTTGCAGATCGCGCAACTATTGCGAACATGGCTCCGGAATACGGTGCTACATGCGGATTCTTCCCAGTAGATGAAGAAGCGCTAAACTATCTGCGCCTGACAGGCCGTGACCCTGAACATATTGATGTTGTCGAAGCATACTGCAGAAGCAATGGCTTGTTCTACACTCCAGATGCGGAAGACCCTCAATTTACTGATGTGGTTGAAATTGACCTGTCTCAAATTGAAGCAAACTTATCAGGTCCAAAACGCCCTCAGGATTTGATCCCGCTTTCTGCTATGCAGGAAACGTTTAAAAAGCATTTAGTCAGCCCTGCGGGTAACCAAGGATTCGGTTTACATGCAGAAGAAGAAGAAAAAGAAATTAAGTTTAAACTCCTTAATGGCGAAGAAACAGTTATGAAAACGGGTGCGATCGCCATTGCTGCGATCACAAGCTGTACGAATACATCCAACCCGTTCGTTCTGATCGGCGCCGGACTCGTAGCGAAAAAAGCGGTTGAGTTAGGGCTTAAAGTGCCTAATTACGTAAAAACGTCACTTGCACCTGGCTCTAAAGTCGTTACAGGATATCTTGTGAATTCAGGCCTTCTTCCATACATGAAAGAGCTTGGTTTTAACCTCGTTGGGTACGGATGTACAACATGTATCGGAAACTCAGGTCCGCTTTCACCAGAAATCGAAGAAGCGGTTGCGAAAAATGATCTTCTGATTACATCTGTCCTTTCCGGAAACCGTAACTTTGAAGGGCGTATTCACCCGCTGGTTAAAGGTAATTATCTTGCTTCTCCGCCGCTCGTTGTGGCATATGCGCTGGCTGGAACGGTAAACATTAATTTGAAAACTGATCCGATCGGTGTGGGCAAGGATGGTCAAAACGTATACTTTAACGATATTTGGCCATCAATGGACGAAATCAATTCACTTGTTAAGCAAACTGTTACGCCTGAGCTCTTCCGCAAAGAGTATGAAACAGTATTTGATGACAACAAGCGATGGAACGAGATTGAAACAACAGATGAAGCCCTATATAAATGGGATAACGAGTCAACTTACATTCAAAACCCGCCATTCTTCGAAGAAATGTCTGTTGATCCAGGTAAGGTTGAGCCATTAAAAGGTCTGCGTGTTGTCGGTAAATTCGGCGATTCAGTCACAACTGACCATATTTCTCCTGCGGGGGCAATCGGAAAAGACACGCCTGCCGGAAAGTATTTGCAAGAAAAAGGCGTTTCTCCTCGTGACTTTAACTCCTACGGTTCCCGCCGCGGAAACCATGAAGTTATGATGAGAGGAACATTTGCAAACATCCGCATCAAAAACCAAATCGCACCGGGTACAGAAGGCGGATTTACAACGTACTGGCCGACTGGTGAAGTAACGTCCATCTATGATGCGTGCATGAGATACAAAGAAGATAAAACAGGTCTTGTCGTATTAGCAGGAAAAGACTACGGTATGGGATCTTCACGTGACTGGGCTGCAAAAGGAACAAACCTTCTCGGCATCAGAACGGTAATTGCTGAAAGCTTTGAAAGAATTCACAGAAGCAACCTTGTATTCATGGGTGTGCTGCCGCTTCAGTTTAAACAAGGTGAAAATGCGGAAACACTCGGTTTAACAGGTAAAGAAGTTATCGAGGTTGATGTGGATGAAACAGTTCGCCCTCGTGACCTTGTGACAGTAAGAGCAATCAATGAAAACGGTAATGTAACAACATTTGAAGCAGTCGTCCGCTTTGATAGTGAAGTGGAAATTGATTACTATCGCCATGGCGGCATCCTGCAAATGGTGCTTCGTGAAAAAATGAAGCAGTCCTGATGAATCAATAGGAAGAGAAGGCATTTCTGCTTTCTCTTCTTTTTATGACAAAGTGTGCTGCGGAGGTGGCATATGCTGAAAAAATGGCTCGCAGGTATCCTGCTTATCATGCTTGCCGGTTATATGGGATGGAATTTGTATCAAACATACAGCAAAAAAGAAGTCGGAATTGAAGAGGGACAGCAAGCACCTGATTTTGCTTTGAGAACGCTATCGGGAGAGAAAAGTTCCTTACAGGACACAAAAGGCAAAAAGGTGCTGCTCAATTTTTGGGCAACTTGGTGTAAACCGTGCCGTCAGGAAATGCCGGCGATGGAACAGCTGCAAAAAGAACACGCTGACGAACTTGCGGTTGTTGCGGTAAATTTCACTTCAGCTGAGAAAAGCGAGAAACAGGTCCGGGCATTTGCTGAAACGTATGATTTAACGTTTCCCATTCTGATTGATAAACAAGGGATCAATGCTGACTATAACGTGATGTCATATCCAACGACGTATATCTTAAATGAAAAAGGTGTTATTCAAGACATACACATTGGCACCATGACAAAAAAAGAAATGGAACAAAAACTGGATCTTGATTAGATTCAGTTTTTTTTATGTTCAGATATGCTTACAAGTTTTCAGAATTGGAAAAAATAAAAGAATATGCGGAGGTGAGAAGAGTGAAGAAGATGAGAAAGCGTTCTTTTCATGAGCTCGTCATGGAAAACAAAAAAGAGCTGATGACCAATACGGAGTATTTAAATCAGCTTGAGGAAAAGCTTGAACAGCGATTTAAGCAAAAATAACCTTTAATTTGTATTCATGTTTACCCCTCCTTTTGAGAATCCTATCTGTTGAGGAGGGATAAACATGGGAAACAACAAGAAAAACGGTCAGCCTCAATATGCTCCCAGCCACTTGGGTACAAAGCCTGTAAAATATAAAGCCAATAAAGGGGAAAAAATGCATGATACTTCAGGGCAGCAGCCGATCATCATGCAGACAAAAGGCGAGTAGCGCCGAATCAAGTTTATTTCTAGGGGGTACATCCGAATGACAAAGAACCAAAATCAATACCAGCAGCCTAATCCTGATGATCGTTCTGATAACGTAGAAAAATTGCAGGATATGGTTCAAAACACAATTGAAAACATAGAAGAAGCAGAGGAGTCAATGGAGTTTGCTTCAGGAGAAGATAAACAGCGTATCAAAGAAAAAAATGAAAGACGCGAACAGAGTATCGAAGCGTTTCGTAATGAAATTCAAGACGAATCTGCAGCGAGACAAAACGGATACCGTTCATAAAAACCAGGGAAACCTGGTTTTTTTCTTTCTGATTTGATTATGGTAAAATGGGGCTAAATTGACGTTAAGGGAGCAGAGTAATCTTGCATGTATCAAAAAAAGAAATAGAAGTGCGTTATGCAGAAACAGATCAAATGGGGATTGTTTATCACGCAAATTATCTTGTATGGATGGAGGTCGGCAGAACGGCCCTCATTAAGGACTTAGGCTTTTTATACAGTGATATGGAAAAGAGAGGCGTTCTGTCTCCAGTCGTTGATATCAATATTTCCTATAAAAAGCCGCTTCATTACGGAGAAACCGCGGTTGTGCAAACATGGATAGAGGAATACAACGGTTTTAAAACCGTCTATGGTTATCACATTTATAATCCGGCCGGTGAGCTTTCCATCAAAGCCACCTCATCTCATATTTGTGTAGATAAAGAAAGCTTTAAGCCTATTCAGTTTCGTAAAGCTTTCCCTGATTGGCACGAGGCATATGAAAAGGCCAAAAAATAGGGAAGTGAACGAGATATGGCGTTTGGTGTGAAACGTGAGGAACTCAACCGGTGGAAACAAGCAGTGAAAAGAGGAGAAATCGCATTTTTAACACATTACTGGCTGGATGACCGGTTTCCGGAAGCAAAGACTGTGACAAAAGCTGGCTGTGCAGATATTGATAAGCTGATTCAGTGGGGAGCGGCGTACGGTTTAAAAAAAGAATGGATACATAAAAAAAGTGAATTTCCTCACTTTGATCTGCTGGGTGAGACACAAAAATATATTTTGGAGCAAGAAAACCTGACAGATCATCTTATCAGATTTCATTTATAAAAAAAGAGCGCACATAATGTGCGTTCTTTTTTTATTGGTATTCAAAAACCGGTTCATCAGCGTCTGCTGAATAGCTGACTAGTAGGTCGTGGTTATCGAAGTACCAAAGATCACTTTCTTCAATAAAGAAGGTGATGCCGCCGGCTTCTGCAGTGGCTCCAGCCTCTTGTGGGGCATCTTTCGCCACTCCGAGGGAAAATCCCTTTTGAACGTTGCTGCAGCCGCCGTAGCGGACGAAAAAGCGAACCTGGTCTCCGCTTTCTAAATCGAGCTCTTCCTTATACCAGTTCAGTGCGTCTTCGTTAATTGTCATATTCATAACAGAACACCCCTTTGTTCTTCATTTGAATTTTCTCTATTATAAACGTATTAGGCTATTCTGTGTCAAAAGAGAAGGTTTATAACCATTTCACTTTAGGTTCTGTTTTATTGATAATTCGTTTAATGTTCGCCCGGTGTCTGTATATCACAAAAATAGTGAGCAGGGTAACGACAATCAATAAATACTTATCATGGACAAAGAGACTATATATAACAGTATAGATCCCTGTTAACATCGATGACAGAGAAACAAATTTAGTTAAGTATAAAAAGATGAAAAATACCGCGACCATCGTGATAAATAACAGAGGTGCGTAAAATAGCAAAACGCCTCCGGACGTTGCCACGGCTTTGCCGCCTTTAAATTTAGCGAAGACGGGAAACACATGGCCCAAAACTGCAAAGACTCCTGCTAGAAGCGGGTGAATATCAACATGCATGAGAAAAGGCAATGCAGTTGCCAGCGTACCTTTCAAAATATCTCCGGCTATTACGATCGAACCAGCTTTTACGCCCAACGTACGGAATGCATTGGTAGCTCCTAAGTTGCCGCTCCCGTGCTCCCGGATATCAATTCCCTTGGCAAGCTTGCCAACAATTAAGCCAGATGGAATGCTGCCTATCAAGTAGGCCAAAATAATCAATAAAGCAATTAACATCTACATTTCTCCTTTTTCAAAATCCCTTCTTTCTATTTTAACATGAGATATCATAATCTGATGATAAGTTTTTTGTAAAGTTTGCTTACAAATCCAATCAAACATGCATCATATTTTGATTTCTTACATTTTGATCGTGTAAAATAGATGAAAAAGGAGTGGTACATGATGCAAAACCCTTCCAAAGCGGAAATTAAAGAGATTCTTGATCAAAGCAAGCGAATCGCGGTAGTGGGGCTTTCTGACCGCCCGGATAGAACGTCGTATATGGTTTCCAAAGCGATGCAGGATGCGGGCTATGAAATCATTCCCGTCAATCCTACAATTGATGAGGCACTTGGTGTCAAAGCTGTTTCATCTTTACAGGAGATTGATGGTCCGATTGACATCGTCAATGTATTCCGGCGCTCAGAACAGCTGCCAGGCGTGGCGGAAGAGTTTTTGGAGACAGACGCTCCAGTATTTTGGGCACAGCAAGGGCTGGTAAACGAAGAAGCTTACCAGATGCTAAAGCAAAAAGACAGAACGGTTATCATGGATCTGTGCATAAAAGTGGCGCACGCTGTAACAAAATAGATGCAGAACTGCAAAAATCCTTGTGAATTCAAGGATTTTTGCTTTTTAATTTTAAGATATTGTTTGCGTATTACGGTGAAACAGATACAATAAAGCTTGAACAGCTTTTTTTGAATACCTTGTCTAGCTGGGTTTCGGCCGTTCGATTTGCGAAGGTCTGCTGCTTTATATATAATAAACAAACATACGTTCTCATAGTGTAAAAACAGCACTATCCGATGTTTTGCGAACTGATTCGTTAGCTCTATGTTGCGATTGCAAACATATTGGTTATAATGAGGAGTCCAAGGCAGTACCGGCTCGAGGCGAGGTTTATAACAAATACTTTATACTATTGATGGTGTAACACTGAAAAAGAGAAAGACAATGTTAGTTTTTGAAAGGGGTTTGTACGTTTGGCTAGAAAACAGCAATTTGATTACAACGAAGATGCCATACAGGTGCTCGAAGGCCTTGAGGCTGTCAGGAAAAGGCCGGGTATGTATATTGGCTCTACTGACGCACGGGGCTTGCACCACTTGGTTTATGAAATTGTAGATAACTCTGTCGACGAGGTGCTTGCCGGCCATGGAGATCACATAATCGTCAAAATACATAAAGACAACAGTATATCTGTACAGGATAGAGGCCGCGGCATGCCAACCGGAATGCATAAGCTCGGCAAACCAACCCCTGAAGTGATTTTAACGGTGCTTCATGCCGGAGGAAAGTTCGGTCAAGGCGGCTATAAGACAAGCGGAGGGCTGCACGGAGTTGGTGCATCAGTTGTGAATGCTTTATCTGAATGGCTGACGGTTACCATTGAGCGGGACGGTTTCGTCTATCAGCAGCGTTTTGAACACGGAGGAAAGCCAGTCACATCTCTCGAAAAGATCGGCAAAACAAAAAAGACAGGAACGCTAACACACTTTAAGCCAGATCCAACGATGTTCAGCACAACGACTTATAATTTTGAAACGCTTTCTGAACGCTTAAGAGAATCTGCGTTTTTGTTAAAAGGATTAAAAATTGAGCTGATTGACGAGCGCAATGACCAGCAAGAGGTCTTTTATTATGAGAACGGCATAGAAGCATTTGTCGCTTACTTAAATGAGGAAAAAGACGCCTTGTCTGAAGTGGTCTCATTTGAGGGAGAGCATCATTCAATAGAAGTGGACTTTGCGTTCCAGTTTAACGACGGCTATTCTGAAAACATTTTATCGTTTGTTAACAACGTCAGAACAAAAGACGGCGGGACTCATGAGTCAGGTGCAAAAACAGCGATGACACGCGCTTTTAATGAATATGCACGAAAAGTGGCTTTGCTGAAAGAAAAGGATAAAAACCTGGAAGGCACTGATATAAGGGAAGGGCTTTCAGCCATTATTTCTGTTCGGATTCCTGAGGAGCTTCTTCAATTTGAAGGACAAACAAAAGGAAAGCTGGGTACGAGTGAAGCGAGATCAGCAGTTGATGCGATTGTTTCAGAGCAGCTTGCTTACTTTTTAGAGGAAAACCGGGATACTGCAACGCTTCTTGTCAAAAAAGCTATCAAAGCGAGCCAGGCACGCGAAGCGGCACGCAAAGCCCGTGAAGAAGCAAGAAGCGGCAAAAAACGAAAAAAATCAGAAGCGACATTAAGCGGGAAGCTGACGCCTGCGGGTTCGAGAAACCCGGCAAAAAATGAATTGTATCTCGTTGAGGGGGATTCTGCAGGCGGATCAGCCAAGCAGGGAAGAGACCGCAGATTCCAAGCAGTTCTGCCTTTACGCGGTAAAGTCATTAATACGGAAAAAGCTAAGCTTGCTGATATCTTTAAAAATGAAGAGATCAATACAATCATACATGCGATCGGCGGGGGTGTCGGAGCTGATTTCTCAATCGATGATATCAACTACGACAAAATCATCATTATGACCGATGCGGATACGGACGGCGCTCATATTCAAGTGCTGCTTCTTACCTTTTTCTATCGCTATATGAAGCCGCTCATTGAACATGGCAAAGTGTTCATTGCACTGCCTCCTTTATATAAGGTCAGCAAAGGAAGCGGAAAAAAGGAAATCATTGAATATGCATGGTCTGATGAAGAGATGGGTGATGTCCTGAAAAAAGTCGGCAAAGGTTATACCATTCAGCGATATAAGGGTCTTGGAGAGATGAACGCAGACCAGCTGTGGGAAACGACGATGAATCCGGAATCACGTACGCTTGTAAGGGTCAAAATCGACGATGCGGCACGTGTAGAGAGACGTGTCACGACGTTAATGGGAGACAAAGTAGAGCCGCGCAGAAAGTGGATTGAGAAAAACGTCGCTTTCGGCTTAGATGAAGAAAGCAATATTTTAGAAAATGAAAACTTATCGGTCGCTGAGGAGGTTTAATGTTGTCACAGCCAGAATTATTTCATGATTTACCATTAGAAGAGGTGATCGGCGACCGTTTTGGACGCTATAGTAAATATATTATTCAAGACAGGGCGCTTCCTGATGCAAGAGACGGCTTAAAGCCGGTACAGCGCAGAATTCTGTACGCGATGCATACAGATGGAAACACGTTTGATAAAAACTTCAGAAAAGCGGCCAAAACGGTCGGTAACGTCATCGGTAACTATCATCCGCACGGTGACAGTTCGGTTTATGAAGCAATGGTACGGATGAGCCAGGATTGGAAAGTGCGAAATGTGTTAATTGAAATGCATGGGAACAACGGAAGCATCGACGGAGATCCCCCGGCAGCTATGCGTTATACAGAAGCGAGGTTATCTCCGATCGCTTCTGAGCTTCTTCGGGATATTGACAAAAATACAGTTGAATTTGTGCCGAACTTCGATGATACAAGCAAGGAGCCTGTTGTACTCCCGGCGATGTTTCCTAACCTATTGGTCAACGGATCTACCGGGATTTCAGCAGGATACGCAACCGACATTCCCCCTCATCATCTGGGAGAAGTCATTGATGCTGTCATCAAGCGCATTCAAATGCCATCTTGCTCTGTTGATGAACTCATGGAAGTCATTAAAGGGCCTGATTTTCCGACAGGCGGGATTATTCAAGGCGTTGACGGCATAAAAAAAGCTTACGAAACCGGAAAAGGAAAAATCATTATCCGTGGAAAAGCTGAAATTGAAACAATCAGAGGCGGACGAGAACAAATTGTCATTACGGAAATTCCATTTGAAGTGAATAAAGCAAACCTTGTGAAAAAAATGGACGAGTACCGCATTGATAAAAAGGTTGAAGGCATCTCAGAGGTTCGCGATGAAACGGATCGAACTGGGCTGAGAGTGGTCATTGAACTGAAAAAAGAAGCGGATGCCAAAGGCATTTTGAATTTCTTATATAAAAATACTGATTTGCAGATCACCTATAACTTTAACATGGTGGCTATTCATAATCGCCGTCCGATGTTGATGAGCCTGCCGTCTATTTTGGATGCATATATCGGCCACCAAAAGGAAGTCGTCACAAACCGGTCCGTTTATGAGCTTCAAAAAGCAAAAGACAGACATCACATCGTAGAAGGACTCATGAAAGCTTTGTCCATTTTGGATGAAGTCATTGCAACAATTCGTTCTTCAAGCGATAAACGTGACGCTAAAAACAACTTGATAGCGAAATATGAATTTACAGAGCCTCAGGCTGAAGCCATCGTGTCACTGCAGCTATATCGTTTAACCAATACAGATATCACAGCACTGAAAGAAGAAGCAGAAGAGCTCGGCAAAAAAATTGAAGAGCTCGAATCCATTCTGAGCAATGATAAAAAGCTGTTAAAAGTGATCACAAACAGCTTAAAAGCACTGAAAAAGAAATATGCAGACACGAGACGCTCCGTGATTGAAGAAAAAATTGAGGAAATTAAGATTAACCTTGAAGTCATGGTTGCGTCTGAGGATGTATATGTGACCGTTACGAAGGATGGCTACCTAAAACGGACGAGCCAGCGTTCATTTGCCGCTTCCAACGGCCAGGATTTCGGAATGAAAGATACGGACAGGATGCTCCATCAGTTTGAAATGAATACGACGGATGTGCTGCTGCTCTTTACGAACAAAGGAAGCTACATTTATTGTCCGGTTCACCAGCTGCCTGATATTAGATGGAAGGACATGGGCCAGCATTTTTCAAATATAATCACCATTGACCGTGATGAAACGATTGTAAAGGCCATACCGATAAAAGAATTTGATCCGTCGGCGTATCTATTGTTCTTTACGAAAAACGGAATGGTGAAAAAGACAGAGCTCACCCATTATAAAGCACAGCGTTATTCTAAAGCGCTTGTGGCCTTAAATCTGAAGGGTGAAGACGAACTGATTGATGTACATGTAACAAATGGGGAAAGCCAGATCTTTATGGCCACTCACCTAGGGTATGGCTTATGGTTTGGAGAAGACGAAGTAAATGTAGTTGGCGCGCGTGCCGCTGGTGTCAAAGGGATTAACTTAAAAGAAGATGACTTTGTTGTCTCTGGAGAAATCCTTCAAGAATCTGATTCAATTGTATTGTTCACACAGCGGGGAGCGGTGAAACGCATGAGTCTTTCCGAGTTTGAAAAAACATCCCGTGCAAAACGTGGTGTTGTTATGCTAAGGGAACTGAAGAAGAATCCTCACCGGGTCGTAGCGCTGTTCGCTTGCGGTCTTGAACAGCGGCTTATGGTGGAAACAGAAAAAGGCGACAGAAAAGAACTGCAGGCAAAAGACTTGCGGACAAACGACAGATACAGCAATGGCTCTTTCTTTATTGATGAAGAGGAATCAGGCAAGGTTACAGCTGTCTGGCGCCTTCATACAGAACAATAATAAAAAACCCGCTCATATCATGTGAGCGGGTTTCGTTTGTTTTTCAATTAGCTTTCATGGCTAGTGAAAAGATCTGTAAAGGCATGAACAAATTCAATTCCTTGCCATACAAATAAATTCAGAGCGGTGAAAGAAAATAAGCCTAAAATCACCATTCTTAAGATAAACAACATGTTTAACAGCCTCCTCATATTTTCGTTATATAATCGGGTGATGTTGAACATGAAGTTTGCCGAAATAAGACGATTGATAAAATTTGGCCAGTATAAAGCTTTTTTTCCGCTGGCGCCTGCGGGAGTAACCCGTACTTTTGCTTTCAGCGGTCAGAAGCAGAACAGCCATTGCCCATAGAGCAGTCAGCGCAAATGCCCCTGTGATGGATTTCTTCTCATCATCTGCATTTTGCCCGGATTTCATCTCATGCATTTCCTGCTGGTCGGCTACGGCTTTATAATGATGGCCGATATCAAAGGCGTGGGGAATTGAGAACAAATGAAAGCTGGCAATCGCCAAAAATAAGATGGACGCTTTTAGTATCGTTACTTTTTTCAAATGATCTCCCCCTCCTTTAATATTACTGAATATTTTTATAATAATACCCTAATCCATCCTAAAAGTAAACCTGATTTATTAAATTTAAAAATAAATTTCACTTTGTTAAGTATATATCTTTTTGCTTATTTTTGAAAGAGAAATTTCTTTTATTAGTGTATGTATACCCGGTCTAAGATGTGAATAAAAACACATTTTAAAAGATATGTTTGTTGTTTAGGAATTATGATTTTATTTATCAAAGGAAACGGAAGGTGGCAGGAAAGAAATTCTTACTTTTAAAAGAGAAATCTTGCTTATAAGAAATATTTTTATTCATAGGAAAATAATAGAGAGGGAGACCAAAGGAGTGAAGCATCAATCTAGGACAACAATCTTCACGAAAAAACTTCCTAATTCGACATATTGTGATATAATAAAACTCGTTATGTTAAAAAATCTAACATCAAATATGAATTCACAATGAATTGATGAAAACGGGAGGTCAATATGGAGTCTTTTTTCAACAGTTTGATCAATATTCCAAGTGATTTTATCTGGAAATATTTATTTTATATTTTAATAGGACTTGGACTATTTTTTACACTTCGTTTTGGTTTTATCCAATTCCGTTATTTTATTGAAATGTTCAGAATAGTAGGTGAGAAGCCTGAAGGAAATAAAGGTGTTTCGTCTATGCAGGCGTTCTTTATTTCTGCTGCATCCCGAGTCGGTACAGGGAATTTGACTGGTGTTGCCTTAGCAATTGCGACAGGTGGACCCGGCGCTGTATTTTGGATGTGGGTTGTAGCTGCTGTAGGTATGGCTTCAAGCTTTGTTGAGAGTACGTTAGCACAGCTTTATAAAGTGAAGGACGGAAACGATTTCCGCGGCGGACCGGCCTACTATATTCAAAAAGGTCTTGGAGTCAGATGGCTCGGCATCGTATTCGCTGTCTTAATTACCGTGTCATTCGGTTTAATCTTTAACGCTGTTCAATCCAATACAATTGCGGGAGCGTTAGAAGGCGCATTTCATGTGAACAAAACAGTTGTGGCTATTGTTCTTGCTGCTTTAACGGCTTTTATTATTTTCGGCGGTTTAAAACGTGTAGTCGCAGTGACACAATTGATTGTTCCAGTGATGGCTGGTCTTTATATTCTCATTGCACTATATGTTGTATTCACCAATATTTCTGCATTTCCAAGCGTTATTGCGATAATTGTCAAAAATGCTTTGGGATTTGAACAAGTTGTCGGCGGCGGACTGGGAGCTATCATCGTCATCGGTGCACAGCGCGGGCTTTTCTCTAACGAAGCGGGAATGGGTAGCGCGCCTAACGCTGCTGCGACAGCTCATGTTTCGCATCCGGCAAAGCAGGGCTTTATTCAAACATTAGGCGTGTTTTTCGATACATTTATCATATGTACGTCTACAGCGTTTATCATCTTACTATACAGTGTAACACCAAAAGGTGACGGCATCCAGGTTACACAAGCTGCTCTGAGCCACCATATTGGAGGCTGGGCGCCTGGTTTCATAGCAATTGCAATGTTCTTGTTTGCCTTTAGTTCAGTTGTCGGAAACTACTATTATGGGGAGACAAACATTGAATTTATTAAAACAAGCAAAACATGGCTGAATATTTACCGCATCGCGGTTATTGCTATGGTTGTCTTTGGATGTGTAGCAGGGTTCCAGATTGTGTGGGACATGGCGGACCTCTTTATGGGTATCATGGCGCTGATTAACTTAATTGTTATTACACTGCTGTCGAACGTTGCTTACAAAGTGTATAAAGATTACGCGAAGCAGCGTAAACAAGGACTTGATCCTGTATTCAAAGCGAAAAACATCCCGGGTCTTAAAAACACTGAAACTTGGGAAGATGAAAGACAAGAAGCATAAGAACACGGCTGCATTCAATCAATTGAATGCAGCTTTTTATTTGGCGAAAAGAAGCGGAATGTTTTGATTTCATAAAAAAATAACGTGTAAAGTCCTGGTTACATACTTTTATATGTGGTCCACATGTATCAGCAGTATCTGAAACAAGACAAAAAGAGCAAATTGGCAGGCTTTTAAACCGCCTAAAAACAAGAAATTAGGTTGATAGACAATCATGAGAAAGATTTTTACAATGAGTCCGTGCTAAAAAAGCGAAAGGGAGGAGAACGGTACTAGGCATATGTTTTACATAATCATTTGAAGGAGGAAAGAATATTCTATATGAAACGTTCAGTCTCTATCTTAATTGTATATTTATTTATTGCATTACTAGCAAATAGCGGCTTGACTGCTCCAGAAGCATCTGCAACAGTGACAAAAACGCCAGTATCCATAAATGGCCAGCTTAGCATAAAAGGTACACAGCTAGTCAATCAAAACGGCAAAGCGGTGCAGCTGAAGGGGATCAGTTCACACGGATTGCAATGGTATGGCGATTTTGTCAATAAAGACAGCTTAAAATGGCTGAGAGACGATTGGGGCATTACGGTTTTCCGCGCGGCGATGTATACGGCCGACGGCGGTTATATTGATAATCCGTCTGTGAAAAACAAAGTAAAAGAAGCGGTTGAAGCGGCAAAAGAGCTTGGGATATATGTCATCATTGACTGGCATATCTTAAATGACGGCAATCCAAATCAAAATAAAGAGAAGGCAAAAGAATTCTTCAAGGAAATGTCAAGCCTTTACGGAAGCACGCCAAACGTCATTTATGAAATTGCGAACGAACCAAACGGCGATGTGAACTGGAAGCGTGATATTAAACCGTATGCGGAAGAAGTGATTTCCGTTATCCGCAAAAACGATCCCGACAACATCATTATTGTCGGTACCGGTACATGGAGCCAGGATGTGAATGATGCTGCCGATGATCAGCTAAAGGATGCAAATGTCATGTACGCGCTTCATTTTTATGCCGGCACACATGGCCAGTTTTTACGGGATAAAGCAAACTATGCACTCAGCAAAGGAGCACCTATTTTTGTGACGGAGTGGGGGACAAGCGATGCTTCCGGAAATGGCGGAGTATTTCTTGACCAGTCGAGGGAATGGCTGAATTATCTCAACAGCAAGAACATCAGCTGGGTAAACTGGAATCTTTCTGATAAGCAGGAATCATCTTCAGCTTTAAAGCCGGGAGCATCTAAAACAGGCGGCTGGCCGTTATCAGGTTTATCCGCTTCAGGAGCATTCGTAAGAGAAAACATTCTCGGTACCAAAGATTCGACGAAGGACATTCCTGAAACGCCAACACAAGATCAACCCACACAGAAAAACAACATTTCTGTGCAATACAGGGCAGGTGATGGTAGTGTGAACGGGAACCAAATCCGCCCGCAGCTTCACATAAAAAATAACGGCAACACCAGGGTTGATTTAAAAGATATCACTGTCCGTTACTGGTATAACGCAAAAAACAAACCTCAAAACTTTGACTGTGACTACGCGCAGATTGGATGCGGCAATGTGACCCACAAGTTTGTGAAGTTACATAAACCTAAGCAGGGTGCAGATACCTATCTGGAACTAGGGTTTAAAAATGGAACGCTGTCACCGGGAGCAAACACAGGGGATATTCAGCTTCGTCTTCACAATGATGACTGGAGCAATTATGCACAGGGTGAGGATTATTCCTTTTTCCAATCAAATATGTTTAAAACAACGAAAAAAATCACATTATATAATCACGGAAAACTGATTTGGGGAACAGAACCCAAATAGTTTAGCTTTTGGCGGGCATCAGCAATGATGTCCGTTTTCATCATCTTATACAGCAAAACAAGGAGGTTTAGGTTGTGGATGAAACACTGAAGCAGTATATGATGCTGTTCAAAGAAATGAATAATGCGATAAATGGTCCGGACTATCCTGGTAAGGAAAAAGACATCCAACATCAAAAAGAACAGATCGAAGCTTACGAAAAACAGCTACAGCAAGGTTTTTCTACAGATTATGACTACGATGTATTTGCTGACTCGGTTATCAAATGCGCATATGGCGATATGACGCTGGAAGATTTAGAAGCAGTTTATTATGGATTGACAACGCCATTTTTTTGATTAGACTTCCAACAGTAAAATTTCAATTTCTGTCTCACTAACTTAAGTATACTTTTGTATTGAGACAGAAATTCATTTATTTTGTTTACTTCCTAGAATATATATTATGTAAACTAACAAAATGAAAACAGGCAGCTGTTGTATTTCATTATCGTCCTCCCCTTCTTTTTTAATGGTTTGTTCATATTTTAGTAATTGTTTATTCAACTCTATTCTTTAAAGTGATTTGTACATAAGATGGCTTCCGCGGCCACTACTGAATTTCTTCGATTGGAGGTAAAATGGAATGCCGTTATGCTGAAGAAACAAATGACTACGCTTATACGTTTTTGTACCGTCGGAGTTGGCAACACGCTTATTGACTTTTGTGTATTTTTCCTTTTAACCGCTTTACAGGTGCCATATCTCATTGCCCAGGTTTGTTCTTATACGTCCGGAATCGCCAACAGTTATATTTGGAATCGGATTTGGACGTTTGAAGTGAAGAAAAAAGCCGACAAACAGGAAATGATTCGGTTTATCGCCGTTAATCTCGCAGCGTCCGGTATGACGTTTTTGCTGCTATTCGGCCTTCAAAAAGCCGGATTGTCTCTTCTGATCAGCAAATTGATTGCAACTGTCGGCGGTATGGTGATTAATTTTATCGGGAATCGCCTCTGGGTCTTCCGCGATCCGTTGAAAAAATCAGAATCAATGTAAGAAAACTGAAATGGAGTGAAGGAAATGAAAAAAATCAGAAAAGCCGTCATCCCTGCAGCAGGTCTAGGAACACGTTTTTTACCTGCAACGAAAGCTCAGCCTAAGGAAATGCTCCCTATCGTTGATAAGCCTGCTATTCAATATATCGTTGAGGAAGCGGTTCAGTCAGGTATTGAAGATATTTTGATTATTACAGGGCGAAACAAGCGCGCGATTGAAGATCATTTTGACCGTTCCATTGAGCTTGAACAGAATTTGATTGAAAAAGGGAAAACAGACATCTTAGGCGAAATGCAGGACATTGCAAATCTTGCGAATATCCATTATATTCGTCAGAAGGAGCCGCTTGGCTTGGGACATGCCGTTTTGTGCGCGGAGCATTTCATTGGCGATGAACCGTTTGCCGTCCTTTTAGGCGATGATATTATGGTGTCTGAAACACCGGCTCTTCGGCAATTAATGGATGTATACGGCGCTTATGGAACAGAAGTAGTCGGTGTACAGTCAGTTCTCCCTGAGGATGTCAGCAAATATGGTATTATCAATACATCAGGTTCTCAAGGGCATGTATACGAAGTGAACGATTTGGTGGAAAAGCCTTCTCCTGAAGAAGCGCCTTCGGAAATCGCCGTGATGGGACGTTATGTGCTGAATTCATCGATCTTCCCCGTTTTAAAGTCCATTGGCAGAGGCGCGGGCAACGAAATTCAGCTGACAGATGCGCTTCGTGAGGCTTGCCGTAAGCAGCCGATCCATGCCCGGCTGCTGGAAGGAAATCGATATGACATTGGCGATAAGCTGGGCTGTTTTAAAGCTAGCACTGAAATCGGCTTAATGCGCCCCGAAATGAGATCTCAGCTTTTGGCCTATTTAGAAGATGTGATCAAACGGGAAACGAAAGAAATGCTGCGATAAAAAATTGTAACCATCTTGCTCGTCAATCAGTCATATAATAGAGAAAAAGATTAGGACAGGTGTGAAGAATGTGGGCAGTTTGATAAGCGAAATTTTAACATGGCTGACGAACATGGGATATGCGGGCATTGCGATTGGCTTGATGATTGAAATCATTCCGAGTGAAATTGTATTGGCCTATGGTGGCTATATGGTATCGGAAGGCACGATTGGGTTTATTGGCGCCATCATTGCGGGTGTTATCGGGGGCACCATTGCCCAGATCTTTATTTATTGGATCGGACGCTATGGCGGCAGACCGTTTTTGGACAAATACGGGAAGTACTTATTGATTAAAAAGCATCATATCGACATGTCAGAAAACTGGTTTCAAAAGTACGGCACGGGTGTTGTCTTCTCGGCACGTTTTATACCAGTTGTCAGACATGCGATATCCATTCCCGCAGGCATTGCCAAAATGCCGTTTCTCAAATTTGTGGTACTGACTGTACTTGCTATCATTCCGTGGTCTATCCTCTTTGTTTATTTAGGCATTCAGCTCGGAAGTCAGTGGGATGACGTTGAGAACATTGCGGGTACTTATACAACGCCGATAATGATACTGGCTATTGTCGTTATCGCCCTTTATTTTGTGATTAAAAAACGTACAGCGATATTTAAACGATAGCTAGCGGATATGCATAGGGATGATTGATTCATCCCTATGCATATTTTTTTATCTGCGATGCTGGTTTGCCAGCTTCAAATGCTCCGCTAAAAAAGCGACAAATACTTCATCCCGCACGAGCGACGCGGCATAATTTCTTTTAATAAACCATTCTGCTTCTTCAAAAGCTGCGAATGTTTCATCCTGTGTTTCTCCGTTAATTTGGATATTCCACTCGTTGTCTAAAGGAAACAGAAAAAATCTCATTTGTGCGCGATTTTCATATAATGATCCGTTCGCCGATCCCTTTAGGTTATAGATATTACGGAAAGCATCTGGACGGACAGGTTCAATCCGGAATGCTTCAGCAACAAACAATTCGTATACTTCGTCGGTGATTGAACATCCGGATGCCTTTGCATGCCCCCCGCCTCCGTATCGGCCGGCGATTTCTGACACATCGATGTAATCATGAATGGTGCGCAGGCTGACTCGTTTTGACCCCATGCTTAAAATCGCAATGTAATCGAGGTGGGGATTTTCTTTTCCTAGTCTGTTTCCAAGCTCTGAATGATACGATTCTGCGTGGACAATGCCCACACAATGTTCATGAACAAAGGTTTGCACCATCTCCCTTTTCTTTCTGCGGAGGTAGCGCTCGATTTTTGCATCTTCTAAATCAAGCAGTTTCTCTTCAAAATCATCAAAGAAAAATTCATCATGCGCAGAAAGACGCTGAATCATTTTTTCTTCAAATTCATCGATTGACAGCAGAAAGAAAAGATCATTAAGCCGCTTCGCCTGTTTTTGATCATACTGCTCCCACTCCCATGTATCATATTGGCGGACGAGCTCTGTAAATTGATCTAAGGCATTTGTCGGTTTCATAAAACCATTTTCAACGAGATAGCCATATAAAAGCGATGTGGCCGATGAGAGCCTTCCATCATCGTACTCCACTTGGACAAATCCCCATTCATGCTCATTCAAATGAAGCGCTGTTTTATGATGGTCAATCAGCTTCACTTTTCCGCCCGCATGAACATACTTATTTAATCTCTCTTCGTTTTCTTCGTTGACGGCGAGATCGGTGATGAATAATGCGTCTTGTCTGTTGCTCTCCTTCGCTTTTTCTAAAAAGTACTGCACTTGAGCGTTTAAGCCGTTGACAGAGTTATACCGGACCTCAACATCTTTCCCGAATGCCAATTTTGCTACGATTCCGCACCCTACTCCGTCCAAGTCGTTATGTGAATATAAATGATACATAATGTAGACCCCTTTTTATGATGAACTGACAATTGCCGCTAGAGGTGCGGCAGCCTTTATTTACTATTCTAAAAACCATGGTGTTTTATGCAAAGTTAATTGGTTTACATAATATAATTATTGCAAATATAAAAAGAGCGCTTTTTGCGCTCCTTAAGTCCTTGCTTTTTTATACAGGATAAACCGGATGCTTTCGATTGGTAAATGTCATTTCCTTTGTCATGTATGCCTTGAGCCGTTTGGCCAGCTCATCACGCAGCGAATTGGCTGGGATCACGGCATCAATGATCATTTCTGAAGCCAGGCGGTAGATATTGATGTTCTCTTTGTATTCCTCCCGTTTGCTGCTGATAAATGATGCCCTCTCTTCTTTCGGCAGCTCAGCGATTTTTTTTGCATAGACGGCGTTTACAGCTGCTTCAGGGCCCATGACGGCAATTTGGGCGGTTGGGAGCGCTAAGCAGCAATCCGGTTCAAACGCAGGCCCTGCCATTGCGTACAACCCCGCTCCGTACGCTTTGCGGACAATGACAGAGAGCTTTGGAACAGTTGCTTCCGACATCGCTGAAATCATTTTTGCTCCGTGCCTGATAATGCCCGCTTGTTCTACCTTTGTGCCGATCATAAAGCCGGGGATATCCGCTAAGAACAGCAATGGAATATGAAACGCGTCACATAAGGTAATAAATTTAGCCGCTTTGTCTGCTGAATCGTGAAATAAGACGCCTCCTTTTACCTTTGGTTGATTAGCAACAATGCCGACAGGCTGTCCGTGAATTCGTGCGAGGCCCGTTATTAATTCCGGTGCGAATAAAGCTTTGATTTCAAAAAATGAATCTTCATCAATAACCCGCTCAATCAGCTCATGCATATCAAAAGGCGCATTTTGATTTTGCGGAATGATGTCGGCAAGCGGGATGTCGAAGTGTTTTGGCGGGCGTTTCTCTTGCATAGGCGCTTTTTCTTGATAATTAGCCGGAAAATACGATAAATAAGCCCGTGCCAGACGTATGGCTTCTTCTTCAGTTTCTGCAAGAATATCTCCGCAGCCGGAGATTGAGCAATGCATACGTGCCCCACCCATTTCTTCGAGAGACACTTTTTCGCCAATGACCATTTCCGCCATCCTCGGCGAGCCTAAATACATGGAGGCGTTACCCTCTACCATAACGACAATGTCACAGAAGGCTGGAATATAAGCGCCCCCTGCCGCAGACGGTCCGAAAAGCAGGCAGATTTGCGGAATGCGTCCCGATAATTTGACTTGATTGTAAAAAATTCGTCCTGCTCCACGTCTCCCTGGAAAGACATTGATTTGGTCTGTGATTCTGGCGCCAGCCGAATCGACTAAATAAATGAGCGGACAGTTTAACTTTTCGGCTGTTTCTTGAATTCTGATGATTTTTTCAACGGTTTTGGCTCCCCATGAACCTGCTTTCACTGTTGAATCATTGGCCATCACACAAACGGTTTGGCCACCGATTTTGCCGATAGCCGTCACCACTCCATCAGCGGGAAGCCCGTCTGACATACATTCCGCAAAAAAAGCGTCTTCAAGCTCGATGTCATCGTCAAACAAACGAGCAAGCCGCTCTCTGACAAAGAGCTTGCCTTTTTCTTGGTTGCTCTGATGATACTTTTCCGCCCCGCCTTTTCGAATCTGTTCGGCCCGTTCTGTTCGTTCCTTTTCATAATCCATGAGCATTGCCTCCCTTTTATATTCCCTTATATACGGCCCGTCTTTTTTCTTGAAACGCTTCAAGTCCTTCTCTCCTGTCTTTTGTCGGAATGGTATGTTCATATGCTTTTTGTTCAATTGCCAGGCCTGTAGCAAGATCTGTCTCCAACCCTTTATTAATTGCGAATTTAGCCTGACGGACAGCAATCGGCCCGTTGGCAGAAATAGCTGCGGCCAGTTCCTCTGCTTTTGGCATGAGGTCACGAGGAGCCGTGACATGCTCTACAAGGCCTATCTCTTTTGCTTCGTGTGCGGTTACGCGTCTGCCTGTATAAATTAATTCTTTTGCTTTTCCTCTGCCAATCAGCCGGGGCAGCCTTTGGGTCCCACCAGCGCCTGGGATAATAGCTAACCCTGTTTCCGGGAGGCCCAGCACAGCTGATTCAGCTGCGATTCGAAGGTCGCATGCCAATGCCAATTCTAGCCCGCCGCCTAATGCGCTTCCGTTTATCGCGGCTATGACCGGCTGCGGCAAGGCTTCAAGGAAAGCCGCCGTTCTTTGAATGAGAGATACACTTTCCAGAACCTGATCTTCTTTTAGTTTTATCCGTTCTTTCAGGTCTGCGCCCGCGCAAAACGCTTTTTCACCGGTGCCTGTGAGGATGACGCAGCGGATGTTCGAGTTGAATTCAATTTCCTGAAGAATCAATTGCAGGCTTCTAAGCATTTCCGCTGAAAGAGCATTTGCCGCCTGAGGCCTGTTTAAGGTGATCAACGCAATATGTTCATTTTGGACAGTAAAAAGAACCGATTCTCCCATTGTATTTGCCCTCTCTTTTATGAAGATGATTTAAATACCTGTAAATTTCGGCTTGGCAGCTGCTTGCCCATTTTTTCTTCTATCCATTTGGCTGCGGATAGCAGTTTATCAAGATTTACATTTGTTTTGATGTCCATCTGTTCAAGCATGTATACGATATCCTCAGTTGCAGCGTTTCCGGAGGAACCTGGGGCATATGGACAGCCTCCGAGTCCGCCTGTCGAGCCGTCGAACACAGTGATGCCCATTTGGAGAGCTGTGACCATGTTGGCCAGCGCCGTTCCTCTCGTATCATGAAAATGCAGGGCAATTTGATTGGCCGGGAATCGTGCCAAAAGAGCTTCAAGCACGGTTTCAACTTGGGCGGGATTTGCCGCTCCGATCGTATCTCCAAGCGATAGTTCAGAAATCCCGAATTCAAATAGGGCTTCAGAAAGGCGGATGACTTGTTCAATGGGGACATCTTTCTCGTACGGACAGCCGAAAACGGTTGAGAGGTAGGCTCTTGTTGAGAGGTTTGCTTTTTTTGCGTCATCGTTTACTTGTTTTAGAATATGAAGGGTTTCAGTAGTAGATTTGTTGATGTTCTTTCTGTTGTGCGTCTCGCTGGCGGACATAAAGACGCAAGCTTCGTCAATGCCTCCTTCAAGCGCATTCTCCAGCCCCTTTTGATTCGGGACAAGTGCCGCGTACGTTACCCCTTTTGCACGGTCGATGCCTTTTGCCACGTCTATGGCATCTCGAAGTGCCGGAATCCATTTCGGGTGAACGAAGGATGTGATTTCAATATACGAAAGCCCTGTCCGGGATAGCTGGTTGATCCAAGCGATTTTATCTTCTGTTTGTATCCATCTGGGCTCGTTTTGTAAGCCGTCACGCGGGCCGACCTCTTTGATTTTCACTTTTTTAGGATATGACATGGTCTTCCTCCAAATTATTGAGTGGAATCGCTCAATTCGAGCAACACGTCTCCTTCATTTACAAAATCGCCTTCATTTTTTTTGACTTCTTTTACGGTTCCGCTTCTGTCTGCAACGATCGGGATTTCCATTTTCATTGATTCCAAAATGGCAACTTCCTGGCCTTTTTCAATGTGGTCGCCGGCTTTGACGTGCACTTTCCACAGGTTTCCCGCCATTTGTATCATAACCGTCATGACAACTGCCTCCTTTATAGGTGTTGTTTCAAAAAGTCAGTCGTGACATCCCCTTTTTTAAATGCTTTTGATGCCGCAGCCTGTATGAGAAGCGGAAGATTTGTTTTGATTCCCTCTATCCGATAGTCGCGGAGCGCTGTCTCCAGCTTTTCAATGGCCTCCGCTCTGGTTTGGCCTTTGACAATCATCTTGGCGATCATCGGGTCATAAAAAGGGGTAACGGTGCTGTCTTTTGCTACCGCACATTCGTGTCTGACCCCTTTTGGGAGTGAAAACGCAGTGATTGTACCTGGTGACGGATAGAAGGTCTTGGGATCTTCCGCGTATATTCTAACCTCTATCGCATGCCCGTTTCGTTTGATGTCTTGCTGGGAGAATGTGAGAGTATGGCCCGCAGAAATCCGTAACTGATGCTCCACTAAGTCCAGGCCCGTTATTTCTTCAGTCACGGGGTGTTCAACTTGCAATCTCGTATTCATTTCGAGGAAATAAAAGTTTTGATTCGGGTCAACTAAAAATTCGATTGTGCCTGCATTTGTATAGCCGATCGCTTTCGCTCCTTTTACGGCCGTTTGCCCGATCTTCATTCTTAGTTTATCGTCTAAAAATGGTGACGGCGCTTCTTCTATGACCTTTTGATGCCGCCTCTGAACAGAGCAATCGCGTTCAAACAGGTGTATTGTATGGCCATGCTGATCGGCCAAAAGCTGAACTTCGATGTGGCGGGCATGTTCAATGACTTTCTCTATATACATTGAACCGTCACCGAAAAAATCTGCTGCGCGCTTTTTGTTCCCCTCGTACGCCTTTCTTAATGCTTCCTCGTTTTGAACAAGCTGCATACCGATGCCGCCTCCGCCTGCTGAAGCTTTCAGCATGACAGGATAGCCGATTTGTCTTGCAGTGCGGCAGGCTGCCTCTATGTCTCCGAGGGATTCTGAAACGCCGGGCACCACAGGGACACCTGCCGCTTCCATTGCTTTACGTGCTTCAATTTTGCTACCCATCTTTGCGATGATATCGGGTGCAGGGCCGATAAACACGATGTTTTCTTGCTTGCAGCATTCAGCGAATCGGCTGTTTTCTGATAATAACCCGTATCCCGGGTGGATGGCGTCGGCGTTTGCTTTTTTCGCTGTCTCTATGATTCTCTCTATATTTAAATAACTTTCACTGACTCTTGATTCCCCGATCAAATAAGCCTCTGTGGCCGCCTTTGTATGGGGAGCATCTCTGTCTGCTTCAGAATAAACCGCGACCGTTTTGATGCCGAGACGGCTGCACGTTCGGATAATTCTCATTGCGATTTCTCCACGATTGGCGATCAGTACTTTTGTAAACATGACTTCACCTCATTGACATGATGATAAGTTGAACATTTTAATCGTTTTTTCACGCAGTTTATATTTTTGAATTTTGCCTGAAGCCGTCATCGGGTACTCGTCTGTAAAAATAACATAACGCGGAATTTTGTGGCGGGCGATTTTCCCTTTGCAATAGTCCTTAAGTTCTTCAGGTGAAGCGGTTTTTCCGTCTTTCAGTTTAATCCAGGCTGCGGCCTCCTCCCCGAATTTGGCGTCAGGCACACCAACGACCTGTACATCTAAAATATCAGGATGCCGATATAAAAATTCTTCGATTTCCCGCGGGTAAATGTTCTCACCGCCTCTAATGAGCATGTCTTTTAATCTTCCGGTGATGCGGCAGTACCCGTCTTCATCCATGACAGCAAGATCTCCGGTAAACAGCCATCCATCGGGATTGATTGCTTTTCTGGTCGCTTCTTCGTCTTTATAATAGCCTTTCATAACGTGATAGCCGCGGGTGCAAAGCTCTCCCTGCACGCCTCTTTGAACTTCTTGACATGTCCCGGGTTCTACAATTTTCACTTCTGCATGAGGCAGGGCACGGCCGGTTGTTTCGACTCTCCTTAAGAAGGAATCATGTGCCCTCGTTTGCGTAATGACCGGTGAGGCTTCGGTTTGTCCATAGGCGATCGTAATGTCTTTCATGCCCATCTTTTCAATAACAGCTTTCATCACTTCACTTGGACAGGGAGAGCCGGCCATGATGCCTGTTCGGAGCGTCGATAGATCATATGCATCAAAATCCGGATGATGCAGCTCGGCGATAAACATGGTCGGCACACCGTGGAGCGCTGTGCATTTCTCTTTTTCTACCGTTTTAAGGACGGTAACGGGATCAAATTCTTGTACAGGTATCATGGCTGCCCCGACAGACACACACGCTAAAACCCCAAGCACGCATCCGAAGCAATGGAAAAACGGAACCGGGATGCACATGCGGTCTTGCGAGGTTAATGCCATACATTCAGCGATATTGGCAGCATTATTGATGACATTAAAATGGGTCAGCATTACCCCTTTAGGAAACCCTGTCGTTCCTGATGTGTATTGCATGTTAATCACATCGTCTTTTTCAAGGCTGTTCATTCTGGCTTCCAGCTCAGCATCCGACACTGTTTTCGCAAGTATTTCTGTATCGTTCCAATGATACATGCCCGGCAAACGTTTATCGCCAATATAGATCAGCGTTTTTAAAAAGGGATATCGTTCTGATTTCAGCTGGCCAGGCTCTGTTTCTTGCAGCTCTGGAATGAGGCTCTTCAGGATGTCTGTGTATGAAGTGCCCCGGTATGAATCCATGACAATAAGAGCGGCAGCATCCGATTGCTTTAACAAGTAATCGAGTTCGTGTGCTTGATAATTAGTATTGACGGTCACGAGCACAGCTCCGATTTTTGCGGTGGCGAACTGAACGGCAAGCCATTCGGGGATATTCGAAGCCCATATGGCTACATGGTCTCCTTTCCCAATCCCCATCCGCATGAGTCCTTTAGCGGTTTGACGGCACAGACTGTCAAATTGGGCGTACGTATAGCGAATTTTTCTGTCTGGATAAACAACCGCTTCTTGATCGGGATAGGTTTCAGCGATTTGTTCCAGCAGTCTGCCGATTGTGGAATGGATGAGTTCAGCCATTCATTGTTCCTCCTTTCTAAGTAATTGGAAAGCGTTTACATTTTATTTCAATAGCTGTCTGGCAATCACGATACGCTGAATTTCAGATGTGCCTTCACCGATTTCCATTAATTTTGCGTCCCGCAGCATCCGTTCTACCCCATATTCCTTCATGTAGCCTGAACCTCCATGGATTTGAATGGCTTGATTACAAGCTCTTGTCGCCATTTCAGATGCAAACAGCTTGGCATATGCTGCTTCTTTTGTGAACGGACGGTTATGGTCTTTCAGCCAAGCGGCTTTTAACACCATTTGCCGTGCAAGATCAATTTCCATCGCCATGTCAGCAAGCTTAAATTGGATGGCCTGAAAGGAAGAAATCGGCTGTCCGAACTGCTTTCGTTCTTTCGCATATGCCAATGATGCTTCAAGTGCCGCTTGGGCGATGCCGACTGCAAGAGCAGCGATGGAGATTCGTCCGCCGTCCAGCGTGTATAGAAACTGCTTAAACCCTTTTGTTGGATCGCCAAGTAAGTTGCCCGCAGGCACTCTCACATCCTCAAGCAAAATTTCCGCTGTATTTGAACCGCGGACACCCATTTTATCGTACGGGCTCGTAATCGTAAGTCCGGCTGTGTCAGTTGGCACGATCAATGCGGAGATGATGTTTTTTCCTTCTTTGTTTTTGCCTGTTACTGCGGTTACAATCACCGTTCGTGCGTAACTTGCATTCGTGATCCAGCACTTTTCGCCGTTGATTACATACTCATCACCATTTGTAATGGCTTTCGTTTGAGTCCCTCCTGCATCTGAGCCGGCATTTGGTTCCGTCAGGCCGAATGACCCGAGTGCTTTGCCTGAAGCCAGCGGAGTCAAATGCGCCCGTTTTTGTTCTTCTGTTCCGAAGTAATAAAGAGGACTTGCGCCGAGCGAGACCGCTGCAGCGTAGCTTAATCCAGTACTTCCGCAGGCTTTGCCGATTTCTTCAACCGCTAAGGCATATGAAATCGTATCGCCGCCTGATCCGCCGTATTCTTCGGGAAATGGAATACCCATCAGCCCGAGCTCACCCATTTTTTTAAATGTTTGTATCGGGAACTCGCCCGTTTGATCTATATGTTCAGCGTGAGGAGCGATTTCTTTTTTCGCAAAATCCTTTACCATTTCACGAACCATTTGTTGTTCTTTTGTCAGCTCAAAATTCACTTGATTTCCTCCTTCACATCTTTGTAACATCCTATTAGGCGAGTTCTGTAATCATTCCCTGACAAAAGAAGTCTGAAAATTAAAACCGAGTCATTTTTTACGTGAAAACATCAATGGGATAAGCAAATACATGCCATAGGCGCATACCATCCATATGGCAAACGCTGACCTGTTCCTTTGATAGCGCTGGAAAGATGATGGGATGGCTCCAAAGGGAAATCGTATCAATCAATAAACCGACCGCTGATCCCCATATGCCCAGCTTGATCACCGTGTCCTGTGATCTTTGATAGAGAAAGAACACAAGGCATAAAACGAGCAGTGCCAGCTTCCAGAAGAAGAAAGTTCAGCAAAAAGGTTCTTCAGCCGGATCAGTTAATACAGCGTCTCCGAACAGAACAAAAAATAGCGTGGCACCGAACCAGACGAGAAATGAAAACGTAAGGACAAGACCTAATTTTTGAGTAAACATGTTTGATCTCCTTTCGTGTTATGTCATTTTTTCAGTCAGCTTCTCCAAGATCCATTCGAGCTCTTGATAAACATCTTCTGATGGAAAATCACCGGAAACGAGAGACTGTCTGGCAAGCCCGTCAATTAAAGCATTCAGCATGATTCCCCTTGTCGTTAAAGAAACGCCTTTAATCGGAGATTCGCCCCACAATTGAGTGAGCTCTTCTGTCAGACAGTGATTTTCAGATTGTAATTCTATTTACATTGACTTTCTCAAATAAAAATGAGACAAGCATGCGGACGGATTCAGTGGCAAAGCCTTTCCCTCGGAATGATGCCGCAGTATTCGAACACTTTGTCATTATCGTAGATTGAAAATACATCTTGTACGTGCTCCTCTTTGATGTTACTTAAAACTAGACTTTCAGATTCCAATACTGGGAAATGTGCAAAAACCGCTTCCATATTCATGTGAGTCCCTCCCTTGCTTTTCTTTAACAAATTCAGCGGCTCATCATAAGTATCTTATCTACCAAAATAACTTTTTAAAAAAAGACGACTTAGAAAGCCGTCCTTCTCATTTCTTATTTTGTCTTTCGTTTGGAAGCCTTGCTTTCGTTATGGAGCCGGTCTGCTGAAGTGACATAATACGTATATTTCTTGTTTGGTTCTGCCGTCTCATCTAAGAAGGTTTGCTGCTCATTTGTTTTTCTAGCGGTTGCCAGCAATGTTTTGTGCTTTTTCCCTTCGGCTCTGTATATCGCATAATAGGCTGTTTCTTTCGTTTCTTGATTTGATGGGTGGTCTTGTATGTGCAGAAGATTGCCGTTTTTGTCTTCGGTGACCTTCGTAAGCTTCGGTTTATTTGGGGCGGTACTGTCAAGCCAAGGCATTTGCGGAACCAGTGCCGGTTTGCTGTAAAGCTCGATAATGAGCCTGTCTTTGATGCCAAGCGGATTTTTGTTGAGGTCTTTGAGGCTGAAATGCATGCTTCCTTTCACAAGCTCAAGCTGACGGTTCAAGGTGATTTGTCTTACATACTCCTCCGGGTCGGACCATGGCGGATCAAAGTTATTATTGATTTTATAGGCTGCCTGGCCAATATATAAATGAACAGGCCTATTTTTGACTTCATTGCTCCACCAATCAGCCAGTACGTCGTAAGCTGCTGCATTGAAGCCGATGCTCCAATAGATTTGCGGAGCAATATAATCGATGTCGCCTTCTTGGATCCAATGTCTCGTATCTGCATAAAGGTCGTCATAGTTCCTGACGCCTGCTTTGGTATTCGATCCGGTTGGGTCATCTGCCGCGTTTCTCCATACACCAAAGGGACTGATGCCGAATTTGACATATGGCTTTGCAGCTTTAATTGTTTGGTTGATTTGTTTGACAAGCTGGTTCACATTATCCCGCCGCCAGTCATCAATATTGGAAAAAGTGCCTTTTCCGTATTGTTCATACTGTGTTTGATCAGGAAATTCCTGTCCCGCTATTTTATAAGGGTAAAAATAATCATCCATATGAACGGCGTCGATATCATACTGTTTTACCACTTCTTCGATACCTTTGACGATAAAATCTCTCGCTTCAGGAATGCCCGGATGATAATAAAGCTGGTTTCCATAAGCGGCAACCCAGTCTGGATGCTGTCTTGCCGGGTGATCCTTAGACAATTTATTGAGGTCCGTATGATTCATTGTAATGCGGTAAGGATTAAACCATGCGTGAAATTCTAAATTTCGTTTATGGGTTTCTTCAATCATAAATGCAAGCGGATCATAGCCCGGGTCTTTCCCTTGGACACCGGTTAAGTATTCAGACCAAGGTCCGTAAGCGGACGGATAAAAGGCATCTGCCGTCGGTTTAATCTGAACAATAACGGCATTCATCCCCATTTTTTGCACATCGTCCAGCAGTTTGATATACTCCTGCTTTTGCTCTTCCACCGATAAACCTTTTTTTGACGGCCAATCAATGTTCAATACGGAAGCAATCCATACGGCTCTCAGTTCCCTGTCAGGCTGCGCATTGGCCATTAACGGAACGGAGATGACAAACGTTCCGATGATCAAGCTGACAAGGAAACGGACAATCGACTTTTGACAAACCTTCATTCTGTTTCTTCTCCCCCATTACATCACTTTCACTATTCGCTATTACGGTATTCCCGGGCTGTAAAAGGGTGCTTAATCGGATTGAAGAAATCAGGATTTATGTCTATATCACCAGATAAACGAAAAAAGTCCTGAAGCATTTTGTTCCGCTGCTTTAGGACTTTTTATCATTTATCATGGTTTGCAGGCTCTTTAACACATCAATGAGTTTTACGCCGACACCGACAGCTGTTTCAAGAATCGCCTGTGCTCCTGCGATGGCTAAAATAAAGATGACTGGAACTGCAATACGAGGCAAAAAGAGATATCCCAGTCCAATCAAGATTGCACACCAAACGCCGGCACACCAGTAGCAATTGAGCATGTATCCAAAGTTAGAAGCTGGCACGCTTTTTTCGTCTACATGTCCGTTTTGATCAACAATCCTTTTCTTTTTCATAAAAGGTTTTCGGATAAATTCCGTGATTTTATCGAATACAATCAAATGTGTCAGCCTGTAACTGGCTAGAATCAACATGATAAAAGTAAGCAAAGAAAGACGATCCATGACAAGCCTCCAAGAAAAAGGATGATGTTATCATTCCCAAGTGTCTGCTATCCATTCTTAATACAAAAAGAAAGACGGACAGAGAATGGCCCCTGTCCGCTAATCTGCTGCCTCATCATTCAGAGGTAAACTTTATGGGTGAAGTTAAAGCGTTCTTCAACCAGCACCTTATTTTCGATCAGATTTTGTGCGACTCGTATATGGCAGTTGTTCATGAGGTACAAGCTCACCAAAATGCCGTTCTTCAATATTTTTCATGATAGACCGAATCGTATTCACGTTCTCTTCAATATATTGAGGATCAAATATTGTAACGTGGCCGCCCTTTAATTCATATTCCTGGTAATTGTGAGCGGTTGAGTGCGTCCAACCTCTTTCGGTCATATCGTCGCATAACAAGTGATGAATGTTGGCATTGATGGTACCGGAATTGATCAGTTGATTATGATATGCAAGATAGCCTCTAATTTTTTCTTTTATTGAAGGAATGGTTAATATCTCTCTATAATAAATCGGAATAATATCCAGATTTAGATGGACGATCTCTTCTACTTCCTTTTCAGATAAATGAGTCAACGAAGTGGTGATTTGAGAGTCCAGCATAATCACATCAGATACGGTGCGTCCTCGCTGCTCCAAGGCTTTGGCCACTTCAAAAGCCAAATTCGATCCTGAAGAATATCCAAGCAAAACAAATGGTCCCTGTTCTTGAATGTCTATCATGCTTTCTGCATACCGGTCAATTATCGGTTTCTCATAGGATGGGTCTTCTGTAAAATCAGCGGCATAGACAACGCAGTCGCCATCAAGCCTGTTCGCCATTTCATTATAAACCAACCCATACCCAATTAATGGAGGGAAACAGAACACAGGGATCGAACCGTTTTGATTCAACTTGACGAATACGTTTTCCGTCTTGGACGGTAAAGCCGCGGCTTGAATAGCCCGTGCCATTGTTTCGATGGTAGAGGCTTCGTAAACGACGTGATAATGCAATTTGATTCCCATAACGGCTTTAATTTGATCAACTAATTGTAATACTTTGAGTGAATGGCCGCCAACGTCAAAGAAGTTATCTTTAATCCCCAGCTCAGAATGAGCCAAAACGTCTTTCCATATCTCAGCCAGCTGCTTTTCAATCAACGTTCGGGGAGCAGCATACTCGGTTCCGGCCAGCATATTTCCATCAGGAGCGGGCAAAGCTTTTCGATCGATTTTGCCATTGGCTGTTAAAGGCATTTCATCTACCCGTACAAAGTAGGCTGGAATCATATAAGCGGGCAGTTTGTCCTGCAATTGCTGCTTGAGCTGGAGCGTTTTTAATGATTCGTCTCCTGTCACATAAGCACACAACTGGTTGGAGCTCTCTTCTTCGACCGCGAGGACGACCGCTTCTTTAACAGATTCCACTTGCAATAAAGCCGCTTCGACCTCGCCGAGTTCAATACGGTAGCCTCGGACTTTCACCTGATGATCGATTCGTCCCAAATACTCCATATGTCCATCCGGCAACCAGCGGGCGGCATCGCCCGTTTTGTACATTTTCTCGCCTGCGGCAAACGGATGTTCAACAAATTTTTCAGCCGTTAAGTCAGGACGGTTCAAATATCCCCTGGCTACTCCGGCTCCGCTAATATACATTTCTCCGGGGACACCGATCGGCACCGGTTTCATACCCGAATCCAGCAGATAAATGTTCATATTGGCCGCAGGCTTACCAATTGGCACCGATTCCTGTCTGTCTTTCTTCGGATCGTAGATATAAATCATACATCCGACTACAGTTTCCGTTGGCCCGTATTCGTTAAAGATTTCAATTTGATCTTGAAATTGTGCGCTGATGCTTTTTGCCAGCCGTGTACTTAAATTGTCGCCGCCGACAATCATTTTCCGGATCGTGCACTCAGGCGAGATGTTCATTTCTTTCAATAACTGCAAATGAGCCGGGGTCAGCTTGATAATATCAACCCTGGAATCCTCAACAATGGATGAAAGCAAAGTCGTCCTGTCTTTATCTCCGTAGACAATGATGGCATTGCCGCTGATGAGCGGTGTAAAAATAGATGTTACCGTTAAGTCGAAAGCAATGGATGAATATAGCGGAAAGGTCGTTTTCTCACCTTTTACATACACCCTGTCAGCCCACCAAATATAATTGGTTAAGCCTTGATGCTCGATTAATACCCCTTTAGGCTTTCCTGTAGAGCCCGATGTATAGATGACATACGCCAAATCTTTTATATTGCTTATCCGCTCAAGATTAGAGCGCTCTTCGTGATAAGAATTTTCATCATCCAATAGAACGATTGTGCCTTCATGGGCCAATCGCTGCTGAAGATGGCTCTGTGTCAAGACAATTTCTGTTTTGGAATCGTCTAATATATACTGTATACGCTGCTCTGGATAATCCGGATCAATAGGCACGTAGGCGCCGCCGGCTTTTAATACGGCCAGAATTCCCACAACCAGTTCAATGCTGTGGTCGCTGACGATAGCTGCGGTTCGGTCCGGCCTCACTCCCTTGGCCCTTAAGGTTCGTGCCAATTGATTTGCTTGTTCATTTAATTGGCGGTAGGTCAGTTTCTGATCCTCAAAAACAATTGCGACCTGCTCAGGTGTTCGCGCCGCTTGTTCCTCAAACAATTGATAAATTGTTTTTTCCTTTGGATACTCGGTCGCTGTATCGTTACATTTTTCGATAAGGAGCGATCGCTCATCTGCCGAAAGGATATCGAGTTCTTGAACATGCATCGCCGTATCGTTTACCATTTGCTTGATGATTTCCATAAAATGTGCTTGTATCCGTTCAACAGTTGCTTGATCATAAACATTGGCATTGTATACAAAATGCATTTCCATATCTTCAGCCGGCATTACAATGAAATTAAAATCGTAATGAGTATGTTCTTCCAAATGGAAATCACTAATGTCTAAGACGTCGTGATCCCGCTTCATATGCTTCATTTGTTTCTCGACCGGGTAATTCTCAAATACCATAATATGATTGATCAACTGCTGCTTTTGTTCGGTTTGAGCCTGAATTTCATACAATGGAAATGTATCGTATGGTTGAGATGCCAGTGCATGCTCCTGGTTCATTTTCAATACTTGTGCAACTGTCATCTCTGGTTGAGCACAAACACGTATGGGAATGGTATTAATAAATAGGCCTACCATTGATTCAATACCCGGAATGTCTGCCGGCCGGCCGGATACGACAGTGCCGAAAACGACATCCTGAGTACCGTTATATCTTTGCAGCAACAAGCCCCATGCGGTTTGCATCCATGTATTAACGGTGACATGATGTTGACTTGCGGCTCGTTTGATTTCCTCTGTGAGCTGCTTTCCGAGACGGCACGCAAGCTTTTGTTTTTGATATCCTCTGGCCTGATCGGAAAATGGTTCTTTCAACAAAACAGTTTGCCCTTCATAACCGTCCAAATAATCCCGCCAATAGACTGCAGCTTGCTCGTGATCTTGTTCATCCAGCCATTCGATATATCGTCTGTACGGCGTCACGGCGTCACGCTTCGGTTGCCTACGCTCAATAATCGCATAATAGGTTTCAAACACTTCTTTCGTAATCAGCGGCAAGCACCAGCCATCCATTAAAATATGATGAAAGCTCCAAATCAATCGCGCTTTGTCTTCATCGGTTCGCAGGATCGATACGCGCATTAAAGCATCGCGGGTAAGATTGAATCCCCGCTCCTTATCTTTTCTCGCAAAAGCAGCAATGAACTCGCTGCGTTGATCAACATTCATATTGCGAATATCTTCAACGACAGTTTCAATCGGCTTATGCCGGAGCACAATTTGCAAGGGCTGTTCTTTCCATTCGGTATAAAATTGAGTTCGCAGAATGTCATATCTTTTGGCCAGCTGCGACAAACTCATCATAAAAGCCTCGATATCCAAGAGGCCCTTCAAATCAAAACCCGCTTGTTCAAAGTAAGCTCCGGAAGCCGAATCAATTAAACTATGGAACAACATTCCCTTCTGCATAGGGGTTAACGGATATATATTTTCAATTTCACCAAGATGCTGTGCTTGTTGCACAAATTGATCTAGTTCGTCGATAGATATTTCTTTTAACGAAATATCGCTTGGTGTCAGCTGAACTTGATCCTGGGCCGTACAATGTTCGATGACTTGTCGCAAACTGCTTTTTAACAGATCGGCGCATGTTTCCATTGTTTCTTTATGATATTGTTTACCGCAGTAGCTAATTGCCAGTGACAATTGTCCGTTTGAAATCATGCCGTTAATATCAAGGGCATAGGTGATGGGATGCTTGTCGCTGGCTATTTTTCCGCTGGGGTAAGGTGATACCTCAATACCCCCTTTTTGTAAATCTTGATCAAATTGCCCCAGAAAATTAAAACTAATTTCCGGTTGTCCGGTAAATTCCCGAGCCTCTCGGTGATCGGATAAATACTTGATCAGGCCGTAACCTATTCCTTTTTGGGGAATCTTACGCAAATGTTCTTTCACGGTTTTAATCTGCTGCGAGATATCTTGGTCCGCCTTGATGGGAAGGAATACCGGGTATTGGCTCGTAAACCAGCCCACTGTACGTGAAATATCGAGGTCTGGAATAATAGACTCTCTGCCATGTCCTTCAAGATGAATGAGAATGTCTTCGTGTCCAGTCCAACGATGAATAGCAATTCCCAGCCCGGTCAGCAATAAATCGTTTATTTCAGTCGTATAAGCTCGATGAGCGTTTTTTAATAACCGCTCTGTTTCCTCTGCCGTCCATTGGACGATGATCGTTTCCCGGTCTTCGGCTAGGCCGATTTCCTGCTCGTTATCCTTTGGCAGTTTAGGTGCTGGAATATGTTCATGCTGGAACCAGTATTGATTTTTCATTTCAAACTCCGGACTTCCTGCATAACGTTTCAACTGTTCCGCCCATAACAGGTAGGAATCCGTTTTCTTTGGAAGCTGGATCGCTTCTCTGTTTTGCAGCTGCTCGTAAGCAGCCGCTATATCTTCGATTAATATTCTCCATGAAACGCCATCGATGACTAAATGATGGGCCACAATCAGCAAATGATCTCCATCATGACACTGAAACAATCCCAGTTTAATGAGCGGGCCTTCAGCTAATTGAATGGATTGCTGAATCTCATTGGATAATGTTTCAATCGCTTGGGCAACATTGTTTTCTTCGTGTAACGAGAACACTTCAAGACTGAATAGATCCCCTTCGTCGATCCCCCGATTTCGAGCTTCGTATCCATGTTTTGCAGGAACAAAGACCATGCGCAAAGCATCATGATGCTCGACGATCTTTCTCATGACTTCCTGAAGCATCGGTACATTCAATCCCTCTTTCCAATAAAGCATGACCGCTTGATTATAGTGGTGCAGATCGGGGTGTTGCTGGTCAAAAAACCAATGTTGAATAGGCGTCAGCAAAGCCGGACCTTTGATTTCCCCTTGTTCTGCAACTCGGGTGACCGGTTCTACATAGGGAACAAGTTCAGAGATCGTTGGGTATTTAAACAAGTGTTTGATTTCAAACTTATACCCGGCTTGGTATAATCTTGAGGACACTTGAATCGACTTAATGGAGTCCCCCCCTAATTCGAAGAAATGATCCGAGACTCCGACCCGCTCTAAGCCTAATACTGACTCCCACGTTGCGGCTAGTATTTTTTCCAGTTCTGTCCGCGGAGCTGTATAGTTCATACCTGTGAGATTCTCTCTCGGAGAAGGCAGTGCCCGGCGATCTATTTTTCCATTCAAAGTTAGCGGCATCGCTTTCAGCTGAATGAAATAAGCAGGTATCATATAGGAAGGCAGCTGTCTGGATAGATGCTCCCGAAGCTCGCCTGCCGTTAAAGTATCGTTTGCGGTGTAATAGGCGCACAGGGATGTTTCCCCGTTGATTTCTTGTGCTAGAACGATGGATTCCTGAATTGACGGGATATGGAATAAAGCGGCCTCGACTTCGCCAGTTTCAATCCGATAACCCCGAATTTTCACCTGGTGGTCGATTCGGCCCAAATACTCGATATTTCCGTCCGGCAGCCACCTTGCTAAATCTCCCGTCCGGTACATCCGCTCTCCCGCTGAAAACGGGTTATCTACAAATTTCTCCGCCGTCAGCTCTGGGCGGTTCAAATAGCCCCGCGCAAGTCCATCTCCTGCTATGCACAGTTCTCCTGCCACACCAACTGGCTGCATATGTCCGGCCTGTAATATATACAATTGAATGTTTGAAATCGGCTTGCCTATAGGAACCGAGGTATACCTTTTGTCCGCCTTGCATTCAAAGTACGATACATCGATCGTTGCCTCAGTCGGTCCGTACAGGTTGATGATTTGAGCATGGCTCACCGGTGCTATAATGCGCTGAAACCCGTCCACATGTTTGGGCGTTAAGGCTTCGCCGCTTGCAAACACATATCTTAACGACGCCAGCTTTCGCTTTAGCTTTTCGCCGGGCTTCTGTTCCATTGATTCCAGAAAAGCATGCAGCATCGCTGGTACAAAATGCAATGTGCTGACACCTTTTTGTGCAATTGTATCCAATATCAACTCAGGGTTCTTTTCTCCTCCGTTTGGCAACAATACCACTTTAGAGCCTACGATTGACCACCAGAACAGTTCCCATACCGATACATCAAAAGTGATCGCGGTTTTTTGCAGAATTGCATCCCGTTTATCCAGCGGGTAATTTTCCTGCATCCACACCAGTCGATTGATCACTGAGCGGTGCTCCACCATAACCCCTTTCGGCTTACCTGTTGATCCTGATGTATAGATGACATATGCCAACTGATTCGGACCGGAAGTCGATTCCAAGTTTGAACCGTCTTCGCTGAAGGTTTGCGGATCTTCCATATCCAGCACTTTCCCCGTAAAAGGCACTTTCTCCCGCAGATGACTTTGCGCTAATAGCAACTTCGTATCTGAATCTTCCAATATGTATCGAATCCGTTCCTCAGGATAGCTCGGATCAATCGGCACATACGCACCACCAGCTTTCAAAATCCCAAAGAGCCCTACGATCATTTCCAGGGAGCGTTCGGCCATAATCCCTACCGGCTGATCCGGATGCACACCTTCGGATTGCAGCGTTCGAGCGATCCGATTCGCCTTTTCATTAAGTTCCTGGTACGTCAGCTGGCTTTCCTCGTACACGACAGCCACTTGATCCGGCGTACGATTCGCTTGTTCCTCAAACAATTGATGAATCGTTTTTTCTCGCGGATACTCGGCCGCCGTTTGATTATAGTCTTGAAATGTATTAATTTCCGTGTCAGTCAAAATATGAAGCTGGCTAATGGTGATGTCAGGTTGAAATAGTATGATTGAATAAAGGCGATTTAAATGTTCGATCACTTGCAACATATACTGATGATCATAAGCTTGTTCGTTGTAAGTTACTTTTAAATGAATAGCGTCATTCTTGATGTCAAATTGAAATAATGTATCTGAAGCAGCTGTCTCTTTAAAATGGGTGAGGTGAATTTGATCTAATGATACGATCGCAGGGATCATTGGCAAATGGTTGGAATTGTAGGTTAGATTTAATGGACCGACCATTTTATCAAAAGGAACATCCTGATTTAAGATGGCATCGTTCAGCGTATGTTTGAATTCATTAAATATGGATTTAAACGTACTGTTCTCATTTATGTTTTGTTTGAGCAACATAATTTGATCCAAACGAAGGTCTTCATCGGTTTCGTCTTCGAAGGTTGGGACACCTACAATAATACTCTCTTCCCCTGTATATTTGTGCAAAAGGCACTTGATACCAACCAAGAGAACCAAATAAACGGCCATTGGTGATTGATTCGCCATCGTCATGATGCGCAGGGATACATCGGATCGCAATGAAGTATGAATACTGTTAGAGGTGTTTAAAGCATCGTGCTCTAATGCTGATGAGTCCGACATGTGAAACGAAGGGAATGCAATGGGACGATCTTCCGCGTCGAACATGTTGCTCCAGAACAGTTCCTGTTGTTTAAATTCTGACATTTAAATCCCTCCAGTAAATTTAAATTCTTGCTTCGAAGGCGGCTGACGGCTGTCCCCGCATGATCAACATGATGGAGACAGCTGCTACCGACTGTTTTTAGAAATCTAATTCGATTACGCTTGCAAAGTGTTCCTTTTTGTTTACTTTCTCGCTTAATTGGATCTCTTTTAATGGAATTGATGAGTTTTGTATAACTGCTGACAGGATCATCACGTAATCCTGTGCCAGCGTAGCAATGGTTCTTTTTTTAAATAGCTTCGTACAGTAGTCAAAGCTGCCTTGAATCTCGTGCTGGTTCATCTCGAAGGTCAGCTGCAAATCAAATTTTGCCACTGTATGTGTTTCTTCATAAGGTCTGACGGCAAGAGAATCTATTTCAATATCCGTTTGCTCTGTATTTTGCAGAACAAACATCGTATCGAATAGCGGATTACGGCTTAAATCTCGTTGCACTCCCAGCTTCTCAACCAATTCTTCAAAAGGATACTCTTGATTTTCATAAGCTTTTAGCATTGTTTCTTTGGTTTCTGTTACATAATCTATAAAGGTCTTTTCTCCAGCCGGAGCCGTGCGAATGGCTAATGTATTCACAAACATCCCGATGATATGTTGTAAATCTTCATGCACTCTTCCCGCCACAGGTGTACCAACAACGATATCTTCTTGACCGCTATATTTGGCCAGCAGTATGGTATAGGCTGCGAACAAGATCATATACGTAGTCGATCCCGTCAATTCTTCCAGCTGTTTAACACCTTGGACAACAGACTCGTCGAGAACAAAGTTGTATCGTTTCCCATCAAAGCTTCGAACTTGCGGTCTGGCAAAATCTTTCGGCAACTCAAATGACGGAAGCGCCTCGTGAAATACATCCAGCCAATAGTCTTCCTGCTTCTTCATCCGTTCTTTCTGCGCTGCTTGCTGCTGCCATGCAGTGAAGTCTTTGTATTGAATCCGGAGCGGTGCTAATTCTAAACCGTCATACAATTGAATCAGTTCTTCGACAAAAATGTTCATAGAAGCGCCGTCCGTAACGATATGATGCATGTCAAACATGAAAATATGCTTTTCTTGTTCCAATTCAATAAGTCCAACTCGAAGCAATGGGGCCTGGCTTAGATCGAATGTACGTACGAAGGTGCGGAACAGCTCCTCGACCTCCTCAGTCGTTGCCTTGTACCTTTCGATAGTGAACTCCACCTCCGGCTTGACCATCTGCATCGGTTCTCCACGGATCATTTCAAATCCGGTTCGCAGCGATTCATGGCGCTGAATCAGTCTATGGAACGCAGTTTGTAAACGATCCATGTCGATCCTTCCCTCCAGCGTCAAAATCCCCGGCATGTTGTAACTTAGTTCTCCGCCTTCAATTTGTGTGGATAGGTAAACCATCTTTTGTACGGAAGATACAGGATAAACATCCTTCACTTCTACAGCAGGGATATAATCCGGTCCGCAGGTTTCCGAGTTTGCGATGACTTTTGCCATTTCCTCAATGGTCGGCCCTTGAAATACTTCTCTTAACGAAATCGTTTTGTTGAATTGCTTATGGATTTTGCCAACGAGCGTCATCCCCCGTAACGAATGCCCGCCCAGATCGAAAAAGTTATCTTTCACGCCTACTTGTTCTACCTTCAATACTTCTTTCCAAATGAGAACTAACTGTTCTTCCAGTCTCGTTCTTGGAGCAACATAGTCAATCCCGGTTTGCATGCCTGCTACGGGCAGCGGCAATGCACTGCGATTCACCTTTCCATTTGATGTTAACGGCATTTGCTCCAGCTGCATCAGGTATGAAGGTATCATGTAGCCAGGTATTTGCTGAGCAAGCTTTTCTTTGAGTTGACTGATTGGCAGTGCTTGCTCCGCTACAAAATAGGCATACAAATCGCTTTGCCCTTCTGCGTTTTCTCTGGCCAGAACAACTGCTTCCTGTACATGCTCAATGTTGAGAAGAGCTGCCTCGACCTCGTTTAGTTCGATACGGTAACCGCGAATTTTGACTTGATGGTCCATTCTTCCCACATATTCAATGTTGCCATCAGGAAGGTAGCGGGCAAGATCACCAGTTTTATACATCCGTTTATTTGCATCATAGGGATGCGGAACAAATTTTTCGCGTGTTAAGGATTCCCGGTTATGATAACCTCTTGCCAAACTGACCCCCGCAATACAAAGCTCACCAACGATACCAATAGGCTGTAGCGTCCCGGCTTCATTCAGGATTAGAATTTCTGTGTTCGAAATCGGTTTACCGATTGGCGGCATCTCCTGATGAATTTCCGGATCGACGGTACACATGGTCACGACATGCGTTTCTGATGGACCGTAATGATTATGCAGCGTAACTTGGTGACGCATCAGCATTTCACGCAGCGTATTCGTCATAATAAGCTGCTCTCCCGCTGTGATAATATGATCCACACATTCGGCAAACGGTTCAAAATATTGTTTCTCCGATGCAAGGAGCTTGAGGAACGCAGTCGGGAGAAATGCCGTTTGTATCCTGTGTGTCTTGACAAATTCGTTGAGCTCACGAATCTCCCGTTTTGCCTCGTTGTCGATAATATAGAGTGTCCCTCCGCTTAAGATCGTGGAGAAAATCTCTTGATAGCAAACATCGAAACTCATTGCGGCAAATTGCAGCACTCTGTCAAAGCGCAGCTGTGTATATTCCCGCTCATAAGCGAGTAAATTCAACATGGTTTTATGCTCTAATTGAACCCCTTTAGGTTTTCCGGTAGTACCTGATGTGTAAATGACATAGAATAAATGATTTTCCGCATAGGAAAGGTTAAGATTGCTTGCATCACCCTGATATACCAATGGATCGTCAAGCAGAACTACAGATCCTTCGAAAGAAGGAGGAACGGTATGCCCTGCACAAGTCACAAGTACATCGGCGCCGCTGTCTTCCATTAAATAAGCACGCCGTTCATCAGGGAGTTCCGGGTCTATAGGAAGAAATGCCCCACCGGCCTTTAATATCGCTAATATTCCGATCAACATATTTGCCGAGCGCTCCGTGAGAATGGCAACCACCCGATCGGCACCTACGCCTTGATTCCGAAGCACACGCGCCAGTTGGTTGGAGCGTTCATTCAACTGACGATAGGTAAAGGTTTGATTTTCAAACAAAATGGCGACACGATCAGGAGTATCCTCAGCCTGCTGCTCGAATTGTTGATGTATTGTTGTTGGCATACGTTCATCGATTACTGCAGTATCATTAAAAAGATTCCAAATTTCATTCTTTTCTCGCGGTCTCATCATCTCCAAAGAAGCGAGCCTTGCCTCAGGATGTTCGATGATCGCATCGATCAGCTGCACAAAATGCCGCATCATGCGTACTACCGTTTCCGGTTTGAACAGTGTCGTCAGGTATTCCATTGTGCAATGAATGTGTGTCTCTTCTTCTACAGCCGTTAAGGTTAAATCAAATTTAGCCATCGTATGCTTGCTAGGATAAGGTTTAAACGTCAAACCATCCATCCCTAATTGTTCTTGCTCTGTGTTTTGCAACACAAACATCGTGTCGAACAATGGATTACGGCTTAAATCCCTGGCGATGTTCAGCTGGTCGACGAGCGCTTCAAACGGATAATCTTGATGCTCATAAGCTTTTAATGCATTTTCCTTCACTTCAGCGAGGTACTGAGAGAATGTCTTCTCTTTGGCAGGATAATTTCGCATCGCCAGTGTGTTGACGAACATCCCGATGATGGAATCCAAATCCGCATGCGGTCTTCCTGCTATGGGACTCCCCACAACAATGTCTTCCTGGCCGCTGTATTTGGAGAGCAATAAGGTGTAGGACGCCAGCAGCACCATATATAAAGTGGATTCGGTTTTGAGTGCCAGTTGTTTTAATCCCTCGCTTCTTTTCTCATCAATCGTAAAGTGCAGCGTCGCCCCGGTAAAATCCCGTGTGGAAGGCCGTATATAATCGGTTGGCAAATGAAGGACAGGGATATCGCCACTGTACAGCTCCAACCAATAGTCTTCTTGCTTTTGGATTTGTTCTAATCGCGCTTCTCCGGTTTGCCATACTGAGTAGTCTTTGTATTGGATTCGCAGGGGCGGTAATTCCGCTCCTTGGTATGCTCTTACAAATTCTTTGATCAGTACATTCATGGATGTTCCGTCCGAGATAATATGATGCATATCAAACATCAGTATTGCGTGATTGGGTTGAAGCTCAATCAGCCCGACACGAAGCAGCGGAGGCTCCTCCAGTTGAAATGCACGAACAAATTGACTGATACAATGATCGATTTCATCTTCCTTGGCATAATACGACTCTACTGCAAATTCAACGTGATCCAAGATGTACTGAACAGGTTCTCCGTCCACCATTTTGAAGCCAGTGCGTATAGATTCATGGCGATGAATCAATTTGGCAAAGGCCTGCTGCAGCTTATCCCGATCCAGCTCACCTTTGACAGTCATCAGGCCCAGCATGTTGTAACTCAGCTCTCCGCCTTCCAAATGGTTGAGAATATAAAGTCTTTTTTGTGCAGAAGAAACTGGGTAATAAGGCCTCTTTTCAATTAGAGGAATAGAAGCATACCCGGTTTCCTCCATCGTCATGATTGCCTGTGCGAGCTGTTCAATTGTTGGGAACTGGAATATGTTTCGCAATGGAATTTGAACATGCAATTGCTTTTGAATTTTTGCAATGAGCGTCGTCGCTCGCAGGGAGTGTCCACCGATATCAAAAAAGTTATCTCGAATCCCCACCTGTTCTAAACCGAGAACATCCTGCCAAATCCTTGCGAGCTTCATTTCTGTTGAATTTCGCGGCGGCACATATTCCGAGCCCCCATATCGCTTTCCATCCGGTTCTGGTAATAAGTTGCGATTCAGCTTTCCGTTTGGCGTTAATGGCATTTGATCCATTTGCACAAAATAAGCCGGAATCATATATCCTGGTAAATGCCGGGTGAGGCGATCCCGAAGCTGACTCGTCGGGAATGGCTTGTTCGCTACATAGTACCCGCATATATAATGCTCGCCATCTGCATCTTCAAGGATAGAAGCGACGGCTTCTTGAATCTCAGGAATGTTCAACATTATCGATTCAATTTCACCGAGTTCAATCCTAAAACCATGAATTTTCACCTGATGATCGACGCGCCCAATAAATTCTATATTGCCGTCCGGCAAAAGACGGGCCAGATCTCCGGTTCTATACATTCGACCCGAAGGAACAAACGGATCGTTAACGAATTTTTCATTCGTTAATTCCGGCAAATTCAAATATCCGCGCCCAACGCTATCCCCAGCAATGTACAACTCGCCTTGAACGCCCACTGGCTGTAATCGCTGCTGCGAATCGAGAATGTACATGCGATTGTTGCCCAGCGGCTTGCCTATAGGGGCATGAACTTGACTGCGAGTCCAAGCGTCCGCAGAAACTTTGATGTTGAACAAGGAAGCATCGACACAAGTTTCGGTTGGTCCATATACATTTGTGATGGCAGGTACTGCGCCATCAGCGCCAAATAAGTGCATGAACTTGGTTACCGTCGTTTTCGGAAGTGCCTCTCCTCCGATTAACAGATGACGAAGCGGTACTCCTTCCCTATCATCTGCAGCTACCAGCAGCTTCAAATGGGCGGGCGTCCCGTCGGTTACGCCAATGTGATGCTGTCGATAGTATTGGCATAAGGCCTCGCCATCAGACACAGCCTCTTTGGGAACGATAAACAAGGTATGTCCTAACAACAAGGAAGCATACATTTGCTGGACCGAAGCATCAAAATAATATGGAGCGAGCATGGCCACATGCAAAACCCCATCATAAGCGGAGTAAACCTCATTACGCAGTCCTTCGATGAGATGAATCACCTGGCGATGTTCAATCAACGTGCCTTTCGGCGTACCTGTCGTGCCAGAAGTGTAAATGCAATAGGCCAGTTGATCGAACTGGCATGGCACCGCCAGATTGATATCTGTTTCATGGTAGGCTTGCTCCTCTTTCATATTGATACATGTTCCGGAGAAGTTGAGTTTTTCAGGCAGTTCGCCGTGTGTAAGCAATACGTTAATGCCTGAGTCCCTTGCGATATAATGAATTCGTTCTACAGGAGAATCAGGGTCTATTGGCAAATACGCCCCGCCCGCTTTTAAAATCCCGAAGATCCCTACAATCATCTCCAGAGAACGTTCAGCCATAATGCCGACGAGTTGACCCGCTTGTATTCCTTCGACTCGCAAGGCTTGCGCAAGCTGATTGGCTCGTTTGTTCAGTTCGCGATAGGTTAACGATTCTCCCTCGAATACAACTGCTGCACGATTTGGCGTACGGAGCGCTTGTTCCTCGAACCGCTCATGAATTGTTTGTTCGTGTGAGTAGCGCATTTCTCTAGTCTGAAAACGGCTGAGCAGCTGTTCCTTCTCTTGCTGAGTCAAAAGCTCCAATTCTTCTATTTTGATGTTTGGGTGCTCTAATACCTGATGCATTAGCTGTTCAAAATGCCCGCTAATCCGCTTCACTTCTGATTGTTCATATACGTTTTGGTTATAGCCAAAATGAACGTTCAGTTGTTCGCCAGGAATGACAACCATATTAAAATCGTAATGAGAATGCTCTTCCATATGAAAATTCATAATGTTTAGCTCTGCAGCATCATGGCCTTGCTCCACCTGTTGTCCTATCGGATAGTTTTCAAAGATCAGAATATGATCAATTAAGTTTTGCTTTTGCTCCGTTTGTGCCTGAATTTCATATAACGGATAGGTATCGTATGATTGGGAAGCCAGTGCCTTGTCTTGAACCATTTTCATCGCTTCAACGAAAGAGCTGCCCTCATCACAGCAGATTCGAACTGGAATTGTATTAATGAACAGACCGATCATTTGTTCCACTCCAGAGATTTCTGCAGGCCTTCCCGACACGACACTGCCAAAGACAACGTCTCCGGTCCCACTATATTTTTGTAATAAAATTCCCCATAGCGTTTGAATCAACGTATTTACCGTGACATGATGCTGGTTTGCGATCCGCTGCAATTGTCTTGTTTGTTTTTGATCGAATCGGCTGATCTCATTGGCATAAGCATACGCTTTTCGTTCATGCTGCGGTCTTTTGTGAAGAATACGGTTTTCACCTTTGTAGTCTTCAAGATACTTACTCCAGTACCGTTTGGCCGCATTTTGATCCTGCTGATCAAGCCATTCGATATATTTACTGTAAGGATCAGTATACGCAAGGTCTGTTTCCCTGCCCTCTTGCAAACCGATATAGTGTTCAAATACTTCCTTCGTAATAAGAGGCAGGCACCAGCCGTCCATAACAATATGATGGAAACTCCAAATCAAATGATACTTGCGCTCTTCGATACGGAAAATCGCGATGCGCATCAATGGATCCCTAGCCAAGTCAAATCCTTTCGCTTTATCCTCACTTTGGTAGGATGCGATTTTATCCTTACACCGGTTCTCATCTATGTCACGTAAATCTGTAAAATGAACTTTCATTCTTTGTGTCTTATAGACAATTTGTAAGGGGATATCATTCCAGTCGCTATAAAAACGGGTTCGCAGCACGGCATACTTAGCAAATAAATGATCCAAGCTTGCTTCAAACCTGTCGATCTTTAATTCTCCCTGTAAATCAAATGATGCTTGTTCGAAATAAGAATTTGAAACTTCATCCAGCAAGCTGTGAAACAGCATCCCCTTCTGCATCGGAGTTAACGGATACACATTCTCGATCTCACCTGAATTCGGCAGTTGGATCAAAAGCTGATCTAATTCGTCAATGGTCATGCCTTTTAACAAAATATCGCTTGGCGTCAGTTCCGTTTGTTCTTTATGAACACAATGCTCAATGACTGTTCGAAGGTTGTTTTGAATAACTGCCGATAACTGGTCGATCGTTTCTTTTGCGTATTGTTTGGTGCTGTAGCTAATCGTCACCATCAATCGATCATTGACAATCAGACCGTTCATATTCAATACGTACGGTCTGATTTGATTTCCGCTCGAGTCTGAACCGCAGGAGTAGGAAGATAATTGAACCGCATGATTTTGAAAATCTTGATCAAACTGCCCTAGGTAATTAAAACTGATCTCTGGAGTCATTTTCGCTGGGAGTGGCGCTGTTGAGCCGCTTAAATACCTTAGTACTCCATAGCCGATCCCTTTATGCGGGATTTGGCGCAGCTCTTCTTTGGCCGTCTTGATGTAATAAGATATTTCTTTGCCTGGTTCTATGTGAAGCACAACCGGAAACAGACTTGTAAACCAGCCCACCGTGCGAGAGATATCCATATATGTGATCACTTCTTCTCTTCCGTGTCCTTCTAAATGAAATGCAATCTGTTCAAGTCCTGACCAATGTGATATGGAAAGTCCTAAGGAGCTTAACAGAAGATCGTTTATTTCAGTGTTATAAGCGCGATTGGCTTGTTTTAATAATTGCTCCGTCTCTTCTTTGGTCCATTCCACAGTTACTGTTTCACTGTCTTTTGCATACGTATGCGATTCCTGAAAATCTTTAGGCAACGGTTTCACATCGGTTTGTTCAATCCGTGCCCAATACTCTTGTTCGTGCTTTATGGCATCACTTTGCGCATATGCCGAGAGCTTTTCGGCCCATAGCCGGAAAGAGTCTGTTTTGTACGGCCATTGAATGTCTTGCCCGTTCTCGGCTTGCTTGTAGCCGCTAACGATATCCTCCATTAAAATGCGCCAGGAAATCCCATCTACAATTAAATGATGGATTGCAATGAGCAAATGATCCCCATCCGCACATTGAAACAATCCTGCTTTCATCAATGGCCCATCGCTTAACTGCATGCTGCTCTGTATCTGGTTAGCCTTGGCTTCAATGGCCGAACCTGGGTCGGCTTCTGCTTTTAAATTGATGACGTCAAGATGATATAGCTCGCTTTGAGCGCTCTCTGCATTCCAGGCTTTGTATCCGTGTTCTGTCGCATGGAACGTCATGCGGAGCGCATCGTGATGCTCTCCAAGCTTTTGCAGCGTTTGGCGAAGCGGCGATTCCTGAAAGCCTTGCGGCGCATACAGCATGACAGCTTGATTATAATAATGTGGATCTGTCGTTGTTTGCTCAAAGAACCAATGCTGGATTGGAGTCAGGCTTACCTTTCCTTTGACTTCATCTTGATCGGGAATGCGCACGTTCTGCTCGATATGCGGACTTAATTCTGCAATCGTCGCATATTGAAACAAGTGTTTGATTTCCATTTTGTATCCCAGTTGATTTAGTCTGGAAGACACTTGAATCGACTTAATGGAATCCCCGCCAAGATCAAAAAAATTATCCAGAATGCCAATCTTTTCAGCGCCTAATACTGACTCCCAAGTCGAAACTAATAGTTGTTCCACCTGAGTGCGAGGAGGCTTATATGCTACTCTGTCCTGCAGCTGTAAATCAGGGGCCGGCAGCTCTTTTCGGTTTATTTTTCCATTCGGCGTTAAAGGCATTTTCTCCAGTTCGGTAAAATAGGCTGGAATCATATAGCCAGGCAGGGATTGAGACAATTGCTCCCGGATATGGGATACCGTTATGGATTGGCCGCTCACGTAATACCCACACAGCTGCTTCAATCCATGTGCATCTTCTCTGGCTATGACAACAGCTTCTTTGATCTCTTCTGCTTGAAGCATCGCTGTTTCAATCTCGCCTAATTCGATGCGATAGCCTCTGATTTTGACTTGCTCATCCATTCGTCCCAAGTATTCAATGTTCCCATCCGGGAGCCACTTCGCCAAATCCCCGGTCTTGTACATTCTGGCTCCGGTTACAAACGGGTTTTTAACAAATTTCTCAGCTGTTAATTCCGGCCGGTTCAAATATCCTCTGGCAACGCCGGCTCCACTTATATATATTTCTCCAGGTACGCCGATCGGCATCGGTTTCATATCCTCGTCCAACACATAAATGCTCATGTTGGCCGCTGCTGTACCGATTGGCACCGATTCTCTCATGTCTTTGACTGCATCGTAACGATAAAGCATGCATCCCACAACAGTTTCCGTCGGCCCGTACTCATTGCATATTTCAATTTGGCCGTCGAATTGCTCATGAATGCTTTGGGCTAACTGAGTGCTGAGATTCTCTCCTCCTACGATCATTTTTCGGATCGCTGTCTTATTGGCGATATTCATTGCTTTCAATACGTGCAAATGAGCCGGGGTCAATTTAATGATATCCACCCTTTGGTCCTGCACAATCGATGAAAGCAAAGCAGTTTTGTCGTCTCCGTCATAGACAATAATCGTATTGCCTGTGACCAAAGGTGTAAAAATAGAAGTCACTGTTAAATCAAAAGAGATGGACGAGTATAATGGGAAATTGGTTTTCTCTCTCTTTACATAGACCTCTTTCGCCCACCAAATATAATTGCTCAATCCCCGGTGCTCGATTAATACGCCTTTAGGCTTGCCTGTGGAACCAGACGTGTAGATCACATAAGCCAAATGGTTCGCATTGCTGAGCGGTTCAAGGTTAGAGGCTTCTTCGTGATAGGCGCTTTCCTCATCCAATAAAATCACGACGCCTTCATAGGTAATCTGCTGTAGGATGTCACGCGGCATCAAGATGATTCCGGCTTTTGAATCTTCCAGAATGTACTGAATTCGGTCTTGCGGATATTCTGGATCTATTGGGACGTAGGCGCCCCCGGCTTTTAGAATGGCAAGTATCCCAGTCACCAATTCGATGCTGTTCCTGCTGATGATGGCCACAGGTTGGTCCGCTTGCACACCCCTAGCTCTCAATGTTCGTGCCAGCCGGTTTGCTCGCTCATTGAGCTGATGGTAAGTAATCTGCTTGTCCTCATCAATAACAGCAGCTTGATCTGGTGTTTGCTGCGACTGCGCTTCAAACCATTGATAAACCGTTGTCTGCGGATATGGCGCGGCTGTATCATTCAGGGTCTGAAGAAGCTGTCTTTTTTCGCCTTCCGTCAACAATTCCAATTGTTCCACCCGGATATCCGCATCAGCAACGACTTGATGCAAAATTTGCAAGAGGTGTCCGCGAACCCGCTCCATGCTTTCGCGATCATACACCTTAGCGTTATATTCAAAATTAATATTGATTACATCACCCGGTATAACAGTTAAATTTAAATGGTAGTTGGTTTGCTCTTCCATTTTAACGTTTGAAATTGCGATAGGCGATTCGTGATGTTGACCGATACTTTCCATGTACTGATCTACAGGGTAGTTTTCAAATATCATTAAATGTGTAATTAAATTTTGTTTTTGGGTCGTAAGAGCTTGTATATCGTACAACGGATACGTCTCATACTTTTGAGAGGCTACTGCCCTTTCCTGCGTCCGTTTCATGAGCTCAGCAAAAGTGGTTCCAGCTTCACATTGGATTCGCACAGGAATGGTGTTAATGAATAAGCCAATCATGGTTTCCACGTTTGGAATCGCCGAAGGCCTTCCGGATACAACACTTCCAAAAACAACGTCACGGCTTTGATTGTATTTCTGCAGCAAAATCCCCCACGCCGTTTGCAGCAGTGTGTTCAGTGTGACATGGTGCTTGCTGGCCGTTTGCTTCATTTTCAAAGTGAGATCGGTGTCGATGGCACATGCCACTTTCTCCGGAAAATAATGCTCATCCTCTGCTTGGTGACTGTCCTTGAGAAGGACGGTTTGTTCTTCATACCCTTCCAAATATTGATCCCAATAACGCTTGGCCTCTTCTTCATCTTGACGATCAAGCCATTCAATATATTGACTATATGGTGTAATCGCTGATTGTTCGGGCTGCTTTTGCTGGAGCAAAGCAAAGTAATGATCAAATATTTCTTTCGTGATAAGCGGCAAGCACCATCCGTCCATCAAGATATGATGAAAACTCCATATAAAGCGATATGTCGTATCATCCGTGCGAAGGACAATTACGCGCATTAACACGTCTTTCGCTAAGTCGAACCCCCGAAGCTTATCTTCTTTGGCGTATGCACAAATCCGGTCATCTTGCTGCGCTTGATCCATCTCACGCAAATCGATGAATTGGAAACCAATCTTTTTCGTTTTACATATGATTTGCAGCGGCTGATCTTTCCCTTTGAGAAAGTTCGTGCGGAAAATTTCATATCGTTTTGTTAAATCATCCAAGCTTTTTGAAAATGAATCGATATCCAAATCTCCATGCAAATCAAACGTCGTTTGCTGAAAATAGGCGCCGGAACTTGAGTCAAACAAGCTGTGAAACAGCATACCTTTTTGCATCGGCGTTAACGGATATATATTTTCCACTTCGCCTAATTCACGCGTTTGGTCCAAAAGCTCTTCCAATTCGTCTATTTTGATATCCTTTAACAAAACATCACTTGGCGTCAATGACGTCTGCTGCTGGCTTACGCAATGCACAATGATTTCTTGCAGACTTTCTTTTATACTTCGGGCAAATTGCTCCATGGTCGATCTTTCATATTGCTTATGGCTATAGCTGAGTGTCAGCGATAATTTCCCCTCTGCAATCATGCCATTCAAATCAAGTAAGGCCGTTCTCGGCTGGTTTTCATTCATCGATACACCTGTCGAATAAGGAGATACCTGTAAAGCATGCTGCTGCAGGTCTTGGTCAAACTGCCCTAAGTAATTAAACCGAATTTCGGGATGAAGCTGCAGGCTGTCAGCTTCCGCACGGCCGGATAAATATTGAATGATACTATAATTCATTCCTTTATTGGGAACCAGGCGCAGCCCTTCTTTCACAGTCTTAATGCGCTGCGACAGCTCTTTTCCTGCTTCCATCTTCAGTACGACAGGGTACTGGCTCGTAAACCATCCTACCGTGCGAGTGATATCCACATCTGGAATAACCGGTTCTCTTCCGTGACCCTCTAAGTTCACGACAACTTCCTCCATGCCTGTCCATCTGTGAACGGCCAGCCCTAGTGAAGTCAGCAAAAGATCATTAATTTCTGTGTTATAAGCGCGATTCGCTTGTTTTAATAATTGCTGTGTTTCTTCTCTTGTCCATTGAATCGTTACGTCATCGCTGTCTTTCAATAATGAATCTTCAACAGCGTTATCCTTAGGCAATGGTTTCAGCTCTAACCTTGTAAGCTCGTTCCAATAGGCAAGCTCTCGCTCCATATCGGTTTCCTGTGCATACTTGGACAATTGCTCCGCCCAGAATGGAAACGAGTCTGTTTTTTGCGGAAGCCGAACCATTTGCCCGCGCTCCGCCTGCTCATAGCCGCTTGCGAAATCCTCAAGTAAAATGCGCCAGGATACCCCGTCAATAACTAAGTGATGAATCGCAATAAGCAAATGATCTCCGTCTGCACATTTGAACAAACCAAGCTTCATCAAAGGTCCTTGGCTCAATTCCATACTGCTTTGAATCTGATTCGCTTTATTGGCAACAGCATGAGCCGGATCGGCATCCTCTTTACAATTCATCACTTCCAGCTCGTACAATTTACTTTCTTCTGTGCCCGCAATTCGAGCAGCATATCCGTTCGGCGATTCTTCAAAAACCATCCGCAATGCATCGTGATGCACAGCAATACTTTCTATCGCTCGGCGAAGCGGAGTCTCTTTAAATCCTTGCGCTGAATATAACATTACGGCCTGATTATAATGGTTCGCATGAGGCATATTTTGTTCAAAAAACCAATGCTGAATCGGGGTCAGGCTTGTCCTTCCCATCACTTCTCCTTGATCCGCCATTCTGCTAACCGGCTCTACAAATGGGCTTAGCTCCGCAATGGTGGGATATTTAAACAAGTGTTTCATGTCAATCTTATATCCGGATTGATACAATCTTGAAGAAACCTGAATTGATTTAATCGAATCTCCGCCAAAATCAAAGAAATTATCTAGAATTCCTATACGCTCAGTGCCTAGTACCTCCTGCCAAATAAACGCCAGCAGTTCTTCTATTGAGTTTTGTGGTGCTATGTATTCATTTTCCATCCGCGTTTTTTCATCAGCAACAGGTAAAGCTTTCAGATCGATTTTTCCATTAGAAGTGAGTGGTATTCGTTCTAAATGGATAAAGTAAGAAGGAATCATATAATCCGGCAGCTCTCGTGATAATATCTCTCTGAACTGCCCTGTACTCAAAGATGGTTCTCCAACATAATAGGCATACAATTGCTTGGTTCCGTCTTGACCCTCTCGCGCAACGACTGCCGTCTCACGAACCTCTTCCAGGTTGGATAGGGCCGCCTCCACCTCGCCAAGCTCGATACGGTAGCCGCGGATTTTCACTTGATGGTCGATTCGTCCCAAATATTCGATTTTTCCATCGGGTAGCCATCTAGCAAGATCCCCCGTTTTATACATCTTGCGGCCGGGGATAAGCAAATGGTCAACAAATTTTTCTTCAGTTAAATCAGGTTGATTAAGGTAGCCGCGGGCCACTCCAGATCCTCCGACATACAGTTCTCCGGGTACGCCTATCGGCTGGATTTGGCGGTGTGCTCCTAAAATATAGACTTGGTGATTGGCCACCGGCTTGCCAATTGTGATCTGTTCATCAGCAGAATAAACAGGTTGAAACGTAGAAACCACGCTATTTTCCGTAGGGCCGTATTCATTATTGATGCGAATCTGAGGCTGCAGAGAAAACAGCCGCTCTACCGTGTCGGGTTCAAGTTTCTCTCCGCCTACAACGACATGTTGAACATGAAAGAAGTCCTCTGCGCTCATCTGTTCGGTCATTGCTTGTAACAGCCGGGGAGAAGTCGAGAAATGGGTAATCCTCTCCTGCTTCAGAACGTTTTGTATTGCAAAAAGATCTTTGTTGTCTTCATTAGGCAAAAGATACAAAGCAGCGCCAGAGATTAGCGGACCGAAGAAATTTAAAATAAACGCATCGAAAACATAGGGATACAAAACAAGGACGCGATCCTCAGCAGAATGCTTAAAAAACGCCTTTTTCCACTGGAGCGAATTCACAATCCCGCCGTGTTCGACCATAACCCCTTTCGGCTTCCCTGTTGTGCCTGAGGTATAGATGACATAGGCCAAATGGCTGTGTTCTGCAATCGGCAATAACAGTGAGCAATCAGCATGGTAAGATGTTTCGTCATTCAGATCGATCATCGGGCCGTCAAAGACAAGGCTGTTTTTGAAATGCCGCTGAACAACAAGCACATCTGCATTCGCATCATTCAGCACATATTGAAGCCGCTCTTCCGGATATTCAGGGTCAAGAGGCACATAAGCGCCCCCTGCCTTCCAAATGGCAATGATGGACACGATCATTTCTAATGAACGCTCTGCCATGATCGCGACCAATGTATCGGCTTGAACACCGTAGTTTCGCAAGGTTCTTGCCAAACGATTAGATTTCTCATTCAATTCTCTGAATGTCATATGGTTGTTATCAAACTTAACAGCTACATAATCAGGCGTTCTTTCCGCCTGCTCTTCAAATAATTGACTTACAGTCTTGTTTCCAGGATAATCTGCGGCGGTGTCATTAAAGTCAAACAAAATTTCCTGTTTGACCGCTTCGGGTATGACTTGTGCTGTATGGATTGCAGCTTGGGGCTGGAACAAGATCACGGACAGCAGCTGATCGAGATGGGACACGATTTGGTCCATATAGTCCTCATCATAAAGATTTCCGTTATAAATAAGTTTCAAATGAATCTCGCTATTCTCCAAGTCAAAATGAAACAACGTATCAGTTGCAATGTCTTCCTTAAATTGCAAGGAATGAATTTCATTGAGTGAAACAACGGTATGAATTAACGGGATGTTCTCATTGTCATATTGCACATTTACATGCTGGACGATTTTTCTAAAAGGCAGGTTTTGATTTTTTAGCGAATCATTAAGCGCTTTTTTTAGTTGTTCGAACACAGTTTTAAATGTACTTTGGCAGCTAAGCGTATTTTTCAATAGGACAATGGTATTGACAGCTGAAGAGCTGCTTTTTTGCTTAGATACCGTTGGAATACCCAGAATCGTGCTCGCTCGATCCGTATATTTATACAACAAACATTCAATGCCTGCCAATAAAATCAAATAGGTTGCCATTTCGGAATGATTGGCCATTGTCAATATTCTTTGAGATACTTCTGGAGATAAGGAACGATAGATGCTTTTTTCCTGATAGCCAACACGGGTTAATGATGCGTTTTCCGCTGTTTTAAAATACGGGATTACACTAAGGCTATCCTCTTCATCAAACAGATTATCCCAGTACGTTACTTGATTTTTAAACACCGACATTGGAGCACCTCATTTTTTAGAGTATAAAGAAAATAATGTATGCTTTCCCATGCTTTTTAAAAGTTCAGTTCAATAGAATGGATCATGTTATCATCTTCCGCGGTGCTGCCGTTTAATTCGATATGTTCGATTTGAATACTTGGCTGTTGACTGATAGCGGATAAGATGTGTAAATAGTCTTTTGACAAAGCTTCGATTCTGCTTTTCTTAAATAGTTTCTTCGAATATTCGAACAGACCGTGATGTTTGTCTTGATTTGTCTGAATCGACAAGGTGAGATCGAATTTTGCAACTGTATGATGAAGCTTATAAGGCGTAAATCGAAGGGAATCAAGGTTTAATTCAGCCTGATCAAGATTTTGCAGCACAAACATCGTATCGAACAAAGGGTTGCGGCTTGAATCTTTTGGAAGATGTACATGTTGGATCAATTCTTCCAATGGATAGTCTTGATTTTGATAGGCATTTAGCATGTTTTCCTTCACTTCGTTTAAGTAATCCTCGAATGTTTTACGGCCTGCTGGGTGATTGCGAATGACTAAGGTATTGACAAACATTCCCACAACAGACTCTACATCTATATGACTTCGGCCGGCGACCGGGGTACCTACGACGATATCTTCCTGTCCGCTGTATTTGGATAAAAGAATCATATAAGCTGCCATTAAAATCATATACAATGTTGTTCCTGTAGCTTCTTCCATTTGACTTAAGCGCTGTTTTAATTCTGTCGGTATAAGAAATTCAAATGATTCGCCTTCGTAATTGCGTATGGCAGGTCTCTCGTAATCCGTTGGCATATCCAATACAGGAATCTCATCATGAAAATGATTGAGCCAATACGCTTCCTGTTTTTTGATGTTTTGCCTTTGAGTTTCCGTTTGCTGCCAAACCGCATAGTCCTTATATTGAATGGGAAGCGGATCCGGTTCGTTTCCCTCATAAAATTGGTTTAAATCTTTCATCAGAATGTTCATAGACACGCCATCGGAAATGATGTGATGCATATCGACCAGCAGCACATGCTTTTCAGGTGTAAGTTCAATCAGTCCGACTCGCATTAACGGCGGCTTGGTTAAATCAAACGATTTGATAAAATCAAGCACACGGTCTTCCACTTCCTCTTCTCTCGCTTGAATCTGTTCTATTGTAAATTCAACGCTTGGATGAATTCGCTGTGCCGGTTCGCCTTCGTATAGTTCAAAGCTGGTCCGCAAAACTTCATGACGTTCAATTAATTTTTGAAAAGCAGACGTCAATCGGTCTAAATCAATAGCCCCTTCTACACTCATGGCGCCCGTCATATTGTACGTCAGCTCGCCTCCTTCTGCATGACTTAACAAATACATCCGTTTCTGTGCCGAAGAAACCGGATAATAGGACATTTCCTGTGCAGACGGAATTGATACATATCGAATTTTCTCCATGCGTAACGCCATGTTAGCCAACTGTTCAATAGTAGGAAACTTAAATATGTCTTTTACAGACAGATTGACATCCAGTTCTTTGTGGATTCTGGCAGCTAAGGCCGTCGCTCGTATGGAATTTCCTCCAAGATCGAAGAAATTATGCTTGATCCCCACACGATGTATTCCGAGCACCTCTTGCCATAAGGCTGCAAGCTTAGATTCAACCTCATTGCCTGGCGGTACATATTCAGCTATCTGCTCTAAACTTACCTCTGGTGCAGGCAGTGCTTTACGATTTATTTTCCCGTTGGACGTTAACGGTAATTGCTCAAGTTGGACATAATGGGACGGAATCATGTAGTCCGGGAGCTCCTGTGATAATTGTTCTCTAATCTCCGCAATTGTTATAGGTTTATTGCTCACATAATACGCACACAATTGTTGTAAGCCATCCCCTTCTTCTCTGGCTATAACTACAGCCTTTTGGACCGCTTCCACTTTATGCATGGTAGCTTCAACTTCACCAAGTTCAATTCGATGTCCTCGGATTTTGACTTGTTCATCGATTCGGCCTAAATATATGAGATTTCCATCACGTAATCGTTTTGCCAAGTCCCCCGTTTTGTACATGATCGTTCCCGGAGCAAACGGGTTGTGAACGAACTTCTCTGCTGTTAAATCCGGACGATTCCAGTATCCTCTGGCTACACCGGCTCCACTGATATACATTTCACCCGGTACGCCGATCGGAACCAAATTCATGCTGGCATCCAACACATAAATGCTCGTATTGGCGGCCGGTGTGCCTATTGGCACAAATTCTCGCCTGTCACGTTCAGCGTCGTACCGATAAATCATACATCCGACGACCGCTTCTGTCGGCCCGTATTCATTGAATATGTCCAGTTGGCCTTTAAACTGCTCACTGATACTTTGGGCAAGCCGGGTGCTTAAATTTTCTCCGCCGACAATCATTTTCCGAATTGTTGTTCCCTCTGCTATATTCATTTCTTTAAGCACATGCAAATGCGCCGGCGTCAATTTGATGATATCTATTCTCGGATCCTGCATAATTGTTGATAGCACCGCACTTTTGTCTTCGCCATCATAGACAATAATGGTATTTCCTGTGATCAGCGGTGTGAAAATCGACGTCACCGTTAGGTCAAAAGAGACGGACGAGTATAAAGGGAAGTTGGTTTTCTCATCATTCACATAAACCTCTTTCGCCCATTCAATATAATTGGCTAACCCTCGGTGCTCAATGAGTACACCTTTCGGGTTCCCTGTGGAGCCAGATGTATAGATCATGTAAGCCAAATCATTTGCACCGCAGATCGGTTCAAGATTGGAACGATCCTCATGATATGAGCTTTCCTCATCCAAAAGCACAACGTCAGCATCAAGCGTTAAGTGTTTATGCAAATCGAGCTGTGTCAAAACGAGCTCAGCCTCTGAATCCTTCAGCATATACTGTATCCGGTCCTCAGGATACTCCGGATCAATTGGCACATATGCTCCGCCGGCTTTTAGAACAGCCAAAATCCCAACAATCAGCTCGATGCGATGAGGGCAGATGATGGCAACGAACTGATCCGCTTGAACACCCTTTTTTCTTAACGTTCGCGCCAATTGGTTTGCCCGCTCATTTAGCTGTCTATACGTGCACCGCTCATTGCCGAATATAACGGCTTCATAATCAGGCCGCTGTTCTGCTTGCTTTTCAAACCATTGACATACTGTGTCGCTGTGCGAAAGCGGCGTCTCTGTGTCATTACACTCCATCAGAAGCTGGTGCCTCTCGATGTCAGAAAGCATAGGAACGGAAGACAAGGATTTCTCCGGCTCCTTAACAAGGCTGTCTAAAATACGGGTGTAGTGCCTTATGATTTGTTCCACCGTTTCTTGTTCAAACTGGTTTGGATTAAAATCGAAATGAATATCTAACTGTTGTCCTGCATCCTCGATCGTTAACATCAAATCATATAAAGAGACTCCGGGATTACGTTCTTTTACCCTAAATGTACACCTATCTTGATGAATCTCTTGGAATTCAATATTTTGATACACGAACATTGTGTTAAACAGTGACTTACCCGTTGTTTCCCGTTGTACGTTTAATTTTTCTACTAGCCAGTCAAACGGATAATCCTGGTTTTCGAAAGCATCAAGCGTTTGCCGTTTTACTTCCTCCAAATAATCCGTAAACCTTTTATTAGCCTGTGGTTTCGTGCGAATCCCCATGGTTTGAATGAATATACCGATCATGCTTTCGATATTCGGGTGATTTCTTCCGGAAACAGGCGTGCCTACGACGATATCTTCTTGGCCCGTATATTTGTGAAGCAGCACGTTGTAAGCAGCCAGAAGCACCATATAAAGAGTCGTTCCCGTCTGTTGCGACATTTCTTGAAGCGAACGGATTAAACTCGACTGCAAGGAGCAGGTCACACGCTGTCCTTCGGAAGACCATTCCATCGCTCTTGAACCGTCTGCCGGCAGTTGAAGGACAGGAACTTCTTCCTTGAATTGCTCGAGCCAGTATGTTTCCTGCTGCTCCATGACCTCTCCGATTAACAGCTGGTTTTGCCACTCTGCGAAGTCTTTATATTCAAATTTAATTTCCGGTAATGGGTTACCGTGATAAAAAGCGAACAATTCATTTGTAAGTATGCTCATGGAATAGCCGTCGGAAATGATATGATGCATATCGATGAGCAATTCAGCCTGTTCATTATCGATCTTGATCAGCTCCGCACGAACCAAAGGAGCTAGTTCCAGACGGAAAGGTTGTACAAACCCATCTGCGTAGGCTTCAAATTCTTTACGGTCCATCGAATGGACACGAACGTTAAAACCAAGCTCGCCAGCAATCTGCTGCACAATTTCACCATCTATGATGTGAAAAGAAGTGCGAAACGCTTCATGCCGCTTCATGACATGTTGAAGGGATGCGATCAAGGCTTTTTCATCGTACTTCCCTATAATCGATATTTGGCCAAACATGTTTTGTGAAACTTGATTCGGTTCCATTTGATGGAGGAAATATACTCTTTGCTGAGCTGGAGATGTCCGGTAAAAGACTTTCTGCTCAACAGGCTTCATCGGGGGATAGTTGACATTCTTTTCACCCCGGATGACATTCGCCAACTCCTTAACAGTCTGATGGCTGAAGAATTGCCCTATAGATACCTTTTGATTAAATGTTTGCTGAATCTTAGAAAGCATAAGCGTCGCTTTTAGCGAGTTTCCTCCCAGAGACAGAAAGTGGTCAGATCTGCCCACTTTCTCCAGGCCGAGAAGCTCCGCCCAAATCTGCGCAATTTGCCGTTCTGTTTCATTTTCCGGCTCTTCATAAACGGCACGAACACCCTTATGGTCTAATGTTGAAGAGATACGCAGCTGATGATCGGCATACAGCTCAAGCAAGTCGAATTGATCTTCCTCGGAAAACATGATTAAGGCATCAAGAGGAGCCGAGTCTCCCTCAACCATTTTTTTCAGCAAGTTTACAAAGCCCGCTCCCCACTTGTTCATGATTTCCGGACTGATGACGTTCGTATTAAAATCGAAATCAAGAACATACTCTTGATCCAACTCCGTTACGTTAAGAAATAAATCGTATGAAATGCATTTTATAGGGTACGCAATGAGCTCAGCCTCCATCTGTCCGAAGTCAAGCTTTCGAAAAGGTCTGTCCAAATTAAAAATAATACGCATATCCGGCATTTGATCGTGCGGAAGCTGGCTGGCCACTAATGTCATCGGAACATCTTGATATCGCATGACTTGATCCATGGTTTCCTTCATATGACCCAGATAATCGGCTAATGTGCTTTCTGAAGAAGCAGTGTTCTTCACGGGAACCATGTTGACACAATTTCCAATCAGCATATGTTGTTTCATATGCAATTGGCCTGCGGTTGGAATCCCAATTACAAGGCCATCCTGCTTGGTAAGCTGCTGCAAAAAAAGATGAAATGCTCCCAGAATAGTTACAAATACGCTATTTTTTATCCGAATGCTTAATGACTTTATCGCCTCGCTCAATGGACGGTCCAGTGTAACTGTATAGCGATCTCCCTCGTAACCATGCGGATAACGGGAAGAACTCATGCTGGGCAAGAATGCCTGCGGTATTGGTTCAGAGAGATGCTTCCGCCAATAACGAACTCCTTCTTCATAATGACCATTCTCTATCTGAGCTTGCTGCCAATCTAAATATTGGCGAAACGAAGCAACCTCATGAGATGGAAGCGGTCTTCCTTGTACGATGGCAGCGTACGTGCTCTCTAGCTCTTGTACAAAAACAGCGATCGACCAGCCATCGGCGATGATATGATGAAATGTCAGCACTATCAGATGTTCGTCTTGATTCGACGTAAGCACATGAACTCTAAACAAGGGCTTCTGTTCCTGGAAATGAAACGGGCGCTTGGCATCTTCCGTCAGCCATTTTTGAACCTCCGACTCTCGCTGTTCATTGGGGTAACCGGTAAAATCGATGACAGGAATTTCAACATTTATTCGAGCCTGCACTTGCTGTACTTCGTCATCGACATGAATGACCGTGCGTAAAGCGTCATGGCGTTTTACAATATTTCGCACCGCTTGTTCTAACAGCGTATGCTGCACCGCCCCTTTCACTTTGAGCATAATAGATTGATTCAATGCCGCAGAAGCATCATTCCCATACTGGGATACTACAGCCAATTGTTTTTGTTCAGGAGAAAGCTCGTATGTTTCGGGTTCTTTATGGCCTCCTTCATCAGGAGAATTCGGCCCTTCTGGAATAAATCCGCCGCGGCGAAGATCTTTCACCGTTTCTTGAACGGCTTGAATGATATAAGCAATATCATCCGAAGTATGAGCCGTAGACAAGAAGCAGTTGCGTCCTTCCCAAACATAGACTCCTTTATAATTGAGATGGTAAAAGAACAAATCATTATCAACCGAAGAGACAAACCGGAATAAGGAACCAAATTGAACCATACGAATGGGCACTTGCGATTGTTCAAAATAGGAATTCAATTGATCAACCAAGTAGGCTGTCTTTTGATTTAACCGTTCATACAAAGTTTCTCCCTCGGCTTGAAGATGTCGAAGCACGGCTAATGACATTCTCATCGTAAGCGGGTGAGTATTAAAGGTGCCCGCTACAAACGTGCGTTTTGCCTCATCCGTTGGATAGGAGTCGTCTCCATACTGCCATGTTCCGCCATCGATCGTATTCATGAACTCAGATTTTCCGGCAACAATACCTAGAGGCTGGCCGCCGCCGATGATTTTCCCATAAGTGACCAAATCGGCTTGAATGTCGAACCATTCCTGCGCGCCGCCGAGACCGATCCGAAATCCTGTAATAATTTCATCCATAATCAGGGCTGTTCCGGATTGCTGTGTGATTGCCCGTAGTTCTTTCAAAAATGATTCCGGCTGCAAATCCGGCCTGCGGCTTTGTACCGGTTCCACCAGGACGGCTGCCAATTCATTTCCCAAATTGCGAATCACGTCCAATGAATCAGGATTGTTGTAATGCAAAATAATCAAATCATTCATAAAGCTTTGCGGTATGCCCGGAGCCAGCGGATTCGCAGGCGCAGACCCGCCTTTTGTGTTGGCAACACCTAATACGCCGTCAAATGTGCCGTGATAAGAGCCCGCAAACACTACCACTTTCGTTCTTCCTGTTGCCGCTCTCGCCAAACGTAGGGCAACCATGACTGCTTCCGTGCCGGAATTATAGAAAGCGACCCTTTCAACTCCTGTGCATGCACGAATTCGATCCGCAACTTCTCCGGCAACATTCGACATCGGACCAAGCGGAGGCAATGCAGAATGTGTTGAATCAACGACAGTTTGAGTAATAAAGGACGGATGATGTCCAAAAAGGTTCACCCCAAATCCCATGGTGATATCGATATATTCGTTTCCATCAATATCCCACATTCTAGAACCTTCCGAACGTTCAGCGATGATCGGGTAAACCATTTCCTTCCAATAAGATCGGAAGCTGGACAAGTTGCGGTTATTGGCATGAGCAAATCGGGTTTCGTCCGTATATTGCTTGGAACCTTTCGTTTTGTCTACGTATTTTTCTATAAATGATTCTAAATATTGTCTTTGCTTCGGAGTATAGTTGACCTGTTCATTCAAGGTCTGACGCTGAAAAGGAACATAAGGTTTTGCTTCTTGAGCCGAATTCTTTTTTACAGTGACAGGTTTGGGAGAAAGGCTCGACTTATCTTGCGAAATCTCGTATTCTTTCGATACAGAATGGCTGTTGTTTCTCAACAAATTAAAGCTATCCAATTGAGCTTGTAAAGTTTGCTGGATTAATTGATTCTGTGAAGCAATAATTTTGTCCAACATATGCTCTTGATGTTCCAACTCGGGCTGTGCTTCTGAAATAACAAGCTCTTCCTGCGCCGTAACACTTTCTTGAGGTGGAGTGAATGCAGCTGATGGAACAGCCTCTGCCAAATAATCGACAACATTTTGAATGTTGTTCATCGTATCAAAAAAACGTTCCATCGGAATATCCACATTAAATTCATCTGCGATCGCTTTTTTGAACTGTGTCAGCATGATGGAATCCAATCCGAACCCGATAAAATGGGCATTCGAATCGATCTCATCCGCTCTGATTCCCGATGCATTGCTGATGACAGTCTTCAGAAAGGATTCAATATGCGTCTTCGTATGATTTATATCCAATGCTACTTCCCCTTTCTCTTTTCTTTCCTTGGCGCTTTCATGGACAGCCTCAACCCAACAGCGATTCCGTTCAAATGGATACAAAGGCAATGGCGTTTTTTGTACAACTTCATTGGAATAAACCGCTCGCCAGTCAATCACGGCTCTTTGCACATATAATTCCGCAACACGATTCAACCAAATGATTCGTTCATCCTTTGTGCAGGCCCGATGCTGCATGAGATCAGAGACTTGTTTACTCAGATCGTCTTTTTCGGCAGGCTGCATTTCCTTGATGTTTTTATAGCTAAAGTGTACTTGGGGAAGATTTCTTTCGCCTTGAATCAAACTGGTCAGCTTATCTATTAATTCTTGTTTGCTGGATACAATCAGGGCTAAACAATAATCTAAATGAGCCCTTCCTGTACTGGCCGTATAGCAAATTGACCTCAATGATGATTGACTGTCATCCGAAATATATTGCCGATACTGATGAGCCAGTTCATAAAGTGAAGCTTCAGTATGGGCGGATAACACAAATAAATGCGGATCATTCCCTTCCTCCGGTGCATACTTACTTTCAGGAGTATATTCTTCCAGTACTACGTGTGCATTCGTTCCGCTAAAACCGAATGAACTGATACCACCCCGCAGCGGTCGGTCTTCAGGTGTGAAATCCATCACTTCTTGATTCACATAAAATGGAGAAGAGTGAAATGGAATTAATGGATTCGGTTTATTAAAGTGAGCCAGCGGAGGGATTTTTTTGTGATTCAACATAAGGACAGATTTTATCAGTCCAACGATGCCTGCCGCTTCAAACAAATGACCAATGTTTGCTTTAACAGAGCCGATCGCACAAAACTGTTTCTTTTCCGTAACCTTCTCAAACGCTTTACAAAGACCGTTAAATTCAACAGGATCCCCGAGCTTGGTTCCGGTGCCGTGCGCTTCGATGAAAGACAGCGTTTCAGGAGTAATGCCAGCGTCTTTCCAGGCCATCTCAATCACCTCGGTCTGAGCTGCCGGGCTCGGTGCGGTGATTCCAACAGTTGTCCCGTCTTGATTCATCGCGCTTCCCTTGATCACACCATAAATATGATCTCCATCGCGAATCGCAGCCTGCAAAGGTTTCAACAGGACTGCTGCCACGCCTTCGCCAGAGCCTGTTCCGTCCGAATCCTCGCTGAACGTTTTCGTGAGCCCGTCGGAAGATTCCATATCGAGACCGATACGCATCGGTAATAGCGAAGTTCGAATACCCCCGGCAAGAGCCATTTCACAATCGCCTGTAAGCAATGCTTTACATGCCATATGAACAGCAACAAGTGATGAAGAGCAAGCTGTATCCACGGTAACCGCTGGCCCTTTCAAATTTAGAAAGTAAGCAATTCGGCTCGCCAACACCGAGGGAAGATTGCCCACAATATAATGATGAAGCTCCTCCGGATAATTCGCAGAAAGGAGACGTTCGTAATCGTAACCCACCTTCGAGTACCCTACATATACCCCGACATGACTCCCGCTAATGGTGTCGCCGGCATAGCCTGCATCTTCAATCGCATGCCATGCGGATTGCAAAAATAGCCTTTGATTGGGATCCATGAATTTTGCGGTTTTGGGAGCTAAACCAAAGAACGAATAATCAAAACGGTTGATTTCATCTAAATAGCCGCCCTTTACAAATTGTTTTTCATTAAATTCGCTTTGAATGGATCGTAAATAATCCATCGCATCTTTAACTCTTGGTGCAGGATATTCCCGAATGCCATGCTCGCCGTTTTCGAGCAGGTGCCAAAAATCACTCTTACCCGATGCTCCTGGAACATTGAGAGACATTCCAATAATGGCAATGTCTTTTGACGAGGAGCGGCTTGGCTTTGCTGTATCAGTTTGTTTGATTTCGGAATGGCTTTCGACAAGAAATGCCGCTAAATCAGCGATTGAAGGATACGTAAAGAGATCAGCAACCGTAAGCTCGCAACCAAACCTTTGTTCAATGCGTTCGGCAATTTGAGATAACTGTATTGAAGTTGCACCCATGTCAAAATATTGATCATTTAGGTGAATCTTTTTTCCATCCATCACTTCGGAAAAGATAGACAGCAATGCTGTTTCGATTTCATGAATAGGAGTCTGTACCGGTTCCGTCGAATGACTCTCCAGAAATTCCTTGATTTTGGTTGACTCTAGCGCAAATTTCCCCGACTCATACTGCTCAGCCAGCTCATAGCGTTTAACTTTCCCGCTTGTCGTTTTTGGCAGCTTTCGGATCGGCAGGACTTCTTTGATGCTCCATCCGCCTCGCTGGTACAAATGCTTTTTAATGTCTTTAACAAGTGGTGCAAACTGCTCCGCTGATTTTTTGTAAACAGCAAAAAGTACGATTTCTCTGCTTCGTGACTCTTGATCATATACACCGCAGGCTGCAACTCTTCCTAAATCAATGTCTTTCATCTCAAAGGCGACTCGTTCAATATCGTGGGGGTACACATTTTTTCCGTTCACAAAAATAATGTCTTTTTCCCTTCCGGTTACGACTAAATTACCTTTTCTAATGAAGCCAAGATCTCCCGTTTTCACCCATCCATCAGGAGTCAGCGCTCTGTTCGTACTTTCGGGGTTGTTATAATACCCTTGGGTTACATTCTCCCCCTTGATCTGGATATGACCGATAAATCCGTCTTCCAATCTCTCGTTTGCTTCATTACAGATTCGAATTTGGCAGTAATCAATAGGCTTTCCCACTTCGACGAATGAAGCACAATTTTGATCCTCTTTGCTTACTTCAACGGCTCTTTCACCTAGATTTAGATGATCGCGATGCAAATAAACAGGGACAAATTCTTCTCCAATTTTAGAGAATGTTGCGCCAACCGATGCTTCAGCTAAACCGTAAACATTTAAGATGGCAGATCTTTTCATATTGAACGCTGCGCATCTGCTCAAAAATTCATCACATAGCTCTGGCAATATAGGTTCTGCTCCGTTTGCAATGACCCTGATATGAGATAAATCCCAATCGTAACTTTTTTTGTCTTTCAAAAATTTAAGGAAGTAATTGTATCCAAAATTAGGTGACGATAGAATGCTGGCTTTATGTTCATGAGCTTTTTTCATCCAGAGAATAGGTCTTCGAATAAATAATTCTGTCGGCATTAAATTTTGATTGATGCCGGCCAAGGCAGGAACAAGGTGGCAAGCAATGAGCCCCATGTCATGGGTTAAGGGCATCCAAGATAAAAGAGTGTCTTTTAAGTCGATAGCCAGCGCATTCCGGATTGCACATGTATTATGTATTAAGTTATGATGGGTTAACATGACTCCTTTCGGGTCTCCTGTCGATCCGGAAGAAAATTGAATAAAGGCCAATTCATCGGCCTCAGGTTCATATAGCGAAGCGGGGTGGTCGTAGATTCGATCCTGAATGATGTCGGATTTCTCGATTAATTGATGATGGAAATCTTGTAAATCGTGATCAGCAGCAAATTTTTTCATTTTATCTAATACTGTTTCAGAGGCAATCAAGAATGGATTGTTTAAGATATTCCAAATGCGCCATACCTTTAGCTTGTGGTCATCATCTTCTCCGATACTGACGGGTACCGGAATCATTCCTCCTAATAAACAAGCCCAAAAAGCGACGACAAATGATTTGTTTTCTTGGATTTGAAACACAATTTCTTGCTTTGGCTGAATGCCGATATGTTGTAAGTAGCCAAGAAAACCTTGCGCCTCGTCAAACAATTGGCGATAAGAGACAAATGTCTCGATTTTATCGGATTCGATAAAACGGATCCCGCGATCTGATATATTGCTTCTTTCCCGAATAACATCGACTAAGGTTTGAAATTGACTGGTATACATAGGTCCCCTCCTGGGCAGCTTTATTTTAAAATCCGCAATTGTTCCCAAGTCGGAAGTTGTTTAGCCTCACAAATTAATTGGCATAAATGGATCGAATGTTCGAGTTCTTCTGCTGAAAGCTCAACTTCTTTTCTTTCCACTCTCTCTTTGAGCAGTTGTATTTGCGGAAATAATGGGGTCGTCAGGTTGGAATAGGTCTTTGCATCCTTGTTATAATTTCGCGCAATGATGGATTGAATCATCATTTTATTCAATTGCTCCTTACGTAAATTAACAATATTTTCATTTCTTTCCGCAGAATCGGAAAGCAAATGCAAGTCAGATGTTTGACCAAAAGGGTAAGCTGCAATATGCTTCGTTATTTTTTTCAATAGACCGACCAAGACGTTCTTGGGACCCATTTCGATGACTTCCGTGACTCCATGCAAAAGCAAGTAGTGCATCGACTCCACCCATCTTACCGGCATAGTCATGTGCGATTGCAAATGTTCCTTGACCGAATGCCCATTGTTATACGGAACCGCTGTAACATTCGAAATGATCGGCCATGCAGCATCTTGGAAAGAATATTGATTTAATGCAGTCTGGAATTGTTCAGACGCTGATCTCATCATTGAACTATGAAAAGGGGCGCTGACGTTCAAATAAGTGTGATTAGCCCCCATTCTCTCAGCTTTTTTAATGACCAATTCCACAGCCTGCCGATGTCCTGAGATGACATGCTGTTGATCCGAGTTCATGCATGCCACGCCTACTGGAAAGTCTTCCGTCGAAATTTCCGTACACAGGTCTTGCAGTGGTTGGATATTGATCTGTGTGATTGCGGCCATCGTGCCCAGTTGCTCAGGATCTGCATTTTGCATGAGTACCCCTCGCTGCCTTACAAGCTTAACGGCATCCTGAAAAGAAAGGACACCTGCACAGACAAGCGCTGAATATTCGCCCAAGCTGTGACCTGCCAAAAAGTGCGGTTTAATTCCTATTTCCTGCATATATACTTGATAAGCGATGACACTAACCGTTAAAATGGCAGGCTGGGCATTCATTGTCCTTGTCAATTCAGTCATATCGCCATCAAAGCACAGCTTTTTTACATCCATGGAGATGGCATCGCTTGCCTCTTCAAATAATCTCTGCGCCAGCACAAAATCATTCCAAAAACTTTTACCCATCCCAACAAACTGAGAACCTTGTCCCGGAAATAAAAAGGCAAGATTATTCATTAGCTCCCTCCAATCTTTTCGAACGGATATACGTCATATACTTTTTGTACCGTCATAGCATCATCATCACAAAACATGCATATGGGCTCATTGTCATAATTGCAGCTAAATGGAAGCCTAACGATTAAACGTCTTTTTTTAGTTGATGCGTTTGTATGTCTCTGAGGGTGTTCAAGATTTGATTGTGTTTGATTATAGTTGAATAGCTCTAGGTGGAGGAAAACAAAAGCAAGGGTGAAAACCCGCGGCAGATAAAACTGCCAGGGGCGGACAAAGATGTCGTTGCAAATCGGCCCAAAAACTTTACTGAATTGAGCCACGCGACATATGGAGTATCTACTTTAGAAGCTATTGTTTGCGGAAGCTTGTCCTGCTAGTCTTGGGAGAGGCCTATAACTTACCACGCTAAAATGAGACCGGCTAAGGCGATACAGGTTTAACCATGGCTTGGGTAGTACATCTACAACTATGGATGCTGAAATCACCTGCAAAAAACACTGAAACAAACCAGCGAGTCGATAAACTGTACTTTCCTTTGGGCATAGGTTAAAGAATAAGGATGTTCGGCTCAATAATTCCCTCCAGTTCTAATAATAAGAGGTTAAGAAAGTGAAATAATGACAGAAAAAGAAATTATATGGCTATATAATCCATATATGCACTATATTAACGTATATTTTTTAAAGTACAATGAAAAATGTAAAATTTTTATAACGTTTTTTTAAAAATAGTATTATTTCTTTAGTTTTTACTTCTTTTTTTGTCGTAATTTTGAATATAACGTGATAAAAGTATCGCTTTTTGTCAGGTCTTCTAAACTAATTTTTCGGTTGTGTCACTTTTCTAAAACATGTAAATGCTGTTATGTGTTATATGTATACTATTGGTTTATATGTAATTTTAAGGAATAATTAATGTGATAGGGGACATAAAAAAACCTGTTTTCGCTTGGAAAACAGGTCTGACGCTATTATTGATTTGCCAAGATGACAGCGATTTGATCCTCAATATCTTTTCCATCCTCGTCATCAATTAATCCGTTTAGAAGAATTGAAAAAACAAGGGTTTTTCCGCTCTTGGTTTCTGCGTACCCGGATAGAGAGCTGACCGTGCTTAGCGATCCGGTTTTCGCCCTTATTTTTCCTTGTGCAGGAGTGTCTTTCATCCGGTTCCTCAGCGTTCCGCCTATCATTCTGTCACTATTGCCCGCAACAGGCAGAGATTTTAGATAAGCTGAGAACCATTTTTTATCTTGAATGTCATATAACAGCTTTGAGATTTGATCTGAGGATACAGCATTAATATGAGAGACTCCTGAACCGTCCCTTAACACAAGTGATTTAGGATCAACACCGAATTCGGGAAGCGTACTGTTTAATACTTCGAGTCCCTTTTTCCAGCTCCCCTCTTCTTTTTTCACTTTCCCCATTTCTTTTACGAGCACCTCGGCATGTCCGTTATTGCTTAATTTCATAAACGGAACAAATAGTTTTGACAAAGGCATTGAACGATGAGAGATTAACACGTCTGAAGAATCGGGTGCAGCGCCCGTCTTGACGTTCCCTTTTACAGTAATTCCTTGTTTTTGTAGTGCCTGCTTAAATAAATCCAAGGCGTATCCGGCCGGCTCCCAGACAGCAATCCATTCCTTTGTCTTGCTTGCGCCAACCGGTACGCTTCCTTCAATAGTGATCGTGTTTTTCCCATGCTCTCTTTCGATCGTGAGGTCTTTCTTTTGGCCGGCCGAAGTCGTTTCTGCATTGTTCTTAATCGTTACATAATCTGTCTTTGGAGATACAGAAACTGCAGGCTTTTCCCCTTCTTTTTTACCTGGGGTGACCTCTACAATTACAGTGCCTGCATCATAGTCTTCATTCGGAGACGCTGTTAAAGCAGAGACTTGCGCGCCGTAATACGTGTATTCATCACTCCATGGCATATCAGGTGATAATCGGATGTCATCATACCACGTTTCATCACCGATCAGATTGCCTTTAATCACGTTCACGCCGGACTTTTTCAATTTCTCAGCCATTTCTTCAAAATCGGATGGTAAAAGTGTCGGATCTCCTTTTCCTTTCAGATAAAGGTTTCCATTCAGCTTTTTCCCTTTAAGTGTGCCGTCTGTCCGGACCTCGGTTGTAAAGGAATAGTCCTCACTAAGGATAGAAAGTGCCGCGGCAGCTGTCAAAAGCTTCAGAGAAGAGGCGGGCCTCATTCGGATATCTCCTGAATGCTCATATAGAACAGCGCCTGTATCCGCAGAGCGAACAGTGATGCCGGCCATTGCGCCCTCGAGTGCAGGATGATCAGCTAAAATCTTATCGATCTGCCCGGCAAGTGCATCTTGTTTTTCAGCCGCTTGCGCAGCCTGATGCATATAAGGTACCGAAGCAACGACGAAAAGCAGCAAAACAGCAACATAAAGCTTTATGCTTTTTTTCATTTTTTTACCCCGCCTCTCTGCGCCTCATCATTGGCTATTGATGATTCAATTCGATGGTGATACTGCTTTTGGCTGTCGTTTCTTCTCCCGGCTCAAGCACTTGTAAACCAGTGAGTGATGAAGACAAATCAAGATTCACTGCGTTTGTCACCCATGTGTAAGGTTCAGGGCATAAATACCCCTGTTTTCCGTCCGCATTGTATACAACCCAATGTTTAAATTGTTCATCTGCCTTATAAATAATGCTTACATGTGCATGCTGATGATAAATGACTGCCTGATTTTCTCCGCCTCTTTTCTGATAAGCAGATAAAAAGACATCATCCAGCTGCTTGTGGCGTAAATCCATCCCTTCATGCAAAGCTTCTTTATTCGGTACATCCATCAGCTTTCCGGTCGGCAGCAGGCGTTCATCCAACTCCCATTGCTGATCTGCTGTCAGGGAGAATAATGAGCTTTCTTCTGGGAATACAAATGTAGTATGATAACCGATTCCCCAAGGAAACGCTTCCTTTCCTTTGTTCATGACGGTCGCATATTTAAGAAGAGTATTCCCCTTTAGCGTGTATGTCATCCGAACGACGGCATGATGTGGAAATTGCTTATACACATGGGGAAGCTCTGAAAGATCAATTTCCGTTTCAACGATCACTTCTTCATCAGTTTGCTTCATGGTCACTACGTTCCACTTTTCTTGATAAAGAAACCCGTGAAGATGGTTGTGTTTATCCTTTTCGTTGATATCAAAATGATATGTTCTGCCCCGGAAACTGAATGTACCGTCACTTATCCGGTTAGGCGGAAACAGGATCGGAATGCCATACAATGTTGGTGTGTCATGAAAGCTTTCTGCTGTTTCCGGTTCACGCAAAAGCTGGATCTTTGTTGCTTTGTCCATGAGAGAAATGACGTTGCTCCCCCACTCGGGAACGACAATCATTTCTATATGTTCGTTACCTGCTTTGATGGCAGGTGTTCCTAAATGCGTAATCTTCTCAATATAGTTAGCCATGTGTCCTCAACCTCTCCTTGATTCATTGCTCGTATAAGAATTCAATGTACTGTGCCATATTTCCTCCATTTTATGTTTTCCCTATCAAATAAAAAAACACCGTTCAAATCATGAACGGTGTGATTCGGGAGTCTATTGGATGAGACGTGTAATCTGTTTCTTCTTCCACACGAATTGATAATACCCATAAATCAACAGCAAGCTGACGGCAAACGCAGCCGGATAGCCAACCCAGACGCCGAGTATTTCAAGCTTTGTGTAGTGGGATAGTACGAATGCGACAGGCACCTCTACTCCCCAGATGGCAAAAATGCTGATAACGGTCGGCCATAAAACCGTTCCGCTTGCCCGCATCGTCGCAGAAATAATTTGGGCATTTCCAAACAGCAAATAGCTCCACAATGTAATCATCAAGAGACGGTGCGCGATGTAAAGTGTGTCTTTCTCGGTTAAAAATAACGCTAAAATCTGCTGTGAAAACACATAGATCAGAATGATCAACACGCCGCCAATGATATAATTCAGCCAAATCCCGACGCGGATGACCTGCTTTAAGCGGTCAGATTCGTTCGCTCCGATCGATTGCGCGGCGAAAATAGACACCGCAATACCAAGGCTGACGGCCGGCATCTGCACATAGCTGGCTACCTGGTTGACCACGCCGTATGCAGCTGTCGCATTAGAGCCGTAATGGTTGACGAATGAAATAACCGCTATCTCTGATAATGAGACGAGAATCATATTGATGCTTGATGGAATCCCGAGGCGCAGCAGGAGAGCCAGCAGTTCCTTATCCATTTTCAAATAACGCCGTACCGTTTTATCAAATTGCAGCGGATGGTTTCGTTTTCGTAAATACACCATTAACACGAGAAATGTCGCAATCGTGGAAAAGACGGTTGCATATGCGGAGCCGTATATGCCCAGTTTCGGAAAACCGAACATGCCAAGGATTAAGACGGGCAAAAGCGCTATGTTGATGACCGTGCTCACAATCAGCGTATAAAACGGTGTCTTAGAATCCCCTGTTCCGCGCAAAAATGTTGTATATGCAAAATATAAAAACATAAATGGCATAGCGTAAAATAAGATACGTGCATAGCTGGCGCTGACATGAATTACATTTTCAGGCGTGCCCATTAATCGAAGAATATCCAAAGTGAAAATACTGCCGATGACGGCTAATACAACCCCTAATAAAAATGTAAACGTGAGCGTCGTTCCGACAACAGCCTTTAACCGCTCCTCATTCTTCGCCCCGTAGGCTTGTCCGATCAGGATCGAACTTCCTGAACCGATCCCGATTGTAAATGAGATTAAAAGAAAAAATAACGGGAAAAAGGATGATACAGCTGCAACCGCATCAACACCAAGCCATCTGCCTACAGCCATCATCCCGACTAGCTGGCCGACTGATTGCAGCACATTGCTTAGCAGAAGCGGCACTAAAAAGAGTGACATAGACCGCCAGACAGATGGATTGCTTTTCTTCTGAGTGACAAGTTGTTCTTGTGATGTTTCCATATTGAAAGCTCCTTTATTTGAATTCGTTTGTAAACATGCCCCCTATTCTTTTGACAAAAACAGGATATGCAACATGTTATTATTCATCACTGTACATATGAAACCCTTCCCGATTCTTCTAATTTTACACATCTTTTTAGCTTATGAAGAATAAACTAGCAAGTAACAGCCTATTTCTTTGTAAGGAAAAGAATAAAAAATAATTTATGCAAAAGTGTTGTAATCTATCCGTAATTATTGTAACATTTGTAACATAAGAGAAAGAGATTTTGAAGGAGTGAACCACAATGAAAAAATGTCTTCTATTTCTAACAACTATTGCACTTATTCTGTCATTAAGCACAAATGCATTTGCGAAAAATAATTCAGGCGATTTATCACAAAAACAAGCACTGCAGCTGGCATTATCAGCAAGAGAGCATTTTTGGAACACAATGAGCGGCCACAATCCAAAAGCGAAAAAAGCAGTTTGTCCATCAGGCACATTTGAGTATCAAAATCTTCAATATGTGTATATGTGCAGTGATCTAGGCACTAAAGCAAAAGCAGTGAATTACTTAACTCCTATTTTCACAAAAACAGCAATCGAAAAAGGGTTTAAAGACTATCATTTCACTGTTTCAAAAGGAAAACTTGCGGTTCCAATCGGTGATGGAGACAACCTATTAAATTGGAAAAAATCAACCGCTAAACTGATTTCTAAAAAAGGCGGCACAGTCACATACGAATTTACCGTTCCTACTTTAGACGGATCACCTTCAGCGAAACGGAAAGTGACATTTGTAAAAGAAAATAAAAAATGGAAAGTCAATCAATTTGACGCAGTTATATAAGAAAAACGCCCGGTATAAGCGGGCGTTATTTATTTGGCATACAAAAAGACAACAGACGAAAAGCCTGTTGTCTTTTTGTTAATATAACGCTCTAGGAGAGATTCGAACTCCCGACCTGCAGTTTAGGAAACTGCTGCACTATCCGCTGTGCTACTAGAGCTTTTTGTATTTATATAGTAGCTCTGATGAACAAAATTTTCAAGCGGTTTGTATTAAAGCCCTCCAAAAACCTTATACGCGGCCCTTGTCGTGTCTTCATCAATACCGATATACCGCATTGTAATCGAGGGTGATGAATGATTCAGTATTCTCTGCAGCTCGGCAATGTCTTTTGTCCGCTGATAAAAATGATAGCCGAACGTTTTCCGGAGCGTATGCGTCCCTATCTCCTCAAGTCCGCACGCCGCGGCGGCTTCTCTTAAAATCCTGTAGGCCTGAATGCGGGAAATCGGTTTCCTGGTCCGGACAGACTTAAAAAGATATTCGTTTTCTTTCATGTCTTTTGTATACTCGTATATTTCCTGTTTCAGTGATTCTAAAATGAGAATCTTCCTTTTCTTTTTCGTTTTGCTTTCAGTCGCCCATAAATGATCTTTGTTTTTAACGTCCTTCACTTGCAGCGGCAGAATATCAGAAATGCGGAGCGCGCTGTTGATGCCGAAAATAAACAGAAAATAATCCCGCTTGTTTTTGTTTAGCAAATACTGTTTTACATCTTGAATTTTCTCTAAGCTGCGAATCGGCTGTACAATATGCATCAAAAAACTCCTTAAAAACCGTTATGTAACGTTTTGAGGTCTATGTTACTATTATAGCTGAAAAACGTTGAATGTCAAAGTACGGCGGCATTTATGTAACATAATATACATAGTGTTACATAAGGAGATGAAGTAGTTTCTAAAAACTCTCTCCCTCTTAAATGTATTTTAAAGCTTCATATAAAGCTTTTGATCTATTCGATACATATCCCTCTAGATATCATCAAAAAACCTCTTAAAACAAAATCTGACGATTCGGTTTTTCTGATGTTTTTAAAAGGATATACAAAAAAAGACACAATTTGAAATTGTGCCCTAATCCTCATCCTTTACATCAATATCTTCCGGGATCGGTTCATTTAATATTTCCTGCACGAGTGTTTTGTAATTTTCCAGCTGTTCGAGATGCGTTTTGAACTGTCCCTTATAAATCAAAAATTGCTCACCGTCATGAACGACCCTGATTTTTCCTTCGAGCACCATGCTTTTAATATAATCCTCTGAAAGATTTGCATATTCTGCTGTTTCTTTAATCGTTAAATACATATAGCAGTCCTTTCTTAATCCGTAGCTGATTCTAATATAGCACATGGCTCGTATCAATATAATCAATTTTGCACAGAAAAACTGGTTAATGTTCTATATAATATACCATTTGTCACTTGTGAAAACGCTGTAAATTTTTTACGCTAAGATTGTAACATAACAGCTTCATATAGGAGGGAGAACATGAAAAGAACGTGGAATGTCTGTTTAACAGCTCTGCTTAGTGTTCTGTTAGTCGCTGGAAGTGTCCCTTTTCACGCGGAAGCTAAAAAGCCGCCCAAAAGCTACGATGAGTACAAACAAGTAGATGTAGGGAAAGACGGCATGGTTGCCACCGCGCATCCTCTCGCTTCGGAAATCGGTGCTGATGTGCTGAAAAAAGGAGGAAATGCGATTGACGCGGCAGTTGCCATTCAATTTGCACTCAATGTAACAGAGCCGATGATGTCAGGCATTGGCGGCGGCGGTTTTATGATGGTGTATGACGGAAAAACAAAGGATACAACGATCATTGACAGCCGTGAACGTGCTCCAGCAGGCGCAACCCCCGATATGTTTCTCGATGAGAACGGCAAAGCCATTCCTTTCTCTGAACGTGTGACAAAAGGTACTGCCGTCGGTGTTCCAGGCACGCTGAAAGGCCTGGAGGAAGCCCTGGATAAATGGGGAACCCGATCGATGAAGAAATTAATCACCCCTTCTATTAAACTCGCTGAAAAAGGATTTCCGATTGATTCGGTGTTGGCAGATGCTATTTCTAATTATCAGGAAAAGCTGTCACGGACTGCCGCAAAAGATGTATTTTTGCCAAATGGCGAGCCGCTTAAAGAAGGCGATACATTGATTCAAAAGGATTTGGCAAAAACGTTTAAGCTCATTCGCTCAAAAGGCACTGATGCTTTCTATGAAGGAAAATTTGCCAAAGCACTTTCTGACACTGTACAGGATTTCGGCGGATCAATGACGGAAAAAGATTTAGAAAATTATGACATCACAATCGATGAACCGATTTGGGGAGACTATCAAGGCTATCAAATCGCCACTACTCCTCCTCCAAGCTCTGGCGGTATTTTCTTATTGCAAATGCTGAAAATACTTGATGATTTTAACCTTTCACAATACGATGTCCGCTCATGGGAAAAATATCAACTGCTTGCTGAAACGATGCATTTGTCTTATGCCGACCGTGCGTCTTACGCAGGTGATCCCGAATTTGTAAACGTTCCTCTCAAAGGCCTGCTTCACCCCGATTATATTAAAGAACGCCAGCAATTAATCAATTTAGATCAAGTCAATAAAAAACCGAAAGCCGGTGATCCTTGGAAATACCAAGAAGGATCGGCAAACTATAAGCAAGTCGAACAGCCGAAAGACAAAGTAGAAGGCCAAACAACCCACTTTACAGTTGCCGACCGCTGGGGAAATGTTGTTTCTTATACGACGACAATTGAACAGCTATTCGGAACTGGTATTATGGTCCCTGATTACGGCGTCATTTTAAACAATGAATTAACAGATTTTGATGCGGTTCCTGGCGGAGCTAATGAAGTACAGCCAAACAAACGGCCTTTAAGCAGCATGACCCCGACCATTTTATTTAAGGATGACAAGCCTGTCCTCACCGTCGGATCTCCTGGCGGGGCCACCATTATTTCATCCGTCTTGCAAACCATTCTCTATCACATCGAATACGGCATGGAATTAAAAGCTGCTGTTGAAGAGCCGAGAATTTACACAAACAGCATGAGCTCCTATCGCTACGAAGACGGAGTTCCTGAAGACGTCCTCAGTAAACTAAACGGCATGGGCCATAAATTCGGCAAAAGCCCGGTAGAAATCGGAAACGTACAAAGCATTTCAATCGACCATGAAAATGGCACCTTTAAAGGCGTAGCTGATTCAAGCAGAAACGGCGCGGCGATCGGCATTAATTTAAAACGGAAATAAAAGATAAAAACTGTACTCGCTTCAAATGAGTACAGTTTTTTATATGCAGTCCTTTTTTATATAAGAACGGAAACAATATCCACTTCCATTTAATATGCTTTTGTGTGGTATTCCGTATGCCAGCTTTCTTGACAATCGGCTACGCTCTTTGTTCAGCATAACAGACCGAAACCAATGCATCTTTCTTTATCATTTTATTACGCTTATCTCATCAATAAATCTCTGAAACGCACTTGTAATAAAAAAGTCTTTCCTGTATATAAATACGATCTCTAAGTCTTGATACGCTGCTGGCAGCTGATGAATCCATACATTCGTAGGACGCTCGGAGCAGTCTACAGCGGACTTAGGAAGCAGCGCCGTGCCCAACCCGGCGGATACTCCTCTTATAATGGCTTCCAATGTGCCAAACTCTATGATTTTTTGATTTTGAATGCCTGCTTCCTCCAGCAATCTTTTGACCCTGGCGCGATGAGAACAGCCAGCTCCAAAAAAGAGCATCGGCTGGCGAAGCATGTCTTCTGCCGTTTCTTCCCGCGATGAAATCAATACCAATTCATCATCGGAAACATGGATTTGTCTGACATCAGGGTGCTCAACCGGCCCGTATACAAAAGCGCCATCAACTTTATGATCAAGAACCTGCTGAATCAAATTGTGTGTATCAGCTGTGTTTACTGATAAATCTACTTCAGGAAAGCGCCTGAGGAAGGAGGCAGCATGCTCGGGCAGATGCGTTACCGCCGTTGTTTCCAACGATCCGATCCGCTCAATGAGGAGGCAGACAGCATGAAAGCTGTAATTCACAACGGAAAACCCGGACTTCAGGGATTATCATTTCAAGAGGTTCCATCAAAAAAGCCCGGATACGGAGAAGTAAAGGTAAAATTAAAATCGGCAGGTCTAAATCACCGTGACCTGTTTCTTATGAAAAACAAGTCTGAACGAGATCCTCATGTGATACTGGGATCTGACGGCGCCGGGATCATTGAAGAGGTTGGTGAAGGCGTCAAAAACGTTGCTATTCAAACAGAAGTAATTATTTTCCCGACATTGAACTGGGATTTGACAGAGAACGTACCGGCTGTACCTGAGATTCTGGGAGGCCCTTCTGACGGAACGCTTGCTGAATACGTGATCATCCCTTCACAAAATGCGATCAAAAAACCTTCTTATTTATCCTGGGAAGAAGCAGGCGTTTTACCTTTATCAGCTTTAACTGCATATCGAGCCCTGTTTACGAAAGCCCAATTAAAAAAAGGCGAGCATCTATTGATACCCGGCATCGGCAGCGGTGTTGCAACCTACGCTATGTTCATGGCTAAAGCGATTGGAGCAACCGTAAGCGTGACTTCCCGCAGTGAGGAGAAAAGAAACAGGGCGCTGCAATTAGGTGCTGATTATGCATTTGATAGTTACAGCAATTGGGATGAACAGTTGCAGGAAAAAAGGGCTGATGTTGTTCTTGACAGTATAGGCCCTGCCCTCTTTTCGGAATACTTCCGCCATGTAAAACCGAACGGCCGTATTGTCAGCTTCGGGGCAAGCTCAGGTGACGATCTCTGTTTTCCAGTACGTTCTTTATTCTTTCCTCAGATCAATATATTGGGAACATCAATGGGGAGCTGTGAAGAATTTCACGATATGCTGGCTTTTATTGAAAAACATAAGCTGCGACCTGTAATAGACCGCACATATCCTTTAGAAAAAGTATGTGAAGCATATACGAGAATGCAGGAAGGCAGACAGTTTGGAAACATCGGAATCATAATGGAATAAAAAAGAAACCGGCTGGCAATCAGACCGGTTTCCTTTATATCATAATCCCCTTTATTTACGGAAGAACTGAACTCCCCATCAAGTATCGATCCACTTCACGCGCCACTTCACGGCCTTCATTAATCGCCCATACGATTAAGCTTTGGCCTCTTCTTGCATCCCCTGCGGCGAATACGCCATCGATATTTGTTTGATAATCCCCATATGTTGCGCTGATTTTGTTATTTACAGAATCAACACCGAACTGTTTCAACAGCGGCTGTTCTGTGCCTTCAAAGCCAATAGCGATGAAGACAAGCTGAGCAGGCCATACTTTTTCCGTTCCAGGAAGCTCGCGGAACTCGTATTTTCCGTGCTCATTTTTCACTTTCTCCATTTGAATAGTATGAAGCTCTTTCAGCTTGCCATGTTTATCCGCAACCAATTTTTTCGTTTGAATGGAGTATTCCCTCGGATCTCTTCCGAATTTTGCTTCCGCTTCTTCATACGCATATTCAAGCGTAAAGATGTGCGGCTGTTCAGGCCACATATTGTCATTCGTGCGGGCTGGCGGAAGTTTCGGGTGTTTGCCGAATTGATGCACGCTTTTGGCTTTTTGTCGGAGAGCAGTAGCGACACAGTCAGCTCCTGTGTCTCCTCCTCCGATTACGATGACATCTTTCCCTTTGGCATCAATGAATTGCTTGTCTTTAAAGTTAGAATCTAAATAGCTTTTTGTTGCGAGTGTCAGGTAGTCCATCGCATAATGAACTCCTTTTGAGTCGCGTCCTTCAATTAATAGATCCCGCTGTTTTTGAGCGCCTGTGCACAGAATCACAGCGTCAAATTGCTCCTTCAGCTCATCAGCTGTAATGTCAACGCCGATTTCTGTGTTCGTGACAAAATCAATTCCTTCTTGCGTCAGCAATTTAACCCGGCGTTCTACAATCCCCTTCTCAAGCTTCATGTTCGGAATGCCGTATGTTAAAAGGCCGCCGGCTCTGTCTGAGCGCTCAAAAACAGTGACGGAATGTCCTGCTTGATTCAGCTGGTCTGCACTCGCCAGTCCGGCTGGGCCCGACCCGACGATGGCCACTTTTTTGCCTGTTCGTTTTTTGGGAATTCTAGGCTGAATCCAGCCGTTCTCAAATCCTTTGTCGATAATGGTCCGCTCAATGTTTTTAATTGATACGGCCGGGTCTGAAATCGCTAATGTACATGAACCTTCACAAGGAGCGGGACATACCCGCCCAGTGAATTCAGGAAAGTTGTTTGTTTTCAAAAGACGTTCCAATGCTTCTTTCCATCTGCCCCGGTAGACAAGATCATTCCATTCAGGAATTAAGTTGTAAATTGGACAGCCGGATGTAAATCCGTTAATGTCCGCACCGATCTGGCAAAACGGCGTACCGCAATCCATACACCGCGCCCCCTGACGTTTCGATGCTTCTTCTGAAAAAGGAGCAGAATATTCTTTCCAATCCTTTAAGCGAGTGAGAGGGTCCCGCTCAGCAGGTTTTTCTCGCTTGATCTCCATAAATCCAGTTGGTTTCCCCATGTTCCTCTCCCCTTCCTTACTGCACTACCGCTTGTTTTTGTCCCGATGTTGCTGTATTCTGCTTTGGCTTCGTGTTGGCTTCAAATGCGAACATGACGGCTTCTTCATCTGATAAACCTGCAGCTTTTTGCTCTTCGATGCTCGCCAGCATTTGTTTATAGTTTTTCGGAATGACTTTGACAAATTTTTTCACGCTGTTTTCCCACTGATCAAGCAGGTCTGCCGCTTTTTGGCTGTTTGTATACCCAGCATGTTTTTCAAGCATTGCTTTAATTTGTTCGATTTCTTCCTCATCCTCTAATGATTCAAATAAAATCATTTCAAGATTGCATTTGCGTTTAAACGCTTTTACATCTTCGGCGAGAACATAAGCGATTCCGCCGGACATACCTGCAGCGAAGTTTTTGCCTACATCAGCGAGTACGACAACACTGCCGCCAGTCATGTATTCACAGCCGTGGTCACCAATACCTTCTACAACCACGTTCACACCGCTATTCCGAACGGCAAAGCGTTCACCCGCACGTCCGTTAATGTATGCTTCTCCGCTTGTCGCACCGTAGAAAGCCACGTTGCCGATAATGACGTTGTCATCTGAAGCGGAATTGAATCCTTCCGGTGACTTGACGATGATTTTTCCGCCAGAAAGCCCTTTTCCGACATAATCATTTGAGTCTCCATCCAAATAAAGCGTCATTCCTTTAGGAACGAAGGCTCCAAAGCTTTGTCCGGCTGATCCGGTAAACTGCAGCTTGATCGTATCTTCAGGAAGCCCTTCTTCTCCGTAGCGTTTTGAAATTTCACTGCCTGTTATCGTTCCGGCTACACGGTTTGTATTGTTAATTGCGATAGAAACATCCGCTTCTTTTCCAGACTCGATGGCTTCTTGTACGGCCGGGAGAATCGCTGTGATATCAAGTGATTGATCAATTTTATGATTTTGTGGCGATTGGAATGTTCGTACGCCTTCAGGCTGATAAAGAAGTGTAGACAAATCAAGCTGGCTTGCCTTCCAGTGCGCCTTCGCGCGTTCACTCACATGAAGTACGTCAGTGCGGCCGATCATTTCATCAAATGTCTTGAAGCCTAACGCAGCCATGTACTCACGAACTTCTTCAGCAATGAACAACATATAGTTCACAATATGATCAGGATCTCCCATGAACTTTTTGCGAAGCTCTGGATTTTGTGTCGCTACCCCGACAGGACATGTATCCAAATGGCAGGCACGCATCATGACACAACCGAGTACAACTAATGGAGCCGTTGCGAAACCGAATTCTTCAGCTCCGAGCAAGGCAGCCATCACAACGTCTCGGCCCGTCATGAGCTTTCCGTCTGTTTCTAATACAACACGGTCACGGAGTCCGTTCAGCATTAATGTTTGATGTGCTTCTGCGAGGCCAAGCTCCCACGGAAGCCCTGTATGTTTAATACTGGTTTTCGGAGAGGCACCTGTACCTCCATCGTAACCGCTGATTACAATGACATCGGCAGTCGCTTTGGCAACACCTGCAGCAATTGTGCCTACGCCTGCTTTTGACACCAGCTTCACGCTGATTCTTGCGTCACGGTTGGCATTTTTCAAATCGTGGATCAGCTGGGCCAAATCCTCAATCGAATAAATGTCATGGTGCGGCGGTGGTGAGATTAATCCGACACCAGGCGTTGATCCACGGACATTGGCAACCCAAGGATATACTTTATTGCCAGGCAGCTGCCCGCCCTCACCCGGCTTAGCGCCTTGCGCCATTTTAATCTGCAGCTCATCTGCATTGACGAGGTAATGGCTTTTGACACCGAAACGTCCGGATGCAATTTGTTTGATTGCACTTCTTCTGTCATCACCGTTTTCATCTGGAACAAAGCGTTTTGGATCTTCTCCGCCCTCACCGCTGTTGCTTTTTCCGCCAAGACGGTTCATTGCGATTGCTAAAGCTTCGTGCGCTTCCTTACTCAAGGATCCAAATGACATCGCACCTGTTTTAAAGCGTTTGACAATCGATTCAGCGGATTCGACTTCTTCTAATTTCAGCGGCTTTCGGTTTCCGTCAAATCCAAACAAGTTCCGTAAAAATCCGATTCGCTCTTCATCTGCCGCTTTTGTATATTGTTTAAACAGATTGTAATCATTTCTGCGGCATGCCCATTGCAAGGTATGAATCGTTTTCGGGTTAAACGCATGATGCTCTCCGCCGTTTCTCCATTGGAAGTCACTTCCTGATTCAAGCGTTTTGCTGAAATCATCCTGATACGCTTCCCGGTGGCGGCGCTGCGCCTCTTCCGCAATTGTTTTTATGTCGATGCCGCCGAGCTGTGATGCAGTACCTGTGAAATAGCGGTCAATTACATCACGGCTGATTCCTACCGCTTCAAAGATTTGGGCGCCTCTGTAACTTTGTACAGTTGAAATCCCCATCTTGGACATGACTTTTACGACACCTTCAGTAATGCTTTTTCCATATTTGCTGACCGCTTCTTCATAGCTGATATCCAAACGTCCTTCATCAATTTCCTGCTTGTAGGTCGCATAAGCGAGATAAGGATTAATCGCATCTGCGCCGTAACCGATTAATGCTGCAAAGTGATGCACTTCACGCGCTTCTCCTGATTCCACAATAATGCTGACTTTCGTACGCAGCCCTTTGCGGATTAAATGCTGATGCAGCGCGCTGACTGCCAGAAGCGGCGGAATTGGTGTCAGGCGTTCATTCATCTTTTTATCTGATAAAATTAACAGGCTTACGCCTTGGCTGATGGCTTTCTCTGCCTGTGTGAACATGTCCTTTAATCCGCGTTCAAGATCCTCTGAAAACAGCACATCGATTTTTTGGCTTTTTAAATCAGGATGAACAATCGTTTTTAATGCGTAAAATTGTTCGTTTGATAAAACAGGTGTATACAGTTTAATCCGGCGAACGTTTCGCTCACTCGGATGAAGAAGATCGCCTTCTGCACCGAGCCACGTCATCGTTGATGTCACAAGCTGCTCACGAATCGCGTCGATTGGCGGGTTCGTTACTTGTGCAAACAGCTGCTTAAAGTAGTTAAACAGTGATTGCGCATGGTCTGACAGAACAGCAAGCGGCGCGTCATTCCCCATTGAACCGAGAGGATCTTTGCCTTCTTTAATGACAGGAATTAAATATTTTTGGATATCTTCATATGTGTATCCGAATGCCTTCTGGCGAGTAAGAAGATCTGTAAACTGTTCTTCCTCTCTTGATTCCGGATCAGGATTCACTTGCACAAGCTCTTCTTCAAGCCACTTTTGGTACGGGTACTCCGTTGCAATTTGTGTTTTGACTTCTTCATCCGAGATAATGCGGCCTTCTTCTAGGTCTATTAAAAGCATTTTTCCAGGTTCGAGACGGTTTTTATATAAAACGTTCTCCTGTTCAACTTCAATAACGCCTACTTCAGATGAGAAAATAATATAATCATCTTTTGTTACATAATAACGGGCCGGACGGAGACCATTCCGGTCAAGGATCGCACCGATTTGTTTTCCGTCAGTAAATGAAATGGCTGTCGGTCCGTCCCAAGGCTCCATCAGAGAGCTATGGTACTCGTAGAACGCTCTTTTTTCCTTAGACATATGCGTATTTTCCGTCCACGGCTCAGGAATGAGCATCATCGCTGTATGTGCCGGTTTGCGTCCAGCCATCACGAAAAATTCAAATGCGTTATCCAAAATGGATGAGTCACTGCCGTCAGCATTTAAAATCGGCAGAATCTTGTTTAAGTCCTCACCGAAGCTTTCAGATACAAATTGCTGCTCACGCGCTCTCATCCAGTTGATGTTTCCGCGAAGGGTGTTGATTTCACCGTTGTGAACCAAATAGCGGTTAGGATGCGCTCTTTCCCATGTAGGGAATGTGTTGGTGCTGAAGCGTGAATGGACAAGCGCAAAAGCAGAAACGAATGCTTCATCCTGCAGATCAGAATAAAACGCATCAACTTGTTCAGGTGTTAAAAGGCCTTTGTAAACGATGGTCTGGCTTGAAAGACTGGCAAAATAAAAATCAAAACCTTCCGTTACTCCCCAGTTTTCAGCCTGTTTGCGAATGACATACAATTTTCGTTCAAAAGACAAATTGTCCTTCAGATCAGAACTCGCACCGATAAATACCTGACGGACAAACGGACAGCTTTTTTGCGCTACTGTTCCGATTTTTCCGACATTTACAGGTACAGTTCTCCATCCAAGAACGACTTGGCCTTCTTGTTCAATCAGTGCATTGATTTGCTTTTCGATTTTTTTTCTTTCATCTTTCTTCTGTGAGAAAAAGACCATTCCTACCCCGTAACGCCCTTTTTCCGGCAGATTGATGTCTTTGCACTCTTTCCTAAAGAATGCATCAGGGATTTGAACCAGTAAGCCGGCTCCGTCTCCTGTATCCGGATCACTGCCTTGGCCTCCTCTGTGGTCTAGCTGGCAAAGCATCTTAAGCCCTTGTTTGACGATGTCGTGAGTCTGCTTGCCCTTTAAGTGCGCATATAGGCCGATTCCGCATGCATCATGTTCAAATTCAGGACGGTAGAGACCTTGAGCTTTTGGCATTTGATTGTACGTCATAATTCCTCTCCCCCGATCAATTTCCGATAATACCGGTCATAAAATCTAACACTCTATAATCATTGTAGGTTTTCAAAACGATATAAACAATATATAATTTAGATCAAAAGAATCTCAAAATGAGATAGATGGATGTGAGACAAACATGGAGCTGCGCCAACTGCGTTATTTTATGGAGGTGGCTGAAAGAGAACACGTTTCAGAAGCCGCTGATCATTTGCATGTGGCCCAATCAGCAATCAGCAGACAAATTGCAAATCTTGAAGAAGAATTAAATGTGACTTTATTTGAACGTGAAGGGAGAAATATCAAACTCACGCCGATCGGAAAAGAATTTTTAATTCATGTGAAAACGGCGATGAAAGCCATCGATTATGCGAAAGAACAAATTGATGAGTATCTCGACCCGCATCGCGGAACGGTAAAGATCGGCTTTCCTACAAGCCTTGCCAGCCAGCTTTTGCCGACTGTCATTTCAGCATTTAAAGAAGAATATCCGCACGTCGAATTTTTGCTGCGCCAAGGCTCCTATAAGTTTCTGATTGAAGCTGTCAGAAACCGCGATATTGATTTGGCTTTATTAGGGCCGGTGCCGACGAATTTCCCTGACATAGCAGGGAAAATTTTATTCACAGAAAAAATTTACGCGCTTGTTCCATTAAATCATCCGCTTGCCAAACAAAAAACGGTTCATTTAATTGATTTGCGCAACGACCAATTTGTATTGTTCCCGGAAGGATTTGTACTCAGGAAGATGGCAATCGATACTTGCAAACAAGCCGGCTTTGCTCCTCTCGTTTCTACGGAGGGTGAGGATTTGGATGCGATCAAAGGATTAGTGTCCGCAGGAATGGGCGTTACCCTTCTGCCTGAAAGCACTTTTGCTGAAACGACACCTCGTTTTACTGTGAAAATTCCAATTGAGTTCCCTCAAGTAAAACGGACTGTCGGGATCATTAAACCAAAAAACAGAGAGCTTGCTCCGTCTGCGAATGACTTTTATGAGTTTGTCATTCAATTCTTCTCTAAGCTGGAGCAGTATCAATAAAAAAACGAACCCGAGCTTCTATAAAAGAAGCTTCGGGTTTTTTACTGCAAATTAATTGACAGGCAAAGATAAATCTACATGGCAAACAAATGCTTCCTGATCAATCACAGCTTTGTTTATCAATTCTTCCTTCTTTTCCGGTTCTTGAAGCTGTACAGAAGAATAATTGACGATTCCGAGCCCGATTTCTGCCCCTTGTGAATCCATCAGCCGAACAACTGATCCGCTTTTGAATTTTCCTTTAATCTCCTGTACACCGTCCAGATATAAACTCGATTGGCCGCTTGTTATTTTTCGGGAATAATCATCTGATAAAATCATTTCACCTTCCGGGCCGGAATTAAAAGCGATCCACTGCTCCTTTTGATTCAACGGAAGCGTTCCCTCTGCTTCAAAATAGGTGCCTTCCGCTACTTCATGAACGGCTTGATATAAAATATCACCTGCATCTGCCTGACCAAGAAATCCTTTAATTCCGGATGCCATTACGATTTTAAACGCATCAAGCTTAGAGCGCATACCGCCAGTGCCGACGCCGCTGCCAGTATCACCTGCACACGCTTCGATGTCAGGCGTTATTTCACTTACCCGCTCCATCCTTTTCGCTTCTGGATTTGTACGCGGATTGCCGTCATATAATCCGTCGATATCTGATAAAATCACAAGCATATCTGCATCAATTAATCCGGCGACTTTTGCTGCGAGCGTATCATTGTCGCCAAACTTGAGCCGATTGACGGTAACTGTATCATTTTCGTTGATAATCGGGATGATGCCGCGTTCGAGAAGTACATTCATTGTATTCCGGACATTGTTATATCGATATTCATCAGAAAAATCGCTTCTCGTAATTAAAATTTGGGATGCAACATAGCCGTGTGCCAAAAACAGCTTTGAATAAGCTTCCATCAGCAGGCCCTGGCCAATTGAGGCTGATGCTTGTTTTTCCGGAAGCTTTTCGGGTCTTCGGATAAATCCGAGCTTCCGATATCCCGCCGCCACCGCGCCTGAGGAAACCAAAATCACTTCATAGCCGGCGTCTTTGAGTTTGACGACTTGGTCGACCAACGCTTCTAATTTTCGAATGCTGATTTCTCCATGAAGGCTTGTTAATGAACTGCTTCCAATCTTCACAACGACTCTTTTCATGTTTGTATCAGGCGTCACTTTATCACTCCTGATAGCGGTGCCGCTGTTTTTTCGATATCGTCGCTGATTTCCTTTGAACGCTTAGCCGCATGCTTAATCGCTTGAGAAATCGCTTCTCCGCCGCCGCTCTTTTTCAAGGCTTGCAGCCCGGCAGCAGTCGTTCCGTTCGGTGACGTGATATTGTCTCTTAAGACCTCAGGCTGTTCTCCTGTTTCCATGAGCATTTTTGCGGCACCTAAAAGCGTCTGTGCGCCGATGCTTCGAGATAACTGTTTATCGAGGCCCGCTTCCTCGCCTGTCTTTTCAATGAATTCCATTAAATAATAAAAATACGCGGGGCCGCTGCCGGCAATTCCGGTGAATATGTCCATTTGATTTTCTTGGATGGTATAGACTTCACCCATGCATCCGAGCAGTGCTTCAGCCAGCTTTTGCAGGTCTTCTGACACATACTTGCCAAGCGCAATGGCTGTTGCAGAAGCACCGATCATACTGGAGGTGTTGGGCATCACCCTGACAACCGGCTGTTGATTAAGCAATGATTGTTCAATAAAAGAGGTGGTTATGCCGGCAAGGACCGACAAGATTAATTGATGGGGTTGAATACGTGTTTTTAGTGATGACAGAGCGCTTTCGGCGTCTTTTGGCTTCATTGCCAAGATGAGCACATCCATGTCTTCAATACACATTTGGTTCGGTGAGGCGCCTTTGATTCCATATTGAAGTTCAAGTTCAGCTAATCGCTCTGTATTGCTGCGGTTTGTAACGCAGATGTTTTGTTTCGGGATTTTGTTGGCACGAACGATACCTGATATCATTCCTTCCGCCATAGATCCTGCTCCTATAAAGGCTACTTTTTTTTGATCAAAGATCGGTAACATCTCCTTTGTTCGCTTTTTTGTTCGCATTTTCACACGTTTAAAATGTTACCACGTGAGGAAATGATGTCAAGTGTGAAGGTCATCATTGATTTGTATTGTTTCTTTTCGACAAATATGTATAATGTAAAGCAGAAAACACCCGATGCACACTGCTGCGCGGGTGTTTGTTTCTATTAAAAATTATCTGAGAGCGCTTTTTCAATCAGTTTTTTACAGCGGTCCAGCTCAACCTTCAGCTGTTTTTTATATAGTTTGGCAGCCTCGTAATCTTTAAATTGATAGAGTACGACTTCCTGGAGCTTAGCCCCTTCTTTTTTTACTTTGATTTGCTTTAATATCCCGTCATCAAGAAGCTCATGCAAAGACCGGTATACTTCTGTGTGATTTGGTTTAAATCCAATCTCTTTAAATTCAGACCGAAGCACCTCAAGCAGCTTTAGTCCGTAAAGTCTTTCTTGCTCTGTCATCGTTATCATATAAAGTTTTAAAAATGCGCGCTGTTTAACTAAAAAGCCAGTTGAACTTCTTTTTTCCTCTTTCATCATATGCACCCCTTCTTCTGTCACTGAGAACACTATGTACTAAATATTCAATTTTATACTATTGGTTTCCTTCTTTATATTAAGGACTGTTAATCCAGTAATCCTCATATTTGCTGTTTATCATTGCAGCGGAATATAAAATAGATATTGAACATTTGGTACACAGTTCATTTAGTTTTATTATAGCCGATCTTCACCGTTATCTTCAATGTGAAACGATTGTCCGATTTACATTTTCTTTATTTTATGTCCATTGAATTGAAAAACAGGGTTTGGTAACGTATGGAGAAAGGAGATGATAGAATGACAAATCAAACTGCACGCCCTTCAAAGGAAGAACGTTACGCCAACCTTATTCCGATGGAAGAATTGCACTCCGAAAAAGACCGGCTTTTTCCTTTCCCAATTTATGATAAGCTCCGGCGTGAGTCCCCTGTCCGTTATGACCAACAGCGGGATTGCTGGGATGTTTTCAAATACGATGATGTTCAGTTCGTCCTGAAAAATCCCAAGTTCTTTTCATCAAAACGCGGCATACAGACTGAAAGTATATTAACAATGGACCCTCCGAAACACACCAAATTACGGGCTCTCGTCAACAGAGCGTTTACCCCAAAAGCAGTAAAGCAACTCGAAACCCGCATAAAAGACGTGACAGCATTTCTCTTACAAGAAGCACGGCAAAAGAGTACAATCGATATCATTGAAGATTTTGCAGGTCCCCTCCCTGTTATCATCATAGCTGAAATGCTGGGCGCTCCGATTGAAGACCGCCACTTGATTAAAACATACTCCGACGTACTTGTAGCTGGAGCAAAGGATAGCTCCGACAAAGCTGTTGCTGACATGCTCCATAATCGGCGTGATGGCCACACTTTTTTAAGTGACTATTTCAGGGACATCCTGTCAAAACGAAGAACTGAACCAAAAGAAGATTTAATGACAATGCTTTTACAGGCGGAAATCGACGGAGAACATTTAACAGAAGAACAGCTGATCGGTTTTTGTATTCTTCTTCTCGTCGCAGGGAATGAAACGACTACAAATTTGATTGCAAATGCAGTTCGTTATCTGACAGAAGACTCAGTGGTCCAACAGCAGGTAAGACAAAATACAGACAATATTGCCAATGTAATAGAAGAAACGCTTCGCTACTATCCGCCTGTGCAGGCCATCGGGCGTGTCGCGGCGGAAGACACAGAGCTTGGCGGAGTGTTCATCAAAAAGGGATCTTCCGTTATCAGCTGGATCGCGTCAGCCAACCGCGATGAAGACAAATTTTGTGAACCTGATTGTTTTAAGATTGACCGCCCTTCCTATCCTCATCTCAGCTTTGGATTCGGGATTCACTTTTGCCTCGGCGCTCCATTGGCCAGGCTTGAAGCGAACATCGCTCTTTCCTCCCTTTTATCAATGTCAGCCTGTATCGAAAAAGCTGATCATGATGAAAAGCTTGAAGCGATCCCTAGTCCCTTTGTGTTTGGCGTTAAACGTTTACCAGTGCGGATTACATTCAAATAAAAAAGCCTGTCGTAAGGGACTGACCCCATAAGATGAGACAAATAAAAACACCTTCAAGTTTGAAAACGGATGATTGTTATCCGAAATTAGACTTGGAGGTGTTTTTTCTATGAGGACAAGAGTGAGTTATCCGGTTGAAGTG